>JBGMOD010000140.1:0-6861 GCA_041424235.1 Hyphomicrobiales bacterium
CGTTCGGCATCGGCTTGAAGCGATCGGCTTCCTCGCCGCCTTCGCCGGTGTTGGAGCGGCCGCCGATCCGGTTCATGGCGATCGCGAGCGTGGTGTGCGCCTCGCGCGAGATCGAACCGAACGACATCGCGCCGGTGGCGAAGCGCTTGACGATGTCCTTGGCGGGCTCGACTTCGGCCAGCGGGACAGGCTTGCGCTTGTCTTCCTCGGCGCTCTTGATCCGGAACAGGCCTCGGATGGTCAGCAGCCGTTCGCTCTGCTCGTTGAGGATCTTCGCGAACGCCTTGTAGCGGTCCAGCGAATTGCCGCGTGCCGCATGCTGCAGCGCCGCCACCGATTCCGCGGTCCAGGCATGGTCCTCGCCGCGGGTGCGGAAGGCATATTCGCCGCCGACATCGAGCGCGTTCCTGAACACCGGCGAGTCGCCGAACGCATCTTCATGGCGCCGCGCGGTCTCCTCGGCGATCTCGGCCAGGCCGACGCCTTCGATGCGGGTGTGGGTGCCGGCGAAATACTTGGCGATGAAATCGGCCTTGAGGCCGACGGCGTCAAAGATCTGCGCACCGCAGTAGGACTGATAGGTCGAGATGCCCATCTTGGACATCACCTTCATCAGGCCCTTGCCGATCGACTTGATGTAGCGCTTGACGATTTCCTTGTCGTCAAGCTTGGCGGGAAGCTTGTCCTTCATCGCCACGATGGTTTCGAAGGCCAGATAAGGGTTGATCGCTTCGGCGCCGTAGCCCGCGAGACAGGCGAAGTGATGCACTTCGCGCGGCTCGCCGGATTCGACCACGAGGCCCACCGAGGTGCGCAGGCCGGTGCGGATCAGGTGGTGATGCACGGCGGCGCAGGCGAGCAGCGAAGGGATCGGGATCCGGTCGGTGCCGGTCATGCGGTCCGACAGGATGATGATGTTGACGCCTTCGCGAACCGCGGCTTCCGCGCGGCCGCAGAGTTCGTCCAGCACCTGTTCCATGCCCGCCGCGCCGAAGCCGGCGTGGAAGGTGGTGTCCAGCGTGCGCGACATGAAGTGCGATTCCGCGATCTCCGAGATCGAGCGGATCTTTTCCAGGTCGGCGTCGGTCAGGATCGGCTGGCGCACTTCAAGGCGCTTGGAGCGCGACATGCCTTCGAGGTCGAACAGGTTCGGCCGCGGGCCGATGAACGACACCAGGCTCATCACGATCTCTTCGCGGATCGGGTCGATCGGCGGATTGGTGACCTGGGCGAAGTTCTGCTTGAAATAGGTGAACAGCTGCTTCGGCCGGTCCGACAGCGCCGAGATCGGGGTATCCGTGCCCATCGATCCGGTGGCTTCCTCGCCGAGCGAGGCCATCGGGTTGAGCAGGATGCTGATGTCTTCCTGGGTGTAGCCGAACGCCTGCTGCCGATCGAGCAGCGGCAGGTTCGAGCGAGCGCCCTTGCCCGGCGCGTCCTTCAGGTCTTCCAGCACGATCTGGGTGCGGTCGAGCCACTCGCGATAGGGATGGCTCTTGGCCAGCGACGCCTTGATCTCGTCGTCGGGGATGAGACGGCCCTTTTCCAGGTCGACCAGCAGCATCTTGCCGGGTTGCAGCCGCCACTTGGTGATGATCTGGTCTTCCGGAATCTTCAGCACGCCCATTTCGGACGCCATCAGGATGCGGTCGTCCTTGGTGACGAGATAGCGCGCCGGCCGCAGGCCGTTGCGGTCCAGCGTGGCGCCGATCTGGCGTCCGTCGGTGAAGGCGATCGCGGCCGGGCCGTCCCACGGCTCCATCAGCGCGGCGTGATATTCGTAGAACGCGCGGCGCTGCTCATCCATCAGCGGATTGCCGGCCCATGCTTCCGGAATCATCATCATCACGGCGTGCGGCAGCGAATAGCCGCCCTGCACCAGGAATTCGAGACCGTTGTCGAAGCAGGCGGTGTCGGACTGGCCTTCGTAGGAGATCGGCCACAACTTCTCGATGTCGTCGCCGAACAGTTCGGACGAAACCGAGGCCTGCCGCGCCGCCATCCAGTTGACGTTGCCCCGCAGCGTATTGATTTCGCCGTTGTGGGCGATCATGCGGTAGGGGTGCGCCAGCGACCAGGCCGGGAAGGTGTTGGTCGAGAAGCGCTGATGCACCAGCGCCAGCGCGGATTCGAAATCCGGCTCGCTCAAATCGGGATAATACTTGCCGAGCTGGTCGGCCAGGAACATGCCCTTGTAGACCACGGTACGGCAGGACATCGACACCGGATAATAGCCGGCCAGCGAGCGCTCGCGGCGCTGATAGATCGCGTTCGAGATCGCCTTGCGCAGGATGTAGAGCCGGCGTTCGAAATCGTTCTCGTCGGCGCAGTCGCCGCAGCCGATGAACACCTGCATGTTGCTGGGTTCGGTCGGCTTGACGGTCTCGCCGAGCGAGGAGTTGTCGGTCGGCACGTTGCGCCAGCCGAGCAGCAGCAGGCCCTCCGCCTTGATCTTCTCGGTGACGATGGCCTTGATGACTTCGCGCCACGGCTTCTCGCGCGGCATGAACAGCGCGCCGACGGCATATTGGCCGGGGCCAGGCAGCGTGAAGCCGAGCTCCTTGGCCTTGCGGGCGAAGAAGGCGTGCGGGATCTGCACCAGGATGCCGGCGCCGTCACCGGCGCGCGGATCGGCGCCGACGGCGCCGCGATGTTCCAGATTGCAGAGGATCGAGAGCGCATCGGAGACGATCTGATGCGACTTCTTGCCTTTGATGTTGGCGATGAAGCCGACGCCGCAGGAATCCTTTTCCAGGCTCGGATCGTACATGCCTTCGGCCGGCGGCCGCCAATTGTGCTCGTGAGGGGTGAGCCAGTCTTGTGCGGCTTCGGTCGTTTTCGGATGAGAGTCCGCCGACAGCGCCTGGGCACCGATTTCGTCGCGCTCGAACCTTGATCCGCTCATGTCCACCCTCTCACCCCAGACGCATCCCTAGCTTTATAGGACGCCTCCAAGACGCCTATTGTGTCGTATCTCGGCGCAGCTTCGGCGCGGCGGCACCAATTGATACCGCATCGCACCGGGCGAGCCATTTCAGGAGACGCTTTTCGATGTCTGCCGCTTCCGGCCTGACATCTGCCCATCCACACCGTCGCCGCGTCGTCGTCGGTGTGCCGGTTTCCCGGAAAAATGGGACAGCCGTGCTGTCCTAGCTCCGACCTTGCCAAATTTTTTTCTATCACACAAGCGCGTGAGAGTCCTCGCTCCCATGCATGGCTATGCAAGGAAGATGCCCACTTTGCGCACCGGATTGCGGCGATTGCGCCGTGATCCGGCCCAAGGTCCGCCGAATTTACTGGTGAATCTGCCACGATCGTTCAGGGGAACGATCAACCAACACCGGGGACACGCCGGGACGCATCACAGGAGCAAGGCGATGAGCCGTTTCATTTGGGGGTGGATAGCCACATCCGTCGTGGTTTTGAGCGCCACCGCAGTCCAGGCGCAGATCTATTATCCCGACGGTCCCGTCATTATCCGGCGTGGCCCCTACGCGGCCGTACCGTCGGGCCCAGTGGGCGGTGGTTATGACGATGAATCGCCCTATGACGAGTCGATCCCGCCGCGAGAGGTGATGCGGATGCTCCGCTCGACCGGGTTCCACCCCCTGGGGCCACCGGTGCTTCGCCGCTTCGCATATACGGTTTCGGCTGTTAACGCCCAGGGTGAGAATGGCCGCGTGGTGGTAGATGCGCGCAGCGGGCGCATCCTGCGTTTCATGCCGGACGCTGCGGGACGCGAGGAGGCCGCGACCGCGCCTGGCGCGCCGGCCACGGCTGCGGTGCCGAACCAGAAGACCAATGCTGCGCAGGGTGCGCCCAAGCCACCGGCGCCGCGTGTCGCCAGCCGCACCCCGCAGGCCCAGACCCCGTCCCAAGGCAGCGTTCAGGGCACGGCTCCCGGTGCATTTCAGGGTTCGGTCACGGTCCCGGCGTCGGCTGCGAAGCCTGCGGCCAGCACCGTTGGGACCGCACCGCCGGCCGATCCCGCGGCTGCCGCACCAACCAAATCCGCCGAAATCAAGCCGGCGGATGCCAAGCCGGCTGCGGCCAAGCCGACGGTGCAATTGCTGCCGACCCAACCGATGCCGCCGGTTCAGGGATTGGATTGAGGCCGATTGATCTATCCACAGGCAGACTGGCGCAAAAAAGCGCCCCGGGGCACCGGGGCGCTTTCGTCGTTCAGAGAAGCAGGGAGGCGTGCGCGCGGTTAGGCGGCGACCTTCGTCACCTGCGCGTCCACGGTCTGGCTGCCGTTCGAGATCGCGATGGTCCGGGGCTTCTTGGCTTCTGGAATCTCGCGGACGAGGTCGACATGGAGCAGGCCGTGCTCGAGCGAGGCGTTCTTCACCTGCACATAGTCGGCAAGCTGGAACACGCGCTCGAAGGCGCGGGCGGCAATGCCGCGGTACAGCACTTCGGATTTGTCCTGGCCGGCGGAGGCGGATTTCTCGCCCTTGATCGTCAGCGTGTTTTCCTTCGCGACGATGGACAGTTCATCCTGCGAGAAGCCGGAGACGGCCACGCTGATGCGGTAGGCGTTCTCGCCGGTCCGCTCGATGTTGTAAGGGGGGTAACCGGGGGCGCCGTCCGCGGTGCTCTGGTCGAGCAGATTGAAAAGCCGGTCGAAGCCGATGGTGGAACGATAAAACGGGGTCAGGTCAAACGTACGCATAGGCAGTCCTCCTCGATTGAGCGAGTTGCAGTGAGCCCGCCAGAGTTGGCCGGGCTTTCATGTGTCGTGCAGCCTAGAGAGGCCTGCACGAAGGTGATATGGGAGGGTCTTCGTCGCGTTCAAGGGGACCGCTCGCGCGACCCCATCTCCGCGTTCCCGGCGTAAAAACCCTTCATTTTTCAGCTTTTTCCGGTTCCGGCCCGCCCGCATGACGCTCGTCTCGATTCCCGCCAACCCCGTTCCCGACGATGTCGTCAGCGGCACCATCAAGACGCCCGACGGCGTCGACCTGCGCTTTGCGCGCTGGGCGCCCCCGGCCAACCGGAAAGGCACCGTCTGTGTCTTCGCCGGGCGCGGCGAGGCCATCGAAAAGTACTTCGAGACCGTGCGCGACCTGCGTGACCGCGGTTTTGCGGTGGCGATGATCGACTGGCGCGGGCAGGGGCATTCCGCGCGGCAGCTGGGCAATCCGCGCAAGGGGTATGTGCGGCGGTTTTCCGATTACGAGATCGATGTCGAGGCTTTCGTGCAGCAGGTGGTGCTGCCGGATTGTCCGCCGCCGTATTTCGCGCTGGCGCATTCGATGGGCGGCGCGGTGCTGCTGCGCCTCGCCTATGCCGGCAAGCGCTGGTTCGACCGCATCGTGCTGTCGGCACCGATGATCGACCTGCCGGGCCGCAGCACCTCGTTTCCGGTGCGCGTACTGCTGCGCACCATGCGTTTCGCCGGCTTCGGCGGCAGCTACGTGCCGGGCGGCGACAACGACATCGTCGGCACCGGGCCGTTCGTGAGCAATCCGGTCAGCAGCGATCCGGTGCGTTATGCGCGCAATGCCGCGATCCTGGAGGAGGATCCCACCCTCGGCATCGCCTCTCCGACCATCGCCTGGGCCGATACGGCGATTCGCGCCATGCACGGTTTTCGCGCGATGGATTATCCCTCGCGCATCCGCCAGCCGATCCTGATGCTGGCGGCAAGCCACGACACCATCGTCTCCACCGCGGCGATCGAGGAGTTCGCCTATCATCTGCGTGCCGGTTCGCATCTGGTGATCGCCGGCTCCAAGCACGAGATCCTGCAGGAGCAGGATCGTTACCGGGCGCAGTTCTGGGCGGCGTTCGACGCCTTCGTGCCGGGCACGCCGTTGTTCAAGTAGAGAATTGGCTCAAATAACCGGATTGACCTCGCATCATCGGAGAATCATATGTTCGGCATCCATGATTTCTGGCTGTTCCTGGCGGCGGGGTTTCTGCTCAATGTCACGCCCGGTCCGGACACCGCCTATGTGGTCGGCCGCAGCGTGCAACTGGGATGGCGCGGCGGGGTGGCGGCCGCGCTCGGCATCGGCATCGGGTGCCTCGTCCATATCCTTGCAGCCGCGATCGGCCTGTCGGCGCTGCTGGCGGCCTCCTCGGCCGCGTTTGCGCTGATCAAGCTGATCGGTGCGGTCTACCTCTGCTACATCGGCATCCGGATGCTGCTGACGCGTGCGGACAAAGGGGCAGCGCCGGAGGCTGCGGCCCCGGCCGCCAACAACCTGCGCCAGGTGTTCTGGCAGGGCGCCTTGACCAACGCCCTCAACCCGAAGGTGGCGTTGTTCTTCCTGGCTTTCCTGCCGCAGTTCGTCGATGCGGCGTCGCCGTCCAAGGCGATGGCGTTCCTGGTGCTCGGCCTGCTGTTCGATGTCACCGGCACCGCCTGGAATCTCGGCGTGGCCGTTGTCGCGGCGCGCGCCGCCAGCCGGGTCAAGCAGTCGCGGCAGGTCATGGTCTGGATCAACCGCGCGCTCGGCAGCCTGTTCATCTATCTCGGCGTGCGCGTCGCCATGCTGCAGCAACGCTGAGCGGACAACCGTTCAGCTTGCGGCTTGCGCGCTGTGCAGCAGCATCAGGGTGTTTCCCGCGAGGTAAACGCCGAGCAGCAGCATCCCCACCAGGAACCAGCGGCGAAACCCGTCCGCGTCCATGCGCGCGCGCACGATCTGGCCGATATACATGCCGAGGAATGCCGCGATCATCGCCAGTGTCGCCGGCGCCAGTGTCGACATCGTCAATAGCCCCGCATCGGCAAGATTGAACGACAGCGCGACGGTGGCCGTGGTGAAGAACACACCCAGCGCCTGCACCAGTTCGTCCTTCTCCATGCCGATCGCCTGCATGAACGGCATCGAGGGGATCACCTGCACG
>JBGMOD010000141.1:0-1215 GCA_041424235.1 Hyphomicrobiales bacterium
CCAAGACCGCTTGCGGGCTTGGGGAGCGCGAGCGACTAGAGCCACGGTGCCGCGAAGCGGTAGGCGCTTAATCGCTTAGTCGGTTATTGGCTTAGCCCTGATCGCGCCGCGCAGAATCCGAATGACGGGGAAGGGGGAAGGGCGCTCCAAGCCCTCTGGAAAAACATCCTATAGGATGTTATATAGGCGATGATGCAACGGGTCGTGTTGGATACGTCGGTGATTGTGGCGGCGCTGCGGAGCCGGACAGGTGCGGGCTTCGCGTTGTTGAGCGCCGCTCGGCATCGCCGGTTCACGCTGCTCGCCACATCGGCCTTGTTTTTCGAGTATGAGGACGTGCTGAAACGTGACGCGCAGCGTGAAGCCTCCGGTCTGTCGCTGGACGATGTGGACAGGCTGCTAGGTGCGCTCGCTATCTTGGTCGAGCCGGTCGAGGTTCATATGCGCTGGCGTCCCCAGCTCCGTGATCCTGATGATGAAATGGTGTTGGAAGCGGCAATCAACGGACGCGCTGATGCGCTCGTGACCTACAATATCCGGGATTTCAGCGATGCCGCGCCCCGGTTCGGGGTCCGGTTGCTTCGGCCGGCCGATATGTTGAAGGAGTTAAGCGAATGAGCAAGGCGACTTACCCGCTCAAGCTGCCCGCCTCGATCAAGACGGCGGCGGCCCGACTGGCGAAAGAGGATGGGGTCAGCCTCAATCAGTGGATCGCAACTGCGGTGGCGCAAAAAGTCGGCGTGGTGGAAACGGCTGCGGAGTTCTTCAAGCGGCGCTCCAAGGGCTACACGCTGGACGATCTCGACCGCGTTCTCGAGAAGGTGCCCAATCGTGCGCCCGAGCCAGGCGACGAATTGCCGGAAGGCTGGACGCCCGATCGCCTGCGCCAGTAATCAGGCATGAGGGCCGTATTCATCCCCCACGGCGAAAGCACCGGCAACGCCGGCGTGCCCTGCACCGATCTGGCGACGATCGAGCTGACGGAGCGCGGCCACGAACAGGCGCGCGCCGTCGCGGCGAGCTGGGCCGAAGCGCCCGCGCTCATCGTCACCTCGCCCTATACCCGCACCCGACAGACGGCCGCGCCGACGATCGCGCGCTTTCCCGGCGTGCCGGTGGAAGTCTGGCCGATCGAGGAGTTCACCTATCTCCAACCGGCGCGCTGGAACGGCACGCGCAGCGCCGAACGGATGCCGCACCTCGAACGCTATTGGA
>JBGMOD010000142.1:0-1209 GCA_041424235.1 Hyphomicrobiales bacterium
TCGTCGCGGCCATGGCCGTGATGATCGTCGTCGCCTGGCTGATCGAGCGGCTCGCGCTCAGCAAGCTGGTGAACCAGGAAGGCATCACGCTGCTGATGGCCACGCTGGGCATCGCCTACTTTCTCGACGGCCTGGGCCAGACGCTGTTCGGCAACGACATCTACAAGATCGACGTGGGCATGCCCAAGGAGCCGCTGATGGTGCTGCAGGGCACCTTCGGCGGCGGCCTGCTGCTGAGCCAGGAAGACCTGGTTGCCGCACTGGTGGCGGCCGCGCTGGTGGTGGTGCTTGCGATCTTCTTCCAGAAGACCGCCACGGGCCGCGCCTTGCGCGCGGTGGCCGACGACCACCAGGCCGCACAGTCGATCGGCATTCCGCTGTCGCGCATCTGGGTGATCGTGTGGTCGGTGGCCGGCTTCTCGGCGCTGGTGGCCGGGATCATCTGGGGGTCGAAGCTGGGCGTGCAGTTCTCGCTCTCGCTGGTGGCGCTGAAGGCACTGCCGGTGGTGATCCTCGGCGGGCTCACCTCTATACCGGGCGCGATCATCGGCGGCCTGTTGATCGGCGTGGGCGAGAAGCTGTCCGAAATCTATCTCGGCCCCATGCTCGGTGGCGGCATCGAGATCTGGTTTGCCTATGTTCTTGCACTGGTCTTCCTGCTCGTGCGGCCCCAAGGGCTGTTCGGCGAAAAGATCATCGATCGGGTCTGAACGCGATGTTCTACAGAGAAAACGGCCAGTTCAAGTCGAGCTACAGGGCCGACCAACAGATCCTGCCCATCGCGCAGGACCGCATCGCGATGCTGGTGCTGCTGCTCGTGGCCTTCATCGTGGTGCCGCTCGGTGTGTCCGACTACTGGATGCGCGCCATCCTCACGCCCTTCCTGATTCTTTCGCTCGCTGCCCTCGGCCTGAACATCCTCGTCGGCTACTGCGGCCAGATCTCGCTGGGCACCGGTGCCTTCATGGCGGTGGGCGCATATGCGGCCTACAACTTCCAGGTGCGCATCGACGGCATGCCGCTCATCGCATCGCTGCTGCTGGGCGGGCTTTGCGCGACGGTGATCGGCGTGCTGTTCGGCATTCCGAGCCTGCGTATCAAGGGCCTGTACCTTGCGGTGGCAACGCTCGCGGCGCAGTTCTTCACCGACTGGGCGTTCCTGCGCATCCAGTGGTTCACCAACAACTCGTCGTCGGGCTCGGTGAGCGT
>JBGMOD010000143.1:0-1209 GCA_041424235.1 Hyphomicrobiales bacterium
GGCCACGTTGTCGAACACGCTGATGTCGGTGAACAGCGCGCCAAACTGGAACAGCATGCCCATGCGGCGCCGCGCCGCATACAACGTGGCGACATCGAAGCGCCCGACGTCTTTGCCATCGAACAGCACTTCGCCGCGCTGTGCGCGTTGCTGGCCGCCGATCAGGCGCAGCACGGTGGTCTTGCCGCCACCCGACGCCCCCATCAGTGCCGTCACCTTGCCTCGCGGCACAGAAAACGACACGCCATCGAGAATCGCGCGCGCGCCGTAGCCGAACGAGACATCGCGGAATTCGACGAAGGAGGAAGACGGTGGTGTGGCTGGGTCCATCACAATAAAAAAGCCGGGCGCCTTGAAAGGCATCCCGGCATGCGGTTTCCGCGGATGATAACGGGGCCGCGAACGGCGCCGCTTCACTGAAACAAAAATCAGCGCGGTAAGTCGCTGAATCCCATCAAGAATTCGTCGACCGAGCGCGCAGCCTGGCGGCCTTCGCGAATCGCCCACACCACAAGTGACTGTCCGCGACGAATGTCACCTGCAGCGAATACCTTGGGCACATTTGTAGCGTAGCCGCCGATGAAGTCGACCGTGGCGCGCGCATTGCCGCGAGCGTCCTTCTCGACACCGAAGGCGTCGAGCACGGTGGCCACGGGGCTGATGAAGCCCATGGCCAGCAGCACGAGGTCGGCCTTGAGGATCTGCTCGCTGCCGGCCACTTCCTGCATGCGGCCGTCTTTCCATTCGACGCGAACCGTCTTCAGGCCGGTGACCTTGCCCTTCTCGCCGATGAACTCCTTCGTGGAGATCGCGAACTCGCGCTCGCAACCTTCTTCATGGCTGGAGCTGGTGCGCAGCTTGATCGGCCAGTACGGCCAGGTCATCGGCCGGTTCTCTTCTTCGGGCGGCTGCGGCATCAGTTCGAACTGCGTGACGCTGACCGCGCCATGGCGGTTGCTGGTGCCCACGCAGTCGGAGCCTGTGTCGCCACCGCCGATGACGATCACGTGCTTGCCGTCGGCGCGCAACTGGCCCTTGACCTTGTCGCCCGCGTTGACGCGGTTCTGCTGCGGCAGGAACTCCATCGCGAAATGGATGCCGTCGAGGTCGCGGCCGGGCACCGGCAGGTCGCGCGACTGCTCGGCACCGCCGGTGAGCAGCACAGCGTCGAACTCCTTCTGCAGCTGCTCGGGCGTGATGGTTTCCTTG
>JBGMOD010000144.1:0-1207 GCA_041424235.1 Hyphomicrobiales bacterium
CCGAGGTAGGCGGCGATCTCGCGCTCGCGCTGCACGCTCACGAAGCCCTCGTCCTGCTGGACGATCGCCAGGCAGGCCATCACGGCCGACTGCTTTCCGGCTTCGGGGTACTTCGCGACCTCGCGCGCAAAGCGCTCGAGGATGGCGGCCTTCAACGGCGCCGAAGGCACCGCGTCATGGTGATGGGTTGAGGAAGTCGTCATTCGCTCTTTCTCACCTGTCGATTTCGCCGAACACGATGTCCATCGTGCCGATCACCGCGACAGCGTCGGCGATCATGTGACCGCGCGACATTTCGTCGAGGGCGGCGAGGTGCGGGAAGCCAGGGGCGCGGATCTTCAGGCGGTACGGCTTGTTGGCGCCGTCGCTCACGAGATAGATGCCGAACTCGCCCTTCGGATGCTCGACGGCGGCATACGCCTCGCCTTCGGGCACGTGGAAGCCTTCGGTGAAGAGCTTGAAATGGTGGATCAGCTCCTCCATGTTCGCCTTCATCGATTCGCGCGCGGGCGCGGCGACCTTGTGGTTGTCGGTGATGACCGGGCCGGGGTTGGCACGCAGCCACGTCGAACACTGCTGGATGATCCGGTTGGCCTGGCGCATCTCCTCGACACGCACGAGGTAACGGTCATAGCAGTCGCCGGTCTTGCCGACCGGCACGTCGAACTTCATCTGGTCGTAGACGTCGTAGGGCTGCTTCTTGCGCAGGTCCCATTCGACGCCCGAGCCGCGCAGCATCGGGCCGGTGAAGCCGAGGTTCAGCGCGCGCTCAGGCGTGACCACGCCGATGCCCACGGTGCGCTGCTTCCAGATGCGGTTGTCGGTGAGCAGCGTTTCGTACTCGTCGACCATCTTCGGGAAGCGCTTGCAGAAAGCATCGACAAAGTCGAGCAGCGAACCCTGGCGGTCTTCGTTCAGACGCTCGATGGCCTTCGCGTTCTTGATCTTGCTGACCTTGTACTGCGGCATTGCGTCCGGCAGGTCGCGATAGACGCCACCCGGACGGAAGTAAGCCGCGTGCATGCGCGCGCCGGACACGGCTTCGTACATGTCGAACAGGTCTTCACGCTCGCGGAAGCAGTAAATGAGCATGTTCATCGCGCCGCAATCCAGACCGTGCGCGCCGAGCCACAGCAGGTGGTTCAGCAGGCGGGTGATCTCGGCGAACATCACGCGGATGTACTGCGCGCGGATCGGCACCTCGAGA
>JBGMOD010000145.1:0-62157 GCA_041424235.1 Hyphomicrobiales bacterium
CGGTTTGCCGACGGATCGGCGCATCGGCTCGCAGCCACGATCGCGAGCGGGGAGCATCTGGAAGGCAGTCCTTTGCCATTCATCGCTTTCGCCGGCGGCCTCGAGCGGGATGTGGCCGGTCTGACCTCGGTCGATTCCGACGGCCTGCGCAGCGCGATGTTCGATCGCCTTGTTCCGATGTCGGTCCCCTTCGCGCAGTACCGGTCTTGGCGGAAGCAGCTTCCGGACAGTGCTGCGAGCGCCCGTCCATTGCAGGCCGCGGTCGTCATGGTCGGGGCGGGCGAAATCGACGACACGCTGGAAAGCCTGCACGCGCAGAGCCATCCCGACTGGATCGCGGCATTCTTGCCTCGAACTGCGGATCATGCCGGATTTGAGCTCGCGGCAGCGCAGGAGTTCCTCGCCGGTGACGGCGCCGATGCGGATTTTGTGCTGTTCGTGCCGTCCGGCGCGCTTTTGGACCGGGCTGCGCTTGCGCGCATATCCGGCGTGTTCGAACGCCACGACGATGCGGTTGCCGTCTACGGCGACGTCGATATCGCGGGCGATGATGGTTCGCTCTGGCCGCTGGCGTTTCCGGCCTTCGATTACGAGCGCCTGCTTGAACAGGGTTACTGCGCTCACGTGTTCGCGCTTCGCCGATCCGTCGCGGAACGTGCGCTCGATGACGGCGCCGCGGATCTCTACCGGGTCTTCAATCGTCTCCTTGACGAAGACGCCAAACCTGCGGGGGGGATTGTCCATCTGCCGGGCGCGATCGCGACGTTGCCGCCGATCGATATCGACGCCGCCAGCCGAACGCTCGCCACCGCGACGCGGGCGCATCTGGCGCAGCGGGGCATCGATGCGGACGTGACATCGGGGCAAGGCCTGGTGCTGCCGGCCATCAGGATCTCCCGACGCGCCCGCCAGGGACGCGTCAGCGTCGTGATTCCCACGCGCAACAGGCACGAGCTGCTCGCGGCCTGCCTCGAGTCGATCGCGCCGGCGCTGCGCAGGCAGGACTCCGAGGTCATTGTCATCGACAACGAGTCGTCCAACCCGGACACGCTGGCCTACCTGTCGTCGATCGACGGTCGCGAGGCGACCGTGCTTCGCATTCCCGGCGACTTCAATTTCGCCCGCCTGAACAATGCGGCGGCGACGGCGGCGAGCGGAGAATACCTGTGCCTGCTCAACAACGATGTCGAGGCGCGCGATAACGGTTGGCTTGCGGAGATGCTCGGCCGGATGTCCGATGACGATGTCGGCGCCGTTGGCGCGTTGTTGTTGTGGCCAAGCGGCGTCGTTCAGCACGGCGGCGTGGTGCTCGGTCCGAATTTTGCCGCCGCGCATGCGTTCAACGATCGAATGGATGGCGATGCCGGGTACGGTGACCTGCTGCGCGCGGCTCACGAATGCAGTGCCGTGACGGCCGCGTGTCTTCTGACGCGCCGGCGGGATTTCATCGATCTCGGCGGCATGGATGAGTTCCGCTTTCCGGTCAACTTTAACGACGTCGATTATTGCTTAAAACTTCGTGCAGCTGGAAAACGCATTGTATTCACGCCGCACGCGAAACTTCTTCACCGTGAATCTGCCAGTCGCGGCAAAGATAAGGATACCGATCGCAAAGCGCGGTTCGAGCGCGAGCTGCACAACCTGCGAGCAAGGTGGGCCGATGTGTTGGCCGCGGATCCATTTTACAATCCGGTATTGTCGCTTGATCCAATTCCTTTTTCCGCTCTGGCGTGGCCGCTGAGATCGATGGAGCCTCGGAGATGCGACCTGCCGATTCCATTGGCGATGCCGCCGGGATTTTAGTCAGGCGAATTATTCTTTGTTTTGTCACATCGAAGTCGATTCGCCTTTGAGGTTTCTTTTCGAATTAATGGTCGCGCGAATTTCAGTTGAAACCTCTGTTGTTCGTTACGCACGACGTAACCGAACATCCTGAAACGCGGCTGCATGTCAGCGTTGATCGGTGGTTAACGTTGACTCATGTGCCCCGTCTTATTCATGTTGCCGCCGCTGCAATGCGATAGGTCTGCCAACAAGCCTACAATTTTTCTCAACGCACGCGACTGATCTCGTGACGGGCTAGATGGCCGCGGTATGTAAGGGGTGATACATGGCGACGTACGATCTTGATAGAACTGAGCTCAATCATCTGCTGACGCCCAACATCGATCCGGCTGCACGAGCGGCGGTCGTTGATTATCTTCTGAACCACGGCGGTTTCGACAACGATCAAGGACATGGCTTCTTTGATTTGTTCGACCGCGGCGGCCATCATGGTGGTCATGGCGGCCATCACGGCGGCGGTCATCACAACGACCCGACCGTGAAAGTGCAGATCAGCGACGGTACCCAGCCGCTGGATCCGCATGCTGCCGTACTGGATCTCACATCCGCCACCAACACCGTCACCACGGACGCGGCGCTCAAGGTGATCGTCGAGAACATCTCGGGTGATGCGGACCTCACCGTTCACGGGACCCACGACGTGATGGTGGTGACCGGCGGCGGCGACGATCTCGTCACCCTGCAGGACAGCGGCAATGACGTTGTCCTGACCGGCGCCGGCAATGACACGGTCATCGGCGGCGATGGGCACGACAGCATCTATGGCGGCGCCGGCAACGATTCGCTGGTCGCCGGCACCGGCAGCCATCAACTGCTGAGCGGCGGCGACGGCAACGACACCCTGATCGGTGGGGCGGGCTCGCACGATTCGCTGTACGGCGGGGCGGGCCACGACTCGCTGGTGGCGGGCAGTGGCGATCATCAACTGCTCAATGGCGGTGGTGGTGGCGATACGCTGATCGGCGGTTCAGGTGCCTGGGATTCGCTGTACGGCAGCTCCGGCTCGGATTCGCTGCAGGCGGGCAGTGGCGACCATCAACTGCTGAGCGGCGGCGATGGCCACGATACGCTGATCGGCGGCTCGGGTGCCTGGGATTCGCTGTATGGCAGCTCCGGCTCGGATTCGTTGCAGGCGGGCAGTGGCGACCATCAACTGCTGAGCGGCGGCGGTGGCCACGACACGCTGATCGGCGGCTCGGGTGCCTGGGATACGCTGTACGGCAGCTCCGGCGCGGATTCGCTGGTGGCAGGCAGCGGCGACCATCAGCTGCTGAACGGCGGCGACGGCAACGATACCCTGTACGGCGGCGACGGTGCCTACGACACGCTGATCGGTGGCGGCGGGCGTGATGTCCTGCACGCAGGAGACGGCGCCCACCAGTTGCTGATTGGCGGTGACGGCAACGACACCTTCTATGCGGGCTCCGGCGGCGACACCCTGATCGGTGGTGGCGGCAACGATGTCTTCCACGTCGGCAACGACGGCAACGACACCATCGATGGTGGTTCGGGGCATGACACCGTCAACTTCGACAACCACGCTTCGACGGATATCGCGTCGCTGCACACCAGTGGTGGCCAGACCGTGATTCACTTTACCGACGGACAGACCGTGACCGTCAGTCATGTGGAGAACCTGGTCTTCACCGACACCGACAAGCACCTGTAAGTGATGGACTGTCGACCCGCGCGAGGAGGGGCCGGCTTTCGGGCCGAACCCTTCCGCGCGGGAGCGGCCACAAGCGTTCTGCAGCCTGCTCCGGAAGATCAAGTCCGGGGCAGAAGCTGCATTCATGCAATGGCTATTGCGAGGGTCCCTTGACCGTCAAGCTCTCGTCGCCTCTCCTCAATGAACTGCGGTTGTTCCTGCCCGCGTACGCGACGCTGCTTGGGTTCAGCTTCTTCTGTCCGGTTCTGTATCTGGCATCGCCGATCTATGTCGAGCAGATCTTCGATCGCGTGATGTACAGCCGCAATGTCGATACGCTGCTCGTTCTTGCGGCCATCGCGACATTCCTGATCCTGATGTACGCGATCCTGGAGTGGGTCCGCAAGAAGGCGCTGGGCCGGATCGGCAACGCGATCGATGAGCGGCTCAGCCGCGTGATTTTCGAAGCCGCCAACCGGTCCGGCAAGGCCGGTGCGGCAAGCCGCGCCCCGACCGCGCTCGCCGATTTCAACATGATACGCGATTTCCTGTCGGGAAATTCGCTCACCGCGATATTCGACGCCTTCTGGTCGCCGCTGTTCATCGTCGTCATGACCATGGTCAACTGGCTGTTCGGCATCGTCGGACTGGTCATGATCGTGCTGACGGCGATCCTCGCGGTGCTCAATCACCGCCTGACCAAGGCGGATGCCGATCGCTACCAGCGCCTGGCGCTCAAATCGCAGGAGTTCGGGCAGGTGGTCGCCCGTAACTCCGAGGCGGTCCGCGTCCTGGGGATGCTGCCGCCCTTGCGCGACCGGTGGTACGGGCTTCATTCGCGCATGCTGGGCTGGCAGTCGGTGGCGACGAGCCGGATGGAGATTTTCGCATCGATCACCAAGTTCATGCGCGCGTATCAGATGGCCGGGATCTACACCGTCGGAACGCTGCTGTTCTTGAATGGCGAAGTCACCCTGGCCAATACGTTCGTCGCGATGACCCTGATGATGCGCGGGCTCGGCCCGATCGATCAGGTGATCTCGAGCTGGAAGAGTTATTCGGGATGCCTCGCCGCACTGCGCCGGCTCGACGACGTGCTGCGCGATGCGCAGGCCCAGACGTCGAAGGTGTCGCTGCCCCGGGTCAGCGGATCGCTGGTGGTGGCGCGTGCCTTCGCATTCGCCGGTGGCGGCGAGAAACCGCTGCTGAATGACGTGACCTTCAGCCTTGGCGAGGGGCGCATCCTGGGGGTGATCGGCCCCAGCGGTGCAGGCAAATCCTGTCTCGCGCGTGTCCTGGTGGGCGCCTGGCCGCTGCGCAGCGGCAGCATTGCGATCGGTGATCACGACCTGTCGCACTGGAATGAAGATGAATTGGGGCGCCATCTCGGTTATATGCCGCAGGATGTCGAATTGCTGCCTGGCACCATCGCGGAAAACATTTCCCGCTTCGATTCCGCGGCGGATACCGACCCCGATCGTTTCATTGCAGCGTCGGAACTCGCTGGCATTCAGGACCTGATCCGATCGCTGCCTCACGGCTACAACACGATGGTGGGGCTGAACGGCCACGTGCTGTCGGGCGGCCAGCGCAGCCGGATCGCGCTGGCGCGCGCCGTCTACGGCGATCCCCGCTTCGTGGTGCTTGACGAGCCGAATTCAAACCTGGATTCGCTCGCCGAACAGTCGTTCCTCGCGATGTTGCAGAAGCTGAAGGCGAGCGGAGCCACCATCGTCATCATCACTCACAAGCTCAACATCCTGAGCTATTGCGATGACGTTCTGGTCCTGAACAACGGCACCGTGCAGGCCTTCGGTCCGCGCGACCAGATCGTCAACAGGATTCCGCGAGCAACGGCACCGCCGGCGCTGACAGTCATCGCCGGCGCACTCGAGAACCAGAAGACCGGCGAACAGCGATGAGCACAGAACGCATCGAACTGCTGCCCGCACCCATCGCGTCCACAGATTGGCGCATCATGCTGCGGATCGCGGCGGGGATCATTATCTTCACGTTCGTGGGGCTGGGCGGCTGGTCGGCGATCGCGCGGATCGATTCCGGCGTTGTGGCCGATGGCGTCATCGCGGTCGAATCCAACCGCAAGACCATCCAGCACCTCGAGGGCGGCATTGTCAGCGAGATCCTGGTCCGGGACGGCGACGTCGTGCAGCAGGGCGATACCCTGATCCGGCTGGATCCGACGCGGAACGAGGCGACCGACAGGGGCTTTCGCCAGCAACTGGCGATTGCCAGTGCCGCGCTGGCCCGGATGACGGCGCAGCGCGATATGCTCGACACCATCGATTTTCCGCCGGAGGTCACCGCGTTCAAGGACGATCCGCAGATCGCCAATGCCATTCGCGACAATCAGGGCCAGTTCGACAACCGCCGCCAGAGCCTGCTGCGCGGCATCGAGGTGATCGAGAAGCAGGTCGCGCAGGCCAAGGATGACATCAGGCAGGCGACGGTCGATGAGAAGACGGCGCAGGAGCAGATCGATTCCATCGACATCGAGCTGCCCAATCTCAGGGCGTTGCTGGACAAAGGTCTTGTCGCGCTGCCGCGGGTGACAACGTTGGAGCGCCAGCAGATGCAGGTCCGGGGTCAGTTCGAGAGCGCGAAAATCAACTATACCAAGGCCAAGGAGAAGGTCGCCGAGTTTCAGGCGCGCATCGATCAACTGAAACAGGATTATCGCCAGGAGGCCGGCAACACGCTTCCGGATGTGCGCAAGACGGTTGCAGATGCCAAGCAGCAACTGGTCATTGCCCGCGACATCCTGCAGCGGATCGATATCAAGGCGCCGGTCACCGGCACCGTCCAGCAGCTCAAGATCTTTACGGTCGGCGGTGTGATCAAGCCGGGTGATCCGATTCTGGATATCGTACCGTTGAGCGATACGCTAGTTGTGCGGGCCAAGGTGCAGCCGGTCGATATCGACCGCATCATGACCGGCGAGAAAGCCGAAATACGCATTCCCCAATTCATGAAATTCGAGCTGAAGCCGCTCGAAGGCGTCATTCGTAGCATCTCCCGCGACAGCATCATCGACACGTCGACGACGCCGCCGTTGTCATATTTCGCGGTGGAAGTTGCTGTCGACCGCGCCTCCATTCCGGAAGCATACCGCGATCGGATGACCGCGGGCATGACAGTCGATACCATTATCCGCACGCAGGAGCGCACGGCGCTGTCGTATCTGGCCGCGCCGCTTCGCAACCGCCTGGCGAAATCGATGCGAGAACGCTGAGCGGGTCTGTCAAGGCCGGGTGCGGCGGGATTACTGCCAAAATCACATGCCGGCCTGAGCCGGCATCGCGCCGATGTCCGCCAGCGAGATCAATTCGTTGTCGTCGAGCGCGAGCGACAGGTCGTCGATCGCCAGCATGTCGGGGGCGATCGATGTCGGTGCGGCATGGCGGCGTGAGCGCCCGGTGTCCTTCGGCCGATAATCTTTCCGCAGGTTCTGGTACGAGAACAGGCAGGCGAACGCGATATCGACACTGGTGAAACTGCCGCGGGCCATAGCCCCCAGCGCCATCGGTTCGGCATGTGAGAAACGGGCCGGATCAAGCACATGGAGCGGCTGGCCTTCGTCGCGGCCTTCGATGGCGGCGAGTGGGACCAGCCAGTCGCCGATTAGGTAGTGATCCAGCGCGGCGGCGAAGGTTTCTCGGCCGTGTTGCAGAAGGCCGAACAGCCGGTGCACTTCAGCCAGCAATTGGCCGGGTTGTCCTGTAGGATCAACGAGCGGTGTGCCCGTTGTGTTCGACAGGCATTCGGAGGTCGGGTCGACGACGATGTCCGACAGCGGGCCGCCGCCGAGACTTGGTGCGTGGAATGGAAAGCAGCGCAATGCGATCGGGCGGTAGGCGCCGCGCCACTTGCCGGCTGCGTCCAGAAGCGCGTGCATCGTATAGCGTGGATCGAGAATCAGGCCGAGGCGCGGCCCGCTGTCCTCGAAACGGACCGCCAGCGGATAGTACCGGCACGCCAGATGGATCTCGCTGGCGCTGACCGGGATCCAGCTCAGGTCCGCGATCCAGCGGTCATCGGCGGGTGGGCGCAGCCGAAGGTGCGCAATCTCGCTGATCTGAACAAGGCGGGTCATGGCGCGGCAGGCTGCAAGTGAGGGGTGGGAGAGGAGTCGTGCTGCCGGGATCGGTCCGCGCTAACGTCGCTGTGCTCGGCCCGTGAACTGTCGCCGACAGCCTTGAGAACGGCTTTTGCCATCACCAGCAGGACTCCGGCTCGATACAATGAGACCCGATGCAGGCCGAGCATCTGCGCGCAGGGCATTCCGTAGCGTTCCAGGAGCGGGGCGAGCAGGCCGCCGTCGAACGCCGATGGGCGGATCACCAGGAGGTTCGGAACCTCGACGAGATGGCCATCGATATTGAATCTCAGGGGCCAGGGTTCGAACACGTCCAGCGCGTCAAGCGCGTGGCCGACCGCGTTCGTCACGCTCATTTCGTGCGCAAACCGGTCCAGCACCTGGAATCGGCTGGTTGTGGCGCGCGAAAGCCTGTGATGGACGGTCGTGATCGTGGCGCCGATATCCGTCGGTGCGTCGGCAAAGACGTCGTCCAGCATCTTTTCCGAGGTCGGCCCGATCGGCTGATCTGGATCGAACACGAATGGATAGGCGTGAAGGATCAGCGGCAGCAATGCGCGCGCCGCAGGCGGCTGCGCGCGCTGGTCATTCAGCAAGGCGCGAACGGCGACGAACACGAGCGTGGATCCGTCGCGTCGCCAGACCAGCGGAAACCAGGATGCGAGAGCAAGACATTCGGATGGAACGATTGGAACCACGGCCAGGTTGCGAGCCGTGGCATAGGCCGTCGGTGCATAGATACGTCGGCGGAGCACGTCCTTGGCGAGCGCAATCGGCCGCTCGCACAACGTGGCCGCCCCGCCGGCCGAACCGGTCGATTGAGGCGCCGTCATGCAGCTTCTTCGGACAGGTCGAGTCCGGACGCCTGCAGCCTGTGCTGAATGGCCTCGCGATCCGCGTTGTCCATCAGCGCGAGGGCCCAGAGATCATAGCCCTGTCTTTTTGTGACCGCTTCGGCAAAACCGGCCTGCAACAGCAGATCCCCCAGGCGCTCCGACGTCAGGCCGGAGTGATGCGCCATATGTACATTGCCGGATGCGATCGAGGACGAATGGCCGAACATCATGTCCAGCGGCGTAATCGGCCCGACCGCGGACCGATAGACGACATGGTCCGATCCGCGCTCCAGGAACAGGGTCATCACCGTCTCCAGGTCCGGGCAGGTAATGAGCGCAAAGCCGTCGGGCTTCAGGATGCGCTGGAATTCCGCCAAAGCGAGCGGAATCTCGTGGCTGTGGAGATGCTCTAGGCTGTGTGACGACCAGATCGCATCAAAGCTTCGCGCATCGAAGTGCGCGCGCATGTCGGTCATCGATCCGACCACATCGGGTCGAACCGCGGGGTCGACGTCGAAGCGAATCTCCCGCCATCCGGCCGGATCGAACAGGCCGTTCAGTCTGCGGGCCGACTTCGGGCCGCAGCCCGCGTTGAGCACGCTCCTGGCCCTGGCGTCGTGGGATTTGCGTCGAAGGTCTCGGGTGGTGCTTTCGGATGTCATCATGGGATCATTCTTACCCGCGCACTGGCGTTTTAAACGCTGACAAATTCCAAAGAATGCGACTCAAGTTCGGCTGCGGCACGTTAACGGTTTGTCACCCGCAACCTGACGATGAGATGTGCAGCTGCGAAATAGCTATTGGAACTGACATCGTTCGCAGCCAACAATCATCCGAAGGTTTTGCATCCGGCTGCGGCGTTGAACGGCGATCCATGTCAAAACTCCCATCCGATTTCACACGACGCTTCGAGGCGGATACGGCATACGAGACATCATCGCGACAACCGGTGGTGGTCGAAGCGCCCTCGATCATAGCAACGGATCGACCTCAGGCTGACACCGTATCGGCCGATGCAAGGCGAGCAGAGCCGGAATTGCTTTCCAATTATCTGCGTTCGAGCGGCCTATTTGACGAAGAGTTTTATAAAATTACCTGCCCCGAGTTCATCGCGGTCGGCGGCGATCCGTTCGAGCATTTCTGCCGGCAGGGCCATCGCGAAGGACGGCGGCCGAATCCGTTCTTCGATCCCGCCTGGTACCTGACGACATATCCCGATGTCCGCGCGTCGGGGCAGCTCCCGCTGCTGCACTATGTCCAGCGCGGCGAACGCGACGGCTATCGGCCGGGCCCGTACTTCGATCCGGCCTGGTATCGCAAGACCTACAACATTGCGGATGACCGCAATGCACTGGCCCACTACCTTCAGCACCGGGTCGGACTCTTCAGCCCGATCCCCGAGTTCGATGCCGCATACTACCTGGCGACCTACCGCGATATCGCGCAGGCGCGGGTCGATCCGTTCGAGCACTACGTCCGCTACGGCTTTCGCGAAGGGCGCAATCCCTCCAGCGGCTTCGACACCAAGTTCTACGTTCAGCGCTACCTGAAGGGCGATACGTCCCGCAATCCGTTGCTGCATTATCTCGCGCATCGTCATGAGACCGGCGTTTTCCCGCGTCCCCCGGATGACGAGGCGACGATCCCCGCGGAGATCAAGCGGTTCACCAAGCCAGGTCCGGCGTTCGAGGAATTTCGGCCGCCGCCCGCGCGGACGAGGCCCCGGGCAACAATTCTCGCCAACTACCTCACTCAGTTCCATGCATTTCCGGAGAACGATGCGTGGTGGGGGCGCGGGTTCACCGAGTGGACCAATGTCGTGCGCGGGGTTCCGCGGTTCAGGGATCATTATCAGCCGCGTATTCCCCGCGATCTCGGTTTTTATTCGCTGGATCATGACGACACCATGCGCAGGCAGGTGGCCATGGCGACGGCCGCGGGCATCGATGGTTTCGTGTTCTATTACTATGCGTTCAACGGCAAGCGGCTGATGGAGCGGCCGCTGGAGCAATTCCTGAACCGGTCGGACATCCGGATGCCGTTCTGCCTGATGTGGGCGAACGAAAACTGGACGCGGCGCTGGGACGGCCGGGATGACGAGGTCCTGATCTCGCAGGATTATCTGCCCGAGGATGACGATCTGCTGGTGGCGGACTTCGCGCGGCATTTTGCTGATCCGCGCTATATCCGCCTGCAGGGACGCCCGCTGCTGATGATCTATCGTCCGGCGCTGATCCCCGATGTCGCGCTCACCATCGCGCGCTGGCGTGCGATGTTCAGGAAAAGCCATGGCGAAGAGCCGATCCTCATCATGAGCCAGAGCTTCGATGATGTCGATCCGCGTCCGTTCGGGCTGGACGGAGCGATCGAATTCCCGCCGCACAAGCTCACCAGGCGTCTTCCGGAAGTCAATTTCGAGCTTCAGTGCCTCGACGACACATTCGCCGGCGAGGTGTATCGTTATGAGGATGTGGTGCGCTGTTCGCTCGACGAGGCGCCGCCGCCGTTTCCGCTGATCAAGACCGCAGTGCCGAGCTGGGACAACGACGCCCGGCGGCAGGGCCAGGGATTGGTGGTTCACGGATCGACGCCGCAGAAGTACGAGGCCTGGCTCAAGGCGCTGGTGGAGCGAGCACGGCGCGAGCCGTTCTTCGGCCAGCCGATCGTCTGCATCAATGCCTGGAACGAATGGTGCGAGGGCGCCTACCTGGAGCCGGACCTGCATTTCGGTGCGGCTTATCTCAACGCGACGGGACGCGCCGTGTCGGCGGAGCAACCGCATGGTGATGCCGCTCCCGTGGACCGGCCTCCCGAACATTGGCGTTTGAAGGAAAAGGAAGCATGGCTGTGAGAAAGGCGACCGTGAGCATGCGAGTGTCGCGATGACTGAAGCTGTCGGGCAGGCCGCCGCTTCAAGGACTGCAACCGACGCGGCGGCCAAGAGCAAGCCGCGTCTGGAAGGATTCGTCGACACGCTGACGCGACAGGGAGCGTCGGGCTGGGCCTGGTTGCCCGAGGCGCCGCAGGCCGTTGTCGAGATTGAAGTTCTTCGCCATGGCCGGGTGATCGGCCGGACGCGCGCGGAGCAGCCACGGCCTGATCTGCTGAAGTGGAAAAAAGGAACGGGTCTCTACGGCTTTACCCTCAAGTTCGATCCGCCGCTCGAGGGCGACGAGCCCCCGCAGTTTCGCGGGTCGGCCGACGGCATGATCTGCTCCTTGCAGGGAGACAAGGAGCTGCCACCCGCACCCGCCGGCACGCCGGTCACGCGGTCTCCGCCTCTGGCACCGAACCTCGACGTGGAAGGACATGTGGACAATCTCACGCGCTGGGGAGCGACGGGGTGGGCCTGGGTACCGAAAGCACCGGAGCAGGGCGTCCTGATCGAAGCGGTGCTCGGCGATCGTGTCATCGGACGGGTGCGGGCCACCGAGCCGCGTCCGGATCTTGCGAAGTGGGGCAAGGGCACCGGGCAGTACGGCTTCATGATGAAGTTCGACGAGGCCCTGCAGGACGAACTTCCCGAATTTCGCGTGCTGGTGAATGCGCCGACAGCCCTCCAGGGTGCGCAGCAGCTGCCGCCTCTTGACGCCAAATCGAAACTGCCGAAATCGCGCGGGACCATCAACAAGCTGCTGCAGGATCATTCGCACTTCACGTCGCGCGGTCCGGACTTCGAGGAGTTCGATGCCAGCCTGCTGCAGCAGGAAAAGACCTACGCGAATGCGCAGGAGCCGTTGCTGCTCGCCTTCTACCTGCCCCAGTTCCATCCGATTGCCGAAAACGACAAGTTCTGGGGCAAGGGCTTTACGGAGTGGCGGCAGATGCCGCGCGGGCTGCCGCGATATCCCGGCCACTACCAGCCCCGGATTCCTCGCGATCTCGGCTTCTACGACCTGATGGAGTCGGATGCGCTGAAGCGACAGGTTGCCCTGGCGCGGGCCGCCGGCATCAACGCGTTCGCCTATTACTACTACTGGTTCAACACGAAGCGTGTACTGGAACGGCCGCTCGACGCGCTGCTGGCGTCGGATGTCGATATGCCTTTCCTACTGATCTGGGCCAACGAGAACTGGACGCGGACCTGGGACGGCGCCGACACCTCCGTTCTGCTGCAACAGGATTACCGGGAGGAGGATGAAGAGGCGCTGGTGAACGACCTCGCGCGCCACTTCAGCGACCGCCGGTATGTGCGGCTGCAAGGGCGGCCCCTGTTCATCATCTACAATCCAAGCCACATTCCCGAACCGAAAGTGACGATCGGACGCTGGCGGAAACTGTTGTCGGACCGGCATGGCGTCGACCCGCTGATCTTCATGGCCCAGACCTTTGGTGCGCAGGATCCGGAGCCGTTCGGCCTGGACGGCGCGATGGAATTCCCGCCGCACAAGCTCTCGGACAATTTGCCGGGGCGGCCGACACCCGACGCCTACAGCTCCGACTTCACCGGGCGCGTCATCGACTACGACGAATTCTGCGAAGCCTCGCTCAACGAAGGCGAAAAGCCGTTCCCCTTGATCAAGACCGTGGTGCCGAGCTGGGACAATGATTCCAGGCGCCCCAACCGCGGCCTGTCGCTGGAGAACGCGTCACCGAAGAAGTACCAGCAATGGCTCCAGGCGCTGCTGGAACGTGCCATCGCGAAACCGTTGTTTGGACGGCCGATCGTCGCGATCAACGCCTGGAACGAGTGGGCGGAGGGCGCCTATCTCGAGCCCGATGTCTATTATGGCGCGGCCAACCTCAATGCCACGGCCCGCGCGGTGACCCAGGCGACCCGGATCGCGCGCCCGCCGATCGCCGCCATCCGCAGCGATCAGGTGCAGTCTCTGGCCGTCACCGTGATCTTTCCGAACTTCAACCATGAACGTTTTCTCAGGGAGCGCATCGGCTCGGTGCTGGCGCAGAGTCACCGGCCCGACGAGATCATCTTCCTGGACGATTGCTCGTCCGACGGCAGCGTTGCGCTGGCCGAATCGATCCTCGGCGACTCGGACATTCCGTACCGGATCGTGTGTAACGAAGAAAATTCCGGCGGTGTGTTTCGGCAGTGGATGAAAGGGCTGGAGCTGGCGCGCAACGACCTGATCTGGATTGCGGAGACGGACGACTCCGCGCATCCGGACTTTCTTGCCCGACTTGCGCCCTATCTGGCGCGCTGTGAGGTCGCCGGCGCATTCGGCCACATCCGCTGTGTCGACGACAGTGGTGCGATCCTGCAGGACCTCGACGGCTATTTCGACAATCTCCTGAACTTCTCGTGGGATCGCGCCTGTGTCGTGCCGGCCTACCAGGCGTTCAGGCGGGACTTCGTGGTGCGGAACGTGGTGCCCAACGCGTCCGGCTTCGTCTTCCGCAAGCCGCAGCTGTCCGAGCGCGAACGCGAGCGGCTGCTGCAGTACCGCTTCGCAGGCGACTGGTATTTCTATGCGCTGCTGCTGCGTGGCGGCTGCCTCGCCTATGAGCCCGAGGCGAAGTCCTATTTCCGGCTGAGCCGGTCCGGCACGTCAAGGAGCGCGTTCTTCACCGATCGCCACCTCGAAGAGCACAGGATGGTGCTGCAGGATCTGTCATCGGAATACAAGGTCGGCGACGTGGCGATCCGTGCCCATGTCGAAACACTGCTCACTCATTTCCCCGATCGGCAGGGCGGCGATCTCCTGGCGCGGCTCGCGCCCGCCCGGACCGACGAGCCGCCCTTGCGGGTCTGCATCGCCGCGCACAGTTTCGAGGTCGGCGGCGGGGAGATCCTGCCGCTCGAGCTCGCCAATGCGCTGAAGGGGCTGGGGCTGCACGTCACCTACCTCGTGGTCGAGGATGAACTCGCCGACTCCCGCAAAAGCGTGCGCCGCAGGCTGCGTTCCGATATCCCCATCGTGTTCTGGCCTGATGTCTGCGATGACTTCGATGCGTTCCTGAGCAGTTTCGGAATCCAGGTTCTCAATTCGCACAATGTGAGCGTGGACTTCTCGCTCTACTGCAAGCATGTCGAGATCCAGATTCCCTATGTCGGGTCCCTGCACGGCGGCTACGAGACCGTGCCGGACCTGATGACCGAACACTTTTCCGACTATTTGAAGCGCACGGTCGACCGGTGGCTTTATCTTGCTCCGAAAAATACGGCTCTGCTGAGCAAGGCGGGCATTCCCAAGGCCCGGTTCGAGCGCAGCTTCAACGCGGTTCCGGCCCTCAGTGCCGGTCTGGTGGAGCGAGCGGATTTCCGGCGTGAGTATGACATTCCCGACAACGGCTTTGTTGCATTCCTTTGCTCGCGGGCGATCCCGGAAAAAGGCTGGCGTGTGGCCATCGAGGCGCTTCAACTGGTGAGGGCGCTTGGAAACCAGCCGGTCTGGCTGGTGCTGATCGGAGATGGCCCGAGTGCGGCGGAGCTGCGCCAGGCCTACGGTTCCCTCGACTGGGTGATCTTCCTCGGTCACCAGGACAATCCGTCACGCTATTTCGGCTGTTTCGACCTCGGCGTCTTTCCCAGCACCTTCAGCGGCGAAACCTTTCCCCTGTTCCTGGTCGAATGTTTCCAGGCCGGCAGACCGGTGGTCGCGACCGATATCGGCGAGATTCCAAGCATCCTCGGCGATGACGCGTGGAACCGGGCCGGCATTCTGGTGTCACATGAGGCGAGCCGGATCGATCTCGTCTACGCGGTCGCCGAGGCGGTCGCGGGGCTGCTCAAGGATCCGGCACGTTATGACCGCATGCGCGCGAATGCCGTCGAGGCATCCAGCCGCTTCAGCATGGAGCGACTCGCGCAAACCTATAAGAGCCTGTTCACCACACTGGTCAACAAAACGGAGCAACCGGCTGGACGAATATCGGCCCGCGCAAATTAAGCCCAGAATATCCGATAAGATGCTCGGCAAAATGCTCGGAGTGACTTGAATGTTTCGGAACGCACTCGTGGTCGGTGTCCGCCAGGTTGATCAGCATGGCGAGGAGGCGACGGTCGAGCAAACGATGCTCAGCCTCGGCCAGAACACCGGGAACATGATGTTTACGCAGTCGCTGATGCGGGTGCTTCATGGCGCCACGTGGGGCTCGTTCAGGCTGGCGCCGGAAGACACGGAGGGCCATGACGCGATTGTTCTGGCGGCCGCGAACTGGGTCAATCATTTCGACGATTTCGGCTGGCTCGCGGACCGGCTGGAGAGGACCAAGCTGCCGGTGTTCCTGATCGGTGTGGGAGCCCAGGCCTCGAACTCCGAGGAGATCCCCAACGTCACCGAAGGCACGCTGCGGCTGCTGCGCCTGGTGCAGGATCGCTCGACCAGCATTTCGGCCCGCGGCACTTTCAGTTGCGATGTCCTCGAGCGCTACGGCATCAAGAACGTGCATCCGACCGGCTGCCCCTCGCTGATGCTGATCGGTCGCGAAGGGCCGCGCCCCTCGCTGTTGGATAATGTCAGGTTCGATGCCTGCTGCATGCACGCCACGCGGCATGGCTTTGCCCAGGCCGATTCGTTTCAGACGTTCCTTTATCGGCAGGCCTTCGGCCGCAACATCGATCTCGTGCTGCAATCGGAAATCGCCGACATCCATTACATCATGCACCACACGACGGGCGAGCCGATCCCCGCCAGGGCGGAGCAGGCGGTGATGGATGTCTATGGTGCGGCAGAGGTTGCCCAGGCGGAGCATTTCCTGACCCGTCATGGCCGGGTTTTCACGCTGTACCAGGACTGGATCGACTACATGGAGCAGCGTTCGTTCTGCTTCGGCACCCGAATCCACGGCACCGTCGCGGCGCTGATCGCCGGGACGCCCGCGACGCTGATCGTACATGATTCCCGCACGGTCGAGATGGCGGATATCATGGGCGTGCCGACTGTCCGTTGGCAGGACATTCCGGACGATCGCGACATCGATATTTCCCGGCTGTATTCCAAGGCGCAGCTGAAGGACTTCGTGACGAAATTCTCCGGCTACTATGGCGGCTTCCTCGACTACATGGCGCAAAACTCGCTGCTTGTCGCCGACAGCTACAGCGAGCCCGCGCGCCGGGTCGTCAACGCACGTTGACGGTGGTCGCCACAACGGATCGATAAGGGTGCGCAAATGGCTGTTCTCGGGTGTGTCGAACGCGTCAACCGCGAAAAAATCACCGGCTGGGTTTTCGACCAGCAGAAGCCGGACCGACGCTATGTCGTCGAGCTTTATGTCGGGGAACGCCAGGTCGCAGCGGCGCCGGCGACAGTCGCGCGGCCGGATGCCGCCCGCCGCGGCCAGCGCAAGCAGATCGGGTTCGGCTTTGAACTGGCCGTTCCGTACGGAACGCAGCTCGACGTCACGCAGATGGGCGTGCGTGTTGTCGGCGCCGATATCATGCTGCCGGTCCAGGACGATGCGACCCGGCTGGAAGGTGTGCTGGATTTCGTCGCCGGATCGACCATCGGCGGGTGGGCCTGGCACACCGGGCGGCCGACTGAACGGGTATCGGTGATCATCCGGCACCAGGGCGAGACCTTGACCAAGGTCATCGCGGACGGTTTCCGCCAGGATTTGTTCGAGGCCGGGGTCGGTGACGGCGCTCACGGCTTCATCGTCGATCTCGGCGCCGCGATGAACATGACCCCGCTGCTGCTCGACGATGTCGAGGTTGCGTTCGAGATCACGGGGGATCCGCTGTTCAACCTGGTCCGGCACCGCAGTGCGATTTCGCAGTTCGGAAATCGCATCAGCGGCTGATCCGCTCACACGTCAGGCGTAGGCGTTATCCGGCAGCCGCTTTCGGCTCGACCAGTCCGATCCGGGTGGTCTGGTATCCGCGCTCCAGGATCGCCCGCCACCACGCTTCGTGATCGAGATACCATCCGACGGTTTTCAAAAGCCCGGTCTCGAACGTTTCCTCGGCGCGCCAGCCGAGGTCGTGTTCCAGCTTGCTGGCGTCGATGGCGTAGCGGCGGTCGTGTCCCGGGCGATCGGGCACGAAGGTGATCAGTTTCCGGCGCGGCCCGTGGCTTGAGGGGCGCAGACGGTCCAGCAGGTCGCAGATGGTCTGCACCACGTGCAGGTTCTGCCGCTCATTGCGCCCGCCGATATTGTAGGTCTCGCCGATCCGGCCGTGGTTCAGCACCAGCCGCAAGGCCTTGGCGTGGTCCTCGACATAGAGCCAGTCGCGGATGTTCCTGCCGTCGCCGTACACCGGCAGCGGCTCGCCGGCGAGCGCCTTGATGATGATGTGCGGAATCAGCTTTTCCGGAAAATGATACGGGCCGTAATTGTTGGAGCAGTTCGTCACTAGGGTCGGCAGGCCGTAGGTCTCGTGCCAGGCGCGCACCAGGTGGTCGGACGAGGCCTTGCTCGCGGAATAAGGCGAGTTCGGTGCGTAGGCCGTCGTTTCGGTAAACAGCCCCTCGGCACCGAGTGATCCGTACACCTCGTCGGTCGAGATATGGAGAAAGCGGAAGGCGTCGCGCGCCGGTGGCGCCAGGGTTCGCCAGTGCCGCAGGGCCTCCTGCAGCAGCGTGAAGGTGCCGACGATGTTGGTCTGGATGAATTCGCCGGGGCCGTCGATCGAGCGATCGACATGGCTTTCGGCGGCGAGATTCATCACCGCGCTGGGCTGGTACCGCTCGAACAGCGTCCTGAGCGCGGCGCCGTTGCAGATGTCGACCCTGGCGAAGGCGTAACGCGGGTGTCCGTTCGCCTGCGGGATCGAGGCCGGATTCGAGGCATAGGTCAGCTTGTCGATGTTGACGACAAAGACGCCGGACTTATCCAGCAGGTGGCGGACAAGCGCGGAGCCGATGAACCCCGCGCCGCCGGTTACGAAAACAGTTGAGCCGTCGAAACCCATGATTGCGAGCCCCTGTACTTCGGTTCTGCGGCGAACGAGCGATGGACGGTCAGCAGGTATTGGCCGTAGCTGCTCTTCGCCGCGCGCTGAGCGAGTTTGTAGAACTGGTCGATGGTGATGTAGCGCAACCGAAGCGCGATCTCCTCGATGCAGGCGATGCGCATGCCCTGGCGCTGTTCGAGGATCTGCACGAAGTGGCTGGCCTCGACCAGTGTTTCATGGGTGCCGGTGTCGAGCCAGGCAAAGCCGCGGCCCAGCACCTCGACATACAGGTCCCCGCGTTCAAGATAGGCGCGATTGACGTCGGTGATCTCGATCTCGCCGCGGGCCGACGGCTTCAGCGCGGCGGCGATGTCGAGCACGTCGTTGTCGTAGAAATAAAGCCCGGTCACCGCGACGTTGGATTTCGGCGTCAGCGGCTTCTCCTCGATCGACACCGCGCGGCCGCGGCCGTCGAGCTCGACCACGCCGTAATGCTGCGGCGTGTTGACCACATAACCGAATACGGTGGCTTCTCCGCTGCGCATCGCCGCGCGCGACAGCAGGTCCGGCAGGCCGCTGCCATGGAAGATGTTGTCGCCGAGGATCAGCGCCACATCATCGTTGCCGACGAAGTCGCGCCCGACGATGAAGGCATCGGCAAGTCCGCGCGGCTTGTCCTGGGTCGCGTAGGACAGCTCCAGCCCGTAGTCGGAGCCGTCGCCCAGCAGCCGCTCGAACAGCGGCTGGTCCTGCGGCGTGGAGATGATGAGAATTTCACGGATGCCGGCGAACATCAGCGTCGCCAGCGGATAATAGATCATCGGTTTGTCGAAAACCGGAAGCAGTTGTTTCGATACCACCGTTGTGATCGGATAGAGGCGCGTCCCGGTGCCTCCAGCGAGAATGATGCCCTTCATGACCACCCCTTGCGAAGACTTGCCCTTGCGAAGACTTGTATCGATCCCTCTTGCAAGAGCATCGATTTCTCATACAAGACTAACAATTCTTCATACGGGATGGTGAGTGCAGGGGAGCTAAAGAGGTTCGTTAAACTTCGACCGATGAAGCGATTGCGGAGCAAGCATGCAAATCATCAAGACCGAGATTCCGGACGTTCTGATCATCGAGCCAAAACTGTTCGGCGATCAGAGAGGATTTTTTCTCGAGACGTTTCAAAGCGAACGCTACGCTGCTGCGGGCATCCGGCGGCCGTTCGTGCAGGACAATCTGTCGCGCTCCGCGTATGGCGTGTTGCGCGGATTGCATCTGCAGAATCCAAGGTCGCAGGGCAAGCTGGTGACGGTGTTGCGCGGAAAAGTGCTCGATGTTGCCGTCGATGTGCGCATCGGCAGCCCAACATTTGGGCGTCATGTCTCTGTCGTGCTCACCGACGAGAACCGCAGGCAGTTCTGGGTGCCGCGCGGCTTCGCGCATGGCTTTGTCGTGCTGTCGGAGACCGCGGACTTTTTCTACAAATGCGATGAATTCTACAGCCCGGACAATGAAACCGTCGTGCTGTGGAATGACCCTGAGCTCGGCATCGATTGGGGCGTCGCCGCGCCGACATTGTCGGCGCGCGACAGTGCCGGCCGCCGTCTCGCCGATATCGCAACATTGCCGAAATACGGGGAGATCTGATGCGCATTCTGTTAACCGGGGTTTCCGGCCAGGTCGGCGGCGCGCTGCAGGCGCCGTTGCGCGCGCTCGGTTCGGTCGTCGCCGCCGACCGCAGTCAGCTTGATCTCGCGTTACCCGGCACCATCGCCGCGGCGCTCGAGCGGCTGGCGCCGGATCTGATCATCAATCCGGCCGCCTACACCGCGGTCGATCTCGCCGAAGACGAGCGCGAGCTCGCGTTCCGGATCAATGCGGAGGCGCCCGCCGCGATCGCAACCTGGGCCGCACGGCACGATGTTCCGGTGATTCACTTCTCTACCGACTATCTGTTCGACGGTTCCGGCGCGATGCCATGGCGCGAGACGGATACGCCGGCGCCGCTCTCGGTCTATGGCGCGAGCAAACTCGCCGGCGAGCGTGCGTTGCATGAAGCCGGTGGCAGGCATCTCATCGTGCGCACCTCGTGGGTCTACGCGGCGCAAGGGCGCAACTTCCTGCGTACGATTGCGCGCCTCGCCGCTGAGCGGAGGGAATTGAAGATCGTCGCCGATCAGTACGGTGCGCCGACCTCCGCGCGGATCATCGCCGACGCGGTCCTGAACATCCTGCGCAAGGAAGTGTCCGGCACCGGCAAGCCATTTGCGCACGATGGTGGCGCGGTCAATGTCTCGGCCGCGGGGGAAACGAACTGGCATGGCTTTGCGTCCGAGATCGTGGCCGGCCTGAAACAGCGTGGCGTTCCCGTGGCGGTGGAGCAGGTCATCCCGATCCAGGCTGCGGACTATCCGACCAAGGCGACCCGGCCACACAACAGCCGGCTCGATCACAGCCGGCTCAACGCGGTCTTTGGCGTGGTGATGCCGACATGGCAGCAGGCGCTGGCCGTTGAGCTCGATCAGCTCGCACCCGAACTTGTCGCGGCAGGTGCAGGCGCGCGGGCGCCGCTGGCGTCCTGAGACCTTCAGTTTCGGTCGCGTGTGTCGCGGGGCACGAAGAACGGTGTCCCCTCCAGCTCGGGCTCATCGAAGTCCTCGAGCCTGCGCCTCATCACGTCGATATCGTCGCGAAACAGCGCGGCGGTGATCGCGGCCGACACCCGTTCGGCTGCGATGTTGACTCCCGGAATGTCGCTGGCGATGGCGGTGTGGCTCAGCGTCGCGCCGTGATTGACCAGGTGGATCCGTGCGAGTGCCGGATTGCGTCCGGCTTGGCGCTCGGTCAGTTCGAACCCGGGGCCGAGATACGGGTGGCGCGCCAGGTCGCTGCGCGCGAGATCCGGTGGCGGCGTGTAGCGGTCGGCCCAGGTGGCGATGTCGTCGGAGAACGCCGCGAGTTCGGAAATGGCCCGTGCGTCCACCTTGAAGCCGGTGGCAACGATCACGAAATCATGCCGGCGCGGTTGCGGATCGCCGGCGGCCAGGATGGCGATGCCGTCACCATCGCCGCCCACGCTCTGCACCGGGCATCCGAGATGGATATGGAAGTTCGGCTGCGCCAGCGTCCGGTGCACCGTCTCGTGCGGCACCGGTGACTGCACATCGTTGAGATAGACCATGATGGCCCAGCGCTCCGCGTCCGAGAGCGCCGACCAGCCGTGGAGAAAACCGGGATAGGCCGAGCCGCGCCCTTTGTTGACCTGCGGCAGGATCCGGCGGCGCACATACATGTCGACGCGGGCGGCGCCCTGTTCGAGCGCGGTGGCGGCATTGTCCCAGCCGGACGATCCGCCGCCCAGCACGGCGATGGATTTGCCGCGCAGCCGCTCGAAATCGATCGGGTCGTTGGTGTGGGCGGCGAATTGCGGGGCCAGTGACCGGTCGACGAAGGCCGGCCAGTCATCGCCGCCGGTGCCGGCCCGTCCCGTGGCCAGGACGACGCGGCGGGCGAACAGAGTTCGCTCGCGATCCTGTTCTTGCAGCGTGGCCCGCAGCAGATGTCCATCGGGGGCGAGTGCGACAAGCCTGGTGCGGTGGCTCACAGGCAAAGACAGCACGTGTTGCAGCCAGCTCAGATAGGCCGCCCACAGCGCGTTGGGAATCTTGTAGAGCGCGGCCCAGTCGTCGGCTCCGAACCGGGCTTCATGCCAGGCCCGATACGTCAGCGAGGGAATATTGAGCGCCGGTCCCGGCAGCGTCTTGGGCGAGCGCAGCGTGCCCATGCGCGCATAGGTCAGCCACGGACCCTCGCGGCCGGGCTCCGCCTGGTCGATCAGGGCGATGTTGCGTACGCCCTTGAAGATCAGGGCCGCGGTCGCCGCAATGCCGTTCATGCCGGCACCGACGATCAGCACATCGTGCGCCGGCTTTCCATCAGGCCCGGTGGCAACCGCGGGCCAGTTCTGCGGCGGCAGGCCGAGCATCTCGATGTCACGTGCGACCGCCGTGTCATGCAGTCTCGCAGAAGTTGCATCCATGAGGTCGATCTATCATCCCGCCACCGGCCTCACAATCGGCCGGCGTCCATGCGAGAGCCCGCCGTGAGAACAGAAGAAAATACCAGCGTCTTCGACGCGAGTAGAACAACAAACTTATCGTGCCGCAATATCTTGTCTCGCGAAGCAAAAAAACCCAAAGTTCAGCTGGGTTGCCGGGCCGCCGTCGTTATACTCGCGCGGCTGCGGAACGCGTCAAGAAAGAACAAGGACAGCCAAGAATGCCGCTCAAACATCTCATCGGTCTCGATCATGTCGTCGTCGCCGTCCGTGATCTCGATGCCGCGGGTCGCGCCTGGAAGCGGCTGGGTTTCACCGTGTCGCCCCGCGGCACTCATTCCGCCCATCTCGGCTCCGGCAATTACACCATCGTGTTCTCGGACGACTATCTTGAGCTGCTCGGCATTCTCAATGAAACGCCGCACAACCAGGCCACGGTCAAGTTCCTTCGGGAGCACGAGGGCATCGAGCGCACCGCGTTCACCACCGACGATGCCGCCGCCGGCGTCGCCGAGGTCAGGGATCGTGGAATCGCCGCCGATGGCCCGGTGCATTTCGGCCGTCCGGTGGATTTGCCTGACGGCGGCAAGAGCGAGGCGAAATTCAATATCTTCCGTTGGCCCGCCGACCAGGCTCCCGGTGGCCTGCGCATCTTCGCCTGCCAGCATCTGACACCGGAGGCGGTCTGGATTCCCGAACTCAGGACCCATGCCAATGGCGCCAAACGTCTGGTGCAGGTCGAGGTGTTGTCGGCCTCGCCGAAGGACGCCGCGGCGCAGTTATCGCGCCTGATCGATCGACCCGTGGCCGAGACGGCGGATGGATACCGGGTTGCCTCCGGCGGCACGCGGGCGGACTTTCTGTTCTATGATGCGGCCTCCTTTGCGAAACGCTATCCGGATGCCGTGCGCGAGGGCGCGGTGAAGAGCGGCGCGGTGGCGATCGTCATCGCCACCGACGATCTCGCCAAGGCGCGTGCCATCGAGGGGGCGGTGTCCCGTGGCGATTCCGTCAGCGTGCCGGCGGCGGACGCCAACGGCGCGATCCTGAATTTTGTGCCGCAGTGAGCGGCGATCCCTTTATCTGAAGCTTCGACGTCAGAGGATTTTATGAGCTCCCATCGATTTGAAATCACCCGCCGCGCCGCATTGATGACGTCGGCGGCGATTGCCGCCAACGTGGCGCTGCCGCAGCGCTCGTTCGCGCAGGAGACGCCGCGCAAGGGCGGCGTGTTCACCGTGCATTACGGTGCCGAGCAGCGTCAGCTCAATCCGAGCCTGCAGGCCTCGACCGGGGTCTACATCATCGGCGGCAAGATCCAGGAGGCACTGATCGATCTCGACGCCAGCGGCCAGCCGGTCGGCGTGCTGGCGGAGAGCTGGGAGTCGTCGCCGGATGGCAAGACCATCACCTTCAAGCTCCGCCAGGGCGTCACCTGGCACGACGGCAAGCCGTTCACCTCCGCCGACGTCGCCTTCACGGCGATGGAGATGTGGAAGAAGATCCTGAATTACGGCTCGACCCTGCAACTGTTCCTGACCGCGGTCGATACGCCGGATGCGCACACCGCCGTATTTCGTTACGAGCGGCCGATGCCGCTCAGCCTGCTGCTGCGCGCGCTACCCGATCTCGGCTATATCTCGGCCAAACACATCTACGAGACCGGCGATATCCGCGCCAATCCGGCGAATCTTGCCCCCGTCGGCACCGGCCCGTTCAAGTTTGTCCAGTACGAGCGCGGACAGCACATCATCGCCGAGCGCAATCCGAACTACTGGCGCCCCAATGCGCCCTATCTCGATCGCATCATCTGGCGCGTAGTGACCGACCGCGCCGCGGCGGCGGCGCAGGTCGAGGCCGGGCAGATCCACTACAGCCCGTTCTCGGGCCTGACGATTTCCGACTCCGCGCGTCTCGCCAAGGACAAGCGTTTCATCGTCTCCACCAAGGGCAATGAAGGCAATCCGCGCACCAACACCATCGAGTTCAATTTCCGCCGCAAGGAGCTCGCCGATATCCGCGTGCGCCAGGCCATCGCCCACGCCCTCAATATCCCGTTCTTCATCGATAATTTCCTGGGCGATTTCGCCAAGCTCGGCGTCGGGCCGATCCCCTCGGTTTCGAAGGACTTTTTCCCCAGCGACAATGGCCCGCAATACGCCTACGACAAGGCGCGCGCGGTCAAGCTGCTGGATGAGGCCGGCTATAAGGCTGGCGCCGGTGGCGAGCGGTTTTCGGTGCGGCTGTTGCCCGCGCCCTGGGGCGAGGATATTTCCCTGTTCGCCACCTTCATCCAGCAGTCGCTGTCGGAGGTGGGCATCAAGGTGGAGATCGTGCGCAACGACGGCGGCGGCTTCCTCAAGCAGGTCTATGATGACCACGCCTTCGATCTCGCCTCAGGCTGGCACCAGTATCGCAACGATCCGGCTGTTTCCACCACGGTGTGGTACCGCTCCGGCCAGCCCAAGGGCGCGCCCTGGACCAACCAGTGGGGCTGGACCGATCCGACCATCGATACCATCATCGACAACGCGGCAACCGAGATCGATCCGGGCAAGCGCAGGGCGCTGTACGGCGATTTCGTCCGCCGCGCCAACACCGAGCTGCCGATCTGGACCCCGATCGAGCAGCTGTTCCTCACGGTGATCTCCGCCAAGGCGCGCAACCATTCCAACACGCCGCGCTGGGGCTCGTCGACCTGGCATGATCTCTGGCTCGCGGAATAGGATAGCGTTTTCGAGCGAAGTGGATACCGGTTCGCGTGAAGAAAACGCGTCAAAAAGAATCTAAAGCTTCCGATCCTATCGGAACGGAAAAACCGCTAGTCTGTCTCCATGCGTATTCTCACCCTCGCGGGGCGGCGGCTGGCCGCCTCGATCCCGACCGTGCTCCTGATCCTGATCGGGATCTTCATCCTGTTGCAGTTCGCTCCCGGCGACACCGTCGACGCCATGATGGCGCAGATGGGCGGCGGCGACGCGGCAACGGCGCGCGAGCTGCGCAAGTTCTACGGGCTCGATCTGTCGGTCACGGCGCAACTCGGCAATTATCTGTGGCGGCTGGTGCGTTTCGATCTCGGCTTTTCCGCGATCTACGGCAAGCCGGTGGCCGCGGTGATCGCAGAGCGGCTGCCGGTGACCATCCTTTTGATGACCGCATCGCTGTCGTTCGCGTTCTTTGTCGGCCTGGTGCTCGGCGTGGTCGCAGCGCGCCGCGTCAACAAATGGCCCGACACCCTGATTTCCACCCTCGGCCTGATCTTCTACGCCACGCCGTCGTTCTGGTTCGGGCTGATGGCCATTGTGGTGTTCTCGATCTATCTGCAATGGCTGCCGCCCGGCGGCTTCGAGGACATCACCACGGTGCGGACCGGGATCTGGCGTTTCCTTGATATCGCACGTCACCTGGTACTGCCGACCCTGACCCTGGGCTTCATCTTCCTTGCGATTTATCTCCGTATCATGCGAGCGTCGATGCTGGAGGTTCTCAATCTCGATTTCGTCCGCACCGCCCGCGCCAAGGGGCTGGATGAGACGCGCGTCGTGGTGCGCCATGTCCTGCGCAACGCCATGCTGCCGATGGTGACGCTGATCGGCTTGCAGGCCGGCACCATGCTCGGCGGCTCGGTGGTGGTGGAGAGCGTGTTCTCGCTCCCGGGGCTTGGGCGGCTGGCCTATGAATCGGTGATCCAGCGCGATCTCAACACACTGCTCGGCATCGTCTTCATCTCGGCGCTGCTGGTGGTGGCGGTGAACTTCGTGGTCGATCTCCTGTATGCGCGGCTTGACCCGCGTATCACCTCGGGGGTCTGAACATGGACGCTGTCCGACACTACTTCCGAAGCCCGCCGGCGGTGATCGGCCTGGTCCTGCTGGTCATCGTTGTTGTCATGGCGCTGTCCGCCGGCTGGCTGTTCCCGCGCGATCCGCTGTCGCTGGCCGGCCGCCCGCTGATCTGGCCGGGCGCCAATCCGCGGTTCTGGCTCGGCACCGACAATTCCGGCCGCGATATCGCGGCGCAGATCTTTTACGGCGCCCGCATCTCGCTGCTGATCGGGCTGGTGGCGACCTTGGTCGCCGTCGCGATCGGCGTGGTGATCGGCGCGGTCGCCGGCTTCTATGGCGGTCGCATCGATACCGTGCTGATGCGGATCACCGAAGCGTTCCAGACGCTGCCGAACTTCATTCTTCTGCTGGTGCTGGTCGCGGTGTTCGGATCGAATCTCGCCACCGTGACCATCGCAATTGGTGTTGTGTCGTGGCCGGCGCCGGCGCGGCTGACCCGCGCGGAATTCCTCTCGCTGCGCAATCGGGAGTTCGTCCAGGCGGCGAAGACACTGGGCGTACGCGACATCGAACTGATCTTCAGGGAAATCCTGCCCAACGCGCTGCCGCCGATCGTGGTCTATGCCAGTGTGGTGATGGCGGTGGCGATCCTGCTGGAAAGCGCGCTGGCGTTCCTGAAATTGTCCGATCCCAACGTGGCGTCCTGGGGCAACCTGATCGGTCTTGGGCGCGACGTGCTGCGGGTGCAGTGGTATGTGTCCGCCATCCCCGGCGTTGCCATCCTGGTGACGGTGCTGGCGGTGTCGCTGGTCGGGCAGGGGCTCAACGATGCCTTCAATCCAAGACTGAAGGGCCGATGAGCGCAATCCTGACCATCGACAGACTGAGCGTGCGGCTGCCGGCCGGGGCCGACCGCCCCTTTGCGCTCGAAGAGGTCTCGTTCTCCGTCGCCGCCAACGAGATCGTCTGCGTGGTCGGCGAATCCGCGTCCGGCAAGTCGATGACCGCCAACGCGATCATGCGGTTGCTACCTGGTGGGGTGGCGATCTCGGGCGGCGAAGTCTTGTTCGAGGGAAAAAATCTCGCCGAGATCGACGAGGCGGAGATGCGCCGGGTGCGCGGTGCCGGCATCGCCATGATTTTCCAGGAGCCGATGACCGCGCTCAATCCGCTGCGCAGCATCGGTGACCAGATCGGCGAAATGTTTTCCATCCACACCGATCTGACGAAGGCCGAGATCCGCGCGCGGGTGCTGGCGCTGCTGGAGGAAGTCCGGATCCCGGATCCGAAGCTCGCCGCCAGGGCCTATCCGCACGAGCTCTCGGGTGGCCAGCGCCAGCGCGCCATGATCGCCATGGCGCTGGCGCTCGACCCCAAGGTGTTGATCGCCGACGAGCCGACCACGGCGCTCGATGTCACCACCCAGGCGCAGATCCTGGCGTTGATCCGAGACCTGCAGCAGCGCAAGGGCACCGCGGTGATGTTCATCACCCATGATTTCGGCGTGGTGGCGGAGGTCGCCGATCGCGTGGTGGTGATGCAGCAGGGGCGCGTCGCCGAGCAGGGCAGCGCCGATCGCATTCTCCATCATCCGCAGCATCCCTACACGCAGCAGCTGATGGCGGCGGTGCCGCGCCTCACCGCGCCGCCACCGCGGAAACTGTCCGGCAACAGCATCCTCACTGTCGAAAACCTGTCGAAGACTTATCGCACCGGCGGCTTTCTCGGTCGCGGCGCGCGTGTCACCCATGCGGTGAAGAATGTTTCACTGGCCCTGCCGAAGGGCGGCACCCTTGGTATCGTCGGGGAGTCGGGCTCCGGCAAATCGACCCTGGCGCGCTGCCTGTTGCGCCTGATCGATCCCGATGCGGGGGCGATCGTGCTCGACGGCAAGGATCTGGCGAAGTTGCCCGCCGATGGGATGCGGGCCGAGACGCAAAACATCCAGATGGTGTTCCAGGATCCGTTCGCCTCGCTCAATCCGCGCCGCAAGGCCGGCGAGCTGGTGGCGCAGGGCCCGATCGTCCACGGCGTGCCGCGTGTCCAGGCGCTGGCGCAGGCGCGCGAGCTGTTCGAACTGATCGGACTGGAGCCGGTGGCGGCGGATCGTTTTCCGCATGAGTTTTCCGGCGGCCAGCGTCAACGCATTGGATTGGCGCGCGCACTGGCGCTGAAGCCGAAGGTGCTGATCGCGGACGAGCCGGTGTCGGCGCTCGACGTCTCGGTTCAGGCGCAGGTTCTGGCGCTCCTGGCAGACCTGCGCGCGCGGCTCGATCTGTCGATCGTCTTCATCACCCACGACCTGCGGGTTGCCGCGCAGATCTGCGATCTGGTGGCCGTGATGAAGGATGGCGAAGTCGTGGAGAGTGGCCCGATCGCTGATGTGTTCAGCCGGCCGCAGCACGCTTATACGCGTGCGCTGCTGGCCTCGATCCCCGGCCGCGAGTTCAGCCGGGGACGCAAGGCCGTGGTCGCCTGATCCGGCCTCACATCACTGATGCGACAGCGATCGACGGCGCGTCGGTGGACAAGGCCAGCGGCGCTGGCGGTTGATCCCGGTTCCGGTCCTGGCTCGCCGTTGTGGGCGCCGTCGCGGTCTTGGTCGCCGGCACCAGCTGGAACTGAAAGCCATGCAACGTGATCGTGGGGTTGATGCCGCGAAAATCGTCCTGGAAGGCGCGCACCCGCAGTTCGAGGTCGGCCTGGGAGATGTCCGCGGGAATGTCGCAGGCCGACAGATACATCTGCCGGGTGCTTTTGCGGCCGCTCCAGGCGATCGGCAGCACCGGCATCGGCTCGGCGCGGTTCGCCAGTTCCTTGGCCAGCCGCCAGAACAGATAGGCCAGGCGCACGAAGGCGATCTGTTCGAGCTCGCGCACCGCGATGTTGTCGGGAATGATGAAGGTTTCCGTTCCGATGATCGCTCCGGAATCCACACGCTCGGTCATCAGGTGCGCGGTCGCGCCGAAGGTGGTCGCGTGCTCGTAAAGCGCGAAGTGAGCCGGCGCCCATCCCGGATAATCCGGCGGCCCCGGATGAAAATTGTAGGCGCCGTGTCCCAGCGCATTCAGGATCCGCGGCGGGACGATCACGCCGGTGGTGAAGGCGATCAGGCGCGCATGGGCCAGGGACTGCGGATCGATCGCTTCAAGGTCGTCGGCCGTCAGGGCGAAGCGGAACGTGAGCTGCGGATTGTGCTCCCTGAGCAGGAGGCTCAGCGCCTGCTGCTGTTGCTCCAGGCCGGTCAGAAGGATGATCTCTTTGAGCATGGTCTCTCGGTCTTGTTCAGTGACTTTTACGGATGCGCGAAGGTTCAGGTCGGGAACGGCAGGTCCGGTCCGTCGGCCGGGCGTCGGGGCGTGAGCGCCACGATGTGTCCACGGGCGGGTTTGCCGGCGGAGTCGGCGAGCCTGCGAAACAGATTGCCGGACACGCTGGCCGAAGGCGCGAGTTCGAGAACGCGATGATTGGCGGACGTGGCCACGGACGTTGCCGCCTTGACGTCGTCCTGCCAGGGGCACAGCGACAGTTCGAGATGGCTGAAGCCGGCCGGATCGTCGTTGAATGCCTGCGTCACCGCCTCGACGCTTGCAGCCACGGTGCGGGCCCCGGCGGACTGGATGTCGCGCAGGATCACCGTCACCGGCTGGCTCGCCTGCGCGGGAGCCGTCATCACAACCAGGGACTCCGGCGCGCCGGTGCGGCAGGCGCGCCGTGCGGTCTGCAGCGCTTTCGGGAAACTCGGGTCGGGGCCGAGGTCGGTGGTGGTGGTGTCCAGGGCGTGGACGATCGCCGGCCGCCGGCGCGGTTCCTGATCGCCGCGCAGGCCGTGATAGGCGCGCGGCAGCCAGACCGTGTCGAGCGACATCTGCGACGACACCAGGCTCCAGGCCTGGTCCAGCGCATAACCGTCCCAGACCGCGGGATAGCTCGCGGCGATGTTGTGCCAGGTCTTGAGCATCGCTTCGGCGGCGGGCGAACGGCCGAAATACAGCGTGCGGGACGACATCTCCCAGCGGTTCCACTTGTGGACCGCGAAATCGCAGTCGAGGCTTGCGGGCAGTTGCGGCAGCTCCATCAGCTCCGCGTCGGCATCCACCCAGAGCAGCGGCCGGTTGTGCTTGCGCCACATCTTCAAGATGAACTCGGCCTTCTCGAAGCCGTGCAGCCGGCCGGGCGCGGCGGCGTCGATCACCTCGATGTCGAAGTCGAGGCCGAGCGCGGTCAGCGAACGCGCCAGCGGCCGGATGTGGTCCTTGCCGAGATCGCGTGCATAGCAGGAGGCGACGCGCGGCAGCGGCCGCTCGCCGGCCAGCGGCATGATCGTCGCCCAGTTGACGCCGCCCCACCACAGTTCGTGGGGCCCCTGCGCGCCCAACGCGCCGATGGTGCCGAAGTCGGTGAGTTTGGATTTCAGGAAGTCGAAGCCGGGATTCTCGCCGAACGGGATGACGACAATGCAGCCGGCATGGAGCGCGCGGTAGAACAGTTCGGCCCGCGGGCCGCTCGGCGGTTCGAGCACGATGATCAGCTTGCTGTCACCGATCGCGACGTCGGGGCGGTCCCAGACAACGGGCGTTCCGAAGCGGGTCCCCAGCCATTGCAGGCGCCGGCGTTGCTGGTGGCTGAGTTTGATGTGGTGGGACTGGAGCAGCGCATCCAATGCATCTGCGGAAAAGTCGTGCGCCGTCGTCGCTTCAGTCATTTATATATCGCCCCTTTTCAGGGTTTTACGGACGACCTCCGACAATCAGGCGGTGGAAATCAGGGGACGACGGTCCGGGGTCCGGCGGCGTCGCTGTCTTGCAGGGCGAGGATGCGACTGCTGCCGAGAGGGGTCAGCGCCACGCTGTAGACCGCGACCGGTTGCTGCAGCGGATCGACCGTGATCAGCAGGCAGCCGCCGTCGTCCGCCGCGCGGTAGTGGCGGCCGGAGCAAACGAGGCCGGCCATGGTCAGCTTGCTGTCGGGAAGGGCCGCGACCTCGAGGCCTTTCGACATCTTCATCTTCTGGATCGTCGATCCGGTTTCGACGGTGACGCCGTGCAACAGCCCTTCCGGCGCCAGTGTAGCCAGCGGAACGGCGATGGTCCGGATCGTCATGGCGCTGGACACCGGAATATGAATCCGGATGTCGCCGAAGCCGTCGCGATAGCAAGGCACGGGTTCCATTGTCGCGCGGCCGTCAGCGGCAAACAGCCCGATCTGGATATCGGCGCATCGCGCGTCGCCGAATACATCGGCGGGGAGCTGGTTGGCACCGAACAGCAGGTAGAGGAACGCGTGCGCCGGCGACACGCCTGCGAAACTGCCGGCGAGCCACATCGCCGGTCCCGGGCTGGTGCAGCCCGCCGGGAGTCCGCCGGCGATCAATTGATGCCTGATCGTCGCGTCGTCCAGCATCGGCGCCAGCGCACGGGTGCCGAGATTGACATCGTGCTTGAGCGTGCCGAGCAGGACCAGTTCGTCGTCGCTGGGCAGCAGCAGCAGGCGACCCAGGATAGCTGCCGTCCACCGTGCCGCCACGTCCGGCGCCTTGAACGGGTGCAGGCCATATCGCGGCGCGAGCTCGTTTGCGTGCGCGACGAATGCGAGGGCGCCGGCCTGGATCTCCGCGGCCAATGCGAGCTGCTCGGCTGGCCGGGGATTGTTCTCGCGCAGCACCTCGCCGCCGCGATAGTCCCGCACCGAGCCCTCGGCGGAGCAGCAGATCTGCTCCAGCAGGGCAACGTTGCGACCCAGCGTGCGCTTGACGTGGGGCGTGACGACGAGGTCCGAGATCAGGCCTTGCGCCGTGTCGTTGTCGTCGAGGTCGTCAAAGGCGTCGTCGAGCGTCATCAGATAGGCGCCGTGGAGGCGGATACCGAGGCCTTCGTGGTCGAGAATGCGGCGCAGCGCCTTCTGCACGCTGCCGGAATAACCGAGGTCCGCGAGCACCAGGTCGGTGCAGGTGTCGAAATCGGGGATCGTTTGCCGGAGATATCCGATCAATGCGGTGCGCATGGTGGCCGCAACAGCGGCCATCTGTTTGTCGTCGATAAGCTTCGGCAGGGCGTCCGCCAGCTCCTTGCCGCTGGCGATTCCGTCAGGATGGCCCTTGAAGAACGCGACCACCGCCGGCGGCAGGAACTTGGCGAGTTCGCCGAATGCGGGAGCATCGATCCGGGCGATCTTGCTGATCAGTTCGGCCACCGGGGCCGTGGTGACGGCGGAGCCGATCACGCTGACCCGTCGATTGATTTCAAGATACGACGCGATGTCGCCGCGCAACGCCTGCCAGATGCGATGCGGCAGATACCCGTCGCGACCGAGAAAGGCCACGGCAACCTTCTTCGCCTTGTCTTGCCGCAGTCGCGCCACGTGGTGTTCGATGAAAGCGTCGAAGGCCGCCATCACCGGTCCTACCGTCGTGACGCCGAGGTGAAAAGCCGGAGACTTTTCCGGAGCCTGCGCCGCCACCATGCGGCGCAGGGTGCGCGATCCCTGATCAAGCCGGGGGGAATGTTCCGGACACAACAGCGTGAAGACGGAGCTCTCCCGCTGCAGCTGCGCGGCCAGGGCCAGGCTTGCCTGCGGATAGTATCGCGCCCGGATGCCATGGCGCTGGGCGCCCTTGATATCGGCGGCTTCATTGTCGCCGATATGCAACGCGGTTGTCGGGTCGAATCCCTGTTCCGACAGGTACCGGGCGAACAACGCGTCGCTTTTGCTGGTCCCGTTCTCGCAGGACGCATAGAGAAAGTCCCAGCCGAGATCCGGGCTGCACGCGCGCAGCAGGCGGCCGAGCTGCTCCGCGCTCCAGTAGGTGTCGGAGATGAAGCCGGTACGATAGCCCGCTCGCTTCATGTCCAAGTATTGCTGAAGCATTTCCGGATTTACGCGACACAACTCGAGTTCGGCATTGAATTCCGCGTCGACGAAATCTTTCAGCGCGCGGCGATCGAGGCCGAACAGCCTGAACGGAAACAAGGAATAGATCTCAGCGATGCCGACTTCGCTTGATCCGCGCGCCTCCTTGGCCGCGCGGCGCGCGCGCGTTTCCGCGTGGATGCGATGCTGAACGAAACTTTCAGATACGTTTGGAAATGATCGGGACAACGACATGCGTTGATACGCGCGCTCGAACACACCGTCCGGTGTGGTGCACGCGCGCAACAGAAACGTGTCGAAAACATCGAATGAACACGCAGCAACAGCACGCGCGCGACGTGCCGCCCCGACCGTCGCGATCGTCATTGCAGATTTTCCCCGTCCCTCGACACCACATCAACGTTCGAGAGAGAAAAATCAGGCGCAGTTGTTTCGGAAAATTTCTGCGTGGCGATTTTTGAGCGTTCGCGCCGGGACAGATTCAAAAAATGCGATAACGTGAAATCGATGATTCGGAAAAAATTGCCGAGTGAAAATCATCGAACGCCAGTTCGCGATGTTCATGTTCGAGTCATCTGCACATCGTCGATGCGCAGGCGCGCGTCTCAGTCCAGTTTGCGTTTCAGCCAGCAATTACGGCCGCATTCATGCGCCGCCGTGCGACTTCGGGTGACGATCTTGATGCTGATCTGCGGAGCGATGAACGAGACGAGTGGGGCAGTTGCCGTGCCCGCTCGGCATGTTTTGCCTCCCGGTGGGCAAAAAACTCCACCTAAGTTATTGAAAAATAAGAAAAATTCTTCGCCTGAATTTTCGGACCGCTGCGTTGAACGATCAGAAGCCGCTTGGCCTGTGCGCCATCGGCGTTGCGGGTTGGAGATTGGGGATGACCTACGCGCTTGATATCTGGGCTCCGGCCGAGATCGAGGCAAATGTGGTGCCGGTAGTGCCCGAAGTCGCGCCGGTCTGGCCTTCGGCGATGGTGCCGGCCGGTGCCGTTGACGTCGCGCCCGCGGATGTCGTCGACGAAGACAAGGAATTGCTCGACCGTCTCGCCGCCAACGACGAGGCGGCGTTCCGGCTTCTGGTGGCGCGGCACATCGACCGCGCCTACGCCATCGCGCTGCGCATCGTCGAAAGCCGCGCCGATGCCGAAGACGTGGTGCAGGACACCCTGCTCAAGGTCTGGACCCATCGCGGCCGCTGGGAGCATGGCCGCGCAAAATTCTCCACCTGGCTCTATCGCGTCGTCACCAATCGCTGCATCGATCTGCGCCGCCGCCCGCGCACGGAAAATGTCGACACCGTTCCCGAGGTGGCCGACACCAAGCCCGATGCGACCAGCGTGATCGAGCGCAACGAAGTCACCAGCATGCTGGAGGCGGCGATGCAGCGCCTGCCGGAGCAGCAGCGTGTCGCCGTGATCCTGTCGTATCATGAGAACATGAGTAACGGCGAAATCGCCGATGTCATGGAGACTACGGTTGCGGCCGTGGAGTCGCTGCTCAAGCGCGGCCGGCAACAGCTGCGCGAAATGCTGCGCCGGCACGAGCGGGACATCCGTCACTCGTTTACCGATTGCTAACCATAAAAATCTGCCGAGCAAAATTTGCCGCCTGATCGCGGTGTGTCGCTCCGTTTGATCGCTCAGACGGGGGCTGGTTCCGCGTCGATGTCAGTCATTTCTCGATGCGGCATGTGCTGCCCATCGCCACAGGAGCTTCAAACATGCCTGCAATTAACACCAACACCGCCGCGAATTCGGCCGTCCGCTACCTCAACATCAACTCGGCCCAGGAATCGAGCGCACTGTCCAAGCTGTCGAGCGGCTCGCGCATCACCTCGGCCTCCGACGACGCCGCCGGCCTCGCGATCTCGACCCGCATCTCGTCCGACGTCACCACCCTGCAGCAGGCCGCGACCAACGCATCGCAGGCGACTTCGATCCTGCAGACCGCCGACGGCGGCGCATCGAACATCAGCGACATTCTCGCCCGCATGAAATCGCTGGCCTCGGAATCCGCGTCCGGCACCGTGAGCACGTCGAGCCGCGCCTACATCAATTCGGAATTCACGCAGCTCACGCAGGAAATCGACAGCATCGCGACCGGCACCCGCTACAGCAACCAGAGCTTGCTGAGCGATGGCAACACGTTCTCCACCGGCGTCTCGGTGCTGGTCGGATCGTCCGCGTCCGACACCATCACGATCAAATTGACGAGCCTGTCGTCGAGCGCGCTTGGTCTCAGCTCATCCGGCGTCACCACCCAAGCGGCCGCGACGACCGCGCTGGGCACGCTGGATTCCGCGATCGACCTCGTGTCGGCCGCCCGCGCCGACATCGGTGCCCAGGAATCGCGCTTCAACTTCAGCGCCGACTCGATCTCGACCCAGACCCAGAACCTGCAGTCGGCCAATTCGGCGATCAAGGACGTCGACATCGCGGCCGAACAGGCGACGCTGTCGTCCGCGGAAGTGAAGACCCAGGCCGCGGTCTCGGCGGAAACCGCGGCGAACCAGATGCCGCAGTACCTGCTGAAGCTGCTGGGCTGATTGAGCTATCGCTGTCTCGGGCGAGGCGGGTGCCGCTTCGTCGGGAGACCGTCGAAACAGGACCTAAAGCGGGCCGGCGGTTGGCCGGCCCGTTTCCTCGCATGGTGGTATCAGCAGCATGACGGTGAGCAGCGCCACGTCTTCCGCATCGACCGCCTCGACGTCCGGCTCGTCGAGCACGATCACGACAACCGGTACCACGAACTCGTCGAGCATCGACTGGAGTGCGCTGATCCAGTCGGAGGTCAATGCCAAGCTCGCCTCCGCGACCTCGATCCAGACCACCATCACGGCCAACGAGGCCAAGATCGCGGCCTATCAAAAGCTGCAGACCCAGCTCAGCACGCTGTCGACCGGGCTGAGTTCACTGAGTACGTCGATCATCAATTCGCTGGCGACCAACGTCTACTCGACCCGCGCCGCGACTATCACCTCGACCGGCGACGTCAGCGCGAGCTCGTCGGTGGATATGTCGATCGGCAACGGCGCGGCGACCGGCGACCACACCCTTCAGATCAGCCAGCTCGCGACGGCGCAGAAGGTGATCGGCTCAGCGCAGTCGAGCCAGAGCACAGCGCTGGGATATACCGGCTCATTTTCGCTGGGCTTGTCCGGCGGCAGCAGCGCCACCATCTCGGTGACCAGTGGCATGACCCTGCAGGACGTGGTCGATGCGGTCAACGCCCAGACCTCGACCACCAATGTGCAGGCCTCCATCGTGCAGGTGTCCAGCGGCCAGTACGAAATGGTGCTGTCCGGGACGCAGGATGCCGCCGACATCGTCACCAGCAGCGTGTCGGGCACCGACGTCCTCAATTCGCTCGGTGTCACCAACAGCTCGGGCGCCTTCACGGATGTGCTGCAGAAGTCGCAACCGGCCCTGCTGACGCTCGACGGCATCAGCCTCTCGCGCAATACCAATGACATCACCGACGTGCTGAGCGGCGTCACGTTCAATCTGCTGCAGGCGACGCCGACCGGAACCACACTCAACATCAGCATCAGCACCGACACCAGCCAGATCCAGACCGCGTTGCAGACCTTCGTCACCAACTACAACGCGTTCCGCGACGACGTGGTCAGCCAGGGGACGCAGAACACGGATGGGACAGCGTCGTCGACCGCCGTGCTGTTCGGTGACGGCACCATGCGCGATATCATGACCCAGCTCCAGCAGGCCCTGAGCACGTCGCTCAATGGCATGTCGATGAGCGATCTCGGGCTGTCTTTCAACAGCACCAATGAACTGGTGCTCGATACCAGCGCGCTGGCGAGCACGATGTCGTCGAATCTCAGCGGCCTGACGGGTCTGCTGGCCGTCCAGACCACGACCTCGACCAGCGAACTGAGCGTGATCAACACCGCGGCGGCGCCGCCGGCGTCGTTTACGCTGGATGTCGCTGTTGACAGCTCCGGAAATCTCACCGCGTCGGTTGGCGGCGACAGCTCGATGTTTTCGGTCAGCGGGACATCGATCATCGGCCAGGCCGGCACGCCCTATGCGGGCATGGCTTTCAACTATACCGGAACGACCTCGCAATCGATCACCGTGACATCCACTACGGGGATCGCCGCGCAGATCTACAACATTGCCAAAACCGTCTCCGACACCAACTCCGGGTCATTGCAGGACCTGATCAACAATCTGCAGGACCAGGACACGACGCTGCAGCAGAAGGTCTCCGACATTCAGGAGCAGGCCTCCACCTACCAGACCAACCTGCAGAATCAATACGCGCAATACCAGGCGGCCATCGAGACCGCCAACAACACGCTCAATTATCTTTCCGCGTTACTTAAACAGAGTTCGAGCAACTGATGACCCAGAATTCGATGGCCTATCGCGCTACCCAGGCCTACCGCGGCGCCGCGGTTGCCGTTCCGCCGCTCCGGGCGATGGTGATGCTCTACAACGGCGCCATCATCTTCCTGCAAAAGGCGATCGAGGCCCAGGAAGCCCGCCGGTTCGAGGAGGGGCACGACCACATGATGCGCGCCACGGCCATCCTGCGCGGGCTCAGCCACAATCTCGATTTCACGCGCGGCGGTGCCCTCGCGGACCGGCTTTTCAATACCTACAACGCGCTGATCCTGGCGTGCCATCGTTCGTTCGGCCGCCCGAATGCCTCGGCGAACTATCGCCGCATCATCGGCAGTCTCACCGAGCTGCGCGACGCCTGGGAATACGTCGCGGCCACCAAGGCCGCCACCAAACCCGGCGCCGGCAACCCCTGATTCCCGCATCCGGGGCGGCGTGCGCCGCGATCGCGCCCCGCCGCGCTGACCGGAATGGCACTCTCGGTGTGCGTCTCACCCGATCGGCCGGGACCGAAGCCCGCAAAGGGGCTGCGACCGTTCGCCGCTCGGGCGGCCGGCGTGGGTGGCGGCAACGCCCAATTTCTTCTATGAGTCTCGCAGCGAAGCGGCGGCCGGGATTTTGGGCGAACGATGAACGTTGCGGAGTTCGAGGATTTCATCGACCGGCTGGGCGAGGACATGTCGCAATGGCCGGAATCGCAGCGTTTGGCCGCAACGCAACTGCTCGAATCCTCGGATGAAGCGCGTGTCTTGCTGGACCAGGCCACGGTCCTGCGTCAGGCGTTGTCCGGTTCCCCGATCCGCGCGCCGGCCGGTCTTGCCGACCGAATCGTGTCTGCCGCGATGCGGCAAACAGCGGCCCCGGGCCCCGCCGAGCGCGACCAGGCCGAGGCGCTTGTGGATAACTCCGACCGACCCTGACGGCGTGAGGATGCTGGACAGAGGTCCGGCCGGTTGCTCGATTACGCCCTGCGAACTTCACACATCGCGTTTTTAATCCTGGCGTTTTCAATCGCTGGCGGCGTCGTGAGTTGCTGACGTTGTCGCGAAACTCTGCGCGGCTCCTACCCCCCTTGTGGGCTATCGAATTTACACATCCCGCTCGGTACGGCCTGACGACGACGTGATGATTTTCGGCTCCCTCCCCCCTTGTGGGGGAGGGCGGGGAGGGGGGTACCCAGCATTCTGAGATTGAGAGTCCGCGTCTGAAGCTGCCGATCTGCGCTTCTGGAGCGCAACCACCCCCCCTCTCTAACCCTCCCCCACAACGGGGGAGGGAACGAGGCTTTGCCGAGCGGAATCGACTTTGTCGAAAAGCGAGGCGCTCGATTCGGTCAGCTCGTCGCGCATGACCGCTGCAATATTCGCCCGTCATTTGACGTCTGATTTCACGTCGCTCGCCGCGATCCCTGCACATGATCCCGGCAAAATTTGCCTGCATTTCCGCGGCTTTTGTCTCGTCATGACACACGTCGCCGCGCGCGAAAAAGCCGCCTGAATTTTCCGGCTCGCCCGTTTTATCTGCGAACGAAATTCACGACCGAACAACACTGCCATTGCTTACCGCCGCCACCGCGGCGGGAGTTGCCGGAGCTTGTCATGACCGTTTCCGCTGCCGCAGCATCCAGTGCGACCTCCTCGACGTCGTCGGTCACGTCGGCGGTGTCCTCCGGGATCTCGTCGAACGATTTCCTGAGCCTGCTGGTCAGCGAACTGCAGAACCAGGATCCGCTGAACGCGACAAGCACCACGGACTTCATCAACCAGCTCACGTCCTACGCGAACTTCGATCAGCAGCAGTCGATCAATGCCAACATGACTTCGCTGGCGAGTTCGTTCGGCAGCCTCGTGACCCTCAATTCCGTGAACTACATCGGCCATACGGTGGAAGCCAAGAGCAACACCGCGACGTTGTCGAATGGATCGGCGACTTATGGCTACACGCTGAATTCAGCCGCGGCGAACGTGGCGATCAGCATCCAGGATTCCTCGGGCAACACCGTATGGAGCGGCACGGGGAGTGGAAATGCCGGCGCCAACAGCTTCACCTGGGACGGCAAGAACAGCTCCGGAACCCAGCTCAGCGACGGCGGCCAGTACACCATGTCGGTGACGGCGACCGACAGCACCGGCACCTCCGTCTACGGCTACACCACGATCACTGGAACGGTGACCGGCATCGATACCTCGACCAGTACGCCGGCGCTGACGATCGATGGCGTCTCGGTCAGCGCCGCCAACATCATTGCAGTCAAATCCTGATTTGTTCGGAGTATCATCATGAGCCTTTCAGGCGCACTTTCCTCGGCGATTTCGGCGCTCAGCGCCCAGAGCCAGTCGCTGGCCATGGTCAGCGACAACATCGCGAACGCCGACACCACCGGCTACAAGACCAACTCCGCGATGTTCGCCGACATGGTGACGAATTCGTCGAGCGCGCAGCAATATTCGTCCGGCGGCGTCTCGGTTGCCAGTCGCGCCAACATCACGCAGCAAGGGCTTCTGGCGACGACCACCAATGCGACCGATGTCGCGATCCAGGGCAACGGCTTCTTTGCGGTGACAACCGCGACGACGGGAGGCACCACGCTGTACACGCGGGACGGCGCCTTCACCACCGACAAGGACGGCTATCTCGAGAACAACGGTTACTATCTCCAGGGGTATCAACTCGATGCCACAGGCAAAACCATCAGCGGCCTGGAACCGATCAAGACCACCTCTGCCCAGACCAGCGCAGCCGCGACCACGACAACGACCGTGGTGGCGAACCTGCCGGCGGATGCGGCAAGTGGTGCGACGTTCAACAGCTCGATGACGGTTTACAATTCGCTGGGAACTCCCAACACGATCCAGATCACCTGGACCAAATCGGCGACAGCCAACGAATGGGTCGCAAGTTTCGGCAATCCAAAACTGTCCAGCGATGGCACGACGGTCAACGGAACGACGACAGGCTCGATCACGGTCGATTTCAACACCGACGGATCGCTGAAGAGCACGTCGAGCCCATCGACCATCGGGGTCACGTGGAACGACGGCTCGAGCGCGAGCACGGTTACCATGAACCTCGGAACCGTCGGAAAGTCCGATGGATTGACGCAATACGCGTCAGGCGAAACGACGCCGACAGTCAACGTCACCAATATCTCGTCGGATGGTCTCAAATACGGCACGCTCAGCAGCGTCTCGGTCGGCAAGAACGGCCTTGTCAACGCCACCTATTCCAACGGCCAGACCGTTGCGATCTACAAGATCCCGGTTGCGACCTTCAATGATCCGAATGGATTGGCCGCCCAGAGCAACGGCATGTATTCGGCGACGGCTGCTTCCGGCGACGTCACGATGAATGACTCGGGGTCGAACAGCGCCGGCACGGTCTACGGCAGCGAGCTGGAATCAAGCACCACCGACACCAGCGGTCAGTTCAGCAACATGATTTCCGCGCAGCAGGCCTATTCGGCGGCGTCGCAGGTCATCACCACGGTGAACAAGATGTTCGACACCCTCATCTCGAGCATGAGGTAATCATGGCTAACACCGCTTCCGGCAAAAGCCAGCCCTTGATCCTGCAATTGCGCCGCCTCGCGGCGCAAGCCGAGGCGCCGGATCTCGCAGGCGACCGCGCCAGAATCCTGGCGCTGGTCGATGACGTCCAGGCCGTGCAGCGCCGCATCAAGCTTGAATGCGAACGGCTGGGCGAAGAAATGCGGCAGGCGTCGGCCAGGGTCCATGCAGCGACGGCCTACATCCGCTGCGCAAAGTCCACACAAATGTTGCCGTACCGAAGCGTGCAACAATCCAATGGAGCGAGCTCATGATTCCGGTCCGTCACGTCACCCCCAGCCGTCCGAACCCGGGCGACGACCGCGTCAGGTCGCTGATCGCGCTGATCGATGATCTGATCGCCGTCGTTGTCGAGGAGAATGTCGAGCTGGCCAAGGGCCTCCCGGCATCGCGCCTGAAGCAGGTCGACGAGAAGAACCGGCTGGCCGATCTGTTCGAGCAGCGCGTGGCGGAGTGTGCCTCCAAGCCCATGAATCTGAATGTCCAGGACCGTCAGCTGCGGGAAGAGCTGATGGAGCGGATTCTGCGGCTGCGCGCGTCGATGGACGAGAACGTGCTGCGGTTGCGCGCCGCCATCGACGCCAGCAACCGCCGGATCGATGCGGTGATGCAGGCGATCCGCGAGCAGATCTCGACCGTGTCGCCTTATGGCGCCACCGGCCGTCTCGCCGGCCCGGCGATGTCGTGCGGCACCAACGTCCGGGCGTAACGACGCCACCGGTCAGCGCGTGAGGAGATAGCCGTGTCGCTCGATATCGCACGAAGCATCGCGTTCAGCGGCATGATGGCGACGCAGGTCCAGATCAGCGTCGCCTCGGCCAACATCTCGAACGCCGACACCAAGGGGTATACGGAAAAGACGGCGAACCAGACCACGTCCGTCACCGCGGGCGTCGGCACCGGCGTGGTGGTGACGGGCATCACCAGCAATGTCGACAAGCTGCTGCTGAAATCCCTGATCGGCGCCACCGCGGATCTGGGATCCGCCGACACCGCCAACAACTACCTCAATCAGTTGCAGGCGCTGTTTGGCAGTACCACCAGCGCTGCGAGCAGCAGCACCGGAACGTCATTGGCGAACACCCTGGCGTCGCTGGAATCCGCGGTGTCGGCGCTGGCGGCGACCCCCAGCAGCACCTCGCTGCAATCGAACGTGGTCAGCGCGCTGGATGCCGTGGCCTCGCAACTGCGCGACACCTCCAGCGGGATTCAAAAGCTCCGCGGCAATGCCGACCAGGACATCTCGTCGTCGGTGAGCGACGTCAACCAGCAACTGCAGTTGATCGCGAGCCTCAATTCCCAGATCAAGCAGGCCACGGCCACCAACCAGCCGACCGGCGATCTCGAAGACCAGCGCAATACGGCGCTGCAGGACATCTCGTCGAAGATGAACGTGAGCTATTTCACGGCATCCAACGGCGATCTCCAGGTCTATACCACGACCGGCCAGGCGCTGGTCGACAGCTCGGCCCACACGCTCAGCTACACGCCGGCCGGCAACGTCACGGCAGCGACGACCTATAGTGCAACGCCGCCCAGCGGATTCAGCGGTATCACGGTCAACGGCGTCGATATCACCTCGCAGATCACCTCCGGCAACATCGGTGCGCTGATCAACCTGCGCGACAACATCCTGCCGGCGTCGCAATCCCAGCTCGACCAGCTGGCGAACCAGCTCTCGGCCAGCCTCAACGCAGTTCACAATCAGGGAACAGCGGTGCCGCCGCCGTCGAGCCTGACCGGAACGGCCACCCTCAGTTTGACCACGCCGCTGTCCTCCATGACAGGGACCGTACGTCTCGCGGTGACAAACAGTCAGGGCGTGCTCGGCTCGTATACGGATCTGGACCTGTCCACCGTCACCGGCAGCCCCCCGACCGTCAATGATCTGATCAATGCGATCAACAGCAAGACGAGCACGTCGGGGGTGGCCGCCTCGCTCGACGGTAACGGCCATCTTGTCCTCAAGAGCACGACATCCGGCGATGGCGTCGCCATCAATGAAATGACGAGCTCGCTCGGGAGTGGTTCGCAGGGATTTTCCGACTATTTTGGCCTCAATGATCTCGTCACCGGCACGGGTGCATCGAACTTCGCGGTGAACAGCAATATCCTGAACAATTCGGGACTGCTGGCCGTCTCCACCCTCGATGCCTCGGCCACGCTGACCGCCGGCAGCTCGGTGCTCAGCCCAAGCTCGGCGACGGTCTCCAATGCGCTCTATAGCGCGCTGACCGGATCGACCAGTTTCAGTGCGGCCGGCGGGCTCGGTGCGTCGACCGGCTCTTTCACGGACTACGCGGCGGCCATCGTCTCCAGCGCCGCGTCGAAGGCCTCGCAGGCTTCGGCGACCTATACGGCGAAGGACACCGCCCAGAGCACCTTCGCGAATGCGCTGTCGTCGCAGTCCGGGGTCAACCTCGATCAGGAGACCGCGAATCTGAGCTCGCTGCAGAACAAGTACACCGCGGCGTCCGAGCTGATCCAGGTCATCGAACAGATGTTCACCGCGCTGACGAGCGCGATCCAGGCGGGATAAGGGTAGTCACATGGCCATGCGGGTTGCGACCTTTGCCGTCAGCGATCAGATGATTGCCGCCGCCTTGCGGACGCAAGCCACGATGGCGAACCAGCAGATCCAGCAGGCGTCCGGCCAGATCTCGCAGGATTTCGGCGGCCTCGGATCCAGCTCCGAGCGCGTCATCAATCTGCAGGTGTCGGTGACGCGCTCGCAGTCCTACGTCGATGCGGCGTCGCTCGCCGACAGCAAGGTCCAGGTGATGTATTCGGCGGTGGGGTCGATGACCGACATCATCACCAACCTGCGCAGCCTGCTGACGGCCGGGTCGCTCAGCAGCAGCACGCAGTCCGCCACCATCGTCCAGTCGGCGCAGGACATGATGCAGCAGATGGCCGGGCTGCTGAACACCCAGTACAATGGCGAGTACGTGTTCGGGGGCGCGCAGACAAATACCGCGCCGGTCGATCTGACCGATCCGACCTATGTCGCAGACACGGCATCGGCCACGACCGCCGACACCAGCTACTATCAGGGCGACAGCCAGCTTGCATCGGTGCGGGTGTCGGACAACCAGACCGTCAGCTACGGCGTGACCGCCGACAATTCCGCGTTCGAGCAGGCCATGCGCGCGCTGAAGCTGGTTGCCACCAGTTCCCCGCTCACGAGCGCGACGCTGACCAGCGCCTTGTCGCTGGCATCGAGCGCGCTCGATGCCACCAGCGCGGTCCAGACCAAATTGTCCAATGCGGCCTCGGCGATGGAGACGGCCAGCGCCCAGCAGACCGACTATCAGTCGTTCGCCAAGACCCTCGGCGACAGCCTGACCAGCGTGGACGTGGCAGCGGTGACGGCGCAACTGGCGACCTACCAGGCGCAGCTGACGGCATCCTACTCCGCGATCTCCAAGGTCCAGAGCATGGATCTCGCGAGCTACCTGCACTGAAACGGGATGAGATATTGCTCGGTCAACGTAATCCGTCATCCTGAGGCGGCCGTGCGTAGCGCGGCCCTCGAAGGACGACGGCCAATGCTTCAATACGATTGGCCGTGCATCCTTCGAGGCTCGCTATGCTCGCCTCAGGATGACGGAGTCGACATTAGTTCCAACACGCAACGGCGCTCGTTGTCAGGTTGCCGCGGCCCTGGCGGCGGCCGGCATGTAGATCTGGGCGTAGCCTTCCTTGATCGCCGACGTGATGGTGTCGAGGCGGCGGTCGATGTGCTTTTCGAGCACCGCGACACAGGTGCCTTCGTCGCGCGCCTTGACCCCGAGCAGCACGGCGCGGTGTTCGGCCTGGGTGTTGGAGCGGTTGATCCGGTCCATGTCGATCCAGCGCACGAAGCGGATCCGCGCATTGACGTTGCGCAGCACCCGCAGCATCTCGGCATTGTTGGACATCGCCATCAGCCGCTCGTGGAAGGTCTCGTCGAGTTCGACCAGTTCGATGGAGCTGCGTTCGCCCGGATCGGGGCCGGTGGCATCGAGGAAGGCCAGCAGGGCATCGATGTCGTCGTCCTTGGCGCGCTTGATGGCGAGGCGGATCGCGGCGACTTCGATGGACTTGCGCAGTTCGTACAGGTCGAAGATCTCGTGGGCGTCGAGTTCCCGGCAGAAGAATCCCTTGCCCGGGGTGAAGCGGAGGAAGCCCTCGGTGTTGAGGCGGTTCAAGGCTTCGCGCAGCGGCGTGCGGCTGACGCCGAGACGCTTGGCGAGTTCGCCTTCGTTGAGCCGTTCGCCGGGCTTCAGCTCATAGCTGACCGCCATCGCCTTGAGTTTTTCATAAACCCGATCGACGACGCTGTCGGAACTCAGTTCTACGTTTTCTGCCATCACTGACTATCGTCCCGAACACAGCTCAATATACCGAGGCGGCGACTGCTCTGGCAATGCGGCCGGCCCATTCGGTTGTGGAGCGGCCGCAATCGTTGTCAGGCAAACACGCGCGGGCGCAGACCCGCATGAAACCAGGTGATCATCGAATAGATGTCGTAGACCGGCAGGCCGACGGCGGCCTGCAGTGCGGCCGCATAGGGCGGCATGTTGGTGCATTCCAGCACGATGGCGCCGACGTCGGGGTATTTCGCCACCAGCATCTTGCCGGCCTCGACCACGTCTTGCTCAGCGAGTGCGACATCCATGTCCTCCTTCTCGGCCTTGATCAGGACGCGGAAGAATTCCTTGCCGCCTTCGGTGCCCACCAGCGGCGTATCCAGCGGCACGCCGGCGCCTGCGAGATGGGCCGGCGTCAGGGTCGAGCCGGAGACGGTGACAAGGCCGACGCGTTTGCCGGGCGGCAGCGTCGCCTGCACCCACGGCACCTGCATCAGCGAGGACGTGGCGACCGGGACGCCCACGGCGGCGGCGATCTCCCGCTGAAACAGCGAGAGGAAGCCGCAATTGGTGGTGATGGCTTCCGCGCCCAGCCGCACCAGGTCTTTTGCCGCGTCGATGAAATCCGGCAGCAGGCCGGCGGCGCCCTTGAGCACCACCTTTTCCGGGCTGGCGCCATCGACCACGCGGTAGAGCACCGGGAATGGCCATGTGGTGCCGTTGCCCATGTCGCCGGGGATGCGCGGGAATTTCGCTTCCAGCATCAGGATGCCGAGCGGCGCGCCATAGATGGCCTTGCCGCCGCGGGCGATGCGCGGCGTGGGAGCGGGGGTCGAATGTGCGGTCATGGTGCGGGTCTCTTCACAACGACGGATGTCTGAACGTCAGAGGTAACGTCTGGGGTCGAACGGCGTGACCGGGATTTCCGGCTCGCGGCCGCCGATCAGCTGCGCCACCACCCGCCCGGTGCGGGCCGAGCCGACCAGGCCGACATGGCCATGGCCGAAGGCATAGACGACATTGCGCGAGGCGCGGGAATACCCCAGGCACGGCCGTCCGTCCGGCATGCTGGGACGGTGACCGAACCAGGTCTTGAAACGCTCCGCCGGCAAATCCCTCGGCAGTTTCGGGAACATGCCGAGCAGGAGATCGCGCAGGATTTCGGCGCGTTTCCAGTTCGGCGCGGCCTCGAGCCCCGCGATCTCGACCTGGCCTGCCGCGCGCAGGCCCTTGTCCATCGCGTTCACCACCATCTTGGCGTCCGAGGCCATCACCGAGGTGCGCGGACCGGTGCCGGCATCTTCGATCATGACGTGATAGCCGCGCTCGGTTTCCAGCGGCAGGTTGTCGCCGATCGAGGCCGCGAGCGGTTTGGAATGCGCGCCGGCGGCGACCACCGCGGCATCGCAGGCGACCTCGCCGCGGTCGGTGACGACCGACACCAGGGTGTCGCCGCTCAGCTTCAGGCCCGTCGCCTTGGCCGCGACGAATTCCGCACCAAGCGCGCGGGCGTGCGCGGCAAGCCCGGCGACATAGCCGCCGGGATCGCGGCAGCGGCCGGCTTCCTCCACCAGCACGCCGAACTGATAGCGCGGATGCAGATCCGGTTCGCGTTGTCGCATCTCGTCGGCGGAAAGCTCCAGCCAGGTCACGCCGACACGCTTGCGGATCCGCCATCCCACCGCGTCGCTGTCGAAGGCCGCGCGCGAAGGATAGATGTGCATGACACCGAGGCGCTCGATCAGATGGCCGACGCCGGCTTCATCGGCGAGCTTCTTGTGCAGGGCCGGCGCATCGACCAGCAGCGGGCGCAACGCACGCGCCGTCGCCTCGACCCGCTGTTCGGTCCAGCCCGAGAGCAGATACTGCACCAGCCACGGCAGTGCCTTCGGCAGGTAGCTCCAGCGCACCGCCAGCGGACCCAGTGGATCCCGCAGGAATTTCGGAACCTGTTTCCAGGCGCCGGGACCAGCCGGGGGAATCACCGAGTGGGTCGAGAGCCAGCCGGCATTGCCGTAGCTCGCGGCCTGCTGGTCGCCCGGCGTCGCCGGCTCGATCACCGTGACACGATGACCGTCACGCAACAGCTCGATGGCACTGACGGCACCGACGGCACCGGCGCCGATCACGACCACATGGCGAGCTGTTGGTTGCGTCATGGTTCAGGCCCTGTCGCGGGGGATGAAGTCCTTGCCGACCGATTGCGCGCGCGGATCAAGGAAGCAATGCAGGATCGCGGGCTTACCCGACGCCAGCGCCCGCTCGAATGCCGGGGCGAACTCTTCGGTGGTCTGCACTTTTTCGCCGTAGCCGCCGAAGGCCTTTGCATAGGCCGCGAAATCGGGGTTCTTGAGCTGCGTGCCCACCACACGTCCCGGATAGTCGCGCTCCTGGTGCATGCGGATGGTGCCGTACTGCGCGTTGTCGACCACGATGACGATCAGAGGTGCGTCATACTGCACGGCGGTGGCGAACTCCTGGCCGTTCATCAGGAAGCAGCCGTCGCCGGCGAACGCCACGACCACGCGCTCGGGATACTGCCGCTTGGCCATCACCGCCGCCGGCACGCCATAGCCCATCGAGCCGGAGGTCGGCGCGAGCTGGGCGGCGAAGCTGTGGAAACGATGATGGCGATGGATCCAGCCGGCATAGTTGCCGGCGCCGTTGCAGACGATGGCGTCGTTGGGCAGCCGGTCGCGCAGCCAGGTGACGGCCTGGCCGTACTGGAACGCGCCCGGCAGTTCACGGGGCTTTTGCGTCCAGTCGATGTAATCGGCATGGGCCTTGGTGGCTTCGCCGGCCCAGGCCGGCTTGCCCGCAGGCTTCAGCGTTGCGAGGGCCTTGGCGAAGGCGATCGGGCTCGCCTGGATGGCGAGGCCCGGCTGGTAGACCCGTCCCAGTTCTTCCGCGCCGGGATGGACATGGATCAGGGTCTGCGCCGGCACGGGAATGTCGAGCAGCGTATAAGACGACGACGGCATTTCCGACATGCGGCCGCCGATCAGGAGGATCAGGTCGGCGCCGGCGACGCGGGCTTTCAGCCGCGGGTCGGGACCGATGCCGACATCGCCGGCGTAGTTCGGGTGATCGGCATCGAACAGCGAGGCGCGGCGAAACGAGGTCGCGACCGGCAGGTCGAACCGCTCGGCGAAGCGTGCGATATCGGCGGTGGCCGCGGCATCCCAGCCCGAGCCGCCGAGAATGACCAGCGGCGCCTTCGCCTTGGCCAGCAGGGTTTCCAGAGCGGTGAGATCGGCCGGCGCCGGCCAGCTCAGGGCGGGTTCGACGCGCGGCGCGTCGGCAACCGCGGCGGTTTCCGTCAACATGTTTTCCGGCAGCGCGATCACCACCGGGCCCGGGCGGCCCTGCATGGCAATGCGAAACGCGCGGGCCACCAGTTCGGGGATGCGCTCGGGCTGGTCGATCTCGACCACCCATTTCGCCATGCTGCCGAACACCGCCCTGTAGTCGAGCTCCTGGAACGCCTCGCGCTCGCGCATGGCGGTGTCGACCTGGCCGACGAACAGGATCATGGGCGTGGAGTCCTGCATCGCGATGTGCACGCCGTGGCTGGCATTGGTGGCGCCGGGGCCGCGGGTGACAAAACAGATGCCGGGGCGTCCGGTCAGCTTGCCGTAGGCTTCCGCCATCATCGCCGCACCGCCTTCGGCGCGGCAGATCATCACGTCGATCGCCGTGTCGTGCAGCGCGTCCAGCGCCGCGAGGTAGCTTTCGCCGGGCACGCAGGTCACCCGCTCGACGCCCTGGGCGACGAGCTGGTCGATCAGGATCTGGCCGCCGGTGCGGCTATTGCTCTTGCTCGTGGTCATGACAGCTCCTTGCAGGCGTTGGCGATGCGCTTGGTGGCCTCGCTCAAGTTTTGTTCGGATGCGGCGTAGGACAGGCGGATAAAAGGCGCAAGGCCGAAGCAACTGCCGGGCACCACGGCCACGTCGTGCCGTTCCAGCAGATAACGGCAGAAGTCGCTGTCGCTGCTGATGACCGTGCCGTCGGGCGCTTTTCGGCCGAGCAGCCCGGCGCAGTTTGCATAGGTGTAGAACGCGCCCTCGGGCCGGCGGCAGACGATGCCGTCGATGGCGTTCAGGGCGTCGACCACCAGGTCACGCCGGCGCTGGAAGGCGGCGCGACGCGCGATCAGCCCGTCCTGCGGCCCGCTCAGCGCGGCAATGGCCGCGGCCTGGCTGATCGAGGAGGGATTGGTGGTGCTCTGGCTCTGCACCACCGCCATCGCCGCGATCAGCTCCCGCGGGCCGCCGCCATAGCCCAGGCGCCAGCCGGTCATGGCGTAGGCCTTGGAAACGCCGTTGACGGTCAAAGTCCGGTTCTTGAGGCTTGGCTCGATCTGCGCCGCGGTGACGAACGGCATGCCGTCATAGATCAGGTGCTCATAGATATCGTCGGCGATCAGCCAGACATGGGGATGCCGCTTCAGCACCTCGAGGATTGGCCGCAACTGCGCGTCCGAATAGGCCGAGCCTGTGGGATTGGACGGCGAGTTCAGCAGCAGCCAGCGGGTCCGCGGCGTGATGGCGCGTTCGAGGTCGGCGGCGTCGAGCCGGAAGCCGTTGGCTTCGCTGCACACCACATTCACCGGCGTGCCGTCGGCGATCAGCACCATGTCGGCGTAGCTGGTCCAGTAGGGCGCGGCCAGGATGACTTCGTCGCCGGGATCGAGCGTCGCCATGAAGGCGTTGTGGATCACCTGCTTGGCGCCGGTGCCTGCAGTGATTTCATTGATTGCATAGTCGAGGCCGTTCTCGCGGCGGAATTTCTCCGCGATGGCGGCCTTGAGTTCGGGACTGCCGTCAAGAATGGTGTACTTGGTCTGGCCGGCGCGGATGGCGGCTTCGGCCGCGGCCTTGACGTGATCGGGCGTGTCGAAATCCGGCTCGCCGGCGCCGAGCAGGATCACCGGGCGCCCCTCGCGTTTCAGCCGGTTGGCGGTCGCGCCGATTTTCAGGATCTCGGACACGCCGATGGCGCTGAGGCGGCGGGCGGAACGAAAACCGGTTGCGGGCGGGGCCATGAAGGTCAAGGGATGCTCTTCGTCTTTGAAACCCGACTGAACGTGGACTTCGGCGTCGCGCGCGATCAGCGCGCCGCCGTCGCGATCACTTCGATCCGATAGCGCGGATCCGCCAGTTCGACCTTGCCACAGGCCCGCGTCGGCGCATTGCCCTGGACCACCCAGGCGTCATAGACGGCGTTCATGCCGTCGAAATCGCCCATGGTGCTGAGCCAGATCTGCACGCTGAGCAGGCGCGATTTGTCGGTGCCGGCGCGCGCCAGCATGTCGTCGACCTTGGCCAGCGCCTCGCGGGTCTGCTGAGCGATGTCGCCGGCCTTGTCGTCGGCCACCTGGCCGGCGAGAAAAACGATGTCGCCGAATACGGTGGCACGGCTGCGCCGGGCGTTCTGGTCGATGCGAACGATGTCGGTCATGGGAGATCCTTCGGGAATCCAGGTGTCAGTGGCCGGTTGCGATGATGCGACGGCAGTGCTCCAGCGCCGCGCCAACCAGATTGTCGCTGGCCTCGGGCGTGCGGAACGCCGAGTGCGCCGAGAGCGTGACATTGGGTAGCGTGGTCAGCACGTGGTCGGCCGGCAGCGGCTCGATGGTGAAGACGTCGAGGCCGGCGTGCGCAAGGTGGCCGGAGCGCAAGGCGTCGACCATCGCGGCTTCATCGACCACGGCGCCGCGTGCGGTGTTGATCAGGATTGCACCGGGACGCATCGCCTGGATGCGCTCGCGCGACAGGAAGTTCCTGGTGTCGTCATTGAGCAGCAGATGCAGCGAGACCACGTGGCTCTCTGTCAGCAGCCGTTCGAGGGACGCGAATTCGACGCCGGGATGGGTTTTCGGCGTCCGGTTCCAGGCGATCACCTTCATGCCGGCGCTGAGCGCAAGACGCGCGGCCTCCGCGGCGATGCCGCCGAAGCCGATCAGCCCCAGGGTCTTGCCGGTGAGCTGCATGCCGTCGGAGCGCAGCCAGTTGCCGGCGCGCATGCCGCGGTCCATGGCGGCGAAGCCCTTGGCGGAGGCCCACATCAGCGCGATGGCGCATTCCGCCACCGCGGTGTCGCCATAACCCTTGATGGTGTGCACGGCGATGCCGTGATCGGCGAGTTCGTCCGGATTCATGTAGCTGCGCGCGCCGGTGCCGAGGAAGACCACATGCTTCAGGCTCTTGCACTGGGTGGCGATGTCGGTCGGCACTGCGGTGTGGTCGACGATGGCGATCTCGACGCCGTCGAGCAGGCGCGGCAGGTCCGCGGGCTTGACGCCGGGGTCGCGGTTGATGGCCACCGGCAGCTTCGCCGACACAAGCAGCTTGTCGGTGACGGCAGCCAGGGTGTCGTTGGCATCGACGAACAGGGCGCGCACGAGGTTCTCCTTACATCTCAGACGGCAAAGGAACCGCCGTTCGGCAACGGGGGCGGCGGTGGCCTTCAATCTGCGTTCAGAGTTGTATTCAGAGTTGAATTCGTTTGGCAAGCCCTGATTTCATCGGGCATTGACGAGCCTTGCCGAGAAGTTAGGCTTCCCGCGAGGCTGATGCATAAATGGACAGCTTCTCAAAATACTGTGTTGCATTTCGTTCTGAATACAGAAATAGTCCAGACGTCGGAGCCGATCAAACCCGAGGGATGACCATGAATCGCAGGGACGCACTGACTGTCGCACTGGCCGGCGCCGCGATCGCCGCCGGCTCTTCCCAGGACAAGGCCAGCGCCCAGTCCGCCGCATCCGTCTCCACCCTCGATCGCATCAAGCAGAAGGGCGTGCTGCGGGTCGCCGTCATCGTCGGCCAGGAGCCTTACTTCCATAAGGACCTCGCGACAGGCCAGTGGTCTGGTGCATGCGTTGAGATGGCCAACGACATCGCCGCCAAGCTCAGCGCCAAGGTTGAGACCGTGGAATCCACCTGGGGCAACCAGATCCTGGACCTGCAGGGCGACAAGGTCGATCTCGCCTTTGCCGTGAACCCGACGCCGGAACGCGCGCTGGTGATCAATTTCTCCACCCCGATCCTGATCCACTCCTTCACCGTCATCACCAAGAAGGGCTTCGCCAAGCCGCAGACCTGGGCTGACATCAACAAGCCCGAGGTCAAGATCGCCATCGATATCGGTTCGACCCACGACACCATCGCGCGGCGCTATTGCCCGAAGGCGACCATCCTCGGCTTCAAGAACCGCGATGAGGCGATCCTCGCGGTCGCCACCGGCCGCGCCGACTGCAACGTCTCGCTGGCCGTGCTCGCGGTCTCGACCCTGAAAAAGAATCCCAACCTCGGCGACCTCGCGATCCCGCGCCCGCTGCTCACACTGTCGACCAACATGGGCATCCGCGCCGAGAACGACCGGCGCTACAAGGATTTCCTCAGCGCCTGGGCCGACTACAACCGTTCGCTGGGACAGACCCGCGAATGGATGCTGAAGGGCTTCGAGGCCGTCGGACTGTCGCCGGACGACATTCCGGCCGAAGTCCAGTTCTGATAGAACGCCCATTATGTACGTTTGGGACTTCGCGGCGCTGAAGCCCTACTGGGGCCTGATCGGGCAGGGTCTCGTCATCACCGTGATCTACACGGTGACGACGGTGATCGCGGGTCTCCTCATCGGCCTCGTCACCGGCATCCTGCGCACCACGGCGCCGCGCTGGGTGTCGATCCCGCTGCGCGGCTACATCGAAGTGTTCCGCTGCACGCCGCTCCTGGTGCAACTGGTGTGGGTCTATTACGCGCTGCCGGTGCTGATCGGCGTCGACATGTCGGCGGCCACCGCCTGCTTCATCACGCTGTCGCTCTATGCGGGTGCGTTCTACGCCGAGATCTTCCGCGGCGGCATCGAGGCGGTCGATACCGGCCAGTGGGAGGCCGGCCGCGCCATCGGCATGCGCAGGGGCAAGATCTTCCGCCGCATCGTGCTGCCGCAGGCGATCCAGGTGATGATCCCGTCCTTCATCAACCAGACCATTCTGCAACTCAAGAACACCTCGCTGGTGTCGGTCGTCGCGGTCGGGGACCTGCTGTATCAAGGCTCGGTGATCACGGCGGCGAGTTATCGTCCGCTCGAGGTCTACACCGTGATCGCGGTGATCTATTTCCTGGTGCTGTTCCCGCTGACACTGGTGGCGGACCGGGTCGAGCAGCGGCTGGGAGCGCACCGATGACGACGAACGGCGCAACGCTCTCCGCGACCGGCGTGCACAAGGCGTTCGGCGACAACGAGGTGCTCAAGGGCGTCTCGCTCTCGGTCTCGCGCGGCGAGGTGGTCACCCTGATCGGCGCCAGCGGCTCCGGCAAATCGACATTCCTGCGCTGCCTCAATCTGCTGGAAATGCCGCAGCAAGGGCAGCTCGCCGTCGGCGACCTCGCGTTCGAGTTCGGCCGGGGACGCCGTCCGCCGGGCGACGCCCAACTGGCGCTGCTGCGCCGGAGCGTCGGCATGGTGTTCCAGCACTTCAACCTGTTCCCGCACATGTCGGTGCTCGGCAATGTCACCGAGGGCCCGGTGCAGGTGAAGGGTCTGGCGCAGGCGGAGGCGAATGCATTGGGGCGCGACCTGCTTGCGAAGGTCGGCCTCGCCGACAAGGCGGATGCGTTTCCCAGCCGGTTGTCCGGCGGCCAGAAGCAGCGCGTGGCGATTGCGCGTGCGCTCGCCATGAAGCCCGAGGTGATGCTGTTCGACGAGCCGACCTCGGCGCTTGATCCCGAGCTGGTGGGCGAAGTGCTCGCGGTGATCCGCGGTCTCGCGGCCGAAGGCATGACCATGATCCTGGTCACCCACGAAATGGCCTTCGCAGCCGATGTCTCGACCCGGGTCGGTTTCATGAACGCCGGCGTGATGGCGGAGATCGGTTCGCCCGAGGAGATCATCCGAAAGCCGCAAAGCGAACGGCTCAAATCATTCCTGAGCCGGTTTCATCAGGATGGCGCGCAAGTACGCTGATCGTCCCGCGTCTCCCGAATGGCGGGGGATATCTCAAATCCGTCGGAGAACGGCGGCCGCCGTCCCAGCTTCGGTTGATTTCATTGGCTTTTCCCTGAAGCGCCCCCAAGGGCGCGGTTCTTCCGGGAGCGGCCGGGCGTTGGACATCGGCGCCTGGCGGATCGCGAGGACCGGGGCCCCGGGCCTTGACGACCGCGCGGGCGCGTGAGTGAAATTCCCCGCGCGGCAAATTGGCGCAAGGGGAATGGGGTTATGCGACATCCGATTGATGTAGCCGCCATGTTCGGAAGTCTTTGGCTGCTGGCGGCGATGGTGATCGACGTCGCGACGCCGAGGGAATTGAGTGTGCATGCGATCGGCGCCGCAACGGCTCCGGCGATGATCATCGCGGCCGTTCTGTATTGGCTGCGCATTCCCCGGATCGATTTTGCCGTGTCGTTCGCGACGCTCTGGCTGATCACCACGATGGTGATCGAGATCATTTCGCCGAAACCGTTGTCGCCGCTGGTCATGCTTGTCGCGATCGCGCCGTCGCTGATCGTCGGCACGGTGATCAATGTGGTGTCGTTTCGCGAGCGCGCGCGCGCTCCGCGGGTCGGCGCGAACTGAGCGACGTCCGATCGAGGCCTCGATGCGCACGTCTTGCGCGCCTGCTCGCAGGTCGGTGGTTCACGATTGCGCGCTGACCTGGTCCGGCTTGATGTTTTTTGAGTCGTGGGCGTCCGCCTCGGCGAGGCGTGCCACGAGGGCTATGGCCTCCCGTCTTGTGCTCTCCCGGCTGATCCGCATGAACGCGTGCAGCAACTGGTGGGCCTGGATGTCGGTTTCGAGGGGAGACAGATCAATCATGTCGATGGCTCCGCAGGCGCAAACGGCCAGCGGCAATGCGGTGGCCTCGGGCGCAAGACTCTCACAAAACGTTCGTGCTTCGCTCCCCTCCGCATCTCATTTCTTTGCGCAGAATGTCTCAATTCATCCTGGCCAGGGTTCCCTGCCGATGAAAACGCGGCGTGATGACGCCGTCGCGAGAATCCCCTAATCTCGGCCCGCCCCGGCGGTTCGGGAGGCATGGGGCGACCAGGGGTCGGAATGCCGGAAGATCTGTTTCTGTCGACAGACCTGATCGAGCCGGAGCTGCGCAGCGACTATTGGCGCGCGATCATGCGTCCGCTGTTCGACGCCGAACCGGGCGGCGACGATGACGGTGGTCTTGTCGGTTCGCTGCGCTGGCGGCTGTGCGCCACGCTGCTGATCGGCCATACCTGGTTCAATTCCCAGTTCTATCGCCGCGACCGGCAGGTTGTTCGCCGAAGCCGTCTCGACGATTTCTACCTCGTCCAGTTGCGTCAGAGTGGTGCGGCCGACGTCGACTTCGATGGCCGCACGATGTCCATCAGATCGGGCGACGTCACCGCCTTCGATCTGAGCCGAACCTGGTCCAGCCGCTCTTCCATCGGGTCCACGCTTGCCGTCATGCTGCCGCGCGCGGCGATCGATCGGGCCGCCGACGGGCGGAGCCTGCACGGCACGGTGCTCAGGGCCGGGTCGCCGATGACGCGGCTGTTGTCCGATTTCCTGGTCAGCCTGTCGGAGTTGTCCGACACCATGGACAGCGCTGATGCGCTCGCCGTGGAGGCGGCCGCAAGCGCGGTGCTGTCCTCGACGCTGGCGCGGCGTGCCGCCAGCGAATTGCCGACCGAGTCGGCGATTACCCAGACCTGGCGGCGGCGCGTGCTGGCCTTTGTCGATGCCAATCTCGCCGCGCCGGAGCTCGGCCCCGAGCTGCTGATGCGCCGCTTCCAGATCTCGCGCGCGCATCTCTACCGCATGTTCGCGGACGAGGGCGGTGTTTCGGCAATGGTGCGCACACGACGGCTGGAGGCCGCCTATCGGGAGCTTGCGTCGCGCGGATCGGCGCGGTCCATCACCACGATCGCCAACGATTTCGCGTTCTCGAGCAGCAGCCAGTTCTTGCGCGCGTTCCGCGCTCGCTTCGGCGTGACACCGAGCGAAGCGCGGAATGAGGCGTCTCTGTCCGTCATCGTCGACGGGTGGCAGTCCGGCGTGCGTGCGCATCTTGTCGGCATGCGCGAATGGGCGCCGCGCAACGGCGCATCATCGCCGGCGGCGCATCGCTGAGGCTGCGCGCAGACTCCCGCCAGGCGCTCCATGTGGTTGGCGAGGAATGATGCAGCGCCCTCGGATAGTGCCCTGATCCGAGGGCCGCCGATCGCGATGTCAGTTAGTATTCGCCGCGCATGCGAAGGATGCGCCCCGAACAGCCTTCAACGGTGGCAATCATGGGCTGGTTGCCCTGGAAAACGCGCATGTAAAGCACTCGACCATCGGGACTCTGTCCCACGAGGGCTTGGGGATACAGGCCCCTGCTGGCCAGGCTGTCATTGATGCCGTCGCTCGACAGGCAGCGGGGGCGATACCCGTAGTCGCCTCGATCATCGTAGCGCCAGCGCTGCGCGTCAGCAGACGTGACGAAAGACGTGACGGCAAGAAAAGCGATTGCACTCAACTGAACCAGCGACTTGGCACGCATGATGGATCCTCTGAAAACCTCGTTGGCATCTGACCCTCTATGACGTGAACCGGTTGTGAATGTTTTGTTGCCACGAGCCGACAAGGCCGCGCCCGTTTGTCGCAGACAGCGTGGTTCGGTGGTGATGCTTTTGATGGTGAGGGAAACCAGAAGCCGAGACTGCGGTTGGTAAAGTCTGTTTATGGAGAAATGGTGCTGCCAGACAGGATTGAACTGTCGACCTCTTCATTACCAATGAAGTGCTCTACCACTGAGCTACGGCAGCAAGACCGGACGCGGGAATCATGGGTTGAAAAAGCCCGCTGCGGCGGGGCGATCCTTGCCACAAGGCACCCCGGGGTGCAAGCGCCGCAGGTGCGAAAAAGGACCCTGGATCCCCGCGAAATCGGGTTCCGGCGCCAGAGAGCCGGCGGCAAACCCGTGAAATGATTGAAAACCCTCGAAAACCGGCACCACGACGCCGGGCGCGGGTCGTCAATTGGCCTCTGTGCGGAACGAGGTTATATGCCCTGCCATGAGTGATGAGCCGAAACAGCGTCCGCCAGTGCGGGACAGCCGGAACGAGCGGCTGGCGGCGGCGCTGCGGGAAAATCTGCGGCGGCGCAAGGCGCAGGTGCGGGGGCGGGCCAGCGAGGGTGGCGCGGTCGACGGCGAAACCGCGACCGATCCGCGGGCGGCGCCGGAGCGGGAGTGAGCGGCGCGACTCATCGCCTGTACCAGGTCGGGGAGGAAGCGGGCGGCGTTTCCGGTTGACAATCAGCCGCTTGCCGTGATTTTTTGCTTACTTATTGCAAATTTGCACTTGGTGCATATTTCTGGCTTTCACCTCACCCGTGGAGCTGACGACAATGAGCGCGTGGACGACCGCAGACATTCCCTCCCAGGCCGGCAAGCTGGCCGTGATCACCGGCACCGGTGGACTGGGTTACGAGACCGCGCTGGCGCTGGCCGGCGCCGGGGCCGAGATCGTGCTGGCCGGGCGCAACCCGGCGAAGGGCGGCGAAGCCGTGGCGCGGATCAAGGCGAAATTCCCCAACGCCGGCATCACGTTCGACATGCTCGACCTGGCCGATCTCGCCTCGGTCGCCGATTTCGGCCGCCGCTTCGCGAGCCGCCACACCTCGCTCGATCTCCTCGTCAACAACGCCGCCGTGATGGCGCTGCCGCAGCGGCAGGCCACGGCGGACGGTTTGGAGATGCAGTTCGGCACCAATTATCTCGGTCACTTCGCGCTCACCGCGCATCTGTTGCCGCTGCTCAAGCGCAGCCTGCAGCCGCGCGTGGTCAGCCTCTCGTCGCTGGCGCACCGCTCCGGCGTGATCGATTTCGCCGACCTGCAGGCCGAACGCAGCTACCGGCCGTGGAAGGCCTACACCCAGTCGAAACTCGCGATGCTGATCTTCGCCATCGAGCTGCAGCGCCGCAGCGACACCCATGGCTGGGGACTGATGAGCAACGCCGCCCACTCCGGTTTCGCGCGCACCGACCTGATCGCCAACGGCCCGGGCGCGCGCAGCCTGCAGGCGCGGCTCGGCGGGGTGCTGCTGCCCTATCTGAGCCACTCGGCGGCCGCCGGTGCGCTGCCCACGCTGTTCGCCGCGACCTCGCCGAAGGCGCAGAAGGCCGGCTATTACGGGCCGGACGGGGTCTACGAAATGAAGGGGCCGCCGGTGCCGGCGAAGATCATGCCACGCGCCAAGGATGCCGCGGTCGCGCAACGGCTGTGGGCGGTTTCGGAAACGCTCACCAAAGTGACGTTCGACAGCCTGCCGGCCGCGGCGTAAGGCGCGGCGGATTCGCGCGTGTCCCCCCGGCGAGCCGTGCTCCGCCGGGGCCGACATTACCCGACTTTCGCCGCATTGGCCTGAAAAGACTGGGGTTTCGGGGCGGCGGGCGGATTCGACCAAAAGCTTTTGCAAAGCCGTGCCCATGCGCTTAAGTGCTTTTGCGCAGCAACACTTCAGGGGGCGGCATGGATCGCATTCGCATCGTTGGCGGCAACAAGCTCAACGGCACCATTCCGATTTCCGGCGCCAAGAACGCGGCCCTGCCGCTGATGATCGCGGCGCTGCTCACCGACGAAACCCTGATCCTCGACAACGTGCCGCGCCTCGCCGACGTCGCGCAGCTGCAGCGCATCCTCGGCAACCACGGCGTCGACATCATGAGCGCGGGCAAGCGCCCCGGCGATCATGAGTACCAGGGCCAGACCCTGCACATCTCCGCCGCCAACATCATCGACACCACCGCGCCCTATGAACTGGTGTCGCGGATGCGCGCCAGCTTCTGGGTGATCGCGCCGCTGCTCGCGCGGATGGGCGAAGCCAAGGTGTCGCTGCCCGGCGGCTGCGCCATCGGCACCCGTCCGGTCGACCTGCTGATCATGGCGCTGGAAAAACTGGGTGCCGATCTGCAGATCGATGCCGGTTATGTGGTGGCGACGGCGCCCAAGGGGCTGATCGGCGCTGAGATCGATTTTCCCAAAGTGACCGTCAGCGGCACCCATGTCGCCGTCATGGCCGCGACGTTGGCCAAGGGCACCACCATCGTCACCAATGCGGCCTGCGAGCCCGAGATCGTCGATCTCGCCGACTGCCTGAACAAGATGGGCGCACGTGTTTCCGGCGCCGGCACCCCGCGCATCGTCATCGAAGGCGTCAGCAAGCTGCATGGCGCGCGCCATCCGGTGCTGCCCGATCGCATCGAGACCGGCACCTACGCCATGGCGGTGGCCATGACCGGCGGCGATGTGCAACTCGCCGGCGCGCGGCCGGAACTGCTGCAATCGGCGCTCGACGTGCTGACCAGGGCGGGCGCCACCATCACCGTGAACAATGAAGGCATCCGCGTCGCCCGCAACGGCGCCGGCATCAAGCCCGTGACGGTGTCGACTGCGCCGTTCCCCGGTTTCCCCACTGACCTGCAGGCGCAGCTGATGGCGCTGATGACCCGCGCCGAAGGCTCCTCGCAGCTCACCGAGACCATTTTCGAGAACCGCTTCATGCATGTGCAGGAGCTGGCCCGGTTCGGCGCGCGGATCCATCTCGACGGCGAAACCGCCACCATCGAAGGCATCAAGAAACTGCGCGGCGCGCCGGTGATGGCCACCGACCTGCGCGCCTCGGTGTCGCTGGTGATCGCGGCGCTCGCGGCCGAAGGCGAAACCATGGTCAACCGCGTCTATCATCTGGATCGCGGCTTCGAGCGCCTGGAGGACAAGCTGTCCGCCTGCGGTGCGACCATCGAGCGCATCAGCGGATAGGCACGCAGCGTGACTTAAACCTCGCCCCGCGTGCGGGGAGAGGTCGACGCCGAGCGAAGCGAAGGTGTCGGGTGAGGGGGCGTTTCCGCGAGACCCGAAGTCTCGGTCATGCCCCTCACCCCAACCCTCTCCCCGCAAGCGGGGAGAGGGAGCAGGGACTCATCAGGGTAAGGAGATCGCATGGCATCGACGTCTGCGCGGCGAAAACTGGCGGCGCTGGACGCGGACGATCTCTGCGTGATCTCGGCCCATGTGCAGGACGCGCGCGTCAATGTCGCTGACATCATCTGGCGGCAGCGCGAGAAGCGCCTGGTGGTCGGCATGCGCCGGCTGGACTGGGACCAGGCCCTCAACGGCGCGCCGCAGGCCAGCCGGCTGATCTCGGCCCTGCGGTTCGACCGTGTCCTGTCCTGCAAGTCGCGCAACATCGACCTGGCGGCGGGGGACACGGTGCTCGACCTGATCGGGATCGAGTTTTACCCCGGCGACGCCCCCTCCGGCAGCGCCGTGCTGCTGTTCTCCGGCGGCGGCGCGCTGCGGCTGGATGTGGAATGCCTGGAGTGCGAGCTGGCGGATCTGGGACCGGATGATCTGGAAGCGGATGAGCTGGGGGATGGGGTTCCAGACGAGGTTGCTCCACTTCGGCCTTGAGGCTGATCGCCGATGGCTGCTTTGTGCGGCTCCCTCCCCCCTTGTGGGGGAGGGTTGGGGAGGGGGGTACCCAGTATTCTGACCTCGTGATGCAACGGCATCCGATCTGAAGCGCTGCTGACTGCCGCCACCCCCCTCCCTGACCCTCCCCCACAAGGGGGGAGGGAACAGAGCCGCTGCGCCCACCCCGCAAAGGGTTGACGGCGCTGGACCGGCAAGCCATTGAGCAGGGACTTTGAGCAGGGACTTGGAGCAGGGGCCCGGGCAGCGGGCCCGGACCCACCCGAACCGCCGCCGGACACCGACATGCCGATCCGTATCGACAGCAGCAGCGCCGACTTTGCCGGGCGCTTCAAGGCCTTCCTCGCCATGAAGCGGGAGGTCGCGGCCGATATCGAGACCGCGGTGCGCGGCATCGTTGGCGACGTGATTGCCCGTGGCGACGCGGCGCTGATCGAGGCGACCGCGAAGTTCGACCGGCTGACCCTCGACGCAAGCGGCCTGCGCATCACGCCGGCCGAAATCGACACCGCGATCAAAGCCTGCGATCCGGCCACCCTCGAGGCGCTGACACTGGCGCGCGACCGCATCGAGGTGTTCCACCAGCGCCAACTGCCGAAGGACGATCGGTTTACCGATGCGCTCGGCGTCGAACTCGGCCATCGCTGGACCGCCATCGAAGCGGTTGGGCTCTATGTGCCGGGCGGCACCGCCGCCTATCCCTCGTCCGTGCTGATGAATGCGGTGCCGGCCAAGGTGGCGGGTGTGCCGCGGGTGGTGATGGTGGTGCCGGCGCCGGACGGCAAGCTCAATCCGCTGGTGCTGGCGGCGGCGCATCTCGGCGGCGTGTCCGAGATCTACCGGGTCGGCGGCGCACAGGCGATCGCGGCGCTGGCCTACGGCACCGCGACCATTGCGCCGGTGGCGAAGGTGGTCGGGCCGGGCAACGCCTATGTCGCCGCGGCGAAACGGCTGGTGTTCGGCAAGGTCGGCATCGACATGATCGCCGGGCCATCCGAAGTGCTGGTCATTGCCGATCGCACCGCGAATGCGGACTGGATCGCCGCCGATCTGCTGGCGCAGGCCGAGCACGATGCCAATGCGCAGTCGATCCTGATCACCGACGACGCCGATCTCGCCGAGCGCGTGATATCAGCGGTCGAGGGCCAACTGGCGACGCTGCCGCGGGCCGAGATCGCGCGGGCCTCCTGGGCCGATTTCGGCGCCGTCATTCGTGTCGCCGATCTCGACGACGCGGTGCGTCTCGCGGACGCCATCGCGGCCGAACATCTCGAGATCATGACATCGGATCCCGAGAGCCTCGCCGCGCGCATCCGCAATGCCGGGGCGATCTTCCTCGGCGGCCACACGCCGGAAGCGATCGGCGATTATGTCGGCGGTTCCAACCATGTGCTGCCGACGGCGCGCTCGGCGCGGTTCTCGTCGGGGCTGGGCGTGCTTGACTTCATGAAGCGAACGTCGATCCTG
>JBGMOD010000146.1:0-1201 GCA_041424235.1 Hyphomicrobiales bacterium
TCTTCACCAGCGGAGTTCGCCGCGAATATAAACCCGCCTCAGCCTGTGCGTCTTTGTCGTGGAACACCGCGGAACCGGCTTTGCCGGGCCGCAGGTGTTGCCCCCGGCGAGGGGGTGTGCGCCGCGACACGAAGTGCGCGAAGCCTGGGGGAGTGCCTTATTACGGTGTCACATAGTCCGACACCACCACCCACTTGCCGTCCTTGATCTGCGACAGCCGCGACTGGTCGTTGCCCAGGCGCTTGGTCGCGGTGTACGTGCTCTTCGGGCTGCCGAACATGTCGGGCTCGAAGGTGATGCTGTCCATCGCCTTGATGAAGCTGTCGGTCGTGAGGTTCGGCCCGGCCTTCTGCGCCGCCTTGATGAACGAGTCGATGATCACGTAGCCGTACACCGAGAACACGGTCGGGTCTTCGTTGAACTTGGTCTTGTACTTGTTGGCCCAGAAGCGCAGCGGCTGCGACTGCTCGTCGGTGTAGGGGTTCTGCACCGTCATCGTGGCGTAGACGCCGTCCATCGCCTTGCCGCCCAACTTGTGGATCAGGTCGGTGTACGCCGCGCTCGAGCCCAGGAAGGTCGGGTTGAAGCCCGTCTTGCGCGCCTCGCCTACCGTGCCGATGGTCTCGCGGATGATGGTGCCGAGCACCACGAGGTCGCAGTTGGCGGCCTTCATCTTCGCGACCTGCGAGCTGAAGTCGGTGGCGCCGCGCTTGAACGATGTTTTCTCGGCCAGCTCCATGCCCGCGGCCTTCAGGCCCGCTTCGGCGCCGCGCTGCACCTCGAGCCCGAACTCGTCGTCCTGGTAGATGGTGCAGACCTTCTTGGCGCCCTTGTCCTTGATCATCTTCGGCAGGGCCAGCCGGATCTGGTCGTAGTAGGTGGCCGCGAACGAATACTTCAGCCGGTTCAGCGGCTCGTACATCTCGCGCGCCGCGGTGATCGGCATGTAGTTGATGACGTTCTTGTCGAACTGCACCGGCATCGCCGCCATGTTCTGCGCCGTGCCGATGTGGCCGGCCATGATGAAGATCTTTTCCTGGTTCACCAGCTTCTGCGCCGCCAGCACGGCCTTCTTCGGGTCGTAGCCCGAGTCTTCGACGAAGAGCTTGAGCTTGCGCCCGTTGACGTTGCCCTGCTCGTTGAGTTCGTCCACGCGCAGCTGCATGCCGTTGCGCGCCTGCTTGCCGAAGCCCGCGAGCGG
>JBGMOD010000147.1:0-61539 GCA_041424235.1 Hyphomicrobiales bacterium
TTTCCCGTATACACACTTTCCAGGCGTGCGCCTTCAACCACTCGGCCACCTCTCCGTGCGCCTCTCATGACGGGGTCAACGGCGTTTTGCAAGGGAGTGCAGGCCCGCGCCGGAACATTTCCACAATCCGTTGATATAAAAGGAATATTCGGCATTGGCCGAGCCGTTTTGACGGCCTCTCCGACAACCGGATGACGCAATTCCGTCGGATCGTGAATCGGATGGCGCCCGGCTGCAGCGAATTGAGCCGCCCGCAGGCCTGAGCGCTTGATTTTTGGCCCGGCTGCGGCGAGACCGGACGAGCAAAATGACGAGCTCCCATCCATGCCCGACACGGTTCTACGCCTTCAAGGTCTGAAATGCCCCTTGCCCGCCCTGCGGACCCGCAAGGCGCTGCGCACGCTGAAGAGCGGCGACGTCGTGGTGGTGGAGTGCACCGATCCGCTGGCCGCGATCGATATCCCGCATCTGGTTCAGCAAACCGGCGATATCATCGAATTCACCGAGCAGACCGACGCCGGCCTGACGTTCCGGATCCGCAAGCAGTAAGAGGCACGCACCTTATGACACGCTCTGCTCTTCATCTGGGATGCTGCCTCGTCGCACTGATGGCCGTGTCCCACCCCGCCTCGGCGCAGACCTGCCGGCGCGACGGCTCGGCGGTGTTCTGTGACGATGGACGGCGCGGCGCACTGGCCGGCGACAGCATCATCTGGAGCGACGGCACCCGGTCGAGCTCTGCGACCCAGCATCCCAGCGTGATCATCGGCAACAAGGCCTCGGTCCATATCGGCCAGGGCGTCTTTGTCGGCAAGGGCAGCGGCATGGTGCCGCTCGACGACCCGAACGCGCCGAACAAGACCCGCTGCGCCATCATCGACGGCGTGTCGTACTGCGACTGATGTGAAAAAGTCGGGGGCTCCGCAGGCACGGGCCCACGCATTGAGTTCAGGTCGAAGCGGTGGGCCACTTCTCCCTCGCCCCGCTTGCGGGGAGAGGGGCACTTTATCGCAGCGCTCGGACTCGCGGTGAGTCCCCCTCACCCGGATTGCTTCGCAATCCGACCTCTCCCCGCAAGCGGGGCGAGGTGAAGCAGGTGCGTGCGTCGATTCAAGTCCGTGCCTATTGCAGACGCCCGGCTCCGACCGAATAGAGCGGTCGAACCGTGGGGCCGTAGACCGGCTTGGGGGTGACGACCTTGTTGTCGCCGATCGTATGCGCATCTTCCAGCGCCTCGACGAAATCCGCGAACCATTGCTGGATGGTGCCTGCCCGCAGTTTTGTCATCATGGCTTCCCAGCGCATCCGCCGCTCGGGCGCCGGCATGGTCAGCGCCGTCGAGATCGCGCGCGCCATCGAATCGATGTCATGCGGATTGACCTGGAGCGCGGTATCGAGCTCGTTCGCGGCGCCGGCGAATTTCGACAGCACAAGGACGCCCGGGTCAGCCGGATTTTGCGCGGCGACATACTCCTTGGCGACGAGGTTCATGCCGTCATGAAGCGGCGTCACCACACCCACCTGGGCGGCGCGGTAGAAGCCGGCCAGAACCGTCTGGCTGAAACCCTTGCTGAGATAACGGATCGGCGTCCAGTCGACCTCGCCGTGGCGGCCGTTGACGTCGGTCACGAGCTTCGACAGTTCGCTCTGCAAGTTGCCGTAGGCCTCGATCGTTCCGCGCGATGGCGTTGCGATCTGCAACAGCGAGACCGCGCGCTTGAGTTGCGGCTGAGCGGTGAAAAGACGATCGAACGCGCTGATGCGATTGACCAGCCCTTTCGAGTAGTCCACGCGATCGACGCCGATCGCGAGTTTTTCGCCATGCAGGCTCATGCGCAATCGGGAGACGTCGGGGTGGGACGCGGCCCGCGCCGCATGCTGCGCGAATGCATCGACGTCGATGCCGATCGGAAAGGCAGCCAGACGCGAGGTTCCATAGGATGACGTCACCACGCCGTCCTCCACCTCGAGGCCAAGTTCGCTGCGCAGATACTCCGCGAAGTTCTCGCAATCGTCCTCGGTCTGGAAACCGATCAGGTCATACGCCAGCATGGCGCCGATCAGCTCACGATGGTTCGGCACGCCATTGATCACCGACGACGCCGGCCAGGGCGTGTGCAGGAAGAAGCCGATCGGCTGGCGCACATTGAGTTCGCGCAATTCGGCGCCGAGCGCGAGGAAATGGTAATCCTGAATCCAGAACGCGGTGTCCGGCTTGCGGAAGCGCAGCAGAGCCCGCGCCATGAAGGCGTTCACTTCGCGATAGGATTTATAATCTTCGTTCGAGACCCGGATCAGATCCGGGCGCGAATGCAGCGCCGGCCACAATGCCGAGTTGGCAAAGCCTTCATAGTAGCCACCGTAATGCGCCGCCGGCAGATCGAGCATCGCAATGGCGCCAGCGCCGAGCGATTCGATCTGCGGAAAGGGATCCTTCTGCGCCCCGTCGCGGACACGGCCGCTGGAGCCCACCCAAATCGCACCGGATTTTTCCACCACCGGCAACAGTGCCGCCGCCAAGCCCCCAGTCATGGGCTCGTTTGCCTTCGCGCGCGCCACGCGATTTGAGACAACAACGAGGTTCACAGGCTGTTCTCCGAATTTCAGTCGAGAGATAAACGGCCATTCATCAATATGGTTCCTACGTGACCTGCGCGAAGTTCAGATTTAACAACGACGGGAACTCGGAAACCCATGATTCTCGTGCGATTTTTCCACACGAGTTCCATGTCGGCACACGAGCCGCAACAAAACGGAACCGGTGAATCATCGCGCAGCCAACATTCGTCCCAAATGAAGTCAAATTCGGGCGACGCCGAACACGGAACCGGGTTCCATCAGCAATCGCGCTGGAAATATCTTTTTCAGCTTTTTATGTCCGAGGTTTTTATTTCGAAGCGCCTCATTGCGAAGCACTGACGTGCCGCGATGCCGAGGCGCTGCCCATCAGAGTGCGATGAGGGCCTCGCGGCCGAGCAATTGCGCCAGCCACGCGCGGACATGTTTCGGATCTTCGAAGTGACCGCTGACACCCTTGGCAAGACGTCCCACCGAGAACGCATGTCCCTGCAGATCCGGCATGATCGCGAACACGGTTTCATCGGTGACGTCGTCGCCGAGAAAAACCGGGACCCGTCCCCTGAACGGCGGAAGCTTCATCAGCTCGATCACGCCGCTCGCCTTGTTGAATCCGGCAGGCTTGATCTCGCACACCGCTTTTCCCGGCAGCACCTCGAGCGGCGCTTCGGGCAGGTCGGCGCGGATCACCGAAACCGCATCATAGATCGCCCGTTCCATCTGCGGCGCCTTGCGAAAATGCAGCGCCAGCGAATACCCCTTGTCCTCCAGCAGAATGCCCGGGTGCAGTTCGGCGATCGCAGCGAAGCGGCGCTTCAAATCCGGATCGATCGGCTGGATCTTGGACGGCACGGCAAGCCCGCCCGGCGCCAGCCGCATCTCGGCGCCGTGGCCGCCGACCGCGGGAAACCGCGCTGGGGCGAAGATCGTATCGAGATCGTTGATCGAACGACCGCTCACCAGCGCGAGCGCGCCGGACGTGCGCTGCAGCAGCCCGTTCATGGTCGTCCGCAAGTCGGGCGGCACCACGACCTCGCTCGGCGTCGGCGCGAGTTCAAGCAGCGTGCCGTCGACATCCAGCAGCAACGCACACTCCTCCAGCGACGGAACAATGATCGTCTCGGTCAGGAGGACCGGATCCTCCGGTGCGGTGTCCGGCACTTTCTGTTGCGTCGAGTCCATTCTCATTCAATCCTGCTCCACGGCCGCAAGCGGCCGCGCGATCGATTCCAGCGGCTGGCGTTCGGCGGCGATGCAGAACCGCCAGGCCACCACAGACGCTGTTAGCATCAAAGCCGCTCCCAAGACATAGCCCGCGAACACACTGGTGCGCGATCCGCTGTCGATCAACGCGCCGAACAGCGCCGGGCCGGCGACGCCACCGATGCCGGTGCCGATCGCATAGAACAGCGCGATCGCCAATGCGCGCACCTCGAGCGGAAAGGTTTCGCTCACGGTCAGATACGCGGCGCTGGCCGCGGGCGAGGCAAAGAAAAAGATCACCATCCAGGCGATGGTCTGGGTCTGCGCACTCAGGACGCCGATTGAAAACAGATATCCGGAGACCGCAAGCAGGATGCCGGACAACCCGTAGGTCAATGTGATCATGACGCGCCGTCCGAGGGTGTCGAACAAGCGGCCCAGCAGCAACGGACCCAGGAAGTTGCCCGCCGCGAATGGAAGAATGTACCAGCCGACATGATCCGCGGCGATGCCGAAGAAATCGGTCAACACCAGGGCATAGGTGAAGAAGATCGCATTGTAGAAGAACGCCTGCGCGGCCATCAGGGTCAGTCCGACCAGCGAACGCTGCCGGTAGGTGTGGAACAGCGTCTGCGCCACCTCGCGCAGCGGCGTGTGGCTGCGCATGGTCAGCCTGATCTTCGGCAGCTCCTGATCGGCGGCACCGGACGTTGCGCCGGCCGCGCGTTCGATGTCCCCCACGATGGCCGTTGCCTGGTCCGGTTTGCCATGGATCATCAGCCAGCGCGGGCTTTCGGGAATCCAGAGCCGCATCACGAACACGACAAGCCCGAGCACCGCGCCGGTCAGGAACGCCAGCCGCCAACCCAGTTCCGGATTGATCACCGCCGGATCGAGCAGCACGATGGCGCAGACGGCGCCGATCGCGGCGCCCACCCAGAAACTCCCGTTGATCACGAGATCGGTCCAGCCGCGATAGCGCGCCGGCACCAGTTCCTGGATGGTGGAGTTGATCGCCGTGTACTCGCCGCCGATGCCGGCGCCGGTCACGAAGCGAAACAGCGCGTAGCTCCAGACGCTCCACGAAAACGCCGTGGCCGCCGTCGCCACCAGATAGATCGAGAGCGTGATGAAGAACAGCTTCTTGCGGCCGATGCGATCGGTCAGCCAGCCGAACACGATGGCGCCGAGCACGGCGCCGGCAAGATAGGCGCTGTTGGCGAGCCCCACATCGGTGTTGGTGAAACGAAGCGTCGGGCTCTGCTTCAGGGCGCCGGACAACGCGCCGGCGAGCGTCACTTCAAGCCCGTCCAGAATCCATGTCACGCCGAGCGCAACAACGACAAGGGTGTGGAACCTGCTCCAGGTCAGCCGATCGAGCCGCGCGGGAATATCGGTTTCGATCACGCGCGAGCCGGCGGCAACCGTGTCGGAGCCGGACGCCGGATCGTCCCGATATGGCTTGCGCCCGGCTGCGTCGACCCCTGCCGGCGCCACATGACTCACTCCACCCATCATGGGTCCTTCCGTCGCACGCAGGGATAGCCGACGGCGTGGGAAGCCTGAAGGTATCGCGCGCGTTGAGATGGTCCGGGGCTGACCCGTGATTCAAAGATCTCGGGGCTCGCGCCTCGAGACGTCGACATGCGGCGGGAGAAATCGAACGCCCCCGCCGCGCTGCATCAACGCCAATCTTGCGGCGGGGTTCCCTTCTTTGTCGTTGCCGGGCTTGTCCTCAGCGACTTGGCTACGCCAAGTCGCGGACACAACCCCGCTTAGGGGCGCACTGCCTCCCTGACATAGAGACGAATTGCCCTCCTAAGCGGGATCACCGGGACAAGCCCGGTGATGACAATTGTGGGTGGGAAACACTTGTTTCTCAGAAACAGTGAAAAAGAAAACGCCCCCGGGCTTTCGACCCGAGGGCGTCTTGAGCAAACCAAATGTGTCCGGCGTCAGGCGGCCCGGATGGTGGCCATGAAGCGATCGAGCTCCTGGCGCAGCCGCGTGCTTTCCACCGACAACGTCTGTGCCGAGTTCAACACTTCGCCGGAGGCCGCTCCGGTTTCGCCGGCGCCGCGGTTGACCTCGGTGATGCTGCCCGCGACTTCCTGCGTGCCCTGGGCGACGCTCTGGACATTGCGAGCGATTTCCTGGGTTGCCGAGCTCTGCTGTTCGACCGCGGTGGCGATGGTACCGGCGATGCGCGAGATCTGGCCGATGGTCTGGCCGATTTCCTTGATCGCAGCGACGGACTCCTGGGTCGCGAGTTGCATGCCGGTGATGTGCGAGGAGATCTCATCCGTCGCCTTCGCCGTCTGGCTGGCCAGCGACTTCACCTCGGATGCAACCACCGCGAACCCGCGTCCGGCTTCGCCGGCGCGTGCGGCCTCAATGGTTGCGTTGAGCGCGAGCAGGTTGGTCTGCTCGGCGATCGCCGTGATCAGCTTCACGACATCACCAATCTGTTGCGCCGCGCGCGACAGTTTCGCGATCCGCGCATCGGTCTGTTCGGCCTGGGTCACGGCGGCCGCGGCAATCCGGCTGGATTCCTGCACCTGCCGCCCGATCTCATCGACCGACGCCGAGAGCTCCTCGGTCGCCGAGGCAACCGACTGCACGTTGGAGGAGGCTTCCTCCGACGCGCCGGCCACCCGGCCGGACAACTCCTTGGTGGTGTCGACCGTGCGCGTCAGCGTCGCAGCCGCGCTTTCCAGCTGGTTTGCCGACGAGGATACGTTCGAGACGATGCCGCCGACGGCGGTTTCGAAATTGTCGGCGAAACGATGCAGTTCCGCACGGCGCGCGTCGCCGGTCGCCTTGCTCTCGGTTTCGCGTTCCGCCGCTTCACGTTCGGCTTTCGCCACCGCCTGCAGCTTGAACTCTTCCACGGCGCTGGCCATCTCGCCGATCTCGTCCTTGCGGCCGAGTCCGGGAAGCACAACGTCGAAATTGCCCCCGGCGAGCTCGCGCATCGCCTTGCACATGCCGATCATCGGCCGGGAAATCCCCTGCCCGAGGAACCACGCCAGCAAGGCGCCGAGCACGAGGCCGCCGACACCGAGCAACATCACGAAATTCCTGGTGTCGTGGGCCGTGGCGCTGGTCTGATCGGAAATGCGCTGCTGCTGCACCAGCAGATCGTCCTTGACGGCCTTGGCGTCCTTGGTGATCGCAGTGGCGGCATCGGTCATCTTCGCGGTCAGTTCGTCGACCTTGGCGGAGTTCTGCACGAACTTCGCAAACGACTCCTGATAGCCGCCGAGCTGATCGGCGATTTCCTTGATCTTGACGGTCAGCTTCTCGTCGCTCGAGGTCAGCGAGGCGAAGCTGTTCTTGAGCAGATGAATCCGCGCGGTGGCGCTGTTGGCGACCGCCTGGTCAGGCTTCACGATGAAATTGCCGACGTTCGCGGTGACGGCGGCCGACTGCATCGCCATTTCCTTGACACTCGACTGAAACGAGGTCTGGCCGGCGAGTGCCGCGGTATCGGCAAGGTCTTCCAGGCGGTAGCGGAAGAAATTCCCCAGCCGCAGAAGCTGGTTGGATGCGATGCCGGCGTTCTCGGTCTTGATCTCGACCACCTGGGAGAACAGCTTGGTGAAGTCGACGAACTTGCCGGACAGCGTGGCGATCTGCTGCCAGCGGTCCTGGGTCGCAACCGTCTCGGCGCGCCGGATCGCCTTGCGAAGATCGGCCTCGGCGGCGCGGGCGGCGGCTTCGTCGGCGGCATAGCCGGTCAGCGCGTAGTAGCGCGCCAGCAGCTGATATTCGACCAGCGCGCGATCGATGTCGCGGGCGGCATCGGTTTCCCCGATGATGGCGTGGTAGGAGCTGACCCCGACCGAGATCCGCTCAAAGCCGAAATAGGCGACGCCCATGCTGAGGGCGGACAGGCCGAGCACCGTGATGAAGCCAAGCATGATCTTGGCGCGAAATCTCAGATTCGACAGAAAGCCTGATTTCTTCGGCTTCTGCTGCTTTTGCCCTGCGGCTCTTCTGAACCAGCCCATTTGCGAACCACCCCAACCGATTGCCAAGCGAAAGTGACCGGAACGACCCCGGTCACTTCCTTCAAACTTAAGGCAAAATGGATAAGAGGGTGTAAACCGCTACCGTTTCGCGTAGCGGTTCACCGCGGCAGCGACCTTATGCCGCCTGTTCAGAGGCCTTGGCCTTGGAGGGCACACTGATCACCGGCGCATGAATCTCGCGCCAGTCCGCAGCCAGAGTGAGTTTGGGCTCGGTCAGGGTCTGCAGCCGGGCCAGATCCAAACCCGGCACCATCTCCCGCACCACCAGGCCATCGGGGGTGACGTCGATCACAGCCAGATTGGTGTAGATGCGCTTGACCACGCCCGGCGCGGTCAGCGGCAGCGAGCACTGGTGCTTGATGCGCGGTTCGCCCTTCTTGCTGGTGTGCTCCATCAGCACGCGGATGGCGCGGGCGCCGACCGCGAGATCCATGGCGCCGCCGACACCCGGCGGAAAATCCGGATCCTCGGTGGTCCAGTTGGCGAGGTCACCGGTGCCCGACACCTCGAAGGCGCCGAGCAGGCTGACGTCGAGATGGCCGCCCCGGATCATCAGGAAGGCATCGGCGTGGTGGACGTAACAGCCGCCGGTGATCAGGGTGGTGAAGTTCTTGCCGGCGTCGATCAGCTCTTCATCCTCCTCGCCGGGCTTCGGCGCAGGGCCGAGACCCAGCACGCCGTTCTCGCTGTGGAAGATCACTTCGCGCTCGGGCGGCACATAACTCGCGGTCAAGGTCGGAATGCCGATGCCGAGATTGACATAGGCGCCTTCCGGCAGGTCCTGCGCGGCGCGCCAGGCCATCTGATGGCGGGTCAACGGGGTCATGCGGCAGCTCCCAGCATCTTGGCATATAGCGGATGGTTTTTCGGCGGCAGACGGCCGACCTCGACAATGCGGTTGACGAAGATGCCGGGCGTCACCACGGCTTCCGGATCGAGGCTGCCGAGCTCGACCATGGTTTCCGTCTCCACGATGGTGAGATCGGCGGCCATGGCGCAGACCGGATTGAAGTTCCGGCTGGACTTGCGGTAGGTCAGGTTGCCCCAACGGTCGGCGCGCGCGGCCTTCACCAGCGCGACATCGCCGCGCAACGGCTTCTCGAAGACATGCAGGCGGCCGTCGATTTCGCGGGTTTCCTTGCCCTCGGCCAGCTTGGTGCCGGCCGACACCGGCGAAAAGAACCCGCCCAGCCCCGCTGCGGCGCAACGCATCCGTTCGCTGATGGTCCCCTGCGGCACCAGCTCGAGTTCGAGGCTCTTGGCGCGATAGGCGTTGAGGAAGGCGCTGTAATCGCCGGAGCGCGGATAGGAGCAGATCACCTTGCGGACCCGGCCCAGATTGATCAGCCGCGCCAGGCCATGCTCGTCATTGCCCGAATTGTTGGCGACGATGGTCAGCTCCCGCGCGCCCTGGTCGCACAGCGCCTCCAGCAGGTGATCGGCGATGCCGACCGCCCCGAAACCGGGCACCAGCACGACGGCGCCGTCGCGAATATCGGCCACCGCCTCCCTGATGTCGTTTATCTGCTTGTTGATCACGCCGGATATGTCCTTCCGTTGAGGTCCCGAAGTCCGGGCGCCGATGCAAAATTCCCCCCGCCGGAATTGCCTCGCACACGGGGGAATTGGAACCAGCTCCGAATTTGCAGCCATCTTGCATCGGTGCGTCAGGACGGCAAGGCCGCCCTCCGCCGACCCCGCACGCAAGGATGTCATATCTCGCGACCGGTTCTGCCGGAGGCCCCGAGGTCGCCGGCTATTTCATCGGGCGATCCGCCAAAGATCGTGGTTGCAAAGCCGGGAAGCGGCGTCCTTATATGAGAGCAAGCAAAAACATCGTCAGGGAGAACGGCACGCCGGCGGTCTTAATCGACCCTCACCGCGGAACGCCGTCAGCCGACGCCGGCAACCAGGGAGGGAGACCAAGGGTGGATCGGGCCGACCATCGGTTCAACACGACATCGGGCGTCGCCGTCGCCCAGTCCAAGGCCGCCACCGTCCGCGAGGCCGCGGCGGATATTGTCCGTCAGTTGCCATCCGACAATCTGGCGATGATCCTGGTTTTCCTGTCACCTTATTATGACCCGCACGATTTCCTGGCGGGGATCGCCGGATCGTTCGGAACCACGCCCATCTTCGGCTGCACCACCGCCGGCGAGCTGTCGCCCGATGGATGGAGCGACAACAGCGTGGTGGCGCTCGGCTTCAACGCGTCGGATTTCTGCATCGTCGCCCGGCCGTTCCCCGATCTCAGCAGTTTCCGCGTCGAGGACGGCCGCAGGCTCGGCACCGAGCTGCGCCAGGAGCTGGCGCGCTGCTCACCCGACTCCGAAGCACACCATTCGTTCGGCCTGCTGCTGATCGATGGCCTGTGCCAGCGCGAGGAAGCCGTGATGTCGGCGATCTACGCCTCGCTGGACAACATTCCGGTGGTCGGCGGATCGGCCGGCGACGGCCTGCGTTTCGAAAAAACCTGGGTGTTCTACGACGGCGAGGCCCACTCCGACTCCGCCGTTCTCATCCTGCTGAAGACGGCGCTGCCGTTCCGGCTGTTCAAGTGCGACAATTTCGAGCCGACCTCGACCAAGATGGTGGTGACCGAGGCCGACATCGAGCGGCGCGTGGTCAAGGAGATCAATGCCGAACCCGCCGCCGAGGAGTATTCCCGCGCGGTCGGCATCATGGACACCAAGCTCGACGCGTTCTCGTTCGCCGCGCATCCGGTGCTGGTCCGGGTCGGCGGCGCCTATTATGCGCGCTCGATCCAGCGGATGAACCCGGACGGCTCGCTGAGTTTCTTTTGCGCCATCGACGAGGGCATGGTGCTCACCGCAGCGCGGCCGCGCAACCCGATCAGCGCGACCCAGGACCTGTTCGCCGAAACCCGCGCCGAGATTGGCGAGGCCTCGGTCTATATCGGGTTCGAGTGCGTGCTGCGGCGACTGGACGCGGAGCAGCACCAGTTCGCACGCGAGATGTCGGACCTGTATCGCAAGAACAATGTGGTCGGCTTCCATACCTATGGCGAGCAGTTTCGCGCGATGCACCTCAACCAGACGCTGACCGGCATCGCCATCGGCACGAGGCCGCAACAGTCATGACATCGCAGGACGCAAATTCGATCGAAGCGCTGCGGCGGGAGGCGGCGAAACTGCGCAAGATCAACGCCGCCCTGATGTCGCGCGTGGAGCGCTCGATCGACCAGCAGTACAATGCGTTCTCGCTGTTCGAGACGGCGATCGCGCTCGACCACCAGGTGCTGAACCGGACGAAGGAATTGCAGGCCGCGCTGCGCTCGATCGAGCGCAGCAACGACGATCTCTATCGCGCCAAGCAGCAGGCCGAGGCGGCGAGTTCGCTGAAATCCTCGGTGCTGATCTCGGTGACCCACGACCTGCTGCAGCCGCTGAATGCGGCGCGGCTGACGCTGTCCACGTTTGCCGAGATGGATATCTCGGACCAGGGCGCGGCGCTGATCGGGCAGGTCGACCGATCGCTGCTCACGCTCGAGGACCTGCTCAAGACCCTGCTCGATATTTCCAAGCTCGATGCCGGGGTGCTGCGGCCGGAGGCGCGGCCGATCCCGATCTCCTCGCTGTTCGATCCGCTGCGGCAGGAGTTCGCACCGCTTGCGGCCAAGCGCGGCCTGGCGCTGACCATCCAGCCATCGTCCGACATCGTGATGTCCGACCCCTTGATGCTGCGCCGGATCCTGCAGAACCTGCTGGCCAATGCGCTGCGCTACACCCAGAAGGGCGGCGTGCTGATGGGATGCCGGCGCAGGGGGGACAGCATCCAGATCCAGGTTCACGACACCGGCCCCGGGATCGCCGAAGCCCAGCGGCAGGCGATTTTCCTCGAATTCCAGAGAGGGGACGCCGGCGCCGGGGACGACGCCGGATTTGGCCTGGGCTTGTCGATCGTGCGGCGGTTCGCAACCGCTCTCGGGCACGAGATCCGGCTTGCATCGCGCATCGGCCACGGCTCGTCGTTCTCCGTGACCATGCCGCGGGTCGCGCTGGAGGCCTATTCGGCGCTGGAGGGCGACAGCAGGCACATCGACTTTCAGTACAGCGGCCTGCAGGGCGCAAAGATATTGCTGGTCGAAAACGATCCCGCAAGCGCGGATGCGATGGCGGCGCTGCTGGAAAAATGGGGGTGCGACGTCGCCAAGACGGTCTCCACCGCCGACGCGCTGGAGCGCATCGGGGCGCTTGGCGGTGAGCCCAACGCGATCATCGCCGACCTGCATCTCGACGCCGGCGAAAGCGGCCTCGAGGCCGTCAACATGATCCGGCAGCACACCCAGAGTGAAATCCCGGCCATGGTGGTCACCGCCGATTACTCGGCCGATGCCGCGCACGAGGCCGGGATCTATGGGCTGGAGCTTTTGAAGAAACCCATCAGACCTGCCGAGCTGCGCTCGCTGCTGTCGTACCTGCTGGCCTGACGTCCGACAAAGGCAACAGAGCGGGACGACTAGCTCTCGATACGGTCGGGGGTGCGATGCTTGCCGGGCGCTTGCCCGATCAGGCTGGCAAAATCGATCTTCGCAATCTCGATGATGGCGTTAGTGCGGCTGAAGACCTTCAGCTTGCGCAGAATGTCCGACACATGCACCTTGACCGTGGTCTCGGAGATCTTGAGCTCGTAGGCGATCTGCTTGTTCTGCAGCCCCTTGCGCACCATGTCCAGCACACGCAATTGCTGCGGCGTCAGATCATGCAGGCGTTTCAGGAGATCGCGGTGGTCGACCTTCGGCCGGCGCGTCCGCGCCGCATCCCGATAGTGCGCCGGCAGGTAGATTTCTCCGCGCAGCACCTCGCTGATGGCCTCTGCAAGCTCGGGCTTGGAGGTCGACTTGGGAATGTATCCGGACACGCCCAGCGCCAGCACGCTTTGAATGATGTGCAATTCCTCATAGCTCGACACGATCACGACCGGCTTTTTCGGAAACGCCTTGCGGATGTGGATCACGCCGGAAAGCCCCGTGGTTCCCGGCATCGACAGATCGAGCAGCACGAGGTCGATGTTGCAGACCGACGACAGCACCTCGAGCGCCTCGTCGATGGAGGCCGCCTGGAGAATTTCCGCGTCGGGATTGGCGATGCATACGGCGCTTTCCAGCGCCTCCCGGAACAACGGATGATCCTCGACGATTAAAAATCGGGTCACTGTTCGTCTCAGTCCTGTTTGCGTCTGGGATCAGAAATCGCGGTTCAATTCAGTCCCCATCATCCACGTTCCACCGGACGCTCAAACACGTCCTTGCGCAAGATCACGATCTGGCACGATCGGGCCTGGCTCCCTGCGGCTTCGCATTGGGAAGGCCGATCTTGCCGATCTCGATCACCGCCTTGTTCCGGCTGAACAGCTTCAGCTTGCGCAGGATCTCGGTGACATGCGCCTTCACCGTGGATTCCGCGAGCTTGAGTTCGGTCGCGATATGTTTGTTCTGAAACCCGCGCCGGATCAGATCCAGCACCTTGAGCTGCTGCGGCGTCAGCTCCTTCAGCCGTTCCTTCAGCGCCTGCGTGAAATCCGCGCCGCTGTCGTTCGTCACCACGAAATTCTTCGGCACCGAGATCGATCCGCTCAACACCCGGTCGATCGACAGCGCGAGTTCGCTTTTGGATGTCGATTTCGGCAGGTAGCCCGCCGCACCCAGCGCCAGCGCCTCGCGAATGACTTTCTGATCTTCCTCGCTCGACACGATGGCGACCGGAAGTCTCGGATGGGTTTCGCGCAGCCGCAGAAATCCCGAAAAGTCCGCCGCGTCCGGCAGCGACAGGTCGAGCAGCGCCAGATCGATTCCCTCCTCGGCGGCGAGGATGCTCAACGCGCCCTTGATCGACGTGGTCTCGAAGATGCGGGCATCCGGATGAGCCAAACGCACGGCATTGCCCAAAGCCTCCCTGAACAACGGATGATCGTCGATCAGAAGGAAGCTGGTCATTCTGCGGCTCCGATACCGGAGAGACAATTGCCAGGCGTCACCATCGTGGCTCGTTGTTCCGCTGCCTGTTGCTCCATCGCCTATGGTTTCATGGCTCACGGTTTCATGGGTCACGGTTTCATGGCTCATGCCACCCGCCGACATCCCCGCATCAATTCGGCGGCGTCTGCACGCTCATCAAATAACCATACACGTTTTCGAGCTGTTGATCGTCAAAGACTTCCTTCCACGCCGGCATTCCCTTGGCGGGGCGTCCCTCGTGAACCGTGACCCAGAATTTGTCGCGGGTGTCGCCGCCATACCGCTTCTGCAGCAGCCGGAGATCGATGCGTCGTTCGCTCTGCACGGCGTCCGGCCCATGGCAATGGGCGCAGGTACCGTTGAACAGCTCACGTCCTTCGCTCGCATCCGCGGGATGGGTTGTTGGCGCGGGCCCGGTCGACGCAGCCGCAGGCGTTGCGGCCGGGGCTGTGGTGGCCTGGACGGCAATCACCGGCCGCTCCGACGTATCGGCCGACGCATGCATGACCGCCGGCTGGATCAAGGCGCCGAGCTTGATCGGGACATCGACAGGGAACCCATATTTCGCCGAGATTTCGGCAATCACCGGCTCCAGGCCGGGCAGTTGGGCATCGACCTGGTCTCGCAGCTCCTTCGACGCCTTTGCGAACCCGATGGCGACGGGCCACAACAGGCCATCGCCGTCGGTGCTCCGGATCACGAAACGATCGCCGTATTCGGTCTTGTTGAGCCAGCCGGCGACCGGTCCCCAGATGAACGCGACATCGACTTTACCCTGATCGAGCGCCTGCATGCCTTCTTCGGGCGACAGCACCGTCACTTTCGTGATGTCGTCGCGCAACGCCAGCAGGTTTTGCGGCGTGGTCTGATATTGCACCGCCACACGCAGATGCGCGAGATCGTCGAGACCGGCAAAGCTGCGGCCCTTTGCGGCAACGAAGGCATACCCCTCCCGGGCGATGGCCTTCGAGAAAATCACCGCCGGTCCCATGAAATCTTCGCTGGGCGGCAGGCCGATCATGGCGTCGCACTGCTTGCCGAGCAGCGTCACCCGCACGGTGCGTTTGCCGAAATATGATTTGTACCAGTCGTAGCTGACCGGCCGACCCAATGCCTTGCCCAGCGCCTGGCCGATTTCGAGGTACACGCCCGGCTTCGCCGGATTGTCGCTGGAAAACGGCAGGTTGGTCGGATCGGCGCAGAGCCGCAACGGCTTGACGTCGTCGGGCTTGGCGTCCTCGGCGCCGGCCCTGGTGACCGGCGCCGCGGACAGCAGCAGTGTTGCGGGAGCGAGGATGAGCGCGGCGGTTCGGATATTGCGCATCGCGCAAGACCATCCGCCCTTGATCAGACGTTGTGAGAACAAACCACGTCTCCCTTTATTGTCGTCGGTTGACTTTACTGAACGGCGAACACGAACAGCGAGCCACCTTCAGGTGCGGCCGCCGTCATCTTCTTGCCGATGTCGCCGAGGAATGCCGGGATCGATGCGGTGCGGCCGACGACCACGGCGACATACTGCTTGCCGTCCACCGAATAGGTGACCGGGCCCGCGCCGATGCCGCTGCCGAGGTTCTTCTTCCAGAGCACCTTGCCGGTCTTGGCGTCGATCGCATGGAAGTCACCATGCAGATTGCCGTAGAACACCAGGTTTCCGCCGGTGGTCAGGGTGCCGCCGTTGAACGGCAGGTCCTGCTTGATCGACCACACTTTCTTGCTGTTCACCGGATCCCACGCCACCAGTTCGCCGAGGAAACCGCCCGGGCCTTCCTTGGTCGGGAATTCGGCGCCGAGGTAGAACACGCCGCGCTTGTAGGAGATGTCGCTCACCGACCAGTCCATGCAGACATTGTTGGTCGGGATGTAGACCAGGCCGGTCTCCGGATTGAACGACATCGGCTGCCAGTTCTTGCCGCCGATCAGGTTCGGGCAGATGTCCTTGGCCGGATGGCCTGGACCGGGCCGCTTGTCCGGATTTTCGACCGCGCGCATGGTCTTGATATCGAACTTCTCCGCCCAGTTGGCGTAGATGTATTTCTCCGCCGAGAGCAGTTCACCGGTTTCGCGGTTCGCCACGAAGAAGAAGCCGTTGCGGTCGGCCTTCATCAGCGCCGGAACCTCTTTCCCGTCCTTCTTCAGGTTGGCGAGGACGAGTTCGTTGACGCCGTCGTAATCCCAGGCGTCGGCCGGCGTGCCCTGAATGTGCCACTTGATCTTGCCGGTGTTGGGATCGAGCGCCAGCGTCGACGCCGTGTAGAGATTGGTCAGCTTGCCGAAATTGCCGTCGCCGGTGGATCGGACGCCGGTGTTCCAGGGACCGGGGTTGCTGGTGCCCCAATACACCGTGTCGGACTTGGGATCGTAGGAGCCGACCAGCCAAGGCGCGCCGCCGCCATGCAGTCCGGTATCGCCCTTCCAGGTCTCGCTGCCGGGGTCGCCGGGCGCGGGAACGGTGAAAGTCTGCCACACCTGCTTGCCGGTGTTGATGTCGAACGCCTGCAACGACCCGCGAACGCCATACTCGCCACCGCCGAAACCGGTGATGACCTTGTCGCGAACGACAAGCGGCGGCGAGGTGATCACCGAGCCCTGCTTGTAGTCGACCACGTTGGAGGTCCAGAGCTCCTTGCCCGTACTGGCGTCGAGCGCCGTCAGCTTGCCGTCGAGGCGGCCGATGAACAGCTTGCCGTCTGCATACGACACGCCGCGATTGTTCACGTCGCAGCACGCATACTGCAGCACGTCGTCCGGGATCTCGGGCTCATAGGTCCATTTGCGCGCGCCGGTCGCGGCGTCCAGCGCGTAGACGTATTTCGGTCCCCAGGATGTGGTAACGTAGAGCGTGTTTCCGATCACCACCGGCGAGGATTCGTTCGATCGCAGCGATGCCAGCGAAAACGAGTAGACCAGCGACAATTTGCCAGCATTCTCGGAATTGATCTGCTTGAGCGGACTGAAACGCGTGTTGCCGTAGTCATGGCCGGCCACGGCCCACTGGTTGGGATCGGACGCGGCCTTGTTGACCGAGTCATTGGCGCCTGCAGCGATCGTCCCCGCAACCAGACTGGCGATGATGGATGCGCCAGCAAGGAACCTCCTGCTCCTCAACGTCATGTGCTTCCTCCAATGTTGTTTTGCCGCAGTCGCGACTCGACGATGAGTGCGCGGAGGCTTGTGTCTCGACGCGCGCACGCGGCGCGCTATCGTGATGGAATTACAGCACCGGAATTTCGCTCACAGTATAGGCGGAAGGTAGTAGTCCAGTTCGTCATCGGGAATTCCTCCCGCGCACGCGCGGAAAATGAAACTCCGAGCCGCATCGCGACGTCGTGCATCAACGCATGAAATGCTTGCGCCACAGCACTTGCGTTCAAGTCGAACACTGCGCGATCCGAGCGACCGGAAGACTTCAGAGACGAACCGGCGCGAGGGCCAACGCGCGATTTTCGACGAAGGTGCCGGCGAGTTTTTTCGAGGTCAGGTCGATCAGGCGCGCACCCGGCTAGGCGATCCTGCCGCTGATCTGCGCGTCGATCTCGTCGCCACGAGGTTGAGGGGAATTTCGCAAACGCCGCACCACCTGGCCGAAATGCAGCGCTTGAGAATCCCGGGCTCGTTGAGGGCGCCCAGACCAGGCTCCGGGACGCTGGACTTCGCCGGCTGTCGGCGGCCGAGGCGACGGAATTGCCCCGCTCCATCAATCGCCAGGAGGCAGGGGATGGAACCAAGGGGCGAAACCGGCCCCGACCCGGGAATTTCGCCAAAGCGAAGTCCCCAGCCGGATCAAATAATTAGGCGAAATCGCGTCTACTACCAAAATCGCGATTACAAACCCGCGCGGGCGTGGTTTTATATTAGAACAATGAAAAATACAGTCAGGGAGGATCGGCGTGGCAACAGTCAAACTGACGGTCAACGGCAAGGCGGTTTCCGCCGATGTGGAGGACCGGACGCTTCTTGTTCATCTGCTGCGTGACCATCTGGGTCTCACCGGCACCCACATCGGGTGCGACACCAGTCAATGCGGCGCCTGCGTCGTGCATATCGACGGCCGTGCCGTCAAATCCTGCACCACGCTGGTCGGCCAGGCCAATGGCGCCAATGTCACCACCATCGAAGGCATTGCGAAGGGCGACGAGCTGCACCCGATGCAGGCCGCGTTCCGCGACAACCATGGTTTGCAGTGCGGCTACTGCACGCCGGGCATGATCATGTCGGCGATCGACATCGTCAATCGCCATGGTGGCGATCTCGATGAAGCCACGGTGCGGCATGAACTCGAAGGCAACATCTGCCGGTGCACCGGCTACCACAACATCGTCAAGGCCGTGCTCGATGCCGCGGGCCGCATGAAGGTCGCCGTCGCCGCGGAATGATCCGCGGCGCGTTTTTCAAGATCGATCACAAAGCGGCAGCCGCCCCAATCCGAGTTTCGCGTGGCAGGCAGCCCGACAGGGAGAGACGGCATGGGTGTTGATGGCATTGGCGCACGCGTCGTGCGCAAGGAAGACAAGCGATTCATCACCGGCAAGGGCCGGTATGTCGACGATATAAGGCTGCATGGCATGACCTACGCACACTTCGTGCGCAGCCCGCATCCGCACGCCAAGGTCAAAGGCATCGACGCATCCGAAGCGCTGAAGAAGCCCGGCGTGGTCGCGGTGCTCACCGGCCGGCAGATCGTCGACGACAAGGTCGGCAACCTGATTTGCGGCTGGATGATCCATTCCAAGGACGGCTCGCCGATGAAAATGGGCGCATGGCCGGCGATGGCGCCGGAAACCGTGCGCTTTGTCGGACAGGCGGTCGCCGTCGTGCTCGGCGAAACCCGCAATCAGGCACGCGACGGCGCCGAAGCCGTGGTGGTCGACTATGAGGAGCTTCCAGCGGTCGCCGACGTCCGCGCTGCCATCGCCGCAGGCGCGCCGCAGCTGCACCCCGAAGCCCCGGGCAACGTGATCTATGACTGGCACATCGGCGAGGAAGCCGCGACCAACGAAGCCTTCAAGGCCGCCGCCAATGTGGTGGAGCTGGACATCGTCAACAACCGCCTGGTGCCGAACGCCATGGAGCCGCGCGCGGCAGTGGCTGATTACGACGCCGCCGAGGAACACTTCACGCTCTACACCACGTCGCAGAATCCGCACGTCGCGCGGCTGGTGCTCTCGGCGTTCTACAACATCGCCCCCGAGCACAAGCTGCGGGTGATCGCTCCCGACGTCGGCGGCGGCTTCGGCTCCAAGATCTACATCTATCCCGAGGAGATGGTGGCGCTGTGGGCCTCCAAGCGCATCGGCCGGCCGGTGAAATGGACCGCGGACCGCACCGAGGCCTTCCTCACCGACGCCCACGGTCGCGATCACCTGACCAAGGCGGAAATGGCGTTCGACAAGGACAACAAGATCACCGGACTGCGGGTGAAGACCTACGCCAACCTCGGCGCCTACATGTCGCTGTTCTCATCCTCGGTGCCGACCTATCTCTATGCAACGCTGCTGTCGGGCCAATATGTCATCCCCAACATCTCCGCCGAGGTGATCAGCGTCTACACCAACACCACGCCGGTGGATGCCTATCGCGGCGCCGGCCGCCCCGAGGCGAGCTTCGTGGTTGAGCGGCTGATGGAGACGGCGGCGCGGCAACTGAAGGTCGATCCCGCCGAGCTGCGGCGGAAGAACTTCATCACATCATTCCCGTATCAGACGCCGGTGATCATGGCCTACGACACCGGTGACTTCAACGCCTCGCTCGACGCGGCCATGAAGGCCATCGATTATGCCGGCTTCCCCGCCCGCAAAGCCAAGGCCAAGCAGGACGGCAAGCTGCGCGGCATCGGCTTCTCCTGTTACATCGAGGCCTGCGGCATCGCACCGTCGAAGGCGGTCGGCAGTCTCGGCGCCGGCGTCGGCCTGTGGGAATCCGCGGAGGTGCGGGTCAACCCGGTCGGCACCATCGAGATCCTGACGGGATCGCACAGCCACGGCCAGGGCCACGAGACCACGTTCGCGCAAGTGGTGGCCGATCGTCTCGGCATTCCCATCAGCCAGGTCTCGATCGTGCACGGCGACACCGACAAGGTGCAGTTCGGCATGGGCACCTATGGCTCGCGCTCCGGCGCGGTCGGGCTCTCCGCCATCGTCAAGGCGATGGAAAAGGTCGAGGCCAAGGCCAAGAAGATCGCCGCGCACCAGTTGGAAGCCTCGGAGGACGACATCGTCATCGAGGAAGGCCAGTTCAAGGTCACCGGCACCGACAAGGCGCTGGCGCTGCCGATGGTGGCGCTCGCCGCCTACACCGCGCACAACCTGCCGGACGGCATGGAGCCCGGCCTGAAGGAAGGCGCGTTTTACGATCCGACCAACTTCACCTTCCCGGCCGGCGCCTACATCTGCGAACTCGAGGTCGATCCGAACACCGGCAAGACCAGCTTCATCAACTTTGTCGCTGCCGACGACTTCGGACGGCTGATCAACCCGATGATCGTCGAGGGACAGGTTCATGGCGGCCTCGCCCAAGGCATCGGGCAGGCCCTGCTGGAAGGCACGGTCTACGACAAGAGCGGCCAGCTGCTGACCGCTTCCTTCATGGACTATTCCATGCCGCGGGCCGACGACCTGCCGTCGTTCAAGCTGTCGCACACCACCACGCTGTGTCCGGGCAATCCGCTCGGCATCAAGGGGTGCGGCGAGGCCGGCGCCATCGGCTCGTCTGCGGCTGTGATCAATGCGATCACCGACGCCATCGGCAACAACCAACTGGAAATGCCGGCCTCGCCCGACCGGGTGTGGCATGCCGTCCATCAGCAGCAGGCTGCAGAGTAAGCGGGAGCACGATCATGTACGAGACCACATATCACCGCGCCTCCAGCATCGACGACGCCGTCGCGCTGTTCGGCAAGGGCAGCGACGCAAAATATCTCGCCGGCGGCCAGACGCTGCTGCCGGTGATGAAGCAGCGGCTCGCCGCGCCGTCCGATGTCATCGATCTGGCGCGGATCAAGGAGCTGGTCGGCGTCGAGGCCTCCGCCGACACCCTGACCATCAAGGCCGCCACCACCTACTACGACATCATGACCGACGCGACAGTCAACAAGACCATCCCGGCGATCGCGCACCTCACCTCGGTGCTCGGCGATCCGGCGGTGCGCTACCGCGGCACCATCGGCGGCTCGATCGCCAACAACGACCCGGCGGCGGACTTCCCGGCTGCCCTGGTCGCGCTCGATGCCACGGTCAAGACCAACACGCGCAGCATCAAGGCCGACGACTTCTTCAAGGGCCTGTTCACGACCGCCCTTGACGACGGCGAGATCATCACCGCGGTCTCCTTCCCGATTCCGGCCAAGGCGGCCTATGCCAAATTCCGCCATCCGGCATCGCGCTTCGCGCTCACCGGCGTGTTCGTGGCCAGGAGCAAGGCAGGCGACGTCCGCGTCGCCGCCACCGGCGCATCGCAGAACGGCGTGATGCGCGTGAGCGATATCGAGGCGGCGCTGAAGGCCAACTGGTCGGCCGCGGCCATCGACAAGGTGACGATATCGGCGAGCGGGCTGATGGAGGACTTCCACGGCAGCGCGACCTATCGCGCCAACCTGATCAAGGTGATGGCGCAGCGCGCGGTGACCGAGGCAGGATAACAAGCCGCTCGACTTCGGGGCTCTGGAATTGCAGATTGGCGGTCATGACCGACGACCGCCAATCTGCGCCTGCGGCGCTTCGCAACCGTGACCCGATCCTGGATGTGCTGCGCACGGTGCTGCCGGACCGCGGCACCGTGCTCGAAATCGCCAGCGGCAGCGGCGAGCATGTGGTGCACTTCGCACGCCATTTGCCGAAGCTCAGGTTTCAACCGTCCGACCCCAGCGACGCCGCGCTGCGCAGCATTGCGGCGTGGATTTCCGCGGAAGGCCTGGACAACATCGACCCGCCGCTTCAACTCGATGCGGCCATGGACAGTTGGCCGGTCAAAACCGCCAACGCCATGATCTGCATCAACATGATCCACATTTCTCCGTGGTCTTCGACCGAAGGATTGATGCGCGGCGCGGCCGCGATCCTGCGGCCGGGCGCCCCGCTGTATCTCTACGGTCCCTATCGCCGCAGCGGTGTGCCGACCGCCCCCAGCAACGAGGCGTTCGATCAGAGCCTGCGCAGCCGCGATCCGGCGTGGGGATTGCGGGTGCTGGAAGACGTCGCTGATCTTGCGGCGGCGAACGGCTTTTCGACACCGGAGGTCGTGACGATGCCGGCGAATAATCTGAGTGTGATTTTCAGGAAGCTGTGAGAAGACAGCGTCGCCCCCACCCACATTGTCATCACCGGGCTTGTCCCGGTGATCCCGCTTAGGAAGGCACTGCGTCCCTAAGCGGGGTTGTGTCAGCGACTTCGGCATAGCCGAAGTCGCTGAGGACAAGCCCGGCAACGACAAAAATAAAGTGATCGACTCGCCGTATTGAGATGCATGAGTCCCGCATCACTTGTCCCGGCCACGACGAGCCAAGAGTCCTCACTTAAGCCGCGCTCTTCCCTTCCACCGACAGCACGCCGCGGCGGATCTGGTCTTCCTCGATGGATTCGAACAGCGCCTTGAAGTTGCCCTCGCCGAAGCCATCGTCGCCCTTGCGCTGGATGAATTCGAAGAAGATCGGGCCGATTGCGTTGGCCGAGAAGATCTGCAGCAGCACCTTGGTGTGGCCGCCGTCCACCACGCCCTCGCCGTCGATCAGGATGCCGTTCTTTTGCAGCCGCGGCACGTCCTCGCCATGCTTGGGCAGGCGCTGGTCGATCCGCTCGAAATAGGTTGCGGGCGGCGGCGGCATGAACGGCAGGCCGTCGGTCCGCAGTTGCTCGATGGTGCGATAGATATCCTTCACGCCGCAGGCGACGTGCTGGATGCCTTCACCGTGATAGATGTTGAGGTATTCCTCGATCTGGCCGGAGTCGCCGGCGTCCTCGTTGATCGGAATCCGGATCTTGCCGTCCGGGCTGGTCAGCGCCCGCGAGAACAGGCCCGAGGCACGGCCTTCGATGTCGAAGAAGCGGATCTGGCGGAAATTGAACAGCCGCTCATAGAACCCGGTCCACACATCCATGCGGCCGCGATGCACGTTGTGGGTGAGGTGATCGAGATAGAACAGGCCGGCGCCTTCGGGCCGCGGATTCCCAGCACCCAGCCAGTCGAACTCCTGGTCGTAGGCCGAGCCCTTGGCGCCGTAACGATCGACAAAATACAGCAGGCTGCCGCCGATGCCCTTGATCGCCGGCACGTCGAGCGCCCTCTCGGAGGCCGGAATATCCGCCGGCTCGGCGCCAAGCGAGAGCGCCCGCTCATAGGCCGCGCGCGCATCAACCACCCGAAACGCCATCGACGGTGCGCAGGGGCCATGGGCAGCGACAAAACCGTGACCGTGGGTGCCCGGCTGCTCGTTGACCAGGTAATTGACGTCGCCCTGGCGATACACGGTGATCGCCTTGGTCTTGTGCCGCGCCACCGGCGCAAAACCCATCAGCCGGAACAGGGCATGAAGCTGCTCGGGCTCCGGGTGCGCATATTCGACGAACTCGAAGCCGTCGGTGCCCATCGGGTTATGATCGGAAATGGTGGCGGGGGGCGCATCGTGCGGAAACGGACCCATGGAAACTCTCCCTGATTGCTGGGAGAGATCATCGCTGACTTTTGGCGCAATGTTCATGCATAATGAGCCACGTTTTGCCAAGCTACGCACGATTCGTGCATGATGATGGAGATATATGCATGACTTCGACTGGAGCGACCGCGGTCGATGCCTTCGATCTCAAGATCCTCGCCGCCCTGCAGGAAGACGGCCGCCTGACCAATCAGGAGCTCGCCGAAATCGCCGGGCTGTCGGCCTCGCAATGCTCCCGCCGCCGCAGCCGGCTGGAAGAGGAGAAGATCATCCAGGGCTATCATGCCGATCTCGCCAGCGAGGCGCTCGGCTTCAATGTCATCGCGGTGGTGCACATCACGCTGGCCACCCACTCGCCGAACAACGCCAAGCGCTTTCGCGACCTGGTGCGGCGGGTTGATGCCATCCAGGAGGCCTATGCGCTGACCGGCGATGCCGACTACCTGCTGAAGATCGCGCTGCGTGATCTCAAGAGCCTGTCCGACATCGTCAACAACGTGCTGATGCCCCATGAAAGCGTCGCGCATGTCCGCTCGTCGATCGTGCTGGACTGCCTGAAGACGACACGGAAGCTGCCGTTGAAGGACTAGGCCGCGCCTGTCGCGCCGCTTTTCGGAATAGCCGGGCGCATTAACGTTTGTCAGGCGCACCGAGAGCGCTTCGACACCGGCGCTTTCTCCATCTTGTGTCGCGCGTAACGATGAATCGCTAGATCGAGCATACGTAGAATCGGGCCGGTGGTGATTCGGCCGATTCGGCGCCTGTTTGTTCCGGTGTCGTTCCCAGCGTTAACGGCGCCGGGCGATCCCGTCACATTCCGGGACAGAATGAATGCCAGATCGGTGACAGCGCCTCGGTGATCGCGCTGCGCCATCAACCGCTCCGATCATCAGCCGGATCAATCATGGTCCGCCGGCTTGCACGCGACCAGGCCACACGCTGCGGAACACGTTAACGTTTCAACGGTCGACGCCTCCAGCTCAAGACCACCAGCGAGCTCCATCTTGTGTCGCGCAATCCAACCATTCGCTAGATCGAGCAAGCCATTCGATTGGCCGGGATGATTCGGCCGATTCGAGCCGGTTTCGTTCCACTGCCGTTCCAGAGGTTAATTGCGCCCAAGACGGCCGTCATGTTCTGAGACAAAGACGCAACACTCGCCGACCACACGCGCCTCGCAGGACAGCCGCTCTTGACTTCAAACGCGGCGAATTCTTAACGTAAAGTTGACGGTTCCCGATCGGGATCAAAAAGGGAATGCGGTGAGGATCAGTCCGAAACCGCAGCTGCCCCCGCAACTGTAAGCGACGAGCCTTCTATCTTTCGCCACTGGGAAACTCGGTCCCGGGAAGGCGATAGCAGGCGATGACCCGCGAGCCAGGAGACCTGCCGTCGGAAGTGGTCACACGCGACAATGTCGGTCGGGGAGTACAGACATTCAGCTTCATGAGGGCGCAGATGCCCGCATGCGGCCCCGGTTGCTGTGACGTGCCACTGACGTCAACCGAGGCCACTCTTTTATGTCTGTCACTTCAACCTTGTCAGATGAACGCCGCAGACGGCGCGCCGCCGCCGTTGCATCCGCGGTCGTCGCCCCGATGTTTCTGCTCGGCATCCCGCATGCCCATGCCCAGCAGGCCGCAGCCCCGAAAGCCGAAGACCTGCCCGAAATCGTGGTCAGTGCCACCGGCATCGAGACGCCGGCCGACCAGATCGCCAACTCGGTGACGGTGATCACCGGCAAGGACATGGAGCGCGACCAGCGGCGCACGGTGCCCGACGCGCTGAGCACCGTCCCCGGCCTCAATGTGGTTCAGAACGGCGGCCCCGGCGGCTCGACATCCATTTTCATCCGCGGCGCCAACGCCAATCACACCAAGGTGCTGATCGACGGCATCGAGGTCAGCGATCCCAGCGACGTCAACCGCGTGTTTGACCTCGGCCAGCTTCTGACCTCAGATATCGATCGGATCGAGGTGCTGCGCGGGCCGCAGAGCGGGCTGTACGGCGCCGACGCCATCGGCGGCGTGATCTCCATCACCACCAAGACCGGCTCGGGTCCGCCACGCGCGACCGCCACCATCGAAGGCGGATCCCACGGCACCTTCAACCAGACCGCCGGGCTGAGCGGCTCGCAGGACCGTATCAGCTACGCCTTCAATGTCGCCCACTTCCAGGCCACCGACGTGCCGGTGACGCCGGCCGAACTGCTGCCGCCCGGCCAGAAGGCGATCGGCAACTGGTATGACAACATGACGTACTCGACCAAGCTCGGCGTCGACGTCACCGACAGTTTCGCCGTCAACGTCACGGCGCGCTACACCGACGCGACGCTGCGCTTCACCGGCGACACCGCGGGCTTTCCCAGCGTTCCGAGTCCAACTCAAGCCACACAGCAGGTGCGGCAGATCTTCACCCGTACCGAGGGCGTGTGGTCGCTGTTCGACGGACGTTTCAAGAACTATTTCGGCGTGAACTACACCAGCCACTGGACGTTCAACAACGATCCCAACTTCGGCATATCGAGTAATACCGGCGAGCGCGTGAAGTACGATTGGCGCGGCGTCCTCAATGTGATGCCCGGGCAGACCCTGGTGATGGGCGCCGAGCACGCGACCGAACAGCTCAATACCGCCACCGTCTTCGCACAGAACACCAACAACGCCACCTACCTCGAACTGCAATCCGAGTTTGCGAAGCAGCTGTTCATCGTCTCCAATGTCCGCTTCGACGACAACGATCAGTTCGGCAGCCACATGACGTATCGCGTCGCGCCGGCCTATATCATTCCGGGCACCGACACCAAGCTGAAGGCGAGCTACGGCACCGGGTTCAAGGCCCCGACCCTGAGCCAGCTCTATGTCGATTTCCCCTCGTTCCTGTTCTTCGCCAACCCGAATCTCAAGCCGGAGGAGAGCACCGGCTATGACGCCGGTTTCGAGCAACCGATCGGCGATCGCTTCCGCTTCGGCGCAACCTACTTCCACAACGACATCACCAATCTGATCAACACGGTCTCCGACCCCACCACCTTCAGGTCGACCTACGTCAATATCGGCCGGGCGCAGACCGAAGGCGTCGAGACCTTCGCCGCGCTGAACGTGACCGACAATCTCAAGCTGCGCGGCGACTACACCTACACGCGCGCCGTGGATCAATCGACCGGCCTCCAGTTGCAGCGCCGGCCGAAGGACAAGGCCAGCCTGACCGCCGCGTGGAATCCGTATGCGCCGCTGACCGTGTCCGCCACAGTTCTCTATGTCGGCAGCTTCCTCGATGTCAGCCGCGATTTCACGGTTCAGAACCTGACCGCTCCCGGCTACACCGTCGTCAATCTCGCCGCGGACTACGTCGTCAACGACCAGCTCAAGATCTTCGGCCGGATCGACAACCTGTTCGACAAGCGTTACCAGGTCCCCACCGGCTTCCTGCAGCCCGGCTTCGGTGTGTTCGGCGGCATCCGCGTCGCGAGCTATGGTGTCAATTAGCGCGGGATGAGTTGAGATTGAATCAACTCCGTCATCCTGAGGAGCGAGCGAAGCAAGCCTCGAAGGATGCACGGCCGGGGCCGTCGTCCTTCGAGGGCCGCGCTACGCACGGCCACCTCAGGATGACGGATTATATTGGGCAAACCGTGTCTCATCATGCTCTAGCTGCAACATTGTGATTTAATCGCATCATTCAACAATTCCCGCCCGCGCTTCATTGCACCGAACGTTGCTTTGTGTTTCGGTGCCGCCGTCATCGGTGCCTCCCACCCGGGAGGTGAAACGGGAATACGGTGCGAGACGGCCTCGACGAGGCCTGCTCAAATCCGCAGCTGCCCCCGCAACTGTAAGCGGTTCGCCGCGATCCATACGCCACTGGAGTTGCCGATTTTCGGCACCCGGGAAGGCCGATCGCAGGCCATGACCGCAAGCCAGGAGACCGGCCGTTGACAGGCATCAAGACGCCGACGGCGGGTCGGTGAAGAGGGGTTTTATGAGGTTTTACGTCCGCACCGGCGCATCCGTCGCCTGGGTTGCGCTGTTGTCCATCGATACGCCGGCGAGGGCGGAAACCATCCAGCAATTGCCCGAACTGGTGGTGACGGCCGATCGCACGCCGGAGCCAATCGGCAACACCGGCAGCGCCATCAGCGTGGTCAACAACGCCACGCTGCAGGCCACCAATCCGGGCTCGCTGGTTGACGCACTGCGCACGGTCCCCGGGCTCGATATCTCCGAATCCGGCGGCCCGGGCGCGACCGCCAATGTCCGCATCCGCGGCGCCAACACCGGCCAGACGCTGGTGATGATCGACGGCATCCGCATCAACGACCCGACCGCCGCCAGCGGCGACTTCGATTTCGCGATCCTCGGCCCCAGCGCCATCGACCATGTCGAGGTGCTGCGCGGACCGCAGAGCGCGCTCTACGGCTCCGACGCCATCGGCGGTGTCATCAACATCATCACCAAGTCCGGCAAGGGTCCGGCGCAATTCAGCGCCCGCACCGAGGCGGGCAGCTATGGCACCATCAATTCGAGTGCCGCCGTGACCGGATCGCAGGGCCCCTGGACCTATGCCGTCACCGGCGGCGCGGGGCGCAGCACCGGATTCTCGCGCTACGGCTATCGCATCCCGGCGCTGGAGGCGAAATATCCTAATCTGGAGAGCGACGGCTATGACCGGTTAGGCGGCTCGGCGCGGGTCGGATATGATGCCGGCGAAGGCTTCCGTTTCGAGACCGGCATCTTGTCCTCCTACACGCGATCCGATTATGACGCCGCGACCGGAGCCTTTCCGGATACGCCGTCGTCAGCGACACGGCTGCTGAACCAGGTGTGGAGCAAGGCCACCGTCGATACCTTCGACGGGATGTGGACCCACAGCCTCAACGTGTTCGAGACCCGGATCGACCGTTCCTTCAACGACATCTCCTACAAGACCAACATGCTGCCGAAAAACACCACATCCACGGTGACGGACTATACCGGCAACAGCGTCGGCGCCGAATATCAGTCGACCCTGAAGTTGGGCTGGGCCGGATCGCTGGTCTATGGCGCGCGCACCCAGCACGAAACCGCCGATGTGTTTCTGACCAAGCTGCTGCCGACGGCGGTCCCGCGCACCCCGCAGGTCTCGGCCACGCAGGACACCAACTCCCTGTTCGCACTGTGGCAACTGCCCATCGGCCAGCGGCTGAACCTCACCCTGGGCGGACGCGTCGATGACGTGGCTGATGTCGCGACATTCGAGACCTGGCGCGCAACCGCCGCCTACAACATCAGCGAGACCGGCACCAAGCTGCGCGCCAGCGCCGGCACCGGCGCTAAGGCGCCGACGCTCTATCAATTGAATGCGCCGATCTACGGCAATTCGACCTTGCATCCCGAACAGAGCTTCGGCTACGACGCCGGTGTCGACCAGTCGCTGTTCGATGGACGCGTGACGCTGTCGTTGACGGGGTTTGCGAACCGCTTCAGCAACCTGATCGATTTCGTCGTCGATCCCGCCGCCTTCCCGCTCGGCCATTATGTCAATGTCACCCGCGCCGAAACCTCCGGGCTCGAGCTCGGCGCGGACATCATCCTCCTGCCGGGTTTCGCCAAGCTCAATGCGGCCTACACTTATCTGCACGCCAAAGACCTCTCGACCAACCTGACGCTGCAGCGGCGGCCGAGTGATGTGATGCGGCTGGCGTTGACACTGACGCCGACCGCGCAGTGGATGATCGAACCGCGCATCACCTACGTCTCGAAGCGCTTCAGCGGCAACAACGAGACCAGCCCGCTCGATCCCTATACCCGCGTCGATCTCTACACCGAGTACAAGATCGACCCGACCTGGAAAGTGTTCGCCCGCGGCGAAAACATCTTCAACGCGCGTTATCAGGAGGTGCTGAACTTCGGCACCACCGGACCGGCGCTCTACGGAGGCCTCAGCGCCACATGGTGATTTCGGATTCTGCACGCCTGTCCATGCCGGTCGCCGTCCTGGCGCTGGCGAGCCTTGCCGTGGCGCTGATGATCGTCTCGCTCGGCGTCGGACCGGTGAAATTGTCGCCGCCGACCGTGATCGGCGCCCTGTTCGGCACCGGCAGCGACGTGCATCAGATCATCGTCCGCGAAATCCGGCTGCCGCGCACGATCCTGGCATTTCTCATCGGCGGCATTCTCGGCATGGCGGGCGCGGCGCTTCAGGGCCTGCTGCGCAACCCACTGGCCTCGCCGTCCCTGTTCGGCGCGCCGCAATCGGCGGCTTTCGGCGCGGTGCTGATGATCGCGCTGGGTCTCGCCGATGTCCGCTCCTATGTCTTGCCGATGGCCGGAACCACGGCGGCGTTCCTCTCGGTGTTCGCGCTTCTGGTGATCGCCGGGCGCAATGCCGGACTGCTGCTGCTGATCCTGGCCGGACTGGCGCTGTCGAGCCTTGCCGGTGCGATGACCTCGCTGGTGATGAACCTGTCGGCCAACCCGTTCGCGGCCCTGGAGATCGCTTTCTGGCTGCTCGGCTCGCTGGAAGACCGCAGCTTCCGCCATGTGATGCTGGCGCTGCCGTTCATCCTTGTCGGCGCAACCATCCTGATGAGCCAGCGTCATGCGTATCGTGTGCTCAGCCTTGGCGAAGAGGCCGCGCAGAGCCTGGGTGTCGATGTCGCGCGGGTGCGGATCGTGACCATTGCCGGCGTGGCGCTCGGCGCCGGCGGCGCTGTGGCCGTCACCGGCATCATCGCCTTCATCGGCCTGGTCGCGCCGCATCTGGTGCGGCCGATTGTCGGACATGACCCCGGACGGCTGCTGGTGCCGAGTGCCCTGGCCGGTGCCTGCCTGCTGCTGGCCGCGGACATCGCGGTGCGGCTGATCCCCTCCACCACCGACATCAAGGTCGGCGTTCTCACCTCGATCATTGGCGTGCCGTTTTTCCTCTATCTGATCGTGCGCGAGCGGCGATCCCTGGGCGGAGGCCTGGCATGAGCGAGACATTTCTTCGCGCGGAGAATATTCAGGTCTCGCTGGCCGGCCGCGAGGTGCTGAAAGGCCTGTCGTTCACCCTGCCGCGACAGGGCCTGATCGCCATGGTGGGACCAAACGGCGCCGGCAAAACCACGCTGCTGCGCGCGCTGGCGCGGCTGCTGCCGGCTCACGACATGACGCAGGGAAGCGTGCATCTCGACGGCGTCGACGTCGCAACGCTGACGATCCGCGAACGCGCCAAGCGCTTTGCCTATCTTCCGCAGGGCCATACCGTGCATTGGCCGCTGCCGGTGCGCGACATCGTGGCGCTTGGCCGCTACCCGCACGGCGCCACCGATCCGGCGCGCCTGAATGATGCCGACGCGGCGGCCGTCGCCCGCGCCATGCAGGCAACCGACATCATCAAGTTCAGCAACCGGCGCGTCACCGAACTGTCCGGTGGCGAGCGCAGCCGCGTTGCCCTGGCGCGCGTGCTGGCGGTGGAAGCGCCGGTGATCTTGGCCGACGAACCCATCGCGTCGCTCGATCCGCGCTATCAGCTCGATGTCATGAACGGCTTGCACGCCGCGGCCGGCGACGGCCGGCTGGTCGTGGTGGTGACCCATGATCTTGGATTAGCGGCGCGTTTCGCCGACCAGGTGCTTGTGATCGACAACGGCCGGCTCGCCGCGCAGGGACCGTGCGACGAGGCCTTGACCGATGTCGTGCTGGCGGATGTGTTCCGGGTCCGCGCTTATCGCGCCAGCCATGGCAACGACACGGTGATCGTGCCGTGGTCGGAGCTCTGAGCCATGACTGGCCTGCTACCAGCCCGAGGCAAGCGCAACGTCAAGGCGATCGAGCGCCTCCCTGCCGGGCGGCAAGCCGAAACGCAGCAGATCGCCCGCATGCGCGAAACGGCGGCACCAGATGTGCTGGCGCGCGAGATGGTCATGAACCACAGCAGCATCGCAGTGCCGGGCAAGGCGAAACAGCGCGGTGCCATCGACGATCTCGAAACCGCGTCTGACCAGAACGGCATCCAGCCCTCGCGCCATCTCCTGCAACGCGCTGCGCGTCTGCTCCGCCCACGCCAGATCGCGCAGGGCGGCCGTGCCGATGGCCAGCGCCGGCCCGGAACAGGACCAGGGGCCGAGGGCCGCGGCGATCTGCGCGGCGATGGGCGGCGCGGCGACGGCAAATCCCAGCCGGATGCCAGCCAGGCCATAGAATTTTCCGAACGAGCGCAGGATGACCAGCGGATGATCGCCGCACAGCGCCACTGCGCTGGATCGCGGCATGGTGTCGACAAAGGCTTCGTCGATCACCAGCCATCCACCGTTGCGCTCCACGACACGCACGGCTCGCAGCAGCGATGCATGATCGAGGATGCGCCCGTCGGGATTGTTGGGGTTGACCACGACCACATGCGTGGCCTGCGCGACGGCCTCATCGATCGAACCGACGTCGATCACATTGCGCCCGGCGCCCCTCCACGCCATGGCATGCTCGCTGTAGGTTGGGCCGACGACGGCGACGGCACCGCGAGACGCCAGATGCGGCAACCACTGGATCAGGGCCTGGGTGCCGGGAGCGGCAACGATCTCCACGCCCAGTGGAACATGATAGGCGGTACGCGCAGCAGCGATCAGCGCGACCGCGTCGGCACGGGACGGCAGGCGCTGCCAGACTTCGGCCGCCAGCAGATCCGGAATTGGCCAGGAACGGGGATTGATCCCGGTCGACAGGTCAAGCCACGCCGAAGGCGTGCCGCCATATTGCGCGATTGCCTCGCTGAGATCGCCACCATGCTTCATGGCCGCTTCATGCCATCATCTCCGGCAAAGCGCGAGGGGGTGCGCGGCCTGTTCGCAGCGCTTGCCGCCCTCTGGGTGCTGACCACGCCTGCAAGTGCCGCCGAGTTGCCGCGGATCGCCTCGATCAATCTCTGCACCGATCAACTGGTGCTGGCCTTGGCCGATCCGGGCCAGATTCTCGGGCTCAGCCCGTATGCGCGCGACGCCGCACGTTCCTGGGCCGCCGGCGAAGCCGCACGGTTCCCGAAACTGTCAGGCGAAGCCGAAGACGTGCTGGAGCTGAAGCCGGACCTGGTGCTGGCCGGCCGCTTCACCAAACGCGCCACCCGTGAATTCCTCAAAGCGCAGGGCTTCAAGGTGGTCGAATTCGATCCGGCGCGATCGATCGAGGACACCAAGGCGCAGATCCGCCGAATGGGCGACATCATGGGCCATCCCGACCGCGCGACCGCGCTGATCGACCGCATCGATGCCGCAGTGGTGCGGGCGCGTGCGGCTGTCGCGCGCAAGCCACTGCGGGTGCTCGCGGTGTCGCGCCGCGGCTGGATTGCCGGCAGCGAAACGCTGACCAGCTCGATGCTGGCCACCATCGGAATCAGCAACGCCGCGCGCGACTTCAACAACAAGCTGGGCGGCTTCGCTTCGCTGGAAGCGATCGTCAACGCCAAGCCGGATTTGCTGCTGGTCTCCGAGGGCGATGATTTCGCCGAGGACCAGGGTCGCGCCTTCCTGTTGCATCCGGCACTGGAACAGCTCTACCCGCCGTCGAAACGCATCGTGCTGCCCGACCGCCTGACCGCCTGTGGCGGCCCCGGCATTGCGGAGGCGCTTGACCGGCTGGTGACGGAGTTCGAACGGGTTGAGCGCTGACATGATGCTCGGGCCGGAGAGCCTGCTGGTTGTTGTCGCCGCCCTGGCGCTCGACGCGCTGATCGGCGATCCGGACTGGCTGTGGCGGCGCATGCCGCATCCGATCGTGGTAATCGGCTGGCTGATCAATGCGCTCGATCAAAGGCTCAATCAGGAGACATGGTCTCCCGCACGACGGAAGGCGGCGGGGATCGCCGCTGTCGTTCTGCTTGTGATCACAAGCATCGTCACTGGATATACGATCGAACGCGTGCTGCTGGCCTTGCCTGCAGGCCCGCTTTGGGTCGCAGTCGTGGCTTCGATCTTCATCGCACAACGCAGCCTCTATCAGCACGTCGCCCGTGTTGCCGCAGCCTTCGCAACTGGCGGCCTAGCCGCGGCACGCCAGGCCGTGGCGATGATTGTGGGCCGCGACACCACGCAGCTCGATGACAGCGGTGTCTGTCGCGCGGCCATCGAGTCCTGCGCCGAAAACTTCTCCGACGGCGTGGTGGCGCCGGTGTTCTGGCTCGCCGCGCTCGGCCTGCCCGGCCTGATCGCCTACAAGGCCATCAACACCGCGGATTCCATGATCGGGCATCGCTCAGCGCGGCATGAAGCGTTCGGCTGGGCTGCGGCGCGGCTGGACGACGTGGTCAATCTGGTGCCGGCAAGGCTGGCCGGGCTGCTGGTCGCCCTGACGGCACCGATTGCGGGCGGACGCATCGCAGCGTCGCTGCGCGTGATGTGGCGCGATGCGCCGTTGCATCGCTCCCCCAACGCGGGATGGCCGGAAAGCGCGATGGCGGGCGCGCTGGACCTGGCGCTGGCGGGGCCGCGCCGATATGCCACCCACAGCGTTGATGATCCGTTTCTTAATCCGGAGGGGCGCAAGGATGCGGGGCCCTCCGACATCAGCCGCGCGCTTCGCATGTTGATCGCGGCTTGCATGGTGCAGGCGGTGGTTTATGTCGTGCTGATGCTAGCGATCTAATAGCAACACGCCTCAACCATCCTCCGCCGTCATGCCCGCACTTGGTGCGGGCATCCACGCCTTGACGGCGGCGCGGCAAGAGAAGTCGTGGATACCCGGCCCAAGGGCCGGGCATGACGGCTGAGAATGATGAGACGCCCTGGCCAACAAGAGAATGGCGCCGCCGCTTCGACCGAACACCAAGCCAACGGAGGTTCTCGTCGTCACCGACTCCGCGCAATCGCCAGGATCTGCCCGATATCCAGATGCGCATCCAGATGATCCGCCAATGCATCCAGCGCGCTGTCGATCTTCGCCTCATACGCCAGCGACGAGGCGACATCGAAATGGCCCAGCCAGGCGCCGCGAAACGCATCGCCGGTGAACAGGCCGTGAAGATAAGTCCCCTGTATCCGTCCGTCGGCGGAGATCGCGCCATCCGGCTTGCCGTCGAGGGTGATGAAGGGACGTTCGCAATCGGGGCCTTCGGTGCGGCCGAGGTGGATTTCATATCCCTCGACCGGAGCGCCGGTGGCGCAGTGGATGCCGCGCGAGAGCACGGTGGATTTGTCCGCGCTCATGATCGTGATCACGTCGAGCAAGCCGAGTCCCGCGACCGTGCCGGCGGAGCCATCGACCCCGTCGGGATCGGCGATGGTCCGACCGAGCAGCTGATAGCCGCCGCACAGCCCGAGCACGTGCCCGCCGCGCCGAACATGGGCGTGGATGTCGATATCCCAGCCCTGCGCACGCAGGAACGCGAGGTCGCCGATGGTCGATTTGGTCCCCGGCAGCACGACCACGCGCGCTACGGCGGGGATCGGCTCGCCGGGACGGACGAACCGGAGCTCGACACCGGGCTCCATGCCGAGCGGATCGAGGTCGTCGAAATTGGCGATGCGCGACAGCATCGGCACGGCAATCACCAGGGCCGCCGGCGCGCTTGCCGATCGCTCCAGGTCGAGCGCGTCCTCGGCCGGCAGCCAGGCCGCCTGCGGCAGCCACGGCACCACGCCGAGCGACGGCCATCCGGTCTGCCGTGTGACCGCCGCGAGACCCTGGTCGAACAATCCGGCATCGCCACGGAATTTGTTGATCAGGAAGCCGCGGATGCGCGTGCGCTCCTCCGGCTCCAGCACCGCATGGGTGCCGACCAGGCTTGCAATCACACCGCCACGATCGATATCGCCGGCCAGGATCACCGGCACATCCGCAGCGGCGGCAAAGCCCATGTTGGCGATATCGCCGGCGCGCAGGTTGATCTCCGCCGGACTGCCGGCGCCTTCCACCAGCACGATGTCGGCCTGATCAGCCAGATGCGCAAAACTCTCCAGCACCGCCGGCAGCAGCGCCGCCTTCTTGTCGAGATAACTCTTGGCTCGCAGCGTCCCGGTGCGCTGTCCGCGCACGATCACCTGCGCGCCGGTGTCGGTTTCCGGCTTCAGCAGCACCGGGTTCATGTGCACGCTGGGCGCCATCCGCGCCGCGCGGGCCTGCACCGCCTGGGCGCGGCCGATCTCGCCGCCATCGACGGCGATGGCCGCATTGTTCGACATGTTCTGCGGCTTGAACGGCGCGACCTTCAAGCCGCGTCGCACCAGCAGCCGTGCCAGCCCCGCGACCAGGGTCGACTTGCCCGCATTGGAGCCGGTCGCCTGGATCATGATCGCGGGAGTGCGCATCAGAACTCGATGCCCTTCTGCGCCTTCACGCCCTGGCGGAACGGATGTTTCACCAGGGTCATGTCGGTGACGAGATCGGCCATCTCGATCAGTTCCGGGCGCGCGTTGCGGCCGGTGATGATGACATGCTTGTCGGCAGGTTTTTCGTCGCGCAGGAAGGTCAGGACGTCATCGATGGAAAGATAATCGTAACGCAGCACGATGTTCAGCTCGTCGAGCAGCACGAGCCTGTTGGCGTCGGAACGAATGAGATCCTTGGCCCGCTCCCAGGCAGCGGCGGCGGCAGCAATGTCCCGCGCACGGTCCTGGGTCTCCCAGGTGAAGCCTTCACCCATGATGTGCAGCGTGACCAGCTCCGGAAACTTCGCCAGCAGCTTGGCTTCGCCGGTGTCCCAGCTCGGCGACTTGATGAACTGCACCACGCCGACCGGCCAGCCATGGCCGATATGGCGGAACACCATGCCCAGCGCCGCGGACGTCTTGCCCTTGCCGGTGCCGGTGTGGACGATCAACAGCCCCTTGTCGCCGCTCTTGGTGGCCATGATCTTGTCCTTGGCCGCCTTGTGCTTGCGCATCTTCTCGGCATGGCGTGCATTGGCGGCTTCGTCGTCAAGCTCGGATCCGGTCACGGGTATTCTCCTTTGAAATCGTCTGGGACAGCAGCTCTGCGATCAGGTTGACGGCGCTGTTGGAACGCGGTGTCCACAGTCCACGCCGCAACGCCTCGTCGAAACGCGCCACGGTTTCGCGCAGTGATGCGGGATTGGCCTGCGACATGAAATCGCGCACCTCTGCATCTTCCAGATAGGCCGCGAACAACTGGTCGAAATGATGATTGGCCACCGCATCGGTCGAGGCAGCAAAGCCGAACAGGTAATCCACCGTGGCGGCGATCTCGAAGGCGCCCTTGTAGCCGTGCCGCATCACACCGGCGATCCATTTCCGATTGGCGGCGCGACCGCGCACCACCCGGGAGATTTCGTGGCTCAGCGGCCGCGGCAGCGGCGCCTCGGGGCGCGAGGTATCGATGTGCGCGATGCGCGGCGCCACCCCGCGCAGGGTCTCGACCGTCGCCGACAGGCCGCCCATGAACTGGTAATAGTCGTCGGAATCCAGGATGTCGTGCTCGCGATTGTCCTGCGCCTGCGCCACCAGGTCGGTGGCGGACAGCCGCGCGCTGAAATCGTCCCGCGCCGCCGCGCCGTCGAGGCCGCTGCCATAAGCGAATGCGCCCCACGACAGATAGACATCGGCGATGTCAGCGCGATCGCCCCAGCCGCCCTCGTCGATCAGCGCCTGCAGCCCCGCGCCATAAGCGCCCGGCTTGGCGCCGAACACACGGTAGCTCGCCTGCCGCTGCGCGGCCTCCGCGGCAACCCCCGTTGCCTTCAGCGCCAAGGCCCGCGCACGGACATTCGCGGCAATCGGATTGGCGTCATCGGGCTCGTCGAGATCCGCGATTGCGCGCACCGCGCTGTCGATCAGATCCATCTGGGTGGGAAACGCATCGCGAAACAGCCCGGAGACGCGGAAGGTCACATCGACCCGCGGCCGCTTCAGCTCCGACAACGGGATCACCGCAAAGCCGGTAACGCGGCCGGAGGCATCATCCCACACCGGACGCGCCCCGATCAGCGCCAGCGCCTGCGCCACGTCGTCGCCACCGGTGCGCATGTTGGCGGTGCCCCAGGCCGAGAGCGCGATCGAGCGTGGCCATTCGCCGGCTTCCTGCCAATAGTTTTCAACCAGCCGCTCCGCCGCCAACCGGCCGATACGCCAGGCCGAGGGGCTGGGCACCGCGCGCACATCCACGGCGAAGAAGTTCCGTCCGGTCGGCAGCACATCCGGCCGCCCGCGCGTCGGCGCGCCGGACGGGCCGGGCTTGATGAAACGCCCGTCGAGGCCGCGCAGAAAGGCGTCGATCTCCGCATCCCCGCAACGATCGATCGCCGGGCGGAGCCGCTGCTTGATCCACGCCAGGACAACGATCGCGTTGACCCATGCCGGATCGGGTGCGGCTGCACCCGACACCAGAGCGAGCGCCAGATGTTCGATCCGTTCGACCGTGTCACCGATGGTGCGCCATGCGCTGTCACCAAACGACGCCAGCACATCCGGTCGCGGGCCGTCATAATCGTCCGCGAGATCACGCGTCAGCGGATCGAAATCGCCAAGACCGAGGTCCCCCGCCAATGCACGATGCAGCGAGGCATCCTCGGGCCTGATCTCCGAGCGCGGCAACCGCGCAATCGAGACCAGCAGATCGTCGCGGCGGACGTCCACCGGTGAGCGGCCGAAGATGTGCAACCCATCGCGGATCTGCATTTCCTTCAGGTCGCACAGATGCGCGTCGATGGCGCGCAGCGCATCCGGGACCGGTGTATCCCTGTTGACGCCGACATCCGCATCAAGCCGCTGCGATCGCGCCAGTGACAAAATATCGTCGGCGATGGCCCCGGCCCGTTTGGGATCGAGATCGGCCGCCAGTGCGTACTCGTCGACCAGGGTTTCCATCCGCGCCAGATCGTCATGCAGCTCGGCGCGGGTCATCGGCGGCGTCAGGTGATCGATGATGACAGCCGATGTGCGGCGCTTGGCCTGGATGCCCTCGCCCGGATCATTGACAATGAACGGATAGAGATGCGGCACCGGGCCGAGGATCGCGTCCGGCGTGCAATCGGCGGACAGTCCCGTGCTCTTGCCCGGCAGCCATTCCAGATTGCCGTGCTTGCCGAGATGCGCCACCGCATGGGCTGCGAATTCGCGCCGCAGCCAGAGATAGAATGCGAGATAATGGTGCGGCGGCACCAGATCCGGGTCGTGATAGCTGCTCTTGGGATCGATGTTGTAACCGCGCGCCGGCTGAATGCCGACAACGATATTGCCGAACCGATGCAGGCCGAGATGAAAAGCATCGCCGCGGAGATGCGGATCCTGCTGCGGTGATCCCCAGCGGGAATCAACCGCCAACCGAAGGCTCTCCGGCATGGTCGCCAGCGCCCGTTCGTACTCCGCAAGTGGCCACAGGATGCCGCCACTGCGGATCGTCCGATCGGACAGATCGTTGGTCGGACCGGCCTGCAATACCTGCATCATGGCCGCATTGTCGTGCGGCGCGGCGCCGGTGTCGTAGCCAGCATCCCGCATGGCCCGCAAAGCCTCGATCAGGCTTTCCGGCGTATCGAGGCCGACGCCATTGGCAAGCCGGCCGTCGCGATTGGGGTAGTTGGCGAGCACCAAAGCGACACGGCGATCGCTGGTGTTCGTGCGGCGCAAGGTGATCCATCGCGCGGCCAGCTCGGCGGTAGCTGCGATCCGGTCGGGGACCGCACGCAACACCGTCGGTGCGAAGCCGCCATCGGCCGTGCGGCCGCCTTCCTTGAATGCAATCGCGTGAGCAAAGATGCGGCCGTCGACCTCCGGCAGCACCACATGCATGGCAAGATCGCGCGGTGTCAGCCCGCGTGACGAGGCCTGCCAGGCGGCGCTCGACGATCCGGCCAGCGCGACCTGCAAAACCGGGCAATCGAAGGCGGCGAGTGCGCCGGTGTCATCCTGCGCGGTTGCCGTCGCAAATGCCGTGGCATTGATGATGATATCGGGCGGATACGCGGCCAGCGCCGCGCGCAGAAAGGAAACGGACCGCTCGTCCTTCAGGCTGGTGACATAGAGCCCGACCGGATTGAGGCCCTGCGCTTCCAGCGACGAGCAAAGCGCGACAATTGGCGCAGTATCGGCACCGGCCACCAGGGCCCGGTAGAAGATGACAGCGACATTGGAACGATCCGACAGCGCTGGCTCATGCGGCCAGAAGCCCGCAGCCGGCATCGGTCGCGGCGCCGGCGGCTTGTCGCCGTGCCCGATCAGATGTGCAGCAAAACGCAACGCCAGCTCGGCGTTCTCGACCCCACCTTCACTGCAATAGCGCCACAACCGCTCGGTATCGGCTGCATCGAGTGTGCCGCGCGCGGCGAGGATCGGATTCCAGTTGAGTTCACCGGGGATGCAGGCGAACAGCGCCCCACGGCGGAGTGCATCGGCGCGCAGGCTCTCGACGCCGTGCGGCCAGTAGCTTTCGCCGCCCAGCATGCGCAGCACCACGATCCTGGCGGACCGCAGCGTGCGCTCGACATAGGCATCGACCGACGCCGGGTGGCCCAGCGCGAGCAGGTTGGTCAGCGCGATCGATTGAAAATCCGGCCCAAGCTTCGCCGCCGCCGCACCGAATGCCGCGAGCTCGCTGTCGGCGGCCGACAGCACGACGATATCGGCCGTCTCCTGGCCGAGATCACGCGCGACATCGCCATCGTCAATGGCCCCGCTGGTGTCGAGCTTCAGATGCATCGTCGAGGGTTTACCTCATCCCGCAAGCGCGCGACGGACCGCGTCGCCGTCGAATCCCTTCAAGCCAATCACCACGAGATGCTCGGCCTGCTTGACGTCCGGCCTGCCGAACGAAATGTCGACCCGACTGCCGACGGCCTGCACCACAGCCGGTGCGGACTTGTCGGCGATCCGGGCATGGCCCTTGACCCGCAGCACGCCCTCCAGACCCAGCGCCGCGGCGACGCGCGCGCGCATGATGTCGACGTTGTCGATAGCCGGGGGAATCACGACAATGCTGTCGAAATCGTCGTGGTCGTGCTCTTCCTCTTCGCCATGATGGCCGGCGCGGCCGGCGAGATCGTCCTCGGCGGTGGCGTTCAACCCGACCAGCACATGCGGTGGCAGGGTGCCGCCGGAGCGGACCAGGCGCACGCCGGGGCGCAGCACGGCCGCGAGCCGCGTCTCGATATCGGCGAGCACATGCGAGGGCACCAGATCGCTTTTCGACAGCACCACCAGATCGGCGCAGGCGAGCTGGTCTTCGAACACTTCCTCGATCGGATCGTCGTGATCGAGCGAGGGATCGGCGGCCCGCTGGTCGGCGACCGCGGCTTCATCAAGCACCACGCGGCCCTCGGCCAGCGCCAATGCATCGACCACCGTGACCACGCCGTCGACAGTGGCGCGGGTGCGTACATCCGGCCACGCGAACGCCTTCAGCAGCGGCTGCGGCAGTGCCAGCCCCGAGGTTTCGATGACAATGGCGTCGAGCGGGCGATCGCGCGCCAACAGCTTGTCCATGGTCGGAATGAAATCATCGGCCACGGTGCAGCAGATGCAGCCATTGGTGAGTTCGACGATGTCACCGGGCGCACAGGCCTTGGCCGCGCATTCTTCCACCAGGCCGCCGTCGAAGCCGGCATCGCCGAATTCATTGACAATCACGGCAATGCGGCGACCGTCGGCCTGGGTGAGCAGCGAACGCAGCAGAGTGGTTTTGCCGGCGCCGAGAAAGCCGGTAAGGACGGTGACGGGAACGCGAGTCATGGCGGGTTACTCTCCGGAATCAAGAATGAGGTTGGGATGATGAACGTTTGAGCCACAGCGGCAGACCGGCGGCGACGAAAGCCACGTCGGGCACCGCCGCGGCGATGATTTGGTTGAGACGGCCCTGCGCATCGCGGAAGCTGCGGCCGAGCGGCGTTTCCGGCACAAGGCCGAGGCCGACCTCGTTGGATACGAGCACAACGGGGGCCGGCGTCGTTGCGAGCCAGTTGGCCAGCCGTTGCGATTCAGCCTCCACGTCACGATGCGCAAACATCAGGTTGGAGAGCCACAGCGTCAGGCAATCCACCAGCACCGCGCCGTCATGGCTGTGGCGCGTCAGCGCCGCCACCAGATCGAGCGGCTCCTCAATCGTGCGCCAGCCCTCGCCACGCTCTTGGCGGTGCCGCGCGATGCGGAGGCGCATCTCCTCGTCACCAGCGGTCGCGGTGGCGAGATAAATCCGCGGCAGGCCGCTGTTCACGACAAGCCTTTCCGCAAACGCGGACTTTCCGGAACGCGCACCGCCGAGCACCAGCGTGGTGGCAAGATCAGTCATTTCGGCGGTTCGCCATTTTCGGGCGACCAGCCGGCGGGCGGGACACGCGCCACCATGCCCTTGCGGAGCACCTCGGCGCGCGCACGCCACGGCACCAGGCCATGATTGGAGATACGATAGGAGGCGACGAAATTGGCCAGCGCCGGAACGCCCCGCTCCACGTCCAGATCGCCGAATAGAAAGGTGTAGCCATCGGCGCTGGTGACGGCGACCGTCACCGGCCGCTTGCACACACTCAGGCACTGCACGGCGCGAACGCGCGCCTGCTGGTTGTCTTCGAATGCCTGCTTCAGCGCCGCCAGCAGCGCCGGTCCTTCGGTGGCCGGAGCGGTGGAGTCCGCGGCCTTGCACGTGGTGCAGACGCTGACAACGACATCGTCGCGCAGCACTGCGGGTTCGTCCGGCGCGAGGCTCACGGAGGCGTCGAGATTCTGGTCGGAACGATCCATCACAAGCTCAGGTCCAGGCCATTTCGGCCGCGAGCTTTGTCGGATCGCGCGATGGCGCAAGCCACCGGTCAACGCTCCCGTCAGGTGCACCCCGCCCCAACGCCGCCAAAGCACAGTTCGTGATGGCAGGTCTCCTGGCTTGCGAGTCGTTGCCTGATCGCCGCCTTCCCGGGACCTCCCAGTGGCTTCGGCACAGGCTCGTCGCTTACAGTTGCGGGGGCAGCGCCGGGCTTGAGACAGGCTCGCACCGGCTTCCCTTTTCACCTTCTTTTTAAAGAAGGACCATCGGCCGGGACGGTATCTGCCGGGGTGCCCGGGGTCAACCGCGCGGGACGATCCGCTGATTCACCGCCCCGATGCGCCAGCCGGCCGCCAGCCGGTCGATTCGGGTCAGCGACAGCGGATCGATGACGAATCGCAGCGCATTTTCAGGGGCGATATCCAGCGCAATGGCGAGGGCGGCGCGCACCGTGCCGGAATGCACCACAAGAATGACATCTCCATCGCCGAGTTCCTGCAACCCAGCGGCGACCCGCGCGATCTGGTCGACAAAACTCTCCCCGTCCGGGGGGCAATTGCTGGCGGAGGCATCCCAGAACGCCCGATAGGCGTCGCCCATCTCTCTTGCAAGATCATCGTGACGCCGGCCCGTCCATGTCCCGAAATCCTGTTCCCGAAACGCCGGTGAAACGGTCGCCTCAAGGCCCAGTGCGCGCGCGGTCTCCCGGGTGCGGCGCGCCGGGCTGCAAACGACCGGCGCTGATGGCAATACGTCCTTGAGGGCCGCGAAGGCGGCGGCGTCTGTCGTATCCGCCGGTGCGTCCGGCGCATGGATCACCCCGCGCGGCCCATCCACGGGCGCATGCCGGATCAGCCAGAGCCGTGTGATCCGCTCCTCCGTCATGACGACGTCAACAGCGTCGCAAGCAGCACCAGGATCAGCGTCTCGCTCACCTGCTCGGTGCCGCCCAGGACATCGCCGGTATGCCCGCCGATCTGCCGTCGTGCCAGCCATCCCATGACCGACGCCACAACGATCGTCACCAGAATCGCCCGCAAACCCGTCCCCCACGGCAAACACATCAGCGCGATGACGAACCCCAGCGCAGCAGCGGTGATCGCCGTGGCCTGATCGGGCGCCCCGGCCGTTGCGCTGAGCCCATCGCTGCGTGCCGGCGGCAACATCACGACCATCGCCGGCAGCAGGCAACGCGCCAGTGCGTGGGTCGCGATCAGGCCGGGAATGATGGACGCCGGCGGCAGTGCCGCGAGCGCAGCCAGTTTCGCCGCGAAGCTGATCAGCAGCGCCAGCGTGCCGTAGGTGCCGAGACGGCTGTCGCGCATGATCTCCAGCTTTGCCGCTTGATCGCGGCCACCGCCGAAGCCATCGGCAATATCGCCGAGGCCATCCTCGTGCAAGGCGCCGGTGAGCAATGCGCTGGCGCCGAGTGCCAGGGCAGCGGAGGCGAGCGCCGGCACGCCCAGTCTCAACAGGCCCAGCAGAACAAGCCCCACGACCAGGCCGATCGCGGCCGCGACCAGCGGGAAGGCCCGCATGGCGCGCGGGACGTTGACAACGCCGTCCGAATGCGGAATGGGCACCCGTGTCAGGAACGTTACGGCGACACGCAGGTCTTCGAGCCAGTCTTTCATGCTATAGACATCGCCGATCCCGACGGCATTTTCCAGCGGCGTGGCCACACATCGCCTGGAAAATGACTTCACTTCAGACCGATGCGTTTTCCGATCCCGCGGGAAAACGCAGCGCCCCGCCGACAGGTTTTTTCATGCGATTCGACACCCTCGACGAGATCCGCGCCCTCTGCGGCGACCCTGCCCAGGGCAATGCGCAGGCGGCAGCCGCCGCGGACGCGCGGCAGGCGGTGCTGACCAAGCCGCCGGGAAGCCTCGGCCGGCTCGAGCAACTGACCACCTGGCTCGCCACTTGGCAGGGCCGCGACATCCCCCGGCTTGACAAGGTCAGGATCACCGTGTTTGCCGGCAACCACGGCATCGCTGCGCAGCGTGTCTCCGCCTATCCGCAGGAGGTCACCCACCAGATGGTGGCGAACTTCGCCGCCGGCGGTGCGGCGATCAACCAGCTTGCGACACTCGCGGGCGCCGAGCTGCATGTGACGCCGATCGATCTGGAGCGTCCGACCGGCGATTTCAGCCGGGAGCCCGCCATGAGCGAGGCGGACTTCGTGGCCGCGATCGATATCGGCTATCAGACCGTCCCGCTCGACTGCGACCTGCTGGTGGTCGGCGAAATGGGCATCGCCAACACCACGGTGGCCGCGGCGCTGTGCGCCGCGCTGCTGGGCGGCGGCAGCGAGCGTTGGGTCGGGCGCGGCACCGGCGTCGATGATGAGGGGCTGGCGCGCAAACGTACCGCCATTGATGCGGGGGTGGCGCGACATCAGGCTCTGCTCGCCGATCCGCTGGCGGTTGCGACAGCTCTGGGTGGACGTGAACTCGCAGCCATGGCCGGCGCCGTGCTGGCGGCGCGGGCGCAGCGCATTCCGGTGCTGCTCGACGGCTTTGTCGCGACCGCGGCCGTGCTGCCGCTCGCACGCCTCAACCACGCGGTGCTTGATCACTGCCGCGCCGGCCACGTCTCCGCCGAAGCCGGACACCGGCAATTGCTCGCGGAGCTGAAGCTCGAACCGCTGCTCGATCTCGGCATGCGGCTGGGCGAAGCCTCCGGCGCCGCCGTCGCGGTCATGCTGTTGCGCGCGGCGACTGCGTGTCACACGGGGATGGCGACGTTCGCCGAGGCTGGTGTCACCGACGCCGGGGACTAGCCGGGTTAAAGCTGGTTTTTCTGGAACGTCAGGCGCCAATGGATGCGCTCGTCGGCGCCCGGGCCCGCCTGCAACTGGATATCCGATGACCTGACGCGCTCGCCAGTCTTCTCATCCACCAGCGCCAGCTTCACCGGACGGCCGCTCTTGCGGTTGACGAATTTCAGCGGTGGTCCATCGTCGCCGGCAACCGCCCATTTGTCGCCGATCTGCGCCAGCGCCTGGGTCAGCAGGATGGTGTCCCAGCCCTTGCGGGTCAGGATGTATTCGTGGCGTTCCGGATTGGTCTGGTAGAGTCGCCGCTCGACCAGTTCGTTCTCTTCCAGATGCTTGAGGCGGTCCGACAGCGTCGCATGGGTGACGTCGGTCGATTGCCGCAGATCCTCGTAGCGGCGCAGGCCCAGCGACAGATCGCGCAGGATCAGGATCGCCCAGCGGTCGCCGATGGTCTCCAGCGCGCCGGCAATCGAGCACGTCATGCCCTCGAAGCTCTTGGATCGCATGAAAGGCCGACCTCCTCTCGATCCCGCGCAACGCGGGATTCAACAACATCAACATCTAAACTATTTCGGCGCGCCGATCATCGAGAACATGCCGGTGGCGTGAACCGCCAGCTTGCCGTTGCCATCCCGGACAAAGCCTTCGGCGTAACTGGTCTGGCGCCCGAGCTTGACCACCTTGCCCTCGGCCGTGATCAGACCCGACCGCACCGAGAGCGGCCGCAGATAGGTGAGCTTGAGATCCAGCGTCACCGCGCCCTGTCCGGCCGGCAGCATGGTGGAAATCGCGCAGCCCATCGCGGTGTCGAGCAGCGTCGCGGCGGCGCCACCGTGCAGCAGGCCGATGGTGTTTTCCAGCGCTTCGTGCGGCTCCAGCTCCATTCCGATCAGGCCCGGCTCGACCACACACATGCGAAAGCCGATCAGCTTCGCCATCGGCGGTGGCGGCAGGATGCCGTCGCGAATCCGGCGCATCGTTTCGATCCCGGACAGCACAGCAGCCGCCTTCGCCGCGGGGCCGGGCGCCTGCCATTCCACCAGGCGCTGCCGGCGGATGGCCGGCGCGAACAGATCAGCCGTGTCGATCGTCTCGTTGTCCGTGTGTGTCATTGCCTCGAAAACCAGATTGCCCCGAAAACCAGGTCGCAGAAATCGCTTGCGCTCCACTAACTCTTATCATTAGAGTTACTGGCCGTCCAGCCCGGATGCCGGGTGGTCGCAGACCGACGATCCCGAAACAGGACGATCCAATGAGCCTTCTGGATGATGTGATCGCGGCGCACGGCGGCATCGCGCGATGGACCAAGGTGTCGACAATCGACGGCGACATGTCGATCACCGGCGCGATGTGGGCGCGAAAGGGCTGGCCCGACGCGCTGAAAAATGTCCATGTCGCGATCGAGACCCGCAAGCAGTGGACCAGCTATCGGCCATTTACCGCTGCCGACAGGCGCAGCGTCTGCACACCGGATCTCACCGTCATCGAGACTCTCGATGGACGTCGTCTCGATGAACGCCGCAACCCGCGCGCTGCGTTCGAGGGGCACACCCCGGCCACTCCGTGGGACGAGATCAATCTCGCCTATTTCAGCGGCTACGCGATCTGGAACTACCTCACCACGCCGTTTCTGTTTGCGCTGCCGGGGATCACGACCGAGGAAATCGAACCCCGGAGCAATGGCGGCGCGATGCACCGCCGGCTCAAGGTGACTTTTCCGGACTCCATTGCGACCCACGGCCCCGAGCAGGTTTTTCACGTCGGCGAGGACAACCTGATCAGCCGGGTGGATTACAGCGCCGTGGTGGTCGGCAATCTTCCGACCGCGCACGTCATGACCGACTACAGGGATTTCGACGGCATCAAGATCGCAACCAGACGGCGCGCCTATCGGCGAAATCCGGACGGCACGGCTGATCCGAGCCTTGTCGCTGTCGCCATCGATATCGCCGGCCTGCGTTTGTCCTGAGCATGATGAAACGAGATCGAGAGGTTGCGACAACAGATGGCGCGCTCCCTCTCCCCGCAAGCGGGGCGAGGTGGGCCGAGGAAGAAACGCGGCGCCAATAACGGCGGCCAAGGGAGAATGCCATGACCGAAGCCGACCACGCGCTTCATACCGTGACCCTCACCATCAACGGCGCGCGCAAGACCGTTGCGGTCGAACCGCGCAGATTGCTGGTGCATCTGATTCGCGAGGATCTCGGGCTGACCGGCACCCACATCGGCTGCGACACCTCGCAGTGCGGCGCCTGCACCGTCGACATCGACGGACAAGCGGTCAAGTCCTGCACGGTGCTGGCCGTGATGGCGGATGGATCATCGATCACAACCATCGAAGGCCTCGCGCCGAAAGGCGGCGCGCTGCATCCGATCCAGGCGGCGTTTCATGACCATCACGCCCTGCAGTGCGGCTTCTGCACGCCGGGCATGATCATGAGCGTGCGGCAGTTGCTGCGGGATCAACCGAACCCGAGCGAGAGCGAGATCCGCCATCATCTCACCGGCAACATCTGCCGGTGCACCGGCTACCACAACATCGTGCGCGCGGTGGAATCGCTGGCGACGGAGGCCCATCATGATTGAGGCGGCCACGCTCCCCTATATCGGCCAGCCGCTGCGGCGACGGGAAGACTTCAAGCTGATCACCGGCAGGGGCCGCTATGTCGACGACATCAAGCTGCCGGGCATGCTGCATCTGGCCATCCTGCGCTCGCCCCACGCTCATGCGAACATCAAGCAGGTCGATCTCACCGCGGCGCAAGCCGCGCCGGGGGTGCATCTGGCGCTCTCCGGCGCCGATCTCGCGGGCAAGCTGGGATCGATCGTCCCGAACTGGATCCTGCCCGGCACCAAGGTCCCGGAACGTCCCGTGGTCGCCGTCGACCGGGTCCGTTTTGTCGGTGAATGCGTGGCGCTGGTGGTCGCGGACACCCAGGCGACGGCCTACGACGCGCTGGGCCTGATCGAGATCGATTATGAAACGCTGCCGGCCGTGGTCGACGAGGACGCCGCGATCCGCGACGGCGCCCCGCAACTGCATGAGAACGTGCCCGGCAACGTGACCACTGTGTTCAGGGTTAAGGGCGGCGATTATCAAAAGGCCGCCGAGGAGGCGGACCAAGTCATCACGCTGCGCATCGTCAACAACCGGCTGATTCCGACCTGCCTGGAAACCCGATCGATCCTGGCCGACCCCAACGCCGACGGCACATTGACCGTTTATATCCCGAGCCAGGTGCCGCACATGCACCGGCGCTGGATCGCCGAGACCGTCGGCATCTCAGAGCATATGCTGCGCATCGTCGCGCCGGATATCGGCGGCGGCTTCGGCGCCAAGATGCATCTCTATCCGGAAGAGCTGCTCTGCCCTTATCTGGCACGCGAACTCGGCGTGCCGGTGAAGTGGTGGGAATCACGCTCCGAAAGCCATCAGTCCACCAGCCACGGCCGCGCCCATATCGAGACCATCGAGGCCGCCATCCGCAATGACGGCACGATCCTCGGCATGCGGGTCGAGACCCTCGGCAATGTCGGCGCCTACCTCTCCAACATGGCGAGCGGTGGACCGACCGTGAACACCATCAATTACGGCACCGGCACCTACAAGATCGCGAACTATGAGGCGGTTTCGCGTGTCGTGGTCACCAACACGGTCCCTGTGGATGCCTATCGCGGCTACGGGCGGCCGGAAGGCGCCTATATCGCCGAACGGACCATCGATGCGGTGGCTCGCCATCTCAACCTCGATCAGGTCGAAGTACGGCGCAGGAATTTCATCCAGCCCGCCGACTTCCCCTACCGCCCCTACAACAGCATGGGCGTGATGTTCGACAGCGGCAATTACCAGGGTCTGCTGGACAAGGCGCTGGAGGCTTTCAATTACACGAGTCGTTGCAACGAACGCGATGCATTGCGCGCGCAGGGTCGCTATCGCGGCATCGGCGTTGCCGCCTACACCCACATGTGCGGCATGGCGCCGTCCCGCCGCCTCGCCATGAGCGGTTTCAACCGCGGCGGCTGGGAAAGCGCGCGGATTGCGGTGGACTCCAGCGGCCGGGCGACGATCTTCTCCGGCTCCATGAGCCAGGGCCACGGCCATGTGACGTCGCTGTCGCAGATCGCCGCCGACGTGCTGCAGATTCCGATCGAGCACATCGATGTGGTGCAGGGCGACACCCGGCAGGTGCAGGCCGGCCACGGCACCTTCAACTCCCGTTCGATGTCGGTCGGCGGCTCCAGCGTGCATGTCTCGTCGCATCGCATCGTCAGCAAGGCCAAAAAGATCGCGGCCGGCCTGCTGGAGGTCGACGAGAAGGACGTGGCCTATGAAGGCGGCCGGTTCAGCGTGCCGGGAACCGATATCCAGCCCGTCACGTTCGGCGCGGTGGCCCGCATGGCCTATGTCGGCCACAAACTTCCGGACGGCATCGAGCCGGGCTTGGACGAAACGGTGTTCTATGATCCGACCGGCATGGGCGCGCCGTCGGGAATCCACATGGCTTATGTCGACGTCGATCCCGACACCGGCATTGTCGAAATTCTCGACTATGTCGCGGTCGACGATGTCGGCACGCTGATCAATCCATTGCTCGCGGCCGGGCAAATCCATGGCGGCGTGGTGCAGGGCATCGGCCAGGCGCTGTACGAGGGCGTCAGCTACGATCCCGACAACGGGCAGTTGATGACAGGCTCGCTGCTCGATTACGCGGTGCCGCGGGCGGAATATATGCCCAACATCCGCGCTTCGTTTCAGCAGACGCCGTCGCCGACCAACCCGATCGGCGTCAAGGGCATCGGCGAAAGCGGCTCGATCGCAGCGCCACCGACCATGGTGCACGCGGTGCTCGATGCACTGGCGCCGTTCGGGATCACCCACATCGACATGCCGATGACGCCGCCGCGCATCTGGTCGGCGATCCAGTCCGCCCGTTCAGGAGCAAATCCATGATCCCGGCTGCATTCGATTATGTGCGCGCGACGTCGCTGGCGCAGGCCATAGGCATGCTTGAGAGCGATCCCGACGGCACCAAGCTGGTGGCCGGTGGCCACACGCTGATCCCGACGCTGAAACTGCGTTTGGCATCACCGACGGTGCTGGTCGACATCCGCGGTATCGACGACCTCAAAGGCATCGAGATCAACAGCGACCGCATCCGGATCGGCGCGCTGACCACCCATGCCGAACTGCTGGCGTCGGAGCCGCTGCATCAGGTGCTGCCGATCTTTCGACAGGCCGCCAATGTGATCGCCGATCCGCAGGTGCGCAATCGCGGCACCATCGGCGGATCGCTGGCCAATGCGGATCCCTCGGCGGACTGGCCGGCGCTGGTCGTGGCGCTGGATGCCGAACTGGAGCTGGCCGGGCCAAGGGGACGGCGACGCATGGCGGCAAGCGATTTCTTCGTCGACATCATGACAACAGCACTTGAGCCCGAGGAAGTACTGGTAGCTGTCCATATCGCACGGCCCGCGCCGGGCACGCAGTTCCGCTATCGCAAGATCCGCCATCCGGCGAGCGGCTACGCGGTGGTCGGTGTCGCCATTGCGCTGCGGCTGGATGCTTATCGCATTGCCGATGTCGCCATCGGCATCACCGGCGCCACCGGTCATGCCTTCGCGGCGGAAACGGCAATGCAGCATCTGATCGGCCAATCGCTGTCGCCGGAGGCCATCGACCAAGCCGCGAGGCTTGCCAGCGAGCAGGCCGAATGCCTGACGGATAACTACGCATCGGCAGAGTACCGCCGGCACCTTATCAGGACCGAAGTGGCGCGCGGGCTGGCGTCAGCCACAGCAGCCTGAAAACGATTTCAAGATAAGAACCATATCTCGAAGCGTGTTGCAGGCATCGCTTTCGAAAATCACCACCCATTTTATTTTATCGCGACAATCTTGCTCGATCGCCCGATTTGCCACCCCCTCGCCGTCACTCTTGATTGAACGGTCACTCTGGCTGACTAACGTCGCGCGTGAACAAGCCGCGTCAACAGCGGCAGGAGGAAGCGTCACGATGGCCCTGTTTCGCGTTGTCATATCGAAACTCGCCGCATCGCAGCGTTCGAGCTCCGCCAAACTCTGAAATCCAAACTCCACCCTGCGGATATCACGGGAGATCACCGGATGGTACCGGCTTTCCGCGTGCTGAACGTCAAGCTCATCGAAGCAACCAATGGAGGACTGCATGGATAGAAAAGAATCTGAGCGCATGCCCACCAGGCCGATGAGATACAGATTTCAGGGCACAATCGGCTTCCTCGCTCTCGCGATCGGACTGTTGAGTGCGACGGCGAGTTTGGCCGATGCGCCTTCCCTTCCGACTTGCGCTCAACTCTCTGCATCATCGCGTTACGGTCTCGTTGGCAATCCGCAGATCGTGCCGGGAACACTCACCTCGACAATCGTGCCGGCAGCGCCCGCGATTCCGGCAACTCCGCCGTTCCTGCCGACGGCCCAGCCCGCAACACCCGCCTACTGCAAGGTGAGCTTCACCTATTCCGCCGGACTGTCCGGACCGGCTCAGGGGTATGACATCGGCCAGACCCAAAAAATCCAGATCCAGATTGTGCTTCCACTCAGCGCCGCCGATGGTGGCGTCACCGGTAGCAGACCCACGACCCCTGACGGCGGCAGCATCGTCGCGACAATCCACGGAAACTGGCTGGGCAAGGCTATGGTCAGCGGCGCTCCGGGCACGTCGGGAACGCTCGCGTGGACAGCCCTCACGGAGGGGCTCGACACCACCACCGGCGATCCCGGCTACGGCATCCGGCTGGGTTATGTCGGTTCGTTGACCGACACCGGTCAACACAATCCACCCTGGGTTCTGATCCCATCGGGACCACTTGCAAACACGCTGTCCCCGGGGACCATCGCGGACTGGCGCTTCCGGGGGACTCACTACGGACGAGAATGGGCCGTGACGCTCGCTCGCACCTACTACGGCATGGCGCCGCTCCGGATCTATTACAATGGTGGATCCGGCGGCGGCAACATGGGCATGGGTCAGCTCATGACCTACGGCGACGAGTATGACGGCTTCCTGATTGCCACGCCCGCGTTCTACTGGGACCAGTTCACACTGGCTTTCACCTGGCCCTACGTCGTGTTCAAGAAAATGATTCAGCAGGGTGGCACCATGCCAACCATGGCGCAGCAAACCGCGCTCACGGCTTCGGTTTTTGCGGCCTGCGATGGCAACGACGGCGTCGTCGACGGGATCATCAACGACCCGCGCCAGTGCGAATTCAGCGCCAGCGCGAATATCTGCGGCAAGTCGGGAGCGCCGGCTGCTCCCAACTGTCTTTCGCCTGCCCAGGCCGCCGCCTTCGACAGGATGTGGGATGGGCCGCGCAACAAGTTTGGCGCGCGGATCTGGTATCCCTACGACAAGAGCATTCCCTTCGTCGGCGGCCCATTCACAGGATTGACCATTCCGACCACCCTGAACGGAGGCCCAAACTTCCTGATGCCGCTGGCGACAATGACCATACAGTGGAACCATAAGGACCCGTCGTTCAATCCGGACAACATCTATGCGGACGACGAGTCACTTGTACTTGCCGGCCGTCCAGCCGGCGGCATCACCTACGCCGACGAAGCGACGCGAGGCGCCAACGCTGTTGCGGACCTCACCGACAACCAGACCCCGGAGTTGACCAAGGCCCTGTTGCGCGGCACCAAGGTCATCCACCTGCACGGCACGGCCGATGCAGCGATCTTCTGGCGCACCTCCGCAGATTATTATCGCCGGGTCGCGACCTGGTATGGCAACGGCCGAGCCGACTTTGCCCGGTTACAGAGCTGGTACCGCTTCTTCCCGATTCCGGACATCGGCCACGGCACCGGAGCCATCGGTGGTGGCGTCGGACCTTCGCCGAACAATCCTTTCCCGGCGCTTGTCAACTGGGTGGAGAACGGCGTCGCTCCTGCGAGTCTACCCGCATTGGCTGCGGGCGTGGCCCTCAATCCAGGGCGAACACGGCCGCTTTGTCCTTACCCGCAGACCGCAATCTATAACGGCAGCGGGAGCATCGACGTCGCCAGCAACTTCCGTTGCGGCGGCAACCTCGAAACACCCCGCGTGGTTTGCGACAGCCTGAGAACACCCTACAAGCGCGAGAACAGCCCGGAACTCGACTATCGGAGCGTTGGGGTCGATCCCCGGGAATGCCAGCAACACAACGCCGATGGCAACCCACGACCGCGATCCTGATCCCAGGGAGCGGAGAGGGTCCATGGAGACGACAGCTTGAAGTGGCGTTCGGACTGCGGTGGTCGAAATATACGACCGACCGTCGCAGTCCCGCTGCCGTTCCGACCCTTACAGGGTGCGTGCCCGATACGTGCTTGGCGTCACACCATGACGACGCTTGAATGTATTGGTGAGGGTCGAAAGATTACGAAAACCGCTGGCCATCGCGATCTCGGCAAGCGATCGATCGCTGTCCCGCAGCGCCTCGGTTACCCGCAACAATCGCCGCTCGACCACATAGCTGTAGGGGGTACGCTGGGTCGCCGCCCGGAATGCCCGAATGAAGTGATTTGCCGACTGATCTGCGAGGGCGGCCAGATCCGCCAGCGAAATCTCGGAAGACAGATGCGCCTCGATATAATCAAGAACGAGCCTTAGCCGCCGTGCGCTCAATGGATGCGGCGATCCCGCATTGTTGGGCGCCTGCCGGCTGCGGAGTTTTGCGTTCGAGTGCCAGTGAACCAGATGCCGGACCAGCAACTGCTGCGACTGCTCCAGCAGCAACGAATGTTCCTGACGATCGATGCCCTGGTAGAGTTCGAACTCGCTCACCAGCATCGTACAATAGCCCTGCAACCAGGGATCCCGGACGGCAAAGAGCGGATCGATGTCGACGCTGGTCGTCCCCATCAGATTCCGCTGGGCATAAAGATCAACGATATCCTGGTCGAGATAAACGTGAAGAACCTCGATGACGCCGTTCCGCACGCTCTCCACGTCCTGATCATGCGGCCGGAAGGTGATCGAACCGTGTTGCGACCCCGTACCGCGGCATTTGCCTTTGATGAACATCGAAACCGATGTCGTACCACCGATGTGATACATCAGGACATTCTGCCCGAGCTGCTTCAATCGGCTGCGCGTTGCCGGCCGGCGCCACTTGGCAGCCATCGGCCGACCGTCGGCACTGGTCACCGAGTAGTCCGCGGCCATGCCGGCATTGTTGGTCAGATAGGCGTCAAAGGCCGAGGGCCGGTCAGCTTGCTGACGATCCATATCCCGGGCTCATCTCTGTGCTGCCGCCCCCCTGCAGAAGCAGGGCGCGCTGGTTCAGCCTTCGACGATACACGAGCCGTCCAATCCGCGACTAATTCAAATTTTCGGCCGATTGATCTGCGTTCCATATCACAGGCACCGGGCCTGACTTTGTTGGAACGCCGTAGCCGGCCGTTGGGGCAGCCGGCTACGGCGGTCCTTAAGCCATGAGGCTTTGATCCATGGGACTTAATCCAAGGGATTTGGACAGTCTTATTTGGACGGAGACTTTTATTTGGATGGAGACTTGCCTTTGCGCGGCGCTGACTGACGCACTGCGGGCCGGGTTTTGGCACGTGCCGCCGATCGCTGACGCGGGCGGTGCGTATCGCGGTCGGACGACGCATCCGCGGACGACGCTGCGAACCGCTTGCGGTTGAACGACACCGCACCGGAGCCGGCCACGACCTCGACGTCTTCAAGCCGAAGCGGCTTGCCGGTCGATGACAGCATCGCCGGATATTCGATTGGGCGGCCGCTCTCGCGATCCCGGAACACCACCTGCGGGCCCTCGGGCTCCGCCAGCCAGTCGTCACCCCATTTCTTGAGCGCAAGATAGGCCGGAAAGAAACTCCGGCCCTTGTCCGTCAGCATGTATTGGTAACGCCCGGCATGCTCGGGCAGTTGGACCCGGGTCATGATCCCCGCGTCGACCAGCTTTTTCAGCCGGCTGCTGAGGATGTTGGGGGCGACGCCGACATAATATTCGAACTCATCGAACCGTGTGACGCCGTAATAGGCCTCGCGCAAAAGCAGAATCGACCAGCGGTCGCCGACCACCTCCATGGCGCGCGCCATGGAACATTCCTTGTTGGCTATGCGGCCGCGCTTTTCATCTGCCATTAGACATTCGCCGTCTCGAGTCCCGAAGGCGAAAACCTATAGCATTCGCCGCCGAGGTCTGACCAGATCGCTCGCGCCGCGGGCCTATGCAGAACGGCGGCCCCGAGATCAGGGTCCTTTGCCCGCGTCGATGATCGAACCGAACGGTTCCCAGCGCTCGCCGACAAGTTTCCTGAGTTGCATGGATTTGATCGGCGCGAAGTCGTCCGGACTGGTGTTGATCCGGATACCCGGGATCAGCATATCAAGCTCCAGATCCCTGATATTCGCGGCCTGCCGCATGACGTTCTCGCGCGTGAGGTCGTTGCCGGCGCGCTTGAGCACGTCTGTCATCAGCTGCGCCATCAGATAGCCCTGGGCATTGGTGGTGGCCGAGATATCGGCACCTCTGTAGTACTTATCGACAAACGCGAGATAGGCCTTTACGCCGGGATCGGCGGCCATCGCCGGATCCGTCGCATCCTTCATGAAGCCGCCGCTGATCAGCCCCTGCGAGATATCGAAACCCGCCGGCTTGATGACGCTGCCGATCGACGCTGCGGGAATATTGATGATGTGCAGCGGTTTCCAACCCAGTTCCGCGGTCCTGCGGATCGCCTGCGCGGCGAACTTCGGCCCGGCGAAGTTCATGAAGATATCGGCGCCGCTGGCCTTCAGCTTGACGATTTCGGAATCCACGGTCGGCTGCGACACCTCATAACTCGCCTCGGCCACGATCATCGACCGCTTGTCGCCAAGGCCACGCTTCAGTCCCTCCAGGATATCCTTGCCGTAATCATCATTCTGATAGAGCACCGCGATCTTGCCCGCCGGATGATTGGTCGCGACATATCGGCCATAGACGCCACCCTCAATCAAGAAGGTGGGCTGGAAACCCATGGTCCAGGGAAAGCGCTTCGGGTCATTCCATTTCGAGCCGCCACCGCCGACGAACAGCTGCGGGATTTTTTTGGCGTTCATGTATTTGTGGATAGCGGTGTTGGTCGGAACGCCGAACGGACTGAACAACAGCAGCACCTCGTCGTACTCCACCAGTTTGCGCACCTGCTCCACCGTTTTCGGCGGGCTGTAGGCATCATCATAACTGATGAACTTGATCTGCCGTCCGTCCCGCCTTCGGCATTGATCTTGTCGAAGTAGGCCGCCTCCGCCTTGCCCATCTGGCCCCAGGCCGAGCCCTGCCCGCTGTAAGCCATGGTGTTGCCGATCTTGATCTCGGTGTCGGAAGCCCCGGTATCGTATTTTTTGTCAGCCGCGAGCGCGGCCTGGCTCCCAAGCAAAACCATCACGACTGCAGACACCATCGATCGTGCGCGCATTGCGGTGCTCCCCAGATGCAGGTCATCGTTCGGCCGCGACAGATTCGCGGCCGTCCCCGTTGATCCCTTCGAGATTCGATCAGCTTCCCGAGGTCAGGCCGCCTGGCCTGATGCCGCGGCGGGCTTCTCGGCCCCAGCCTCGGGCGCCAGCGCCCGACGGTGGGTCACCAGCGCACCGGCCTCCGCGAGCTTCTGCAGCTCCGCATCGCTGACGCCCAGTTCACGAAACACATCCTTGTTGTGTTCGCCCTGGAATGCCGGCGTGCCTATGGGGGTCAGCTCATCCTTGGAAAAATGCCAGGGACGGCCGGGCAGCCGATATTCGCCACCGCTGCGATCCGACACCAGCTGCACCGCGCCCCAGTAGCCGCTCCACTCGGACTTCGTCAGCTCCTTGATGGAGCGGATTTCGCCCATGGCGATCTTGGCTTCGTCGAACTGGGCATCGAGCGTCGCCATATCGGGGAAGGTGAGAATCCAGGACTGGATGATCCCGTGCAAGGCGCCGAAGTTCAGCCGTCGTCCGGCAGCCGTGGAAAACCTGGGATCGTCCATCAGGTCGACCCGCCGCATCGCGCGCAGCCACGATGGAAACGTGCGGCTGCCGACAATGCTGGTGGCCACAGTGAAGTGTTCGCCGCCGGGGCCGGTGAAGAACGAACAATCCGTCGCGCCCAGCACGGCCGGCTCCGCACCGATGTCGTCGTCGGACAGGTCGACATGGGCCCGTTCGTTGACCGCGAGCAGGGTTGCGGCCATGGCGACATCGACATACTGCCCCTGCCCGGTCTTTTCCCGGCTGTGCAGCGCCGCCAGAATCGCGATCACCGCCTGCAACCCGGCATAGACGTCCGCATGCGACAGGCTGTCGGTGCGCGGTTCGGTCAGCGCATCGCCATAGTGGCGCACGCTGTTCTCCGTGAAACCGGCTTCGGCCTGCACCGTGGGTGCATACGCCATCCGGCTGCGCCACGGCCCACCCTGGCCGTAGCCGGTGATCGAGGCGTAGATCAGGCGCGGATTGCGCTTCGCCAGCGTCTCGTAGTCGAGGCCGAAGAAGCCGAGCGTTCCGGCGCGGAAATTCTCGACCACGATGTCAGCGGTGTCGCAAAGCTTCAGAGCAAGCTCGTAGGCGCCGGGAATATTGAGATTGATGCTGACATTGCGCTTGCCGGCATTCTGCTGGGCGTAGTAGCCGGACATCCCATCGGTGGACGGGAATGCAAAGCGCGAGACGTCGGGGCTTGGCGGCTCCACCTTGATGACCTCGGCGCCGAGATCCTGCAGGGTACGGGCGCACAGAGGGCCGGCGAGGACGCGGGCAAAATCGACGACACGAATTCCACTCAGAGGTCCGGCCACGTCAGCGCCCTCCGAACTTGGCGAGACCCGGGCCGTTCTTCTTGAACGAGGCCAGGCCCGCTTTGAGATCTTCCGACGCCCAGATCGGCGCCTGCACCCGCGCCATGGCTTCGTCGGCCGCGACCACACCTTCGTTGACGGTGATGTGCACCAGCTCCTTGGTCGCCGCGTGCGCCACGGTCGGGCCCTGTGCGAACTCCTCGGCGATCGACATCGTCGCCTGTTCGAGTTTTTCCTCCGGCACCGTCAGGTTGATCAGGCCCCACTTCTCCAGTGTCGGCGCATCGTAGCGCCGCGCCAGCATCGACATTTCCTTGGCGCGCGCAGCCCCGATGCGCTGCACCTGGCGCTGGATGCCGCCGAGCAGCGGATGCAACCCAAGCGTCGCTTCCACCGAGCCGATCTTCGCGGAGGTCGCGGCCACGATGTAATCGCATGACAGCGCCAGTTCGAGCCCGCCGCCGAGACAGACACCATGGACGCTGGCGATAAGCGGGATCGGCAGCAGCTCCATGAAGCGCAAGAATTCGACGCCGTTGAGGCGCCGGTTTTCGCTGGCGGTATCGCCGCTGCCCGCCGCGACACGTTTTTCGAAGATGTCGAGATCGGCGCCGGCGGAGAAGTGCCGCAGGCCGCTGCGAATGACGATCGCACGGTTGCCCGCCTTCTGCGCCTGCTCGACCTGCTCGACGATGGCGTTGATCAGCTTCGGCCCCAGCAGATTGTAGGGCCGGTACTGCATGGTCAGCACGGAAATATTGCCGCGCTCGTCGCGCGTCACCAATGCATCTTCTGACAAGACGTTGCTCCCTGGCCGGGCGCGGACACGCGCCTTCTGTTGTTCAGCATGGGGAGCCTACACATTGACTTGCATTTTGCAAGTCATGTCACGAAAAGCGCCTTGCAGACCAGCTCTGCGCCGGCCCGGCGCGGAGCACACGGGGCAGACAACTGCTTTTCGCGACTGAAGAATTGCGGGACAATGATCACATGTAGGGCGGATTCGCCCAACGGGTCCGCGCAAAGCGCGGCCCGATGACAGGCTCCGGCGTAACCCGCCACCGCACGTCACCTCGGAAACGTGCATCGGCGGATGACGCGGAGCCTGGGCCGCGCTTTTGCGCGGACCCGTTGGCTTATCCGCCTTACGCGCTTCTGCTCTCTCTGCTGAAAAACGCTCACATCATTCGCCGCGCGAAGCTCGGCCTGGCGAACGCATGCTCGTCATTGCGCGAAACGTCGACAGAACAATCGCCGCCAATGCCGGATGCGGTTGCCTCGCATTGCGCGAACGTCGCGAAGCTGCAGTCCATTTCGTCCTGCTCATACGCAAGACAATAACCAGCACGATGCATGGCCGGCGCGGCGACCGCCGCAGTATTGGACATCGCGACAAATGCGAATGCAGAAAAAGCAACCGCCGGCACAGCCAGCTTGAACAACGTCTTCATGTCTCTCTCCAGAAGTGATGGGATCAGCCCCGCAACCAACATGGTGCGATGCAGCTACGAAAACGATTATAAAAATTTTTAGTCTGTGCCTTAACGCCCGACTGTGATCGGCGTCACGAACGCGTTCAACGCGACGTGAAAAACCTAAACTGGCGTTTAGTTGGCCGGATTGCGGCCGCGGCGTATTCTATGGCGGTAAATTCACGCGACCTCGCCGACAGCCGGCGTGATGCCTTGAGATCCCGCCGCTCGACGCTCAGTTCGATGGAGGGACGCCATGCGCCCAAATGCTGTTTCTTCACACACGTTTCCGTCGCACATTCTGGCCGTTTCAGTTCTGGCCGCCGCGCTGTTAAGCGCCAGCACCGCCAGGGCCGATGACGTGATCGGCGGCACCGTGCTTCCGGCTCCGATCGGACACTTGCAGCCGCGTGCGGAGAACTTCTCACCACAGTCCGACGCGAACAAAGCCGAGCAGCAGCGGCTTCACATGTTCAATGCCCGGCAAAATCAGCAGGACAAGGAGCTCGACCAAAAACTCAATGTGTGCCGCTGCTGATCGCGGGGACACGCAGGACAGCAATGTGATCGCAACGGATCCGACGCAGTCATGCAATATGAACAATTTCTTGGGCGCCGCCGTCTGAGAGACGAAGTCATGACACCCACAGTTGTCATCATCGGGCTTGTCCCGGTGATCTCGCTTAGGGACGCACAGCGTCCCTAAGTTGGGGGCGCAGCGCGTCCCTGATCGGGGTTGCGTCCGCGACTTGGCGTAGCCAAGTCGCTGAGGACAAGCCCGGCAACGACAAAGATAAGGTGATCCCCCGCGCTATCTTGTGAGTTTAGTAAATTCGCTGCGGCGCACAAATTTTTCCGCAAAAACCTCCATTGCGGTGTTTATCAAAATGAGATTTACTAAACACAATCACTAAACACTCGCCGGACCAACCGGCGGGTCCGGAAGAAACGCCGCCATTTCAACTGCCCGCTTCTTTTCAAGGCGATCATTGCCGCGCGGGCAATTTCAGGGAGGAATTGATGAGAAAATTGCTCGCCGCAGCCGCCGTGACCGCCCTCATCGCCAGCGCACCACTCAGCGATGCCAAAGCCCAGGGAAAACAGCTCACACTCTGCTGGGCTGCCTGGGACCCGGCCAATGCGCTGGTTGAACTGTCCAAGGACTTCACCAAGGAGACCGGCATCGACATGAAGTTCGAGTTCGTCCCCTGGACGAACTACGCCGATCGCTTCCTCAACGAACTCAATTCACATGGCAAGCTCTGCGACCTGATCATCGGCGACAGCCAGTGGATCGGCGGCTCGGCCGAAAACGGCCACTACGTCAAGCTGAACGACTTCTTCGCCAAAGAGAAGATCTCGATGGACGACTTCATGCCGGCGACGGTGGTCGGCTATTCGCAATGGCCGAAGAACACGCCGAACTACTGGGCGCTGCCGGCGATGGGCGACGCGGTCGGCTGGACCTATCGCAAGGACTGGTTCGCGCGTCCCGAGATCCAGGCCGCCTTCAAACAGAAGTACGGCCGCGACCTCGCGGTGCCCAAGACCTACGACGAACTGAAGGATATCGCGGCTTTCTTCCAGGGCCGCGAGATCGACGGCAAGACGGTCTATGGCGCCTCGATCTACACCGAGCGTGGCTCCGAGGGCATCACCATGGGCGTCTCGAACGTCCTCTACGACTACGGCTTCGAGTATCAGAACCCGAAGAAACCCTATGACATGAAGGGTTTCGTCAACTCGCCCGAGGCTGTGGCCGGCCTCGAGTTCTACAAGTCGCTCTACAAGTGTTGCACGCCGCCCGGCGCGTCGAACAGCTATATGAGCGAGGGCCTGGACGCCTTCAAATCCGGCCAGGTCGCGCTGCAAATGAACTTCTTCGCCTTCTTCCCCGGCCTCTACAAGGATCCGAATGTCGGTGGCGACAAGATCGGCTTCTTCGTCAATCCCGCCGCGAAGTATCAGTTCACCCAGCTCGGCGGCCAGGGCATCTCAGTGGTCGCCTACTCCGACCACAAGGATGATGCGCTGCGCTACATCAAGTGGTTTGCCAAGGGTGATGTGCAGAAGAAGTGGTGGACGCTGGGCGGTTATTCCTGCGCCAAGTCGGTGCTGAACGACCCGAGCTTCCCCAAGAGCGCGCCGTTCGCCGCCGAGTTCCTGAAGTCGATGGACATGGTCAAGGACTTCTGGGCCGAGCCTTCCTACGCCCAGTTGCTGCAGGCCGAACAGAAGCGCGTCCATGACTATGTCGTCGCCGACCAGGGCACCGCCAAGGAGGCGCTCGACAAGCTCGTCGCCGACTGGACGCAGATCTTCAAGGATGACGGCAAGTAAACGGCAGGACATCCTGTCGGTTCGGAGCGCCCATCAGCGCTC
>JBGMOD010000148.1:0-6607 GCA_041424235.1 Hyphomicrobiales bacterium
CTTCAACAGACGGTTCTACCCGTTCAACGCCTTCCGCTCGCTCCTCGGAATTGCGGGCGAGGTGAAAGCTCGACCTACGCCGAGCTATATTCCGGTGGCTGGGCGCACCCCACATGTAGTGGGTGTCTGCGTTAACCGGATAGGCACGCGTTATTGATCGAACATGCCGATCTTGCGGTCGTCGAGATTGCTTAGGCTGCATTTTCCGTCTTCTGACAAAAAGTTTTTAGTTGGGCAATTCGATGACGAGATTGTCGAGCGGGAACAGCTTGCAGGCGAGCGCATAACCCCCCGCCTCTTCCGCCTCGCTCACTTGTAGCCTGCTCATTTTACCGGTGCGATAATTTCCGCTGGTCACCTTCACCTTGCACACGCCGCACCCGCCGCCGCGGCAGCCGACGAAAATGTCATTCAGCCCCAAGCGCTCCATCGCGATCAGGACCCGTTCCTCCTTGGGGCATTCGAAGCGGCTGCCATCGACGATCTGGACTTGATGCTTGATCATCGTGGTCAGCTTGCCGCTTTCAAAGTATTGGTTTTGCGCGCGGCGAAGGTCACGCCCGCCACCGCGAAATTCGCATCCGGGATCTCGCGCAGGATCACGCGGATCGACTCGCGAGGCACGCCGAGCGACTGCTCCGCGGCATCGGTCAGCGCGAGGATGAACGCCTCCTTCTTCTCGGTCGTGCGGCCCTCGACCAAAGTGACTTCCATGATCGGCATTTATGCTTCCACCGTGATGCTGACCGATCCCAGGTTCTGGACGGTGTTGCGGATGGTCTGGCCGGCCTTGAGGGTCGGCGCCGCCGTGATGCCGCCGGCCATGACGATGTCGCCGGCGTTGATCGTCTCGCCCGCCTCGCCGATCAACCGCGCGGCGGCGACCAGCGAGCGCAACGGATGGCCGAGGATCGCGGCAGTCGAGCCGACCTCGACGACCTCGCCGTTGATTTCCAGGATCACGCCGAGGTTCGAGAGATCCTGCATCGGATCGCCCCAGCCGCCGACCACCAGGCCCGAAGACGAGGTGTTGTCGGCGACCACGTCGACCAACGCGAACTTGAAATTCTCGAAGCGGCTGTCGATCACTTCCATCGCTGGGGCGACGGCCTCGACGCAGGCGAGCGCCTGCGCCGCCGTGACCTTGCCCGCGAGCGGCGCCTTCATCAGAAAGGCGATCTCCGGCTCGATCCGCGGATGGACGAAGCGCGACAGCGACAGCGCCGCACCCTCCTCGAGCAGCATCGCGTCGGTGAGCCGCCCCCAGGCGACCTCGTCGACCCCGACCTGCTGCATCTTGGCGCGGCTGGTGAGGCCCATCTTGACGCCGATCCGCTTCTCGCCGCGCGCCAGGCGGCGCTCGACCGACAGCTTTTGGATCGCATAAGCGTCGGCGACGGTCAGCTTGTCATTGCTGTGGGTGATCTGAGGCGTGGCATGCGCTTCGTGCGCGGCACGGTCGAGAATCTCGGCATATTCAGCAAGCGAAGTCACGCGGCCATTTCCCCCTTGGGCTCGGTCTCACCCTTGCGCGCGCTCAGGATATCGAGAGCGACGTCGACGATCATGTCTTCCTGTCCGCCGACCATCCGGCGCCGGCCAAGTTCGACCAGGATTTCGCGTGTGTCGAGTCCGTATTGTTCGGCGGCCTTTTCGGCGTGGCGCAGGAACGACGAATAGACGCCCGCATAACCCAGGCTCAGGGTCTCGCGGTCGACGCGGACTGGGCGATCCTGAAGCGGCCGGACCAGATCCTCGGCGGCGTCCATCAGCGCCATCACATCGCAGCCGTGCTTCCAGCCCTTGCGGTCGATCGCGGCGATGAACACCTCGAGCGGCGCATTGCCGGCGCCCGCGCCCATGCCAGCGAGGCTGGCGTCGATGCGGATCGCACCTTCCTGCGCTGCAACGATCGAGTTGGCGACGCCGAGCGAGAGATTGTGGTGGGCGTGCATGCCGCGCTGCGTCTCGGGCTTGAGCACCCGGTCATAGGCCTGCAGGCGGGCGCGGACGCCATCCATGTCGAGCGCACCGCCGCTGTCGGTCACATAGACGCAATGCGCGCCATAGCTTTCCATCAGCAACGCCTGCTGGGCGAGCGCCTCGGGCTCGAGCATGTGGCTCATCATCAGGAAGCCCGACACGTCCATGCCGAGATCGCGCGCGATGCCGATATGCTGCTTGCCGACGTCGGCTTCGGTGCAGTGCGTCGCGACGCGCACCGAGCGCACGCCGAGCGCATAAGCGCGCTTGAGCTCCTCGACGGTGCCGATTCCGGGCACGAGCAAGGTGGTCAGCACCGCCTTCTCGATCACGTCGGCGGCGTCCATCAGCGCCATCACATCGCAGCCGTGCTTCCAGCCCTTGCGGTCGATCGCGGCGATGAACACCTCGAGCGGCGCATTGCCGGCGCCCGCGCCCATGCCAGCGAGGCTGGCGTCGATGCGGATCGCACCTTCCTGCGCTGCAACGATCGAGTTGGCGACGCCGAGCGAGAGATTGTGGTGGGCGTGCATGCCGCGCTGCGTCTCGGGCTTGAGCACCCGGTCATAGGCCTGCAGGCGGGCGCGGACGCCATCCATGTCGAGCGCACCGCCGCTGTCGGTCACATAGACGCAATGCGCGCCATAGCTTTCCATCAGCAACGCCTGCTGGGCGAGCGCCTCGGGCTCGAGCATGTGGCTCATCATCAGGAAGCCCGACACGTCCATGCCGAGATCGCGCGCGATGCCGATATGCTGCTTGCCGACGTCGGCTTCGGTGCAGTGCGTCGCGACGCGCACCGAGCGCACGCCGAGCGCATAAGCGCGCTTGAGCTCCTCGACGGTGCCGATTCCGGGCACGAGCAAGGTGGTCAGCACCGCCTTCTCGATCACGTCGGCGGCGGCCTCGATCCATTCCCAATCGGTGTGCGCGCCGAAGCCATAGTTGAACGAGCTGCCGTTGAGCCCGTCGCCATGCGACACTTCGATCGCGTCGACACCGGCATCGTCGAGCGCCTTGGCGATCGTGCGGACACTTTCGGTGCCATAATTGTGCAGGATCGCGTGCATGCCGTCACGCAAGGTCACGTCCTGGATGTAGAGCTTGGTCTGGGTGGGATAGAGCGTCATGCTGCAGCCTTCCGATTGAGCATGCGGGCCGCCAGCATCTCGCCGGCGGCCTTGGCGGCCGCGGTCATGATGTCGAGATTGCCCGCATATTTGGGGAGATAGTCGCCCGCTCCTTCGACCTCGAGGAAGACGCTCGTCTTGAGCCCCGCGAACTCGCCATAACCGGGGATCTTGACCGGGTTGTTCGATCCGAAGCGCTCGAACTGGACCTCCTGCTTGAGGCGGTAGCCGGGAACGTAGGATTGCACCGTCGCGATCATGTCGAGGATCGACTGGCGGATCTTGTCCTCGTCGACCTGGTCGGTCAGCGTGAAGATCGTGTCGCGCATGATCATCGGCGGCTCGGCCGGGTTGAGGATGATGATCGCCCGGCCCTTTTCGGCGCCGCCGACCACTTCGATGCCCTTGGCGGTGGTGCGGGTGAACTCGTCGATGTTGGCGCGCGTGCCCGGACCGGCCGAGCGCGACGAGACCGACGCGACGATCTCGGCATAATGGACCTTGGTGACGCGCGCGACTGCGGCGACGATCGGGATCGTCGCCTGGCCGCCGCAGGTCACCATGTTGACGTTGACCGCATCGAGGTTCGAATCGGCATTGACCGGCGGCACGGTGAACGGCCCGAGCGCCGCGGGAGTGAGATCGACGATCTGCTTGCCGTCGGCGCGCAGGATCTCGTCATGGACCTTGTGGGCGTAAGCCGAGGTCGCGTCGAACACGACGCCGATCTCGGGATAGGAACCCATCTTCTTGAGGCCCTCGATCCCGTCATGGGTGGTCGCGACGCCGCGCTCGCGCGCCATCGCCAGGCCTTCCGACTTCTCGTCGATGCCGACCACGACGGCGAGCTCGAGGCTGTCGGAGCCCTTGAGGATCTTGATCATCAGGTCCGTGCCGATGTTGCCGGAACCGATGATCGCGCATTTGATCTTCGACATTCGTAAATCTCCCAAAGCGCCTTCAGGCGCCCGCTTCGAAAAAGGCTTTGACGGTGCCGACACCGTTGATCCGCGCCTCGACCACGTCGCCGGCCGCGACGCCGGCCATCGGGCCGAGCGCGCCGCTGAGGATCACGTCGCCCGCCTTGAGCGGCCGGCCGGCCTTCGCCATCACCTGCGCAAGCCACAAGGCCGCGCTGATCGGGCTGCCGAGGCAGGCGACGCCCGCACCGACCGAGATCGGATCGCCGCGGCGCTCCATCACCATCCCGCAGGTGCGCAGGTCGAGCCCGTCAAGCTTCTTGGGAACGGCCCCCAGAGTGTACACCCCGCTCGACGCATTGTCGGCGATCGTGTCCCAGATCTTGATATCCCAATTGGCGATGCGGCTGTCGACGATCTCGATCGCCGGCACGACATATTCGATCGCGCGCAGCATTTCGGCGGTGGTCACGTCGGGATCGTCGAGGTCGCGCCCGATCACCAAAGCGATCTCCGCCTCGACCTTGGGCTGCACCACGCGCGTCAGCAGGATCGGCTGGCCTTCGGGCACGTCCATGTCCGCATAGAGCATGCCGTAGTCGGGCTGGTTGACGCCGAGCTGCTTCTGCACCGACTTCGACGTGAGCCCGGTCTTGCGGCCCACCAGCCGGCGGCCGTTGGCAAGATAGTGCGTCGTATTGGCGTCCTGCACCGCATAAGCGGCCTCGACGCCGCCGGCCGAGATCAGATCCCGGATCGGCGGGCCAGGATTCATCGTCTCGGCGGCGTGCCTCAACTGGGCCGCGGCCTTGTCGATGTTGCTTCTATCGAATGTGACTTCCTGATCAGCCATGGCGCTCACAACTTCACGCAGATGTTTTCGATCTCGGTGTAGAATTCGAGGCTGTGCACCCCGCCTTCACGGCCGATGCCGGATTGCCCGGCGCCGCCGAAGGCGGTGCGCAGGTCACGCAGGAACCAGCAGTTCACCCAGCAGATGCCGACCTCCATCTCGGCCGACACGCGATGGGCGCGGGAAAGATCCTGCGTCCAGATCGTCGCGCTGAGCCCGTAGGGCGTGTCGTTGGCCATCGCAATGGCTTCTTCCTCGGTGTCGAATGGAATGACGCCGCAGCACGGGCCGAATACTTCCTCGCGCATAACCGTGGAATCGGGAGCAAGGCCGGTCCAGATCGTCGGCTCGACGTAGAAACCGCCGTCAACGTTCTTCGGAACGCCGCCGCCGGTCACGACGGTCGCGCCTTCGTCGACCGCGCGCTGGTAATAGCCGAGCACCTTCGAGCGATGCTCGTCGCTGATCAGCGGGCCCATATATTGGGGATGCTTCGGATCGCCGGGCTCGAACGCCTGCGCCGCCGCGGCAAGCCGCTCGACGAACTTGTCGAAGATCGACCGCTCGACGAAGATGCGCTCGGTCCCGAGGCACACCTGGCCGGTGTTGAGGAAGGTGGCGCGAGCAACACCCTCGATCGCCTTGTCGATGTCGCAATCGGCGAACACGATCGCCGGGTTCTTGCCGCCGAGCTCGAACGAAATGTCGCGCAGGCCAACCGCGGCCTGCTTCATGATCGCCGTGCCGGTGCCGGTCTCGCCGGTGAAGGTGATCGCATCGACGTCCTTGTGGCTGGTCAGGAACTCACCGGCCGAATCCGGGCCGAAGCCGTGGACGACGTTGAACACGCCCTTTGGCATGCCGACCGCGTCCATCACCTCGCCGAGCAGCGCCGCGGTGCGCGGCGTTTCCTCGGACGGCTTGACGACGACGGTGTTGCCGCACGCGAGCGCGGGGCCGACCTTCCAGGTCATCAGCAGCAACGGGAAGTTCCACGGGCAGACCACCGCAACCACGCCCTTGGGCTTGCGCACCGCATAGTTCAGCGCCTTCGACCCGTCGGGAGTCGGGGTCATGAACGATTCGGTGGGGGTCGTCGAGACGACGTCCGCGAACATGCGGAAATTGGCGGCGCCGCGCGGAATGTCGATGTGCGAGGCGATCGAGATCGGCTTGCCGGTGTCGGCGACCTCGGCCGCGAGGAAATCGTCGAAGCGGCGCTCGATCTCGTCGGCGACCTTGATGATCAGCTTGACTCGCTCGGGAATCGTCATCTTGCCCCACGGGCCCTTCAAGGCGCGCTTGGCGGCCTGAACGGCAGCGTCGACGTCCTCCCTGCTCGCCTCATAGACGCGGCCGATCTCCTTGCCGGTCGCCGGGTCGATGTTGACGAAGCTCTTGCCTTCGCTGCCCTTGCGATAGGCGCCGTCGATATAATTCAAAACTTCCGCCGTCACCGTCGGCAAGGGCTCGTCGCCTCGCGCCATCTTCTTTCTCCGTTAATTCGAAACTTCAGTCGAACCGTTTGGCGCCGATCGCGGCAAGGCCGGCATTGGCATAAGCCGTGTCCATCGCCTCGCTGCCGCCCGATACGCCGATGCCGCCGACGATCTCGCCGTCGACGACGATCGGGAGTCCTCCGCCGAACATCACCATGTTCCTGCGCCGGGCTCTGTTGCAAAGATTGGCGGCAGTCAGAGGTAGGCTGTCGCTCTGCGCCG
>JBGMOD010000149.1:0-60757 GCA_041424235.1 Hyphomicrobiales bacterium
ACGATGATTTACGGCATCAGGCCGCAGGGGCGCGCGTTGCTGCCGGGGCCGCTGTATCATTCCGCGCCGAATGCCTATGCCATCCGGGCCGGTCGGCAGTGCGATGCGTTGGTGATGATGCCGCGGTTCGATGCCGAGGATTTTCTGCGCATCGTGCAGGACGAGAAGATCGACAGCATCTTCATGGTGCCGACCATGTTTATTCGGCTGTTGAAGTTGGCTGAGGCGGTTCGCAGCAAATATGACATCTCGTCGCTTCGCCATGTCATTCATGCGGCTGCACCGTGTCCCGCTGAGGTCAAGCGCGCCATGATCGACTGGTGGGGACCAGTGATCTACGAATTCTACGGCAGCACGGAATCCGGCGCGGTGACCTTTGCCACTTCCGAGGATGCGCTGAAGAAGCCCGGCACCGTGGGCCGGCTGTCGCCGGAGGCTGAATTGCGCTTCCTCGATGACAAGGGCAACATCCTGCCACCCGGCCAGATCGGCGAGATCTATTCGCGGGTCAAGGCGGCGGCCGACTTCACTTATCACAATAAGCCGGAGAAGCGGGCCGAGATCGAGCGTGATGGCTTCATCACCTCGGGCGACGTTGGTTATATCGACGAGGAGGGCTATGTCTTCATCAGCGACCGCAAGCGCGACATGGTGATCTCCGGTGGTGTCAACATCTATCCGGCCGAAATCGAGGCGGTGCTGCACGGCTTTACCGGCGTGCATGACTGCGCCGTGTTCGGAATTCCTGATGAGGAATTCGGCGAGGCACTGATGGCCGTGATCGAGCCGCAGCCCGGCGCCGTGCTCGACCTTGCCGCAGTGCGTACCCATCTCAAAAACCAGCTCGCCGATTACAAGGTGCCCAAACACATTGAGTTCAGGTCCGAGCTTCCTCGTGAAGATTCCGGAAAGATCTTCAAGCGCCGCTTGCGTGACCCATACTGGGAGCAGGCAGGGCGGCGGATCTGAGCTGACCGGCACCTTCGCTGCGGTCCTCCGTTCCGCTCTTAAGAAACAATCCGTCAAAAAAATTGCCGGGCACGCTTGCGTTGTGCTGGAACCGGCGCAAACGTTTCTGGAATCGCGTTTGATTACGGGGGCTTACAGAGCAATCGCGGTATGATGCTGCCGACTTTCGGCGATCACGTTAACAATGATGTAACGGGATTCCAACAATTGGTCCCATCAAGTCTTAACGTGCTGGGCGCAAATGTACGGAGCTTTTTAGGCAATATGTTTGGTTTCAAAAGACTGGTTTCGGTCCCGAAATGTCGGACTACACCATCACGCCCACGGAGTTTGGCTGGGTCATCGGCGTCGGCGGCAAACCGGTGCTGCTGGTAGCCGATGAAGAGCTCGCACGCCAGGTCGTGAGCGACGCGGAGGTTTTGTTGCGCAATGGCAGCAGCAATCATTCCGCCTTGAGCGCAATCCTGAATGTCACGGTGAAGAGCCCCAGCATGCAACCCGATGCCGAGCATGATCCGGTCATGGCCCGATCGATACCGAAATGATCAGGAGTGGACGTGTGGCCGCCAGCTTGAATATTTCGGATGCGCCGGCGTGATCGGAAGTTGCACCGGCTCACCGGTTTCCGCGGCATGATAAAGCGCGGTGATCAGTTCCAGCGAACGCCGCGCGTCGGCAATGGTGACGGGCAACGGACCGCCGGATTCAAGCGCCTGGTGATAGGCTGCCATCAGTCCTTCGAAACGTGACGGCACGTGGGACCAGCCGGCGAGCGCGGCGGTGATACGCACTTCAGCCTTGGGCGAGGTCGGGATGATCTGCCAGGGATCGTCACCTGGGGCGTAGGGTGCAAGCGAGCTTTCGAAGGTGACATGCTCGAAGCACAGCCGCAATCGGCTGATCTCCTTGGCCGAGCCGAGCGTGACGCTGAGCGAGGCCAGCGCGCCGCTCTGCATCTGCAGGCTCGCGACCGCACAGTCCTCGACCTCGATGCTGTTGATGCGAGTTGCAGTGCGCGAAAACACGGAAGCGATATCACCCATCAGATAGGTGAGCAGATCGTGGGCGTGGATGGCATGGGTCAGCAGCGCGCCGCCCAGTTCGGTCTCCCAGCGGCCGCGCCACGGCACTGAATAGTACTTGGCGCCGCGCTGCCAGGCCGTCTCCACCGTCGCGAGATACGGCTTGCCGGCGAGGCCGAGCTCGATGATGCGCTTAGCCTTCTGCAGCCCGTTGCCGTAGCGATATTGAAAGATCGGCAGCAGGCGCCCCGCGGCTTTGGCTTCGGCGGCGGCGAGCTGGTCGACTTCGGCGAGTGAGCCGACCAGCGGCTTTTCACACACCACCTGCTTGCCGGCGGCGAGCGCCGCCATCGCCTGCGGAAAGTGCAGCCCGGGCGGGGTTGCGATATCAATGATGTCGATATCGGCCATCGCCAGCACCTCGTCGAACGACGTGGTGCGGCGAGACACAGAGAATTCGTCGCCGATTGTCGCGACCCGCTCCTGGTTGAGGTCGCACAGCGCGCGCACCTCAAACTGCGCGGGCAGGCGTGCATAGCCCTCTTCGATATGACTGCGGCCGATACCGCATCCGATCACCGCGACGGTCCAGCGTTTGGGCATGTGGATTTTCTCTTCAAATCGTTGATTGAGAGGCGAAGCTCTTATTTGCCGTCCTTCTCCGCCATCGCCTGGGCCGTGAGCGCCAGCTCCATGGCCTTGAAGCAGCGCGCCTGCGGCATGGCGGTTTCGGTGCGGTTGAGGACGTCGGCGATGAGCTGGCGGCCATAGGGTAACTCCACATTGCTGCAATCGATGCGTTGCGTGCCCTTGCGACCGACCAGGAACAGGTGATCGATGCCGGGCTGGCCCGCGATATCGATATACTTGCGCAACTCCAGATAGCCCTCGGTGCCAAGGATCGTGAGGCGGCCGTCACCCCAGATCGGAAGGCCATCCGGGGTAAACCAGTCCACCCGCACATAGCCGGTGGTGTTGCCGGCACGCAGCAGCAGTTCGCCGAAGTCCTGCAGTTCCGGCGTTTCCGGATTGGCGCGGTTGGCAACGGTAGCGGCGACCACCTCGGCGTCGAGCGCGTCGGCGAAGAACAGGAACTGCTCGCACTGGTGCGAGGCGATATCGGTCAGAATGCCGCCGGTTCGCTCGCGTTTGTGGAACCAGTCGGGGCGGGGCAGGTTCTTCAGCTTGTGTGGGCCGAGCCCCGTGGTGTTGATGACCTTGCCGATGGCGCCCGCCGCCACCAGTTCACCGGCCTTGACCGTCGAGCGGGTCTCGAAGTGTTCCGAATAGCACACCGAGTAGATGCGTCTGGTTTCCGCTTGTACCCGCCGCACCTCGGCGAGCTGATCGAGCGAGGTCATGCCGGGCTTATCGCTCATATAGTCCTTGCCGTGACGCATCACCTCGATGCCGAGCGGGGCGCGATCGGCGGGAATGCCGGACGAGACGATCAGCGCGATGGATGGGTCCTCCAGCAGCTGTTTGCGATCGGCAACGCGCGGAGCCTGCGGGTAGCGTTCCCCAAATGCTTTGGCTAGATCGTCCTCCGGAGCATGGAAGCCGACGAACTCCGCTCCCGCCTTCACCAGGCAGTCAACCTGTCCATAGATGTGCGCGTGATTGATGCTGATCGCGGCGAAACGAAGAGAGGCCATGATTTTGTCCTTGCGGCGAGACGGTGACGTCCTGATTAGCCCTTGAGGCCCGTGGTGGCGATACCGTTGATGAGCAGGCGCTGGAACGCCAGGAAGAAGCCGAGCACCGGCAGCAGCGTCAAGGTCGACATCGCAAACAGTGCGCCCCAGTCGGACTTGCCGGTGGAATCGACGAAGCTGCGCAATCCAAGTTGCACGGTGTAGGTGTTCATGTCGTTGAGATAGACCAACGGGCCGAAAAAATCGTCCCAGGTCCAGATGAAGGTGAAGATCGCGGCGGTGGCAAGCGCCGGCAGCGACAGCGGCAGGATTACCATCCAGTAGATGCGCAGGGGGCCGCAGCCGTCGATCATCGCCGCCTCATCCAGGTCGCGCGGAATCGAGCGGAAGAACTGCACCAGCAGGAAAATGAAAAAAGCATCCGCCGCCAGGAATTTCGGCACGATCAGCGGCAGGAAAGTCCCGACCCAGCCGAGGTTGAGGAACAGCACATATTGCGGGATTAGCGTAACGTGATAGGGCAGCATCAGGGTGCCGAGCATCAGCGCGAACCAGAGCTTCTGGCCGCGGAATGTCAGCCGCGCGAAAGCGTAGGCGGTGAGCGAACATGAGAGCACATTGCCGATCACGCATGACAGCGAGACGACGAGCGAGTTCAGGAAGAACTGTCCGAACGGGACCTGCAGGCCGGACCAGCCGCGCCGGTAGGCCTCCAGGCTGAAGCTCGACGGCCACAGCGAGGCGCTGCCGAAGATATCGCTGTCCGGCTTGAAGGAACTCGCCAGCATCCACAGCAGCGGATAGAGCATCGCGATCGAGGCAGCGCACAGCAGCACGTGATAGAGTAGGGAGCGGCCGGTGCCCGGTTGCTCGGCTTGCGCGTCGTCCTGTTCGGTGCTGGCCCGGCGTACGGGCTGCGCAGATGTCGCGGTGTCAGCCATCGTAATGCACCCAGTAGCGCGAGGACAGGAAGGCGAGCGCGGTGAAGGCCGCGATGATCACCACCAGGATCCAGGCCAGCGCCGAGGCATAGCCCATCCGGAAGTTGGCGAATGCCTCCTGATAGAGGTAAAGCGTGTAGAACAGCGTCGAATCGATCGGGCCGCCGGTGCCGCCGCTGATGACGAAGGCGGGCGTGAAAGCCTTGAAGGCCTCGATGGTCTGCACCACGCCGTTGAAGAACACCACCGGGGTCAGCAGCGGGAGCGTGATCTTCCAGAATTGCTGGCTGCGGCTCGCGCCGTCGATCTCGGCGGCCTCGTAGACGTCCTTCGGGATCTGCCGCAGCCCGGCAAGGAAGATGATCATCGGCGAGCCGAACTGCCAGATGCTCAGGGCCACCAGCGTGTAAAGCGAATAATCCGGATCGGAGATCCAGCTCGGCCCGGCAATGCCGAACAGCGCCAGCACCTGGTTGAGCAGGCCGTCGCCGGCGAACAACTGGCGCCACAGCACCGCCACCGCGACGCTGGCGCCGATCAGCGACGGCAGATAGAACATCGCGCGGTAGAGCGGCAGGCCGCGAATGCCCTTGTTGAGGATGACGGCGACGAACAGCGCGAAGGCGAGTTTTAGCGGCACGGCGAGGGCCACATAGAGAAACGTCACGTGCATCGCGGCGCCGAACTTCGGATCGTCGGTGGCGATGCGGACATAGTTCGCGGCGCCGACCCAGCGCGGCGTCCCCAGCAGGTCGAAATCGGTGAACGACAGATACAGCGAGACCAAGGCCGGTCCCAGCGTCAGCCCGAAGAAACCGATCAGCCACGGCGTCAGGAACAGGTAGCCGGCGCGGCTGCCGCGCCAGTCGGTGGCGGGTGTCTGTTCGGCCTGCTGCAGCTGCCGAGGAGCGGCGTTGCTCAGTGCGCCGGCCATCGCCTTATCCGCGCGCCAGCGTCGCGGTGCTTTCGGTGACGAACTGCTTGGCGCCGTCGGCCGGCGTCAATTTACCAAAACCGACCAGCTCATTGACCCGTCGCAGGATGGTCTGGATTTCGCCGGCGCCGCGGGGCGGTGGCGGCGGCAAGGGTCCGACCTTGTCGCTGATCAGGGTGATGTAGTCGGCCATGGCGCGGCTGAGTTCATCGAGTGTCGGCGCCACCGCCTTGCGCACTGCGTCGGAGGCCGGGACCCCGCGCTCGACGCCGAGAATCTTGCCGGCTTCGACGTCGGCGACGAAGTACGAGGCGAGCTTCACGGCGGCCTCCGGCTGCTTCGACTGCGCGGATACGCTCCACATCATCGCCGGCTTGAGATAGCGGCCGGGCTGCGCCCCCTTGCCGCCGTCGGGAAGCGTGGAGAGGCCGAGCTTGCTCTTGTTGAGAGCCTGGAAACCGATCAACTGGTTGGACTGGTGAAATCCCATGGCGGCCTTGCCGAGCGTCAGCAGGCTCGAATCGATCTCGCCGCGGTCCAGCGCCTGGGTGTCCGGGGCGGCACAGCCGCCGCGTTTGCGCAGGTCCTGCCAGAACGCGAACCATTCGCCGATGTCGTTGGCGTCATAGCCGAGCTTGCCCTCGGCCGTGTACAGCGACTTGCCGCGCTGTCCCAGCCAGACCTCCAGCGCCGGCTCGTCGCGGCCGGCGTCCGCCATGCCGGTGAAGCGGTCGCGCTTCGCCGCCTTGGTGATCTCGACCGCAAGGTCTCCGATCTCGCTCCAGGTCATGGTCCAGGTCGGCTCCTTCAAGCCGAGCTTCTGGATCAACTCCTTGTCGTAGATCATCGCCGTGGAGTTGAGGCCGAGGCTCACCCCGTAGATCTTGCCGTCGACCTTGCCACTGTCGATCGCGGCCTTGCTGAAATCTCCGAGGTTGAGCGCGTTGGGGACGTAGCCGTCGAGCGGCAGCAGCGCGCCGCGCCGCGCATACTCGAAGATGTAGCGATAGTCCATCTGCTGCACATCGGCGGCATTGCGGCCGGCGGTCTGGGTGGCGAGCCGCGGCCAGTAGTCGGTCCATCCCAGCGATTCGCCGGCGATGGTCAGGCCGGCATGACTTTGCTGATAAAGCTGGTTGACCTTGTTGGTGCGCTCGGCCCGCTCCTTGGAGCCCCACCAGAACATGCGCAAGCGCAGGTCGGATTGCGCCAGGGCCGGGTGACGGCCAAAGGCCGCAAAGGCCGTGCCACCGATGCCGGCGCCGATGACCGAACGACGTGAAATGCCGCGCATTACAGTCCTCCCGATGGCTTGTTCAGAGTGCAGGCGATGGACCCTGATCCGGCTCAATGGCCGGGATTTGTCCGACAGGTTGCGCAACTTGCCGCCATTTGACAAGAGGGTGAAGGTGTCGTCATCCCTTGTCGTGGAACAGGTGATCCTCCTCGTCACATGAGACAGAAACACCAGCATCTTCAGAAGCACCGGCGGGACTCGTGGATGGCGCGGGGCGCCGTGCTGGTCATCGTCGCGTTGCAGATCGGCTTCGTGAACGATCTGTCGGTCGGGCCATGGTGGCTGGGGCCGGGAATTGAACTGGCGCTGCTGATTCCGCTGTCGGTCGGAACGGCATGGACGCAGCGGTCGGTTCGCGATGCGGAGACCGACGACGAGTGGTTGTCGGTGCGCCACAAGCGACGGATCGTGAGATTGCTGGCCACGATCCTGACCGCATTCAGCACGCTGATCAATGTGATCGCGCTGGCGTTGCTGATGCAGGCCATCGTCAAGGGGCATGCCGGATCGGGCCAGACGCTGCTGCTGGATTCCGTCAATATCTGGGTGACCAACGTGGTGGTCTTTGCGCTGTGGTACTGGATCCTGGACCGCGGCGGGCCATCCTCCCGCGGGTTGGTGCCGGATCACAAGCGTGACTTTCTGTTCACGCAACAGCAGCTCAACGATCAGGTCCAGGGCTTTTCCGATTGGCTGCCCGGCTTCATCGATTACCTGTTTCTGGCCTACACCAACGCCACGGCGTTTTCGCCGGCGGATACGTTTCCCCTCACTGCGCGGGCCAAACTGCTGATGATTGCCGAATCCGCCATTTCCCTGGTGACAATTGCTCTGGTCGCGTCGCGGGCGGTCGGGATATTGAACTGAGGCGCCTCGCTCAGTCGGCCATCTGCTTCGGATCGTAGAAGAACCGTTCTTCAATCACCTGCTCGCCGCGCCAGGTCTGCCATGCCACTTCTTCCATCAGCCGCACGCGGCCATCGACTGAGGTGAATGCGAAGCGCCAGCGCAGCGCAACGTGATCGCCGCCAATCAGGGGCGGACCCAGGCGCGAGGCTTCGATTTTTTTGAACGATGCCATCACTCCGCGCTCTTTCGTCAGCGCGGCACCGCGTCCGGCCACTTGTGCGCCGTTGTTTTCCCAGGTCGACGCCTCCGGCGTATAGAACTGCTCGATGGCGCCGGTGTAATCGCCAGCTTCCACCAGCGCGACAAAGGCTTCGACGGTGTCGGATTTCGGCATCACAGATCCTCATTGTGCATGGGGGAAGACATCACGACTTGCGATGGATGGGGCCATCGCGGACGCCGTCGGTGCGTGTGGCCTGCGCGCAAAGAAAGCAACGAGCAGCCCGAACGCCAGCATGGCCAGCACATTTTCGGCGAATGTCAGCGCAGTGAATTGCGGCGAGCGTCCCACCAGCGACAGCGGCATCACCAGATAATTCATGACGATGAACACGCCGACACCGTAGGCCAGGCCACCCGCGAGCCAATATCGTTTCAAAACGGAAAGGCGGTCGCTGGCGAGGACATAGATCGCGGCGATCAGCAACGACATTGCCCATTGCAGCAGGATGCCGAGTGCCGCGGCGGACAGCCCGCCATGAAAGGCGGCCTTGCCCAGCCCCCCGCTGGCGACGACCAGCAGGACGACCACCGGATTGACGCCGTTGATGAGCGCCGCGGCGCCGATGTCGAGGGTGCCGGCGATAAGGCCGCCGAGCAGAATGGGGATCAGGGTCGAACGGTTCATGTCTACGGCTCCCGGCATGGACTGCAGATCGATGATGGCTCGCGTGCCGCAGCGTCGGTCCCGAAGGCTTGAGAACGGTGCGGGGTCGGTGGCCAAAATGTATAGATCGATACATTTATTGACTGTATAGATCGATACATTCATGGTGTCAACCTGCGTGATGCGAAGAGGGGAATGGATGCACGACACCAAGGAGCGGCTGCTGCGTGCGGGCGAGAAATTGTTCCGCAGCCAGGGCTATTCGGGCACGGGTCTGAAGCAGCTTGCGAAGGAAGCCGGCGCGCCGTGGAGCTCGATGTATCACTTCTTTCCGCTGGGCAAGGAGCAGCTCGCCGCGGAGGTCGTCGGCTATTCGGCGGAACTCTATGCGCAGATGATCCAGGGCGCCTTCGCCGCCTATTCCGATCCGGCCGATGCGGTTGCCGCGATCTTCAGGGCCGAAGCCAAGATGCTGAAAGAGTCCGAATTTCGCAACGGATGTCCCGTCGCCTCGGTGACGCTCGACATCGCCAGCACGGTGGAAGAACTGCGCAGGCCCTGTGCGGACGCCTTCGATCTGTGGATTGCCACGTTTGCGCGCGGCCTGTCCTCCACCGGATTATCAGAGGAAGCCGCACACAATCTTGCGAGTTATCTGCTGTCATCGCTGGAAGGCGCCATCGTGCTTAGCCGGGCCGCCAAAAGCGTCGCGCCGCTGGAACGGGCCGGCAGCTTCGTCAGCGAGACGGTGAAGGAGAAGCTGCCGCGACGACGTGCCAAGTGAAGACGCGCCAGGTGAACCGGTGTCTGGTGTCAGTCCTGTGGCTTGAGTTCCAACCGGTCGCCCCTCGCCGGCGCGGTTGACGTCGCAAAACTGCGAGAAGTCCTGACGTTGCGATGGTCGACAGTATCGACCATCCCTGCAACGATTTTTGCATCGGGCTCGGACAAGCTCATGCGACGCGCTGCGACGTGAATTTGTTCAGCAGATCGCAGGCCGCCCGCGCATGTGTTTCAGACAATGAGAACAGTTGCTCTGTGCCCAACTGGGCAAAATCGTCGAGTTCGCGGTCCCAAACCACCCAGTTGTTCGTCGGATCCTGAAAAATTTCAAATCGTGATTCGCAGGGCGACATCAACACCTCCATTTTGTTGCTATTCTTTGCGTAGCAACGGTGAGGATAGACGATGGTTTCAATTTGTCATGCTTGAATTGTCCACACACGTCGTTGCGTGGGATTTGAGCAACATCTTGCCGTCATAATGTAACTTTCCGTCGCATGACAGCTCATGCATCGTTCGCATGCTGCGCGGATGGGTTGAACGGACCGCTGGATTCGGGCTTCGCGATCATCCGATCGGGCGAATCGTTCGGGCGTGATTCGTGGATCGTTGTCAGCGAAGCCGCGCGTTCCCGTACGATCCGCTCTTGCCGATCGGCTGCGACGCCGGACGATCGGTCCCGACCGCCGCGGTGAAGGCGCGCTTGAGACGCGGATCCTCGATTCGGGCAATGTGCCGGCGCAGGACGTCGTCACGCCGTGGATGCATCGGGTCGGCCATCGCGCGGCAGAGTTCCGTGCTGGTCGCGTGGAAAAAGCGGAAGGTCGGGACCTCCGAGGCCGGCATGTCGGAGGGCGGTGTCCCCAGCGTGTCCAGCGCGCGCGCGGAGGCCATCACCTCCAAACGATCGGCGCGATCGCCGGTGATGGCCAGACGAAGCAGCGCCAGTAGCCACGCGCGCAGTGCTTTGCTGTGCCACGTGATGTCGTCGCCTGTGACGCGTGATGGTCGTTGTACAGGCGTAGACAGATCCACGGGGGTGCCGGCGCGTGATCCGGCATGGGGCATTGCCGCGGGCATCGGACCTCAGGCGGCGACGACCATGTGAACGGCATCCTGCCGGCGGGCCGACAGCACAAAACCTTGCTGACAGCGGACGCCGGCATCGATCCGGAAGCCGTGCTGCTCCAGACGGGCGCGGACTTTCAATCCGCAGCCGTGTTCGGTGGTGTCGATCAGCACGGCGATTGCCGCCGTGGTGTCGAGATAGTGCGAGATGTCGCCGATCAAGGCTTCAAGGGCCTGCAGCGAGTGATGACCGGCAATGATCCCGATCGAATGCTGGCCGCGTGCAACAGGGCAGGTGGCTGATGTCACGACGCGGAGGAACCCGCGACGCTGCAGCGCCACGCAAAGCTCCGGAGCGCCGCCGCCGACGGCGATCGCGCGATGCGCGGCTGACAGTTGTGTCAGGTCTATCACGGTGTCGATGATTTGCTGGCGGGCCTGCATCGGCGTGAGCTGAAGCATTCTCTGAACTTTCGGAGCACACGCGCGGGACCGCGTCTTGGTCATGCAACGCGCCGCATTGGTGGGGCGTCAACGCCGGCTTGCAGGCGAGCCGACGGCTTTTTGGTCATGTCGAGCTCGAGCGCGTTCGTCGCGGCGACAATGGCTTCGGGATGATGGCCGTTCTCGAACAGCGCATAACGCACCGCTTCGGCGCGATTGATGAAGAGGCCGCCATAGAGACCATTCTGTTCCTGGGCAACCCAGCTGCCACGGCTGTTCTTTCCGATCAGGACGATGGTCGCGCTGCTAGACGGAGGTTCGGTTTGTTTCATGACACATTCCAGAGTGCGGAAGCTGTTGCTCGAAGTGGCAAGCGGTTGCTTGCCTGTGCTTCGGCCGCAAAGGTGTCATCGCGGGTGTATGAATTCGAGATGGGCCAGCGTCGAACCTCATAAGGGAATCATAAAGATCAGCGATCTGGTGGATCGGTCATTGCGCAGAACCTGGTTGACATTGGAACCCTCCGGCTTCGTAATATCGATTATTGTTGAATATTGACTTTTTTATCGATTTTAAGAATTCTTGCATTTCCAGAGCCGCAATTCACCGTCAAGTCGAGGAACCTGATGCCGTCGAAGAAACAAGCCGCGGAAGCTGAAGCCGGTCCGCGTGTGGTGACGACGCTGGCGTCCAGCATCGAGGAGCGGCTGCGGCGCGACCTGATCTCGGCGGTGTTCATGCCGGGTGAAAAGCTGGCCATCGATACGCTTCGAGAGAAATACGGCGCCGGTGCCAGTCCGGTGCGTGAGGCGCTCAACCGTCTCTCGGCGGAAGGCTGGGTCGTGCTGTCGGATCAGCGCGGCTTTCGCGTTCCAACGGTGTCGGTGGATCAACTGGAGGAACTGACCCGCACGCGCTGCCTGCTCAACGAGATCACGCTGCGTGAAGCCATTGCCAAGGCGACCGACGACAGCGATGCCGCGATCGTGGTCGCGCTGCATCGGTTGTCGCGCACACCGACGCGCGATCCCGACGATCCGAAGCGAATCAATCCGGACTGGGAGGCAAGGCACCGCACCTTCCACGCCAGCCTCGTTGCGGCCTGCAGCTCGCGCCAACTGATCGATTTCGACGCGACGTTGTTCGAACAGGCCGCGCGCTATCGGGCGTTGTCGGCCCGCTCCAAGATCAGCCGTGATGTGCAGAAGGAGCACAAGGCCATCGCCGATGCCGTCATTGCCCGTGATACGGCGGAGGCGATCCGGCTGGCCAATGCGCATATCTCCCACACCTCGGCGCTCGTCTCCCAGGTCACGCGCCGTCACGAAACCGCTTGAGGGCGTCGGGAGTGCCGAAAACTGGTTCCCGATTACATTCTAAATTAGCTCTTGAAAATCGATTTTTTATCTTATATTCAAAAAACATCGATTTTTTAGGCGAGGCTCCCCATGCGGTTTGTCAGCTATGAATGGCGTTCGAAACCTGCGCTTGGGCTTCGGTCTGCCGGCAGGATCCTGCCGCTGGCCGATGTCGTTCCCGGGCTTCCGGACACGCTGCCGGCGCTGCTCGCGCTTGGGCCATCCGCGATGGCGCGCATTGCCGACGCGCTGCGGCAGGCCGCGCAGGTCAGCCCGGTCGATGCGGGCTCAGTCCGTTTGCTGCCGCCGATCACCCAGGCGGGAAAGATCCTGTGTCTCGGCCTGAACTATGCGGACCATGCTGCGGAATCCAAGCACGCCCGTCCGGACTTTCCGGTGATCTTCCTGCGTGCCAACACCTCGCTGGTTGCCCATGGCCAGCCGATCGTGCGGCCGCTGCAGTCATCGGCGCTGGATTTCGAGGGCGAGATGGTGGCGGTGATCGGCCAGACCGCGCGCCATGTCAGGCGAGAGGACGCGCTCGCGCACGTCGCCGGCTATTCGGTCTTCAACGATGCCTCGATTCGTGACTACCAGCTGCGGACGCCGCAATGGACCGTCGGCAAGAATTTCGACGCCAGCGGCGCGTTCGGTCCGGACTTCGTCACCAGTGACGAACTGCCCGCCGGCGCGTCGGGGCTCGCGATTGAAACCCGTCTGAACGGCGCTGTCATGCAAAGCGCCAACACCAGCGACATGATCTTCGGTGTCGCGGAGACGATCGAACTGCTGTCCGCCTGCATGACCCTGGAAGTGGGCGACGTGCTGGTGATGGGCACGCCGGCCGGCGTCGGCGCGGCTCGCAAGCCGCCGGTCTGGATGAAGCCCGGCGACGTGGTGGACGTGACCATCGAACGGATCGGCACGCTGTCGAACCCGATCATTGCAGAGAACGAACAGGCCCGTGCTGCTTGAGCACACAAGTATAAATCATGGCCGGACCCAACCGGCCATTTCGGAGGCAGGTTAACAGGGAGCTCCGATGACAACGACACAGGTTCTGATCGCGGGTGGCGGCCCGGTCGGTTTGACGCTGGCAAAGGTGCTGACGCGGTTCGGCATCAAGGTCATGGTGGTCGAGCGCAACGCGACCACGACCAAGTATCCGAAGATGGATATCACCAACGGCCGCAGCATGGAGCTGTTCGCCAGGTTCGGACTGGCCGATGCGCTGCGCGAGGTCGCCGTTCCTGCCGATCACCCGTTCGATGTGTCGTGGATCACGTCGCTTGCCGGGCATGAACTGCATCGGTTTCGTTATCCAAGCCCGGACCAGTCCCGCAAGCGTATCAGCGAGAACAACGACGGCACGCAATCGCGCGAACCCGCCATGCGCGTCTCCCAGGTCGAGATCGAGCCGGTGTTGAAACGATTGGCGGAAGTGGAACCCAACGCCAGCGTGCGGTTCGGCTGGACGTTCGAGGATTTCACGCAAGACGAGGCGGGTGTCACCGCCACCTTGCGTAACACCGAGGATGACGGCACCGAGACAGTGCGCTGCGACTATCTGATTGGCTGCGACGGCGGCGGCAGCCGGGTGCGCAAGCTGCTCGATATCGCGCTGGACGGCACGCCACGGGTCGGCTTGTTCCAGATGGTTCATTTCCGTTCGACTGCGCGCGACATCCTGCAGCGCTGGGGCATTGCCTGGCACTATCAGTCGCCGTTCGGCACCATGATCGCGCAGAACGACAGGGACATCTGGACCATCCAGGCGCGGCAGGATCCCGGAACTGCGCCCGAGGGGATTGATCCCGGCACTCTGCTGCAAAAATTCGCCGGTGCGCCGTTCGATCACACCGTTCTGATCTCCAACACCTGGACCCCGCATCTGCTGCTGGCGCAGTCTTATGGCCGGCAGCGCGTGTTTCTCGCCGGCGATGCCGTGCATCAGTACATTCCGACCGGTGGCTACGGCATGAACACCGGTATCGGGGATGCCGTCGATTTGGGATGGAAACTGGCGGCGACACTTCGCGGCATCGGCGGTCCCGGCTTGCTAACATCCTACGAGCATGAACGCCGTCCCGTGGGATTGCGCAACCGGGATGCGTCGGCGCGGCACACCAAGGTGCGGATCGATATCATGCAGGCCTACGGCAGCGATTTCGACGGCGCAGATTCGGTCAACGCAGAGCGCCGCGATGCGATCGCCGCCAGGATCGCGGATTTCGGCAATGCCGAGAACGAAAGCTGGGGCATCGAGTTCGGCTATGTCTATTATCGCTCGCCGATTGTGGCTGTCGAGCAGGGTGCCGAGCCGCCGTCGGATCCGGTGCGTTATGTTCCAACGACCATGCCCGGAGCTCGGCTGCCAAGCGCGTTCCTGAGTGACGGCACCGCGCTGTTCGACAGGCTCGGGCCCTGGTTCACCCTCATCAATTTCGGCAAGTCGAGTACCGACGCGTTTGCTGCGGCGGCAAACAAGGCCAAAGTTCCCTTGCAGATTCTCAATCTCGACGAACCCGCGCTTGAACGCATCTATGGCAGGGATACGCTGCTGGTCAGGCCTGACCAGCATATTGCCTGGCGCGGGTCAGATCATGGGCGGGTGGACGCCGGCGGGATTTTCGCACGCGCGCTCGGCTGGGAGACGTTGCAATGAACAATCCAGCGACAAGCGATCGGCCATGAGCAGCTTGAAAGTCACGGTGATCGGAGGCGGCATTGGCGGCACGGCGGCCGCGCTGGCGTTGCTGCGCGCGGGCTGCGATGTCCACGTCCATGAGCAGGTTGCCAACAAGACGGAAGTCGGGGCCGGCATCCAGCTCAGTCCCAACGCCACGCGGCTACTGCATCGTTACGGTCTTGCGGATGCGTTGCGCCACCGGGCCGTCAGGCCGATCGGCATCGAGATCCGGCGCTGGGACGATGGCCGGATGCTGGGGCGCGAGGAACTGGGGGACGCTGCCGAAGATGCCTATGGTGCGCCGTATTATCATTTTCACCGCGCCGACCTGCTGTCGGTCCTGACCGCCGCGCTGCCGGTGGAGCGCCTGCACGGCGGCCGCCGCTGCATCGACGTGGTTCAGACCGCGGCCGGCGCGCGGACCATCTTCGACGACGGCTCTGTTGTCGACAGCGATGTGGTGGTCGGTGCGGACGGCATCCATTCGATGGTTCGCAAGGCGCTGTTCGGCGACGAACGTCCGCGATTTTCTGGTAATGTCGCCTATCGCGGTCTCGCCCCGGCCGAGCGGCTGGCGCACCTAAATCTGAAGCGTCAGACCACGAACTGGATGGGGCCGGGCGGTCACGTCGTGCATTATTTCGTCTCCGGCGGCCGCTACATGAATTTCGTGGCGGTCACCGAGCAGGACAATTGGGACCGCGAGTCCTGGAACGACCGCGGCGATATCGCGGAGGCCAAGCGCTATTATTCCGGCTGGCATCCCCAGGTGCATGAGATCCTCGGTGCCGTCGACGAAACCTTCAAGTGGGCGCTGTTCGATCGCACACCACTGGCGAGCTGGAGCGTCGGCCGCGTCACACTGCTCGGTGACGCCTGCCACCCGATGCTGCCTTATCTGGCGCAAGGCGCGGCGCAGTCGATCGAGGACGGCGCCACGCTCGCGGTGTGCCTGGCGGGACGAGGGCCATCCGAGGTCGAAGACGCGCTCGCGACTTATGAAACCTGGCGCAAGCCGAGAACCGCAGCGGTTCAGCTGGCGGCGCGGGGCAACTCCACTACGTTTCACCTGCCCGACGGCGCCGAGCAGCAAAAGCGTGACGCGCAGATGGCGGCATGGAGCGGGCTGTCACCAAGACGTGCGGCGATTTTCGGCTTCGATGCCGAGCGGCTGGAGACAGCCGAGTTTGTCTGACGTTTGCAAGCGGCTGCGCCGGGTGAGCCCGGATGAAACAGGCGCATCACGGATAGGGAGGACGTTATGTCGAGAGCATTCCGACTGGGTTTTATCGAACTCGGCACGCAGCGCCTTGAGCCGGAGCTGAAATACTATACCGAGGTCATCGGCGCCAAAGTGACCGAACGCGCAGCTGATGGATCCGTGTATCTCAGCCTGGGGCTCGATCATCACAATATCGCGCTCAAAACCTCGGAAGAGGCCGGCTTGCGATGCTTCGGGCTGCAGGTGACGAACGACAGGCCGCTGGAAGACTGGGCGACGCATCTCAAGGACCGGGGCTTGACCGCGTCGCTCAAGACCGATGCGCGGCCCGGCGTGCCAAAACTGCTCGAGATGGTCGAGCCCGGCGGCCATGTGCTGCAACTCTATTCCGAGATGAGCCAGCCGGCGCCCGGCTTCGGCACGCAGGGCATCGTGCCCAACAAGCTGGGACATATCGCGATCATCTCGCCCGACGCTCCGAAATCTGTGAAGTTCTTTGAGGAGATGCTGGGCTTTGTGACCACCGACCGGCTCGATCCCGGCGTGACCTTCCTGACCTGCAACAGGGATCACCACGTGCTCAATGTGGTCGATGCGCCGCTTCGGAAAGTCCATCACATCGCGTTCGAGCTGAGGGAGCGCAGCCAGCACCACGATGCCGCCGATCTGCTGAGCGCGCATCAGATCCCGATCGTGTGGGGACCGGCGCGCCATACCGCGGGCCATAATCTTGCATCGTATCACTTCGACCCTGACCGGGTGCTGGTTGAGTTCTATGCCGATATGGACATTCTCGTTCCGGAACTGGGGTGTTTCGAGCCACGGCCGTGGCATGAAACCCTGCCGCTACGACCCCAGGTATGGGATCGCGCCACGCTAACCACCTGGGGCACCAAGTACGATTTCGATTTTCGGACGGCCTGAGCGCAACGGGCGATCGCGGATCTGAGGTCGCCGAAGACATTCATCACAACGACGTGTGCACGATCGCGTTGCCGTGCCGGCGCGGTGCGTCGACGCGTGCAACTGTTCGATGGGGGCTGAAACATGAAGGCCATTTTCTCCATAACCGCGCTGGTGTGCTGTGTCGCCGCCACGGCGGCAATAGCGGGCTCGAAATATGGCCCCGGGGTGAGCGATACCGAGATCAAGCTCGGGCAGACCGTCCCGTATAGCGGCGCCGGCTCGGCGATCGGCATTCCGACCGGCGGTGCAAGCCAGGCATTGCTGAAGCGGGTAAACGCCGCGGGCGGCATCAACGGTCGCAAGGTCAACCTGATATCGCTTGATGACGCGCTGAGCCCGCCGAAGGCCGTGGAGCAGACGCGACGCCTGGTGGAATCGGATGAGGTGCTGGCGATTGTCGGATCGCTGGGCAGTGCGGCCAATGCGGCGACGCAGAAGTATCTCAATGGCAAGAAGATCCCGCAACTCTTCATCATGTCGGGGTCGTCGCGCTTCCTCGCGCCGAAGGAGTTTCCCTGGACCATGCCGTTTCCGGTCTCCGCCGAACGGGTGGGCGAAGCCTATGGCCGCTACATTCGCCAGTCGCGGCCGCAGGCCAGGGTCGCTATCGTCTATCAGAACGACGAGTACGGCCGCGAAGGCGAGAAAGGCATTCGCAAGGGGCTGGGCGCGGACGCCGACAGGATCATCGCCGCAGAACGCACTTATGATGTGACCGATCCGACGCTCGATTCTCAGATCGTCAGCCTGCGGGCGAGTGACGCTGACGTGCTGTTTCACGTCGCGATTTCGAAGTTTGCGGCACAGGGTTTGCGCAAGGTCTCTGAGCTCGGCTGGAGTCCATTGCAGTTCGTCGATGTGCCGTCAGCGTCAATCGCGGCGACATTCCAGCCGGTGGGGCTGGAGAAGGCGATCGGCGTGGTCTCGGCGACCTATTTCAAGGATCCGCGCGATCCGGCCTGGCGTGACGATCCCGGCGTCACGGATTACCTCGCGACCATGAAGGCCTATGCGCCGGAGGTTGATCCATTCGACACCAATTCTGTGTTCGGCTATTCGGTCGCCGAGGCGCTCGTCGCCGTGTTGCGCCAATGCGGCGACGATCTAACCCGCGAGAATCTGATGCGGCAGGCGACCAGCCTGAAGCAGTTGCCGTTGTCGCTGCTACTGCCCGGCATCGCCCTCAGCACCTCACCGGATGATCACGCCCCGCTGAAGCAATTGCGGCTGATGCGTTTTAACGGCACGAGCTGGGAGCCGTTCGGTGAGATCATGACCATGCCCTGAGGATCAGAACCATCCAGTTTCGTTGGGATCGCGATACTCCATCAGTTCGATCAGGGCATCGCCGATCTCGATAAAGGCCACCTTGACGAAGCCCACTCCGGAGGGGTCGAACGGCGGCTGGATCACCCGGCGCCCGGCCAGGGCGCTTGCCATATCGGTGGTGCGATAGGCTACGTGAGGCCTTGCCTGCAGGACATGCGGCGCCGGGCTGTCCGGCGCGTAGCGCAGATACTCGACATGGAACGGGTGCTCGCGCGGATTGGTGACCCAGAGGCGGTTGGGTTCGACCCAGGTCTCGTCGGCCTGCGGGCGATCGGTAATCAGGCCGATATGGTCGAAGGCATCGCGGGTGGGAATGAAGCTCATGGGGGCCTCCATTGGTTCTGGTTTAATTCCGAAGGACTGTGGTCAAGAGTGCGACATCGCCTCGGAGCGAAGGCCGAGACTCAGCACAGCGCCGATGGCCGACAGCACCGTGATCTGAATCAGGCCGGCATTGCTCCAGCCGGCGATGTTGGCGAGCAGGCCAATCAGATAACCGGCCGCCGCCGCTGCGCCATAGAGGCTGGTGACGAACACACCCGAGGCGCGGCCGGCGAGCGTGGCATCGACCGCCTTGACATGCGAGCCGGCCAGATTGACGTAGATGGTGCCGCTGACGATGAAGCCCCAGGCGAACGACAGCATGGCCTGCGCCGTGAAGCCTTGCGCTGTGGAGAACAGCAGGTAGCCAAGCGCGGCGGCGCCGAGGAACGCCGATCCCAGCACGGCGCGGGGCGAGAAGCGGTCGCCGAGCCAGCCGCCGATCAACGAACACAGCACGCCGATGCCGTAAATACTCATGACGCGGCCGGTATCGGCTGGCGAGAAATGCAGCTGCTCGCGCAGGAACGTCGGGTACATGCCGAGATAGCCGTAGATGATCAGGCCGCCGATCAGGCTAAGGATGGTGAGGATCACGGTGTTGCGGTTGAGCAGCGTACGCGCTCCGGCAACGAGCCGCCTGCCGTCGGTGCGCCCTTGGACTTCGGTCAATTGCGGACGCACGGCCACGGCGATCACCGCCATGGCGACGAAGCCGATCGCGCCGAACAGGATGATCGGACCCCGCCAACCGGCGTAGGCACCGAGGGCGACGCTGGCCAGCAACGGCCCAATAATGGCGCCGACGCCGAACGAGGCATTGATCGATCCGACCGCAACGGCGCGGTAATTCACAAACGATGTGGTTGCAATCGCGATCAGCGCGGTCAGCTGCATGGCTTCACCGATGCCGGTGGCGGCGCGGTAGATCAGCATGTCGGCCAGGCTGCCGGCGAAGGCGGTGAGCACGGTGCCGATGGAGAAGATCGCGATGCCGATCTGCAGCACGGTCTTTCTCGTAAAACGAGCCATGAGATAGCCGGTCGGCCAGCCCGCCACCGCCATGCCGAGGGTAAAGATGGTTGATAGGAGCCCCGTGTCGGCAAGCGAGAAGCCGTATTCCTTGCGCACGTCGGCGGCGAGCAGCGGAAAGATCTGCCGGTCCATCGCGTTGACGACATAGGATGCCAGCAGGATGACGAACATCGCCAACATGAGCCGGCTGGTGGAGGGGCGATCGTCCGCGCCAGAGAGGGTTTGGGTGTCGGTGCTCACGGTTGTCCTCCCGATCCCGCTGCGTCGCGGATCGATGTTTTATGATTGTTGTCGAAAGGATGCGCGGCAAAGAGGAATGCGCCGGGCATCATCGTCACACCGCGGATGCGGTACGGTACCAGTCCAGGATCTCCTCGCCGGTGCGGAACATCACGCCCGGTTTGCCGGCAATATGAGCAAGCGCTTCGCGGAAATAACGCAGGCGGTGCGGCGCGCCCATGATGTATGGATGCACGACCAGTGCCATGACTCGGGCGGAGTTGCTGGAATCAGCATAAAGCTGTTCGAACTGGTCGATGGCGCGGTCGCGGTATTCGGACGCCTTGTGATGCTGGATCAGCATCATGGCGACGTCGTTGCACTCCTGGGTGTAGGGAATGTTGACGATGGGGCCGCCACGGGTTTTCAACACCACCGGTTGGTCGTCGAGCACCCAGTCGCAGACATAGTCGTAGCCTTCTTCCACCAGGATGTCGGGGGTCTCCCAGGTCTCGGTGAGACCCGGGCCAAGCCAGCCGCGCGGTGGCCGGCCGACATAATCGGTGATTGCCTTCGATGTCTTGACAATGTCTTCACGCTCGTTCGCCACCTTTTGCATGTTTTTCTGCGAGAAGCCGTGACCGATGAACTCCCAGCCGCGGTCGCGCGCGGCGCGTGCGATCGGCTCATAGGCTGCGATCGCCGAGCCATTGATGGCGAGCGCGGCCCTGATCTTCAGCGTGTCGAATACCTCGAGCATGCGCCAGAAGCCGACGCGGTTGCCGTATTCATGCCACGCCCAGTTCGGGATATCCGGGCTCGGCGAACCGCCGGCGGGTGGCGTCAGCACGGTGCGCGGCATGGTTTCGCGCGCATCCCACTCCTCGACATTGACGATGACCCAGACCGCCAGGCGTGCGCCATCGGGTAGTCTCAGCGGTGGACGTTCGGTGATCGGGGAATAGCCCAGGCGTTCGGTCGGCAGCATGATCAGGTCCCTCTCTCGCCAATGATGAAATTGATCTCGCCAAGGCCATCGATGGCGCCGGTCAAACGATCGCCGGGCACCACGGGCCCGACACCGGCGGGCGTTCCCGTGAAGATCAGGTCGCCGGGCGCGAGCGCATAATGCTGCGACAGGTTCGATACGATCTCGGCAACGTTCCAGATCATCTGCGCGAGGTCGCCGCGCTGCCGTTCTCCACCGTTGACGGCGAGTGAGATCCTGCCGGACACGATGTGGCCGGTGCGGTCGGCCGGATGGATCGGTCCACACGGTGCGGAATGGTCGAACGACTTGCCGATTTCCCAGGGCAATCCGCGTTCGCGGGCGTCGCGCTGGCGGTCGCGGCGGGTCATGTCGATGCCGACCGCGTAGCCGCTGACATGATCGAGCGCGTCAGCGAGCGCGATGTCGGCGCCGGCGCGGCCGATCGCCGCCACCAGTTCGATTTCGTGCTGGAAGTCATTGGTCAGTGGCGGATAGGGGATGATCTCCCCGTCCTGCACGATGCTGTCGGCGGGCTTCTGGAAGAAGAACGGCGGGTCGCGCTCGTCGCCTTCCTTCATTTCGCGGATGTGGTCGACATAGTTGCGGCCGACGCAATAGACGCGTCGCACGCTGAAGCGGGTCTCAGTGCCGACCATAGATAAGGTGATGGATGGTGGCATGTCCTCATGGGCGATGCGGGACAAAAGCATCCGGCGGTCCTCTCTTTTACACGTGGGTCTTTTTGAGTGTCGGTCAGGCTGGCGCTACCAACTCTCGGGATCTATAAAATGAGTACACTTATGCCTTGTCAATGACAAAGTGTGTACAATAAATCGCGTTCGACACCTCGAGCTGTGCGGAAGCCTGTTTATATCTCTGAAAACGTTGAAAATTCTGATGCCGTCGACACAGCCGTCGAATCGAAATATGTACACACTTGAAGGTGAGCATGACCACTCCGGCCCTCAGTCCCGAGCAACGCAACGCGTCGACACAGTCCCGGCTGCTGGCGGAACGGCTGCGGCAATCGCTGCTCGATGGTGCGTTTGCCGCCGGCAGCCGTCTCAACGAAGTCCATCTGGCGCGCACGCTCCTGGTGTCGCGCACCCCGCTGCGCGCCGCGCTGCAGACCCTGGCCGGCGAAGGTTTGTTGCATCACACCCCCAACCGCGGCTTCACGGTGCCGGAGCGATCGCTCTCTGCCATGGTCGATGCCTATGAGATGCGTGCACTTGCGGAAGGGCTCGCCGCCCGCTTCGCAGCCGAGCGAGGCCTGAGCGAGGACATGCGCTTGCGCATGGAAGCCGCGCTCGTCGACGGCGACAAGGCGCTGGCCGACGACACCGATGATAGCGCGCGTCGCGGCCTGTATGCGGAGGCCAACGAGGCGTTCCACGACATCATCCATGAGGCCGCGCAATCGCAACTGGTGACTGACGTGCTGCGGATCTGCCAGCGGGTGCCGCACACGTCGGCGCGCAATATCGTGGCGTTCGACCTGGATGATGTGCGTCGGCGCCACGGGGCGCATCGCAAGATCTACGAAGCCATCATCTGCCGTGAACCGCGCGAAGCGGAGCAGGTGATGCGCCAGCACGTGCTGGCGGTGAAGCTGTCGATGGCGCGTTGGTTCAGCCAGCGGGAGATCGAGGCCGGTCAGGCGCCGCCGCGGAAGGCAAGTCGCGTGCGCGGCTGATCAGGCCACCACCACCGCATCCGCTGCCACCACGCCGCGTCCTCGCGGCAGCACGAACAGCGGATTGATTTCAGCTTCCGACAGTTTGTCGCCGATCCGTTCGATCATCCTGGAAAACGCGACAATGGCATCTGCGAGGGCGTCCACATCGGCCGGCGGACGGCCGCGAAATCCTCTTAGCAACGGTGCGGACGTCAGTTCCGCGATCATCGCCTGCGCATCGTGACGGCCGACGGGAACAAGACGCAGTGCCGTGTCCTTGAACAGCTCGGTGGTAACGCCACCCAGGCCAAGCAGCACGCCCGCGCCGAGTTGCGGATCACGGACGAGGCCGAGGATCAGCTCGACCCCGCCCTCGATCCGCTCCTGCACCAGAAATCCTTCGGGGCTCTGTGTGGTGGTGCTCTCGAACATTTTGGCCATCCGCGCGCAGGTGGCGGCGACCGCATGTCGCGGCACGTCGAGCGTGACGCCACCGGCTTCGGTCTTGTGCAGGACATGGCGCGAGAGGACCTTAAGCACCACGTCGCCGTCGAACCCCTCAGCCGCGGCTTGCGCCGCGTCCGGTGTTGGCGTGACCACTTCGCGGGTGACCGGAATGCCGAATTGCGCGAACAGCGCCTTGCCCTCGGCTTCGTTCAGCGGGCCGGCAGGCAAGTCGATCGTGAGGGGGGCGCGATACGCCGGCGCAACCGTCTCGTTGCTGTCGGCCGGCATTGTCGTCTGCCGCGCGCGCCACATCGCAGCCAATGCCGCGGCGCAGCTTTCCGGTGCGGCGAAGGTCGGGATCCCGGCTTCGTTGAGCTTGCGCACGATCACCGGTGCGTCGGGGCTGACATAGACCACGATCGGCTTTTTGCTGTTACCGGCGCAATCCAGCAGCGGCTGCATTGCCCGGTCCGGGGCGTTGGCCGCCGACGAGCCGAGCACGACGGCGACTGCATCATAGCTCGGGCTGTCGAGCACGATGTCGATGACGCTGCGAAACACCGTCGGCTTCGCGCCCGTGAGCGTCAGGTCGATCGGGTTGCGGTCGAGCGCGGCATCGGGGATGGCAAGCGCGGCCAGCCGTTGCGCGGTGGCCACATCCGGGGCAGGCGTTTCGAAGCCGGCTAGGCCGGCGGAATCGGCCACGAGACCTGCGGCGCCTCCGGTGGAGGTCACGACTGCGAGCCGACGGCCCCTGAGCTCCCGTCCGCATCCCAGCGCCAGCGGAAGATCCAGCAGATCGGAAAACCGTTCGGCGCGGATGATGCCGTATTGCCGGAACAGCGCATCATAGGCCGCGTCCGAGCCGGCGAGCGCTCCGGTGTGCGACATCGCCGCGCGGACGCCGGCCTCCGAACGGCCGGTCTTGAAGGCGACGATTGGCTTGCCGGCGTGCACCGCGCGTATTGCCGCGTCGCGAAACGCCTGCGGGCGCCGCAGCCCTTCGAGATAGAGCGCGATCACCCTGGTGGTGGGGTCATCCACCAGGTGGTCGAGCACCTCAGCGACATCGAGATCGGCTTCGTTGCCGGTTGCGATGAGCTTGGAGAAGCCAACGCCCCGCGCTGCCGCGCGCGAAAGCAGCGAGCCCAATATGCCGCCGCTCTGCGAAATCAGCGCGATATGGCCGGCGCGCAGCGCCTCGTTTTCCAAGGTTGCGCTGGCGGACAGCGGAATGCCGTCGGTCAGGTTGACCAGGCCAATGGTATTCGGTCCCAGCAGTCGCATTGGCCCGGCGGCTTCGATCAGTTCACGTTGGCGTTGTGCGCCCTCCACACCGCTTTCACCGAAACCACCCGCGAGAATGATTGCCGCTGCCGTGCCGCGGGTGCTGAGCTGCTGCACCGCGTCGATCACGCGATCGGAGCCGACCAGCACCAGCGCCACATCGGGCGCCTCGGGCAGCGACACCGCATCCGGATAACAGCGCCGTGCGCCGATGCGCTGTTCACGAGGATTCACCGGATAGACGGCATACGGATAGCCGTAGCTGTCGAGATAGGCGAGTGGCCGCCCTGTGAGTTTCGCAGGATCCGACGATGCGCCGACAATGGCGATGCTGCGCGGAGAGATCAGGCGGTCGAGTGGCGTGTGGCTGCGCATCGCCTCACCGTGCCGTCTTGTCCAGGAACGCCGCTACGGCCTCCTGATGCTCCGCCGTGGTGTAACAGATCGCCTGTGCCTCGCGCCCCAGCGCGAACAGCTGCTCCTCCGGCGTCTCGAACGTGCGGTCCAGGATCGCCTTCGACAGCGCGATGGCAGCGGCCGAGCTGCGGCTGAGCTCACGCGCCCAAGCGCAGGCAGCCTGTATCAGCGTATCGGCCGCACTGACGCGATCCGCAAGGCCCAGTGTCAGCGCTTCCTGCGCCTCCACGGTACGCCCGGAAAAAATCAGCTCCTTGGCACGCGGCAGGCCGATCCGGCGCGGCAGGAAATACATTCCTCCGCCATCCGAGACGAGGCCGCGGCGAATAAAACTCATGCTGAAGCTTGCTGCTTCCGATGCCATGATGAAGTCGCAGGCCAGCGCCATGTCGCAGCCGAGGCCGGCGGCAGCCCCATTCACTGCCGCGATGGTCGGTTTCGGCAGGCCGTGAAGGGCGGCAACGCTCCGGTGGGTGCGACGCTGCCGGCGCCAGCCATTGAAGGCGACGTTGCCGGACGGCGCCTTCAATCGCTCCTTCATGCCGGAGATATCGCCGCCTGAGCAGAACGCCTTGCCTTCGCCGGTCAGCACCAGCGCGCGCACCGTGTCGTCATTGGCGACGCGATCGAGCACGGCCATCAACTCGCCACGCATGGCGTCGTCGATGGCGTTGCGCACCTGTGGGCGGTTCAAGGTGAGGATCGCGATGCTATCGTCGACCGTGAGTTTGACGAGATCTGACATGATGAGCTCATTGGGAATGAGAGGGGGTTATTCGACCTTGATGTTGACGTCCTCGATCACTTTGCGCCAGCGCGCCTCCTGGGCGCGGACATAACGATCGAGTTCATCCGGCGGACCGCCCATCATGATCAGGCCTTCATTGATCTTCAGTTTTTCGAAGGCAGGCGATTGCACCGCCTTGGCGACCGCGGCATTGAGCCGAGCGACGATCTCCGGTGGGGTCTTGGCCGGCGCATAGAGCCCATACCAGCTTTCCGCGACATAGCCCGGCACACCGGCTTCCGCTACTGTCGGCAGATCCGGAAACGCTGGCGACCGCTCGGCCGAGGTTACCGCGAGGGCCCGCAACTGGCCGCTGCCGATCAGCGACGCGGCGCTGGCGACGGTGGTGAACATCACCTGAATCTGGCCGCCGAGCAGATCGGTGATGGCCGGCGCCGCGCCCTTGTAGGGCACGGTGGTGAGATTGACGTGGGCCAGGCTCTTGAACAGCTCGCCCGCGAGATGGGCCGAGGTGCCGGTGCCGAAGGTGCCGTAATTGAGTTTGTCCGGGTGTGCACTGGCCTCGGTGATCAGATCCGCGATCGATGTGATCGGCAGAGCCGGGTTGACCACCACGATGTTGAACGAGCGGGCGACCAGCGCCACGGGCGCGAAATCCTTGAAAGTGTCGAACGGCAGTTTGGCGTTCAGGCTTGGATTGACCGCGTGTGCGAACGTCGCCATCACCAGGGTATAGCCATCAGGATCGCTGGTTGCGGCCGTCTGGGTGCCGAGAATGGTGCCGCCGCCGGGCTTGTTTTCGATGATCACCGAAACGCCGAGCGTCTTCGCCATTTCCTGCGCCAGCGTCCGGCTGATCACGTCGGTGCCGCCGCCGGCGGCGAACGGCACGATGATCCTGACCATCTTTTCGGGGTAGGCAGCGCGGGCCGATACAATGGTTCCGAACACGCCGACGATGGCCAGCAATGCCATGAGCAGGGGATAGCGGCACATTGGCCAGGGCCTATCGAAGCGACTTGGCATCCGGAGCCTCCGTGGTGCGTTTCGTTTTCTTATGGCCCGGCTTACCACGCCCCCACCGCGTGGGCCTGCCCGCCATTTCCACCAGGTGGAAATGAAGGCATGATCGGCGCAATCGTAGGCCCGGTTAGCAGGGTGAGTATGATGTCTACGCGCGCCAAGAAATCATCGGTCAACCGCTCGCTGCTGCGCGGCATCGAGATTCTGCGTGCGTTCCGACCGGGTTCTGAACTGCTCGGCAATGGTGATCTCGCAGAGCGCACGGGGCTGTCGCGAGCGACGGTGAGCCGGCTTGCGCAGACCCTGGTTGAAGCCGGCTTTTTGGAGCACGACCGGGCGCAGCGGGCCTATCGGCTCGGGGCACCGGTGCTGAGCCTGGGACACGCCATGCGCACCGGTTCGTCGGTGCTGCGGATCGCGGCTCCCATGATGACGGCGCTGGCGAAGCGGCTGCGCATCAATGTCGGGCTGGCGGTGCGCGACCGCGACGACATGGTGTACCTGGAATCCATACGTATGAACGCCCGCGGCGCCCAACGCAGCATCGTATCCGGACATCGCGTGCCGATCGAGTTGACTTCGCTCGGTCGTGCCTATCTCGCTGTCATCGCCGAACCGGAGCGCGCAGCGCTGCTGATACGGATCAAACGGCAGCGTGTCAGGCAATGGCCCGTGCTCGCGCGCGAGATCGCGGACGCCGCCGCGCACATCATGCGAAAGGGTTATTGCCACGCGTCATGGCAGCCGGACGTGGTGGCGCTTGCGGCTCCCGTCGTGATCGATGGCTGGCCGGTCTATGTGCTCAACGTCAGCGTGACGACACCGGCCAGGGCCGCGACGGTGGTCCGCGCACTTGAGAGGCCGCTGCTGGAGCTCGCGGAGCAATTTCGCCAGGCGCTGACAGACGCGAGCGAATTTGATCGCGGCGATTGACCTGGCGGGAGTTGACGACGCCGCTCGTTATTCTGGGAAAAATGCTTCGACCCTGAGCGAAGCATTATTCGGGCACGTCACGCATTGTTCCTCGACTGCATCAAACAGTGGATCGGAAAAATCGTGGAGCATCCAAATAGCCCGATACCCGGGTCAGGTGCCACTCAATCGATCAGTAGACGATCGGTCATTGGCGTGTTTGGCGCTGCAATCGCGGCGGCGAATGTTTCCTCGTTGAGCGAGGCACATTCTCAATCGCGGCAAACCAACGGAGCAAAGATCATGGATCAGAATACGATGAGTCAAAAGACCTTGGGTGAGATCGTGAGCGGCGGCGGCCTGCTGGTTGTTGCTCAATGGCAGGCCAAGGAGGGGCAGGCCGACACGGTGGCCGCCATTCTGCGCCGGTTTCTGCCGCAGGCGCAGGCCGATCCGGGGACAAAGATGTTTCTCATCGGCCAGGGCAGGCAGGACCCCGCGCAGTTCCTGTTCTATGAACTGTTTGTCGATGAGGCGGCCTTCGCGGCCCATCAAGCCAGCGCGTATTTCAAGACCTTGATCGCGGATCAAGCGCTTCCGCTTCTCGCAAAGCGCGAGCGGTCGCAATATGCCCTGCTGTAGGACATTTCCAGGCGAGGCCGCCGGATGATCAGGTTGTGAAGGCGTTTCGCGAAAAACGCACGCGTGCGGTCGGCACACTAAAGCTCTCGACGTCAGGGCGCGTCGCGGTGCTCCGCAAGCCAACTGGCGGCCGCCCCCGGTTTACCCGGCGGCTGCCGTTCCAGCGTTCGTCAGATCCAGTCGGTGAGCTGTTGTCAGCCGACCCGCAGATTCTCGGCGGAAGTCTTCCCCTTGTTGGGGACCTCCTCGTAGCTGACTTTCGCGCCCTCATTGAGAGAGCTCAGTCCGGCCTTTTCAACAGCGGAAATGTGCACGAACACATCCTTGCCACCGCTGTCTGGCTGAATAAATCCATAACCCTTGGTCGCATTGAACCACTTCACAGTACCAGTCGCCACTTCGCTCTCCCGTTATCGAACACGGGAGCCTAGCAGAGTTCAGCAAAAGCGCCACGGTTCCCGTCGACAGTTGCTCCGGAAGATGATGGTTTTCACGGCAAGATGGTGCGAAACTTTTGGCAACACGAGGCCGGAAGCTATCGTGACCAAAAAAGCACAGGGAGGCAGGCATGAAACATTCAGGTCCGGACGCCCACCACCGCGATAAAAAGCCCGAAATCGGTGCAAAACACGGCGATACTCCGGTGTTAACGCTCCGGAAGATCTACGGAATGGGCTTCGCGGCCGGTTATCCCGCAACTGCGAAGTTGAGCGAGGTGCTCAATCAGTTGAACGAGACCTCCTTGAGCCAGTTGCAGCGGGATTTCACGACCGGCCATTTGGAGCACAAGATCACGAAAGCATCGACCTGATCGGCCGGGGCGGTCGGCCAGAACACCTACTTTGCGATCAATGTGATGATCCAGCGCTTCGGGCTGGTGCTGCCGTCTTCCCGCACCGATCGCACCTGGGCGGTGATGTGAGATCCGTTTACGGCGAGCGTTGCCTTGCCTGCCTTGTATAGCGCGAAGCGGCAGCGCCGCGCGACGATCGGATCCGTGGTCTCAATAGTGGTGTGCATGGTGCGCCTCGAATGCTCGCGGTACGCGAAACCAATCCGCGACGGACAACCCTAGCAACAATTCGTTAACCAAAACTGCTCGGTTACGGCGAAACGGGGGCAGCGAGCGGCGATCTCCGCATGACATTTGAAGCCATGCGTCGCCATTGGTTCGATCGTGGCCGAAACGTTCGCGCGATATGTGAGTCATTGTTGTGCGATCGTTTCTCCGACTGCCGCCGGATCGATCATGAACGCGATACTGGTGAGTGGGCACTCAATCGAAGGACCAGCAGTAATGATTCAAAAGGCCATGACCGAGAGAGCCCTGGGCGAAATCACCGGCGGCGAAGGTCTTCTCGTGGTTGCCCAGTGGCAGGCCAAGGAAGGACAAGCCGATGCCGTTGCGGCGATCCTGCATCGTTACCTGCCGCACGCCCAGGGCGAGCCCGGCGTCAAGATGTTCCTGATCAGCCGCGGCAAGGACGATCCCAGTCAGTTCCTGTTCTATGAACTGTTCGCCGACGAGGCTGCCTTCGCAGACCATCAGGCCGGTGCGCATTTCAAGGCCCTGATCCTCGAGCGGGCGCTTCCGCTGCTGTCGAAGCGCGAGCGGATACAGTACGTGCTGTTGTAGGACGCGCTCTGACGTCCGGTCTCAGGTCCGGCGGTTCATGCCTTGGTCGCCGTTACGATCCAGATTGCGCCCTTGAGGTTGACACTGTTGCCATCAGCGTGGCGCGCCAACGCCTCGCGGATCGACTGCGTGGCGGCCGCGACTTTATCCTGTGGCTGGCCTTCCAGCGCGCGGCTGGCGGGACCGATCGACAGCGCGGATGTGATCGCATGATCGAGGCCGCGGCCGGCCGCCATGTCGAGCGGCGTATCGAATGGCTCCATCGCGATCGATGTGAAGCCGGCGCTGCCGAGAATCCGCTGCACGCGCTCCTCCGACGCGAACGCGAAGGGGCCGGGATCGTCTGGTTTCACCTCCGGCAGTTTCGGCACATGCTTGTAGGCTTCCTGCACCGCCAGGATGAAAAAAGGATTCTCGCGTGGCTGTCGCCAGCAGGCGAACACCAGGCGGCCGCCGGGCCGTAGCGCGCTGGCAAGATTGGCAAAGGCGCGTTCGGGCGCGTCGAAGAACATCACTCCGAAGCGTGAGAACAGCACGTCGAAATGCAGGGGTGTGAACGCATGTGTCGTCGCATCGGCGAGGGTGTAGGTCACCGGCGTGCCGGCCGCCGTGCGCTCGCGGGCGCGTGTCAGCATGTCGGCTGAAATATCGATGCCAAGAACCTCGCCGTCGGGGCCCGACGCGTGACCGAGTTCGATCGATGACGCGCCGCAGCCGCAGCCGACGTCGATCACCTTCTCGCCGTGTTTGATCGCACCGCGCGCAAGCAATTTCTGCAGCACAGGCGCGAAAGTCTGGTCGAGCGTCTCCTGGAAGTCGGTCCATTTGCGGCCGGCGGTGCCGTTCCAGAACGCCTGCTGATCCATGCGATCGGGGGCGGTGGAGTTCATCAGGCCTCGCTACAGCGTTTTCACGCGTACAGAATGAATCTGGGGTCGACTTGGTTTGAGCTTGGGTGTTATTTCCGGGATTGGCAACTGGCCATCGACAAATATGGCGACATGCAGATCGGGTATGATTCCGGCGCAGTTGGTGTTCAGTCGCTGATAAATCCCGCGCAACGTCGCGGGAATATTGAAGTCGGGCGCGGATATCCTCGCTCGGACAAAAAATGGGGGGATTTGATGCAGCCTCGTGCGAACCGGTTGTTGAAGATGTTGGTCGTGGGCGCCACGGGGATCATGCCGATATCGGCTGTGGCTGCCGAGTCGGCGGCTTGGCAAATGGTCCCCGGCGCTCCGGATGCGGCGCAGACCGATCCGGTGCGCCAGGGCGTGATGCGCGGCAACCCGCCGCCGCCGGACAAGCGTGTCATGTTCCGCAACGGCAGCGCCATTCAGTTTCCGGGATCGCGCTGGAGCTTCAACCACTGGCGCGAGGTCGCGCCGACCAAGGTCGTATCGCGCGGCACCGGTCCGGTTCAGCCGCTACCACGTGCCGAGCGGTCGTTCGACACCATCACCTTCAAGACCACCACCGGCATCGAGACGTCGTTCAAGGATGCGATCGACCTGATGTACACTGATGGGCTGCTGATCCTGCATCGTGGCCGGATCGTCTATGAAACCTATCGTGGCGAGGGCAGCGCCGAGCGGCCGCACCTGGCGTTCTCGGTGACCAAATCCTTCATCGGCACGCTGGCGGCCATCCTGGTGGCGGAGAAGAAGCTTGATCCCGATGCGGCCGTGACCAAATACGTCACTGAGTTGAAGGACAGCGCCTATGGCGATGCCACCGTGCGCCAGGTCATGGACATGACCATCGCCGCCCATTTCTCGGAGGACTATACCGATCCGAAGGCAGAAATCCGCGACTATGGCGTTGCCGCCAGCCTCGGCCCGGCACTGCCGGACTACAAAGGTCCGCGCGACATCGCGTCTTATCTTGCCACCATCCAGAAAAACGGCGACCACGGCCGGGTGTTCCAGTATGCCACCGTGGATGCGGAAACGCTCGGCTGGATCGTCAGCCGCGCCACCGGCAAGCGGCTGGCGGATCTGCTGTCCGATTTGGTCTGGAGCAAGATCGGCGCTGAAAGCGACGCCTCCATCAGCGTCGACGGCATCGGCACCGAGGTTGGCGGGGCGGGTCTGAATACGACACTGCGTGATCTCGCCAGGTTCGGCGAGATGATGCGCAACCGCGGCAAGGTCGGCGGAGCACAGGTGGTTCTGGCAGCGACCTTTGACGACATTCTGAAGATGCCCACCGAAGCCGAGAAGCTCGCCTTTGAGAAAGCCGGTTACAAGACCTTGCCCGGCTGGACCTATCGCGACATGTGGTGGGTCTCCAACAACAGCCACGGCGCCTACAGCGCTCGCGGTATTTTCGGGCAGGCCATCTACATCGACCCGAAGGCGGAGATGGTGGTGGTGCGCTATGCCTCGATGCCCGCCGCCGGCAACGCCGCCAACGATCCGCTGACGCTGCCGTTCTATGACGCAGTGGCGAAAGTGCTGATGGACGATCCGGCGCGCTGAGGCATCAGTCTGTAGTCCGGATGAGCGGAGCGACATCCGGGATCGAACAACGGGCGCTGGCCCCGGGTATCGCTGCGCTCACCCGGGCCACACGTCTACGCCTCTCCACCTGCCGCGGCGCGCTCCTCGTCGCGAACCGCCCGGTGCAGCCAACTCCGGAATTTGACGATCTTCGGCAAAGTCTCGTCGCCCTTGCGGCACAGGAAACGATAGACCGACGTCGTCTCGTAGATTTCGTCGAACGGCAGCACCAGCCGGCCATCCTCCACGTGTTTCCGGATGACATCGACCGGCGCGATCATCACGCCGACGCCGTCGATTGCGGCTTGCAGCCCCGCCGTCATGGGGTCGAAATGCACCTCGCGCCGCGGTTTCTGGTCCTCACGGCCGAAGGCGCGGTGCCAGCGCGCCCAGGAGTCCGGTGCCTGGCTGATGATGATCCGGGTGAATTGCTTGAGGTTTGCGACACTGCGAAGCCTGGCGCCGATCGCAGGCGCGCAGGCCGGCGTTACCCGCACTTTTGACACCGTTTCAGCGAAGACGCCGGGCGGCGGCCGGACGCTCATGCGGATGACCGCATCGAAATCGCCGTGATCAAGGTTGATCAGATTTTGGCTCATGTCGAGCCGCAGCTGCAGCGCCGGATTGGCGCGCTCGAACTGCTCCAACCGCGGCGTCAGGTATGCGGCGGCAAACGTCGGCGCCACGCTGACGCGTAATTCGGAAGCCCGCGTGGTGTTGCTGATGGCGCGCACGCCGCGGGCGAATTCGGCAAAACCACGCGCGACATAACCCTGCAGCGTTTGCCCCGCCGCCGTCAGTTCGACCTTGCGGTGGGTGCGCACGAACAGCGCCTGTCCCAGATCGGTCTCCAGCCGCCGGATCTGGTGGCTGATGGCGGACGGCGTCTGATGCAGTTCATCTGCTGCCGCCTGAAACGAACGCAACCGCGCCGCCGCTTCGAATGAGCGCAGCGCGGAGAAATGCCGGACGGAATTCAGCGCATCCATGGCCTCAAGTTAGGTGACAAAAAGTCAACTGTACAGCGGCGTATTCGTTTGCCGGTGAGGTCCGCGGACGACATCTTGTAACGCGTGGTTGGGTTTCGCCGTGCGGGAGAGCAGCGTGCAGTTCGACTTCGAGAGCATCGACGAGATGACCCGCTATCGGCTGCTGCTGGCGACCGTGTTACCGCGACCGATCGCCTGGGTGACGAGTCTCGACAAGAACGGCCTGGTCAACGCCGCGCCCTTCTCGTTTTTCAACGTGTTCGGTGCAGACCCTGCGACGGTGGCGCTCGGGATTGGCCGTCACCCGTCGGCCGATCCCGGCGAGGTCCGGGTCAAGGACACCCGTCTCAATATCCGCTCGAGCGAGGAGTTCGTCGTCAATCTGGTGCCGTTTTCCGCTGCGGAGAAGATGCATGCGAGCTCGATGCCGTTTCCGGCCGATGTCAGCGAGACGGAGGCGGTCGGGTTGCCGACCTTGCCGAGCCTGCGGGTGCGCGCGCCGCGGATCGCCGAGAGCCCGGTGTCGTTCGAGTGCCGTTTCGTGCAGGAAATCCGGCTCGGCGGTTTCAGCCTCGTGCTCGGCCGCATCGTGATGATGCATATCCGCGATGCAGCGGTGACCAATGTCGAGCGGCTGCACATCGATACGGCCGAACTCGATCTGATCGGACGCATGGAGGGCACGCGTTACACCCGCACCCGCGATAAATTCGAGCCGGCGAACCTCGATCAGGCGCGGGCGTTGCTGGGGCTGCACAAGGGCTGAGTGCTGTCGTCTGACCCACTAACGAACCGCAGATCCGCACCCGCGAATGCAGCTCTCGCTGTGAGGCAGAAAGTCGCATCCGCCGTGACTTCCATTGATTTAAAATAGAAATCAATAAGGCCGAAGCAGGCAATTGTGTAAATCCTCGCCCGGGGATTAGCTTTGGGATGCCCGGCCAACGGGCATGATGCCGGTGCGGCAGGCGGGAGCGATCCCACCGTTGCGCCCAGGCCCCTTCGTCGGCTCCGCAAGGCAGCCTCGCCTCATCGAAGTGCGGTTCTGGCCGGTGTCGCTGGGCAGCCCGGCACAAATTCGGCCGGACAAACAAAATGCTCCCGGGAGGGGACGATGCTGATTGCCGAACACACCAAGGTCGAAGGCTTTGCCGCCGAATTCCGCACACCGCTCGCGCTGGTCATCGTCTCCTTCGTCCTGGTCATGATCGATGGCTACGATATGTTCATTGTCTCGTTCCTGGCACCGCTGATCGCAGCCGATCTCAGTCTGACGCCGGTGAGCATTGGCCAGGTGTTTGCTGCCGGCCTTGCCGGCTCGATGGTCGGCGGCCTTGTGCTCGGTCCGGTCGCCGACCGGATCGGGCGGCGACCAACCCTGATCGCCTCGCTGGCACTCGCCGCAGCTGCCACCTTGCTGTGTGCCACTGCAACCACATTCGGATCCTTTGCCGCGCTGCGGTTCGTCGCCGGCTTCGGCCTCGGTGGCGTGCTGGCGGCCGTGATTCCGCTGATGGCGGAGCACTTCCCCGCGGAGCGTCGCAACGCCACAGTGACGCTGATGTTCATCGGCTATCCGTTCGGCGCGGTCGTCGGCGGTGCGCTCACCGCGATGCTGCTGGATCAAGGCTGGCGCAACCTGTTTGTCGCCACCGGCCTTGTCACATTTCTGGTCATCGTCGCGGCTTGGTGGCTGCCGGAGCCGCAAAAGGAGCCGTCGGCTGCGTCTAACGCACAAGGGCCTTCGGCGCTATCATCGGTCAAGGGGCTGTTCGCCGAAGGACGTGCCGCCGCGACACTGGCGATGGCGACCGGCGTGTTCTGCATGTTGCTGGTGGCTTACCTTCTCAACAGCTGGACGCCGATGATTGCGGTACGATCCGGAATCTCGCCGCATATCGCTGCGCTGTGCGGTGTTTTCCTCAATCTCGGCGGCATCATCGGTGCGTTGGTGTCGACGCTGCTGGTGCGCAAGTTCGGGCTGTTCAAACTGGTGGCCGTGATGATCGCCGCAGGAGCGTTGGCGATTGCTCTGCTCGGGCAGCTCTATGGATCGGTGGTGCCGCTGTTGTGCGGGCTGTTCATTGCCGGCGCATTGACGATCGGGGGGCAGCAAAACACGCCGGCCATGGCGGTGCAGCTCTATCCGCAGCGGATGCGGGCGGCCGGCGCCGGCTGGCAGTTTGCGGTCGGGCGATTTGGGTCGATACTGGGGCCGATCATCGGTGGGCACCTGGTGGCGGCGAGCATCACACCGCAGATGATGTTTATCGTTGTAGCGATCCCGACGCTGGTGGCCGCGGGCGCTTATGCCGTCACCGGTCGAATGAGGCCGGATCAACAGAATTGAACGAGAACAGCGAGCAAACCCCATGTGGCATTTCCGACAGCGGCAGACAACGCCGCCAGCGATGACCAACCAGCCGGCGAGGCCGCGATGCTGTTGACCGAACATCAGCGGTTGTCCACTTCCGGCGCGCGCGCCGTGGCGCCGTTCACAGTAGCTGGCGTGCAATATCTCGCGGTGCCGCAACTGGCACGTGATATGCCGGACACGCCCGCGCACATGAATGGCGGCGACAGCGATACCGGCGCGCCGATCTATCGCTGGCAGGATGGGCGATTCGTGGACGACAGCATCTTGCCGCTGTCCGGTGGCGAGGATATCGCGGTCTTTGCGTTCAATGGCGAACAATATCTCGCGGCGGCCGGCGTTCGCCGGGGGCACGGGCCGTATGACTACAACATCGATCAGGTGCTCTACAAACACACTGGCTCAGGCTGGTCGCCGTTCCAGAGCTTCCCCGGCTTCGCCGCCAAGCAATGGTCCTTCTTCGAGCTCGGCGGCCGTGCCTTCCTCGCCCTCGCGCAAGGCGTGACGCTGGGGCATATCGCGGCGACGAATCCGCGACAGTCGCGCATCTTCGCCTGGGATGGATCGCGGTTCGCCGATTTTCAGACCCTAGACGGGCAGTGGGGATATAATTGGGAAGCCTTTGCGATCGGCGGGCGGTCGTTACTTTGTTACGCCGATCATGTTGGGGATTCCGCCATCATGGAATGGACCGGTACTGCGTTCGTGCCGTTCCAGACGCTGTCGACTACGGCCGGCCGCTGCTTCCGGCGCTTTGACGTTGACGGCGAAACTTATCTGACGTTCGCCAACATCCAGGGTGAGACCACACTCTACCGCTGGGATGGTGTGAGGTTTGCCGTCCACCAGACTCTGAGCGGGCCCGGCGGTCGTGAACTCTGCGTGGTGCGTACAGCGACTAAACTCTATCTGGTGCAGATCAACTTCATCGAGGGGCAGCCGTCGGCGCCGGTCACCAACCTGATGTCGCGCATCTACGGCTGGAGCGATGGCCGCCTGCATCTGCTGGAAGAATTCCCGACCGCCGGCGGCACTGACGCGGCGACCTTCCAGGTCGATGGTGCAATCTATCTCGCGGTGTCCAACAGCCTGACGCCGGATGTGCGTTTCCGCACCGACACCGTGATCTACCGTTTCAACGGCTGATGCGCGCAACAGAGGGTTCTGACTTGGCCTACGCTCCGCACGACTTCTTTCGCAGCCTTTATGATGCCTATACCGGCCCCGGCAGCACCGGACAGCATCTGACCCAGCACATGGTTCGGCTGACTGCGAATGATCCGATCCTGGTCGGCACCGGGTCGGACTTCGTGATCTTTCCCGGCGGCGGCCGGCCGCCGATTGTCGAGAGCTTCCGCCTGTCGACCCGCGGCTTCATCGAACTGACGGCGGTGTCGCACCTCGGCCCCGCGGTGGCGTGGATCTTTCGTCTGCGCGAACTTGGCGATCCCAGCTGGCGCAACGATGCCGAGCGACTGATCGCCCGGATCGCCGATGTGCGCGGCGTCAACAGCGAAAATTACTGGCGCGATGTAGTCGCGGTGGAAGCCTGGCGCGGTTACGAGGCCAAGATCACCAATCTCGTCGCGTACAGCTGCGACGTCACCTCCGCGTTTCTCGCTGGTTGCCTCGTCGATGAAAGCCGGATGACGTTCGAGAACCTGCGGCAGTTATACCTCGATCCCGTCGACAATCCCGATGTCCCGGTGCCGATCAACGACATGATGGTCGGTACCTTTGCGCTGGCCTATCTCGACATCGCCCACCGCACCATTCGCTGGTTGCGGACCCAGAATTTCGACTGGAATAAGCTGATGGTGCTGATCGCCGGCCGGTCGGGGCGGCCGACCGCCGGATTGACCTGGGCGACCAACAACAGCTGCCATCTGCTCTGGAAAGCGTCCGGTGAGCATCTGTCTCCGGAGAACCTGCACATCTCGCCGCACACCGCTTCGTTCACGCTGGCGGATATGGATGACAAGCCGAAGCTTGCCGAGCTGGAAGGCCAGTTCCGTGCCGTGTTCCAGCATCTACGCGCCAATATCGATGTCGCCCGGAGCATGTTCGAGGGGTATCCGTCGTTCACCAAGAGCATTGAAGAGCCGCCGGTGATCGGGCCGGACACACAGACGCTGCATGCGATGCCGCGGCTGCGTTCGCCCGACGATCGCACCACCGCCATCACCCGGCTTCGCTTTGTGATGGAAGACCCGGCGCAGCTCCTGTCGAATTCGGTGGCGCATTTCGTCGTCGATCAGCTCTGCGAGCACGACAACGAGCCGGCGAAGGTGGTGATCCCCGGCTTTTCCAATATCACGTACCCTTCGCGCGGCCGCACCGCTGCATCGGGTTGAGCGCTGGAGCAATGGACATGAACACGGACCGTACTGGCGGAAATGCACTGCTGGACAGACTGCGGCGCGGTGAACTCGTCACCGCCATGATGATCCGCAGCGCCCGTACCGCCGACGTGGTGCGTGTCGCGGCCGCGACCGGCCACCATAGCATCATCGTCGATCTCGAGCACTCGGCGATGTCGCTGGATGTGGTGGCGCAGATGACGTCGGTTGCCAACGATCTCGGCCTGACGCCATTTGTCCGGGTGCCGGAGCGCGACTATGGTTCGATCGGCCGTGTGCTCGATGGTGGTGCTTGTGGCATTGTGGCGGCCCGGATCGAAACGGCGGAGCAGGCGAGGGACGTGGCGCGGGCCTGCCGGTTTGCGCCGCGCGGCCAGCGTTCACAGATCGCCATGGTTCCGCAGCTTGGCTATCGGCCGACGCCGGCGCGCCAGCTGAATCCGCTGCTCGACCAGGCGACCATTGTGCAGATCCTGATCGAAACGCCGCTCGGCATTGCCAATGCGGACGCGATTGCGGCGGTCGACGGTGTCGACATGCTGGCAATCGGCGCCAATGATCTCTCGGCCGAACTCGGTGCGCCCGGTGATTTTCGCAATCCCGCGCTCCATGAAGCCGTGGCACAGGTTGCGTCCGCCTGCCGGCGTCACGGCAAGCTCTGCATCCTTGGCGGGGTGTCCGACCTCGGCATCGTCGCTGGACTGATGCCGCTCGGCGTTGCGCCGATGATGATGTCCGGATCGGACATCGATCTGCTGTTCTCCGCTGCCGGCTCTCGGATCGAGGCGCTCGGTCGCTGGCATGGCGGCCTTTCCGAGGCCGCGGTGCACGTCAATCAATCGAAAGCATGACTCAAGGAAGCAGAGATGGATCAGGAAGTTCTCGTCCCGACGCCGATGCGCAAGGCATCGACCAATACCAGGCCCGGTTTCGTGTTGCCGCGACATGCCTGCGACGTGCATTTTCACGTGTTCGAGCCCGGCTATCCGTCGGTTGCCAAGCCGCACTACACTTTCCCGGATGGCTCGTTGCGGCAGTATCTCGAACTCTGCGATTATGTCGGCATCGATCGTATGGTGCTGGTGCAGCCGAGCTATTACGGCACCGACAATCGCCTCACCATCAAAACGCTGCGTACCCTCGGCGCGCGCGCGCGCGGCATCGTCATGGTCGAGGACGATGTGACCGACGCCGAACTCGATGCCTTCCACGAAGCGGGGGTGCGGGGCATCCGGCTTGATCTGTTCGCCCGGGCGGACTGGCCGCGGGAGCAGATCCACCGTTATGTTCACAAGATGCTGGAGCGGACCCGGCCGCGCGGCTGGCACATCCAGTTCTACACCCCCGGCTATGTCGTGCGTGACCTGATTCCGTTTCTCGCCACATTGATCGATCCGTTCGTCATCGACCATATGGGCTACATGCTGGAAGAGGATGGCCTGACCGACAAGGATTTCCAGCAATTGCTGGGTGTGCTGGCCAGGGGGTCGGCCTGGCTGAAGCTGTCGGCGCCGTATCGGATCGCCAAGAAGCGCGGTTACGGCGCGGTGGCCCACCTGGCCAAGGCGATCATCGAGACGCGCTCCGATCGGGCGATCTGGGGCACCGATTGGCCGCACCTCACCGACGGCAGCCGCGACACCGGCGAATTGATCAACCTGCTGCTCGACTGGGCGCCCGACGAGCAGATACGGCACCAAATCCTGGTCGACAATCCGGCGAAGCTGTTTGGTTTTACCGCGGAGTAACATGCAAGACGTGACTGTTGTGGCCGATCCGCCGTCACCGGCCACAGCGCTGCCGGATGGCCGGTTCCGGGTTGCGCTGAGTGGACTGATCCTCGCCACCGTGCTGTCGTCGCTCGATCTCAACATCGTGGCGACGGCATTGCCGCGTATTGCTAGCGAACTTGGCGACGTGTCACAGATTTCGTGGATCGTCACGGCGTTCATGCTCAGCGCGACAATCACGACGCCGATTTACGGCAAGCTGTCTGACATGTATGGGCGCCGGCGCCTGTTCGTCTGCAGCATCACGATCTTTCTGGTGGCATCCGCGCTGTGTAGTCTTGCGGGCAGTATGCTGCAACTCGTGATGTTTCGCGCGGCGCAAGGCGCCGGCGCCGGTGGCTTGATCACCCTGTCGCAGAGTGCGATCGGGGACCTGGTGGGACCACGACAGCGCGGGCGTTATCAGGGCTTGTTCAGTGGTGCGATGTCGGTCAGCACCGTGGTGGGGCCGTTGCTCGGCGGGTTGCTGCTTGCGACACTGTCCTGGCGCTGGATCTTCCTGGCAAGCCTGCCGCTCGGCGCTCTCGCGCTGATGCTGATCCTGACGGCATTGCCGGAGACGCATCAAGTCAAGCGCCATCACATCGATGTCGCCGGCGTGATCTTCTGGTTGATCGGCGCATCGTCAGCGTTATTGACCATCAGTGCCATCGGATCGAAGGGAACGACGTCGTCCGCCCACCTGTTCGGGAGTGCGGCTTTTGCCGTGGTTTTTATCGGGCTGTTCCTGCGGCGCGAGCGCCGTGCCCCGGAGCCGATCCTCAGTCTGCAGTTATTTCGTATACCCAGTTTTTCCATCGCGGTCGCGGCCGCAGCGATGATGACCTTTGCCATGCAGGCGGCCATGGTGTTCCTGCCGTTGTATTTTCAGGCGGTACTCGGCCAGTCTCCGGCGGTGTCCGGCCTGATGCTGCTGCCTCAGGTGGCGGGAATGGTTTTCAGCGCGACGGTGGGTGGGCGCGGTTCGGCACGCAGCGGCGCGTTCAAGCGGTATTTCATGGTTGGCGTGGCCTGCGAAGCGGTCGCGCTCATGTTGCTGGTCGTGTGCGCGCTGCTGAATGTCGGACCATGGCTGTTTCTTGTTGCGCTTGCCATTCTCGGCCTTGGCACGGGGCTTGGAATGCCGAACGCCGTCGTCATCGTGCAGAATGCAGTCCCGCGTGACCTGCTCGGCGCCGCCACCGGCGCGATGTCGTTCATGCGTTCGCTCGGCGGCGCGGTGGGCGTCGCTCTGTCCGGTTGCATGATGCGTGTCGCGCTCGGGTCTGCGGTGAATCTGCAGAGCCTGGACCGTCTGCTCGCGGCCAACGATCATTCGCAATTGACGCAGGCCCTGCGGCTGGCTATTGCAGCGAGCTTTGGCTGCGGTGCGGTGATGATGTGCGCGGCGCTGTTCACGTGCTGGATGCTGCCGGCAGGCGCTCAGGATGGGCACCTGCATTGACCGATCGCCATGAGCAGGAGGGGCGCCCTGATAGGCGCCCCCCTTTTTTGCACTCATTTGTAGTACGAGATCTTCTTCGGCGTGACAGGCTCGTCCGGTGCCCAGATCCGGAAGCTGAGGTTGGCGAACACCTTGTAGCCTTTGACGATGGTGGCGCCGTCGGCACTGGTGAACGAAGGGCTTCCGCCTGAAGCATTGGCGGAGAATTCATCGACCGCCCAGACGTTGAGTGTCGCCGGCCCGAAATTATAGCCGACCAGTCCTCCGGCCGCCCAGACGTTGTAGCGGCTGACGTTGATGGCGCCACGGTAGAACGCGCTTGAGGTATCGTCGCTGACCTGGCCGACGTAGTAGGCGACCGGGCCGAAGGTCCATTTGCCGATGGTCTTGGTTGCGGTGAACTCGGCGTGGACCACGTTGCCGGATTTGTAGTCGGTGACGGTGTTCTTGGTGTTGAATTCCTCCGACAGGAAGGCGGTCAGGTTCCAGCCATCCTTCAAATACGACACCAGCAGTTCCGGTTGAAAGGTCCACCACGGGTTGCCGATGCTGCCGAGCCCGGTGGTGCCGGTGGTCGAGCCGTCGGGCACGTAGATTCCGAGCCCGGTCTTGATGAAAAATCCGCTGTCGCCGAGTTTCCAGCTCAACTCGGCCGGAACGACGTAGGTGTTGTGGAAGCCGCTTTTCTGCTGGTTCGCAGGCGCTCCGATATCGAGCATCGAGACCGGCTGCACGACAACCGCGTCGTAGGTCGCGCCAAGGAAGGTCCATCCCGGAACAAAGAGGAAGCCGGTGGCCTCCGATGAAAGATGAACCTGTGTCGGCTTGCCGCCGACATTCGGCGCGCCGGGGCCGGCAATGGTCTGCTGCGCGGTGAACAACTGGTTGAACATATAGATGCCGGGGCCCGGAGTGCCGGCGGAGGCGCCGAGAATGATGCCTGGCTGCTGCGCGAAGCCCGGCGAGCCCGCCTCGTAAGCGATGGCGGTCGTCACGCCAATTGCCGTCATGCCCAGCGCCGCGACGGCGCACCCCGTAAGATGGTGATAGGACTTCATGGTTCTCCCCCAAAAAAGCGTCGTTTGACGTCTTGATGCACATCGCGTGCGTTGGCCGCGTCCTGACCCATGTCGCGCGGACGCAAGCGTGCGTTCGCAGGGCGCTACGCCAGCGGTGTCATGCCATCATCAGGAAACGCGGATTGTCATGCCGGCTGCGCCGCGGCGATCGGATGCGGCGATATGTCGACAAATGAAGAATGATCTACGGTGAATAGTCGTCGGTCATTGGGTACTCCCTCGCTTGGTTTATGTTTCTTTCGTGCAATTGGGCGCTGGGAATGTGATTGCGTCAATTGCCATTGGACGCACGAAAGATATATAAAATAAATCAATCGGGGTTCGACGACCTGCGTAGCAATGCAACGCCCGGACGATGGGTGGTTGTTTGTCGCATGCCGCAGGAGGATTTTCGTCCGGGCAACGCGACAGGTGTCTCATGAAGCTCAATCAATTGCGCTATTTCGTGGTCCTCGCCGAGGATCTGCATTTTCGCAAGGCCGCGGAGCGCCTCGGTATCACGCAGGCGCCGCTGTCGCTGGCGATTCAAGAGCTTGAGCGCGAGCTCGGTGGCCAGTTGTTTCACCGTACGCGCCGCAAGGTGGCGCTGACCGAAATCGGAATCTTTCTGCAGGACAATGCGCGATCGATCCTCGCCAGGATCGATCGCACGGTCGAAGACATCCGCCGGATTCAGGCCGGCGAGGCCGGCGAGCTTCGTGTCGGCTTCACCGCGGCGTCGTCGCTGCTGTCGTTCTTTCCGAGCCTGGTGCATGCGTTCCGCACCAAATACCCGGAGGTGCGTATCGTGCTGGAGGATATGCCGTCGACGTCGCAGATCACGGCGTTGCAGGCGCGCGAGCTCGATGCCGGCATCATCCGCACCCCGCCGCGCTTCAAGCCCCCCGCCGATGTCACGGCGGCGCGGCTCCTGACCGATCCACTGGTTGTCGCGGTCGATCCGACCCATCCGCTGAGTGGCCGGCGCGATCTCCATCTGTCGGAACTGCGCAATGAGCGCTTCGTATTTTATCCGCGCTCCTACGGTGTGGGGATCTACGACTATTTCATCCAGCTTTGCGGCAAACGCTCCTTCGTGCCGGCGATCGTGCAGGAGGCAAGGGAGGCGTCCACCATCATCGGCCTGGTCGCGACCGGGCTCGGCATCGCAGTGGTGCCATCGAGCCTGCGCTACATCGGCATTCCCAACATCGTCTATGTGCCGCTCGCGGACGCGGATGCGACGACTGAACTCTTGATGGTCTATCGCGCTGGCGAGGCCAATTCGCGCATCGCCAATCTCAGCCAGATGGCGCGCGCCAAGGCCCTGTCCTGGAAGGAGGAAAGCCAGACGCCGCGTTCGGTGATTCAAGCAAAGCCGAAGACGCGACGGAAAGCTTCGTGATTGTGGCGCAGTCGTTAACCTCTGCCAACGACCGTTGGACTGATCCCACTAAAGTGATGTCACGCGGCCCTTGAACGTTACCGTATATGTTCCTATTTCGTTCTCGTTTCGTCGTCAGACCGAAGAGACTTTTAAAGGAGCATGGCCGTGACCGAGTTTCCGCTCGCCTTTGTGCTGATCCTGATTGTCGTTATCGCAATCATCCTGCTGGTAAAAAGCATCTATACCGCGAACCAGTACGAGCGTGCCGTGATCTTCCGGCTCGGCAAGTACGACCGCACGGCGGGACCTGGGCTGTTCTTCATCGTGCCGTTCATCGAATGGCTGACCAAGCTCGATCTGCGCACCATCACCGCCGACGTCGAGCAGCAGGAAGGCATCACCCGCGACAACGTACCGATCAAGGTCGACGCCGTGATCTGGTTTCGCATCTTCGATCCCGAACGCGCCGTGATGGAGGTCAAGAATGTCAGCAACGCGGTGGTGCAGGTTTCGATGACCACGCTGCGCACCGTGCTGGGGCAGCATTCGCTGGACGAGATCCTCAAGGCCCAGGATACCATCGCCAACTTGATGCAGAGCTCGATCGATACCATCACCGAACCGTGGGGCGTCAAGGTCGAACTGGTGCAGATGAAGAATGTCGAGATTCCGCCCAGCATGCAACGCGCCATGGCGCAGGAGGCCGAAGCGCTGCGTGAGAAGCGTGCGCGGCTGATCAAGGCGGAGGCCGAGCTCGATGCAGCGGAACAACTGCGCAAAGCGGCTGAAGTGATCATGCAGAATCCCGCGGGCCTCGAACTGCGCCGTATGCAGATGATCACCGAGGTCGGGGCCGAGCAAAACACCATGACCATCGTGATGATGCCCAGCGAATTCGTGTCGATGGCGCGGGGTATCGGGGAAGCCGCCAAGGCCGTCGTGGCCAAGGCCGATTAGAGAAAAAGGCAGATTAGAGAAAAAGGCGGGCAGGAGAAATACGTTCCGACTCAAAACATCCCTTCCGGCGGCCGCTTGGTTTTGCGCGGCCGCTCCCAGACCACGCCCGGAAAGCCTTTCAGCGGCACCAGAGGTTCGCCCGTGTAGGCCCACTCCTGCAGTTCCGAGATACCGATGTGGTAGAGCGGCTGGCGGCCGGTGCGGTTGCGGAATAGGGCGCGTGGGATGTTGACCATGTGCGGCGAACGTGCGCGCTCGTAGAACAGCGGGGTGCCGCAATGTGCGCAGAAGCTGCGGGTCGTGCCGGTCGCCTTGTCGTCATAACGCTTGATGTGCTGCTCACCCTCGACCACGCGGAACCGTTTGCGCCAACTGCCGACATAGGTGGCATAGGCGGCGCCGTGGGCGGTGCGGCTTGCCGCGGTGTGGTCGTGCCAGGCCCAGCGTGCGGGCGTGTCGATGGTGAGGTGTACCGCCCCGCACAGGCATTCAGCAGTTGCCAATGCAGGCGTCACCAGGGCACGTCGTTTCATGAATGCTGTCGTCCCGTGTTGCAGGTTGTAATTGGCCGCCGCAACCTAGCTCGCCCGGGGCGGTGGCCGGAAGCAATATTGCGCCGCAACACAGGCGGCGGGTCTCAAAAGCAGCTGTCAGCAGTGGTCCCGTGTTGATCTTCACCGGCCGTTGGGTTTCACTCGCCGACGTCTGATGCCTCGAACCCGTTGGCCCGCCCGATGCAAGCGAAACCGGTTTTTGGGATAGAGGATACCCACCGTATCCTGCATCATTTCCAGGCGGACATGTGCGGCTCCAGCGAAGGGCTGGGCTGGTCTTCGGCGTTTGCCTCGGTGCAGCGCGAGCGCCCCTACGACGGCAAGCTTCATGCGCTGTCAGACAGCCTGATGGTGCTGCATCGCGGCGGTCCAGTCGACATCACCTATACGGTGGACGGAAAATCCGTCGCGCGTCATATCCCTCGTGGTGGGGTGTTTTTCCTGCCCGCGGGGCACGAGTGCGACGTGGTGCTGCATGCCGCGCTAGATTCCACCCACATTTATCTGCGTTCCGACCTGTTCGCCGACCGGGAACGGGCTGCGTCCGATCTGATTGGCGGGCTCGCACCGATGCTAGGCGAAAAGGATGCGGTGCTCGAACATCTCGCCGCGGCCATCGGGGACACCATCACCGGCGGGTTGTCGGCATCGTCGCTGTTCGTCGACCCGATCGCGCAAGCGATCGCCAATCGCTTCATCGCGATCAACTATCACAAGCCGGCTGCCGGGTCCGAGAAGCATGCGCAGCGTCTGAGCAATCGCCAGATGCAGCGAATTCGCGAGTTTGTCGAAGCCAATCTGGAGACCGATATCCGGCTCGATATGATGGCGAACCTCTGCGGCCGCAGCACCGAATACTTTGTGCGGTTGTTCAAGGCGACGACCGGTGTTTCCCCCTATCAGTATGTACTGAACTTGCGGATCGAGCGCGCCAAAACCCTGCTCGGCAACGAGGCGCACAGCATCGCCGACATCGCCCTTCAGTGCGGCTTCTCCCACCAGGAACACCTGACCCGTATGTTCCGACGCTTCACCGGGGTGACCCCAGGGCGATACCGGCGCAATCATTGATGACGGCATAGCACCCGGTCCGGGCCCCCGATCATTTTTTCGGTTTTGTGCAAAAATCCTTCGGTTTCGTGCAGGTCGGCCATGGCTCGCAAGGCTAGCGTCCTCCCAACAAACTAGGCTGCCGGATCGCCGGCTTGGGAGAACGCCATGAGCATCGCGCACATCGATGCCACAGCTGCGCTTGCGCGCGCGACGGATCCGGGAGCCGGCACGGGTGCTGCCCCGAATACGTTCGCCTATTGCTCGCAACAGTATCGCGTGGTCTTCGGCGCCGGCACGTCGGCACGGCTCGGTGACGAGGTCGAGCGCCTGGGCATCAAGCGGGCGTTGGTGCTGACCACCCGCGAGCAGGAGCACCAGGGGCAGCGCCTTGGCGCCTATCTCGGCAACCGCCTGGCCGGGTTGTTTTCCGGGGTGCGTATGCATACGCCGGTGGAAGTCACCGAGGCAGCGCTGGCGATCGTCGAGGCAAGGGATATTGATGGCCTGGTCGCGATTGGTGGCGGCTCGACGGTGGGGCTGGGGAAAGCCTTGTCTTTGCGCACCGGGCTGCCGCATCTCGCCATGCCAACCACCTATGCCGGATCGGAAATGACGCCGATCCTCGGCGAGACGGCGCACGGCATCAAGACCACGCGGCGGTCGCAGGATCTCATTCCCGATACCGTGATCTACGACGTTGACCTGACGCTCGGCCTGCCGACACGAATCTCGGCCGCCAGCGGATTGAATGCGATTGCGCATGCAGTTGAGGCGCTTTATGCGCCGGACGCCAACCCGTTGACGTCGTTGATGGCGGAGGAGGGCATCGCAGCGCTCGCCCGTGCGCTGCCGTCCATTTTGGCGGAGCAGACAGACGGCACCGCGCGCCGTGACGCACTCTATGGTGCATGGCTGTGCGGCGCATGCCTCGGCGCCGTCGGCATGTCGTTGCACCACAAGCTCTGCCATGTGCTCGGCGGTTCGTTCGATCTGCCGCACGCCGAAACCCATGCCATTGTGTTGCCGTATGCGAGCGCCTACAACGCCGCTGCCGCTCCGGAAGCCATGACGCGCGTGGCGCGGGCGCTGAAGGTCTCCGACGCCGCGCAGGGCCTCTACGCACTGGCGCGGCAGCTCGATCTGCCGCGAGGGCTTGCGGAGATCGGCATGCCGGAAACCGGCATCGATCGCGCTGCAGAGATTGCGGTGCAAAGCCCATATGCCAATCCCCGTCTGGTCGACCGTGCTTCGATTCGCGCGTTGATCGCGGCCGCCTGGCGCGGTGATGCGCCGATTCTCCATTGAAATTCGTCATAAGGACGCCGCCGATGCCCCAGTTCAACGATCAGGATCTCACCGCCGAAGTGATCCGCAGTTTCGCAGCCACGCCGAATCCGCGGTTGAAATTCATCATGGAAGAAACCGTGACGGCACTGCACGATCTGGTCCGCCGCACCAATCTGACCTTCGAGGAGTGGAATCAGGCGATCGATTTCCTCACCCGCACCGGCCAGACCTGCACGCCGTTGCGGCAAGAGTTCATTCTGCTGTCGGATGTGCTCGGCGTGTCCATGCTGGTCGATGCGGTCAATCATCGCGAGCGGGAGGGGGCGACGCAGACCACGGTGCTCGGCCCGTTCTATGTCGGTGAACACCGGCCGATGCCACACGGCACCGATATCTCGAAGGGAATCGCTGGTGAGCCGATGTTCGTGCAGAGTCGCGTCACCGATCTGGCCGGCAAGCCGCTCGCCGGCGCCGAGATCGACGTCTGGCACGCTGACGACGATGGTTTTTACGATTCCCAGAAACCGGAATACGATAAGCAAGGCCCATCGCTGCGCGCGCGATTCGTCGCGGATGCCGACGGACGCTTCTCGTTCCGCACCATCCTGCCGTGCAGCTACCCGATCCCGAGCGACGGCCCGGTCGGCGCGCTGATCGCTGCTGCCAATCGGCATCCGATGCGGCCCGCTCATGTGCATTTCCTGGTGAAGGCAGAGGGGTATGAGCCGCTCATCACCCATGTGTTTCTGGAAGGCGACGAGTATCTGCGCTCAGACGCAGTGTTCGGCGTCAAGGACGAGCTGATCGCCAGCATCTCAAAACACAACGAACAGGCGTTGCCCGATGGCCAGCCGGTGTCCGGACCGTGGCATCTGATGCGTTACGAATTTCAGATGAAGCCGGGAAGCGGGATGGTCCCGCAGCCGCTGATGGCGGCGGAATGACGTGATCAAGCCCGAGATCGGGTGTGCGAGACAGTTGGAGGAGGAACATGACCCAGATCAATAAACCCGTCGTCGAAACCGACGTGCTCATTGTCGGCAGCGGCCCCGCCGGTGCGACATCCGCGGCGCTGCTCGGCATGTATGGCGTCAAACATATTCTTGTGACCAAATACGGCTGGCTGGCGGATACGCCGCGCGCCCACATCACCAATCAGCGTGCGATGGAGGTGCTGCGCGATCTCGGCCTTGAGGACAAGGCCAAGGCCCAGGGCGTTCCGCAGCACCTGATGGCCAACAACGTGTTCTGTGAAAGCATTGCCGGTGAGGAACTGGGACGGTTGTACTCCTGGGGCAATCATCCTGCGCGCAAGGCCGACTATGATCTCGCGAGCCCGGTCAGCATCTGCGATCTGCCGCAGAATTTCCTCGAGCCGATCCTGATCGAGGCCGCCGGCCAGCGCGGCACGTCGCTGCGTTTCAACACCGAGTTTCTCGATCTGGTCCAGGACAGTGACGGTGTGACCGCGACGGTGAAGGACCGCCTCTCCGGCGAGACCTACCAGATCCGCGCCAAGTACCTGATCGGTGCCGATGGCGGCCGGAGCCGTGTGGCCGAGGTAATCGGACTGCCGATGGAAGGCCAGATGGGCCGTGCCGGCAGCATGAACATCATCGTGCAGGCGGATCTCAGCAAGTACGTCGCCCATCGTCCGAGCGTATTGTACTGGGTGCTGCAGCCCGGCGCACAGATCGGCGGCATCGGTGCCGGCCTCGTGCGCATGGTGCGGCCGTGGAACGAGTGGCTGATCATCTGGGGCTACGATATCGAACAGGGTGAACGCAAGCTCAGCGACGACGAGGCCATCTCGATCGTGCGCAACCTGGTCGGTGACGAGACGCTCGAAGTCAAAGTCCGCTCGACTTCGACCTGGACCGTCAACGAAATGTATGCAGGCCATTACGCGTCGGGCCGCGTGTTCTGCATGGGCGATGCCGTTCATCGCCATCCGCCGACCAACGGATTGGGATCCAACACCTCGATCCAGGATGCCTATAATCTCTGCTGGAAGCTCAAGCTTGTGCTCGAAGGGCGCGCGGAGCCGGTGTTGCTTGACAGTTATTCGGCCGAACGCCAGCCGGTCGGCAAGCAGATCGTCACCCGCGCCAACAAGAGCATTGGGGATTTTCCACCGATCTTCGAGGCGGTCGGCCTGCTGACGTCAACTGATCCTGCTGAAGCGCGGAAGGCGATGGCGGCCCGCAAGGAACCGACCACCGAAGGCAAGGCGCGACGCAAAAAACTCTATGAGGCCATTGCCAACAAGACCTACGAATTCAATTGCCACGGCGTCGAGATGAACCAGCGCTACGCGTCGTCCGCCGTTGTGTCCGACGGGACGCCGATACCGGCCTTTACCCGTGACCACGAGCTTTATTATCAGGCGACCACCTGGCCCGGCGCGCATCTGCCCCACGTTTGGGTCGAGCATCAGGGACAACGCAAGTCGACACTCGATCTGACGGGCAAGGGCCGCTTTACGCTGCTCACGGGCATCGGTGGGGATGGCTGGAAGGCGGCGGCGGCTGCGGTCGAGAAGGCGTACGGCCTGCCCGTCGATGTCGTGACCATCGGGCCCGCCGGCTGCGACGCACTGGATATCTATGCCGACTGGTTCCGGCAGAGCGAGGTCGAGGAGGACGGCTGTGTCGTGGTGCGACCGGATATGTATGTCGCCTGGCGCGCAAAGGAGGCGGTGTCCAACGCTTCTGACGTTCTGGTCGGCGTGTTTGGACAACTGCTCGGGCGCCACGCCGAGACCGGTAGTCGGTCAGTCGCTGCCGCGTAGAGCCGAGGTTTAGCTCCTCACTCTGAGGAGAGGGAAATGGATCGCAGCCGGCGATGTACCGGCTGACAAGGAGGGAGGGATATCATGACCAATTGGAATTTCAGACATTCAACATTGAACCGTCGTCGCGTGCTGCAAGGTCTCGCTGGCGGCGTTGCCGCAACCGGGGCCATGGCGCTGTTCGGCCCGGTGGTGCGTGCGGCCACAAAATCGATCAAGATTGGTTATGTCTCGCCAAGGAGCGGTCCGCTGGCGGCGTTCGCGGAGGCCGACGACTTTGTTCTCGGTGAATTTCGCAAGTTCGCAAAGGACGGCATTAAGGTGGGATCGCAAACCTACCCCATCGAGGTCGTCACCAAGGACAGCCAGTCGAATCCGAATCGCGCGGCAGAGGTTGCGAAGGAGCTGATTACCCGCGACAACGTTTCGTTGATCGTGGTTGCCGCGACCCCGGAGACCAACAATCCGGTCGCGACCCAGTGCGAACTCGAACAGATTCCCTGCATTTCCAGCGTCGCGCCGTGGCAGACCAATTTCATTGGCCGCCAGGCCAATCCCGCCGATCCGAAAAGCTGGAAGCCGTTCGACTACACGTTCCATTACTTTTGGGGCCTGGAGGACGTCATCGGCGTCTTCACCGGCATGTGGAACCAGGTGTCGACCAACAAATCAGTCGGCGCGCTATTTCCCAATGATGCCGACGGCAATGCCTGGGGTGACACCACCATCGGTTTCCCGCCGGTCCTGGCCAAGCAGGGCTTCAAGCTCACCGACCCCGGTCGCTTCCAGAATCTGACCGACGATTTCAGTTCGCAGATCGCGGCGTTTCGTGGCGCTGATGCCGAGATCGTCACCGGGGTGATCATCCCGCCGGATTTCACCACGTTCTGGAATCAATCGCGTCAGAAGGGCCTCAAGCCGAAGGTGGTGTCGCTGGCCAAGGCGCTGCTGTTTCCGACGACGGTGCAGGCGTTGGGCAAGGGTGGCCATAACATCTCCACCGAAGTGTGGTGGACGCCGAAGCATCCCTACAAATCGAGCCTCACGGGTGCCAGTGCCGCCGATCTCGCCAAGGGCTACGAGCAGGCGTCCGGCAAACAGTGGACCCAGCCGATCGGGTTCGTGCACTCGCTTTTCGAAGTCGCTGTCGATGCCATCAAACGGTCCAGCGATCCGACCGACGGTGCGGCGCTCGCAAAAGCCATCGGTGCCACCAAGCTGGACACCATCGTCGGTCAGGTCGCATTCGGTTCCGACAAGGTGCCGCCGTTCGCCGCGAAGAATATCGCCAAGACGCCGCTGGTGGGCGGCCAATGGCGGCTCAACGGCGACAAGTACGACATGGTGATCACGGAGAACAAGCAGGCGTCGCAGATTCCGCTGGGCGGCGAGATGCAGGCGTTGAGTTGATGGCGAGGCGTTTCGACACCTTCTGCGTCATGGCCGGGCTCGTCCCGGCCATCCACGTCTTTCTTTCGCGCGAGGCTGTGAAGAGGTGGATGCCCGGGCCAAGCCCGGGCATGACGGCCTGCTTTGTGGAGCCGCGTCGCTCTAGATCAGACGTGTGACAGTATCACCGGACCTGCATCATGCTCGAACTCCATTCCGTCTCCAAATCCTTCGGCGCCATCGTCGTCGCCGATGCCATCGACCTCACTCTCTCGCCGGGTGAGGCGCTGGGGGTGATCGGGCCCAACGGCGCCGGCAAGTCCAGCCTGTTCAATGTGATCACCGGCATGCTGCGGCCGGACTCCGGCCGCGTCATTCTTGATGGCAACGACATCACGGTGTTACCGCCGGAGGCGCGTTGCCGGGCGGGCATCGGCCGCTCGTTCCAGATTCCGCAGCCGTTCGACCATCTCTCGGTGTTCGAAAATCTCTCGGTCGCCGCGCTGTTCGGCGGCGGCCTGTCGGAAGCTGAGGCCATTCAGCATTGCGGCCGCACGCTGGCGCTCACGGGCCTGGAAGCCAAAGCCAATCGCCTGGCGGGCAGCCTGCCGCTGCTCGACCGCAAGCGGCTGGAACTGGCGCGGGCGCTGGCCACCCGTCCGCGCACGCTGCTGCTTGACGAAATCGCGGGCGGTCTCACTGACGCCGAGTGTCATGAGCTGGTCGCGACCATCCGCACCATTCATGCGGAGGGCGTTGGCCTGATCTGGATCGAGCATGTGGTTCATGCGCTGCTGGCGGTGGTGCAGCGGCTGGTGGTGTTGAATTTCGGCAAGGTGGTAGCGCAGGGCGATCCGTCGCTGGTGATGCGCTCGCGCGAGGTCGAGACCATCTATATGGGTGTGCCCGCATGACCGTGCTGCTCAATGTCTCGGCGCTCGATGCATTCTACGGCGATTTCCAGGCCCTGTTCGGCATCGACTTTGACGTGCGTGAGGGCGAGGCGGTGGCGGTGATCGGCGCCAACGGCGCCGGCAAATCGACGCTGCTGAAATCGCTGGCTGGCCTCGTGCCTAACCGGCCCGATGCCATTCGGCTTGCCGGCCGCGATATCGGTGCGGCGCCGGCCGCCAGCATCGTGCGGCTCGGCCTTGCGCTGGTGCCGGAAGGACGGCAGCTGTTTCCCTCGCTCACCGTCGAGGAAAACCTGCTGATCGGCGCTTATGGTGGCGAGCGCACCGCGCCATGGGATCTCTCCGCGGTCTACAGGATGTTTCCGGTGCTGCAGGAGCGGCGGCGCAGTGCCGCCACCGTACTGTCCGGCGGCCAGCAGCAGATGGTCGCCATCGGGCGCGCGCTGATGTCGAACCCGTCGGTGCTGCTGTGCGACGAGATCAGCCTCGGGCTCGCGCCGATCGTGGTGGAGGATATCTACCGGATGCTGCCGCGGATCCGCGACAACGGCACCGCGATCATCGTGGTCGAGCAGGATATCGCGCGGGCGCTGCGCGCGACCGATCGATTTTATTGCCTGCAGGAGGGCCGGGTGACGCTGACGGGGCGGCCCGGCGATACGGATCAGGATACGATCCGCGCAGCTTATTTCGGAACGTGAGGGGATCATGGGCGGACTGGACACTGTGATCGAAGGGGTGCTGCTCGGCGGCGTCTATGCGCTGTTCGCGCTCGGTTTGTCGCTGATCTTCGGCATCATGCGTCTGGTCAATCTTGCCCATGGCGATCTGATCTTGCTCGCGGCCTATCTGGTGCTGAGCATCACAACGGCGTTCGGTCTGCCGCTGGCGGTCGCGATCGTGCTGGTCGTTGTCGCCATGTTCGCGCTCGGCTTCGCATTGCAACGGCTGGTGCTGGAGCGCGTGCTTGGCGACGACATCCTGCCGCCGCTGCTGGTGACATTCGGGTTGTCGATCGTGATCCAGAACGGGTTGCTACTGGGCTACGGTGCCGACAGCCGCCGGCTGCAGGCAGGGGCATTCGAATCATCCTCCGTGACACTGGCGTCGGGGTTGAGTGTCGGACTTGCGCCGCTCGTTGCGCTGGTGACGGCGATCGCGGCGGTCGCGCTGCTGCAGTTGATTTTTTACCGCACCTCGCTCGGCCGCGCGTTTCGCGCCACCGCGGACAATCCGGCCATCGCGCAACTGATGGGCATCAACGAACGCAACATCTACGCCATCGCGGTCGGGCTGTCGCTTGCCGTCTCCGTCATTGCTGCGATCATGTTCGGCATTCGTGCCAACTTCGATCCATCGATCGGCCCCGCGCGGTTGCTCTATGCGTTCGAAGCCGTGATCATCGGCGGTCTCGGCAGCCTGTGGGGCACGCTGGCCGGCGGCATCGTGCTTGGTCTCGCGCAAACGATCGGTGCACGCATCAATCCCGAATGGCAGATCCTGGCCGGTCATCTCACCTTTCTGGCGGTGCTGATGGTACGGCCGCGCGGTCTTTTTCCGTCGAGGCGGCCATGACCATCGAGAGCGTTCCTGTACCGATCGCTTGCGAAGTAACGCCTTCGGCCGCACCGGTGTGGCACATGCGGATCGGCACCCGCCTGTCGCGTATCGCCGCTATTGCCGGGATCGTCGTGGTGCTCGCGCTGGCGCTTTTGCCGGCGGTGGCGTCGCGCAACCTGATCCAGGACCTGATCTTTGTGTTCACCATGCTGGCGCTGGCACAGCTGTGGAACGTGCTGGCTGGGTGGGGTGGGCTGGTTTCGGTAGGGCAGCAGGCCTTTGTCGGGCTCGGCGCCTATGCGTTGTTCGCGGCTGTGGTCGTGATCGGGATGGATCCTATCGTCGCCATTCTGCTCGCTGGCGTTTTTGCCGCAGTGATCGCGGCCGTACTCGGGCCGCTGCTGTTTCGGCTGGAGGGACCATATTTCGCCATCGGCAGCTGGGTGGCGGCGGAAGCGCTGCGGCTGATTGCGGCGCAATTCAAGTCGCTCGGTGGCGGCACCGGCATGTCGATCTCACCGGCGGAACTGTCGCAGATGGCCGGCGTCAAGGCGGTCCAGGCGTTGTTCGGCCTGCGCCCGGCCGCGGCGCGCGATGTGCTGATCTACTGGCTGGCGCTGTTGCTCGCGGTGGTCATCACCCTGAGCATCTATGCGTTCGTGCGCTCGCGCCTGGGACTGGCGCTGGCGGCCAGTCGTGACAATGCGCCCGCTGCGCGCAGCGTCGGTGTGCGCACCGGTCGTATCCGGTATCTGCTGTGGATTGCCGTGGCATTCGCCACCGGTCTTGTCGGCGCGGTGGTGTATCTGCAGAAGGCACGAATTTCACCGGATGCCGCCTTCAGCGTCACGGACTGGACGGCGTATGTGATCTTCATCGTGGTCATCGGTGGGGTCCGCACCATCGAGGGTCCGATGATCGGCGTGCTGCTGCTGTGGGGCCTCGTCTCGTACCTCGCGCAATACGGCAGCCTATATCTGGTCGTGCTGGGCACGCTGGCCATTGTGATCATGCTGTTCGTGCCAAAAGGTATCTGGGGTGAGGCGTCGCGGCGCTGGCGGCTGCAGTTGTTCCCGACGCAACGATGGCTCAGCCGCAGCGGCTGAGCATACCCAGCGCTGAATCCATGCAAAGCCGCCCCTTCGTCCAGTCTTTCCGCACGATATCGCTGGAATTTAAACGCAAGTTTACTTGAAGTGGCGGGCTTTATTTCCGATGCTTGGCCACCGTTCGTTGCTGGATGGAAAACATGTTTCCGATCCAGGTGCGTCGTTCGCGATGCCGTCGTGCGGTGATGAGTTCCGGCCACCCCTGGCGTAACCATGGAGAGCCCGATGAGCGAAGATCAAGTCGTCGAAGGCGTCGGCGATTATCAAGGCGCGGCTGCTGGTTGGGGCGCGCTGAAGGCCGTAGCCGACGCCGTTCGCGGCCAGATGGGTGTTGTCAACGAAGCCCGCGGCCTGCTGACCATGAACCAGCCGCACGGGTTCGATTGCCCGGGCTGCGCCTGGCCCGATCCCAAGCATACGTCTTCGTTCGAGTTCTGCGAGAATGGCGCCAAGGCCGTCACCTGGGAGGCCACGTCGAAGCGCACCACGCCGGAGTTCTTTGCGGCCCATCCGGTCAGCGAACTCTGGACCTGGTCCGACTATGACCTCGAAAACGAGGGCCGCCTGACCCACCCTATGGCGTACGACAAGGCGACGGATCGTTATGTCGCCGTATCATGGGATGAGGCATTGAGCCGGATCGGCGCTGCGTTGCGCGCGCTGCCGGACCCGAACATGGCCGAGTTCTACACGTCCGGCCGTGCTTCCAACGAAGCCGCGTTCCTCTATCAGCTGTTCGCGCGGGAATACGGCACCAACAATTTCCCCGACTGCTCGAACATGTGCCACGAGGCGACCAGCGTCGGCCTGCCGGTGTCGATCGGCGTCGGCAAGGGTACCGTGACGCTGGAGGACTTCGATCACAGCGACGCGATTTTCTGTATCGGTCACAACCCCGGAACTAATCATCCGCGCATGCTGACCACACTGCGCGAGGCGTCCCGGCGCGGGGTGCCGATCATCGCCATCAATCCGCTGCGCGAGCGGGGGCTGGAGCGTTTCACATCGCCGCAGAACCCGATCGAGATGCTGACACTGTCGTCGACCCCGATCGCGTCGTCTTATTATCTGGTCAAGGTCGGCGGCGACATCGCGGTGCTCAAAGGCATGATGAAGACCGTGCTGGCGCTCGATGCCGAGAGTCTTGCCGCGGGAAGTCCCGGCGTGCTCGATCGCGAGTTCATCGCCGAGCACACCACCGGGATCGATGCGTTGCGCGCCGATATCGAGGCGACGTCGTGGGAGGCGATCGAGCAGGCCTCGGGCCTGCCGCGTGCGGACATCGAGGCTGTTGGGACCATCTACGCCAATGCCAAACGCGTCATCATCAATTACGGCATGGGGATCACTCAGCACCGCCATGGCACCGGCAATGTGCAGCAGATCGCCAATCTCCTGATGCTTCGCGGCAATATCGGGCGACCGGGCGCCGGCATCTCGCCATTGCGTGGCCATTCCAACGTTCAGGGCGACCGCACCGTCGGCATTACCGAGATCCCGAACGACGCACTGCTCGACGGCATCACCCGCGTCTATGGCTTCCAGCCACCCCGGGCCAAGGGCCATGACGCCGTCGAAGCCGTCATGGCGATCCGGGACGGCCGCTCCAAGGCCCTTATTTGTCTCGGCGGCAATCTCGCAGTGGCGATGCCCGATCCGGATGTGACGTTCGCGGCAATGCGCGGCCTCGATCTGGCCGTCCACATCGCCACCAAACTCAATCGTTCGCATCTATTGCTCGCGAAGCAATCCCTGATCCTGCCGTGCCTTGGGCGCACCGAGATCGACGTGCAGGCCGGCGGCCCGCAAGCGGTGACCGTCGAGGACTCGATGTCGATGGTGCACGCCTCGCGCGGCGGTTTGAAACCTGCGTCCGAACATCTCAGATCGGAGCCGGCGATCATCGCCGGTCTCGCCCAGGCAACGTTGCCGAACACCCGTGTGCCATGGGCTGAGCTGATCGCGGATTACAGCCGGATCCGCGACGGCATCGAAGGTGTGTTTCCCGCCTTCAAGGATTTCAATGAACGGATCGCCAAACCGGGCGGTTTCTGGCTTCGCAATGCAGCCTCCGAACGGGAATGGCTGACGCCAAGCAAGAAAGCCAACTTCCTGGTCTATCAAGGCCTCGAGGAAGATCCCGCGGCCGCGGATCACGACGTTCTCACCCTGACCACGCTGCGCAGTCATGATCAGTACAATACCACGATGTATGGCCTGAATGATCGTTACCGCGGCATCACCGGCCGTCGCGATGTGGTGTTTGTGAACGCCAACGATCTGTCCCGCCGCGGCCTCAAACACGGTGATCTCATCGATATCGCTGTCGCGGCCGGACCGGGTGCGAAGCCGCGGGCGATGCGCAATCTCACGGCGGTGGCGCATGCCATCGCCGAAGGCTCGGTGGGGGCATATTATCCGGAGGCGAACGTGCTGGTCGCGCTCGAAAGCTACGATGCGAAATCCGGTACGCCGTCGTACAAATCGGTTCCGGTCCTCATCCGGGCCGCGCAGAATTAGGCGTGGGTCTCGCTCGGCAACCACAGCGACAGGATGCCCCCCAGCACCAGGAAGGCGACATTGCAGCCGAGGGCCACGGCAAAGGCGTGTGCGTAGGCTTGTGGATCCGAGCGGGTGCCGAGCACGCTGTAGAACACGCCACCGATGACGGCCACGCCGAGCGCCGAGGCGATCTGGAATGTCGATATCGAGATGCCCGAGGCAAGTCCGGCATGGCGCGGATCGACGTTCCCGATCACCACCTTGATCACTGACGGCATCACGATGCCGAAGCCCAGTCCGGCGCAGACCAGGCCGGGCAGGGTGGTTCCCGGCAGCAGGCCGTCGACCGTGAGTGCCACAGCGCTGAATCCGATGACCTGCAGCAGGAATCCCAGCGTCAGGCCGCGAGGGCCGAGCCGCTGCGTGATCGACGCCGAGGCGAGCGAGGCGATGAAGTAGCCGACGGCGTAGGGCAGTGTCGCCAGGCCGGCATCGCGCGCTGTCATGTGTAGCCCGTTTTGCAGGTACACGGCGAAGGTGAGGTAGAACGACGACAGCAGGTAGAGCGCGAGTGCCATCAGCACGCCCAGCACAAAACCGCAGTTGCGAAACAATGCGAGCTCCACCAGCGGTGCGCCGCCGCGCCTGCTCAGCCGTCGCTCGAACCGGATGAAGCCGGCGAGGACGACCGGCGAGGCCAGCAGCATCACCACGATCCAGGCCGGCCACCCGGTCTCGCGCCCCTCGACCAGCGGATAGACCAGCAGGCCGAGGGTGACCGACAGCAGCACCACGCCGCCGATATCGAGCCGCTGGGCATGATCGGCCCGCGAGTCACCGAGGAACAGCAGGCTGCCGACAAAGGCGATGACGCCGATCGGAATGTTGATCAGGAAGATCGCCTGCCAGGAGAAGCCGAACGGGTGTGACGACACCAGTACGCCGCCGAGAATCTGGCCCACGATATTGGCAAGGCCGAAAGTGGCCCCGTAAAGCGCCAGCGCGCGGCCCTGTTCGGCGGGGGGAAATAGCACCCGGATCGAAGCCAGCACCTGCGGCGCCATGATGGTGGCTGTGAGGCCTTGCAGGATGCGTCCGGCGATCAACACCTGCGGCGACCATGCGAAGCCGCACAGCACCGAGGCCAGCGTGAAGCCGGTCACACCGGTCATGAACATCTGCTTGCGCCCCAGCCAGTCGCCGAGACGACCGCCGGTGATCAGGAACACCGCATAAGTCGCGGCATAGGCCGAAATCACGAACTGGACATCGCTCGCCGTGGCGCCGAGATTCTGGCGGATGTCCGGCAGTGCCAGGTTCACCACGTTGAAGTCGAGGATCGGCAGGAACGCGCCGGTCAGCAACACCGGGAGGGCAAACCAGCGTCGTGGATCGCCCTCTGGTTTGGCGGCGATGACTTTCGCCTGTTCGATATCTGCAACGCTCATCATCTACTCCGTGGCTCAAAGGGTCGGATGACGGCGATGCCAGTCGGTCGCCTGTTGATAGGCGTGGCCCGCCTGCACCAGCAGCCCCTCTTCGAGGTGCCGCCCCACCAGCTGGAACGACAGCGGCAGGCCTTTTCGGGTGAAGCCGCCGGGCAAAGTGATGGTCGGGCTGCCGGACATGTCGAAGGGGGTGGCGAAGCGCAGGAAGGCCGCAAGGCCGTCCGGGTCGGCGAACAGCTCGGCCTCGCGCGCCACGGTGAAGTCGGCGAGCGGCTGGGTCGGGATCAGCAGCAGGTCGATATCACTGAACAACTGGGCCAGCGCGCCGCTGAACGTGAGGCGGGCCTGTTGCGCGATCATCAGCTCGCGGGCGGTGACGCTGCGGCCGGCCTCGATCAGTCCGGCGATGGTGCCGGAGTCGGGTGGTCCATACTCCGATGCGCGCGAGGGGTAGGTGGTCTCATGGACGATCGCCGTCTCCACCGAGCAGCACGGCCCCCACGCGGCCATCACTGCGGCGGGATCGGGCAGCGTCACCTGCCTGATGCTGGCGCCGAGTTCCTCCAGCACCATGCGCGCATCGCGCACCGCTGCGACGATGTCGGCATCGACGCCGTTTTCGTTGTAGGCGATGTCGATGCCGATCCGCACGCCGCGCAGCTTGTCGCCAAGGCCGGCGAGATAGTCCGGCACTGGTGCACCGAGCGTGGTCGGATCGTTCGGATCGCGGCCGGCGATGGCGCCGAGCATGGCGCCGGCGTCGGCGGCGGTGCGGGTCATCGGGCCGATGTGATCGAGACTGCCGGCCAGCGGAAACACGCCATGACGGCTGACCCGGCCCCAGGTCGGCTTCAGTCCGGTGATGCCGTTGGCGGAGGCGGGAAAGCGGATCGAGCCGCCGGTGTCGCTGCCGAGTGCTCCGAAACACAGTCCGGCCGCGGTCGCGACGCCGGAGCCGCTCGACGAGGCGCCCGCATAGTAGTCGGCGTTCCATGGATTGCGCGGCGGTGTGATGGCCGGGTGGTGTTTGGCGAACGCGCCTTCGGTGAGTTGCAGCTTGCCCAGCAAAATCGCACCGGAGTCCACCAGCCGTTTGACGACGGTGGCGTCGTGGCTCGGAACATGGTTGGCATGGATCGGCATGCCGGCGGCCGTGACGATACCGGCCGTGTTGCAGATGTCTTTGACTGCGATCGGCACGCCGTGCAGCGGACCGCGGCTGATGCCGCGGCCGATCTCCGTCTCGGCGATGGCGGCCTGCGCCATCGCGAGTTCCGAGGTGACGGTGGCATAGCAATGAAGCTTCGGATCGAGGCGGGCGATGCGATCGAGCATGGCGCCGGTCAGTTCGATCGGCGAGATCTTGCGCGTTTTCAGCGCATCGGAGGTTTCGAGCAGGGTGGCGTAGGGCAGGTCGGTCATGGGCGTCCTCACGGGGGTGTGTGAGGGCGAAGCTAGTGAGCGCTTGACCATATAAAAATGGCATGTTTGAATATTTCAGAGATAACATTTAGGTATATAA
>JBGMOD010000150.1:0-60696 GCA_041424235.1 Hyphomicrobiales bacterium
AACACCACGATCATCGCGCAGCATTGCGAGGATCTGAAGGACGGCCGCGCCTTTGCCGAAGCCGCCAAGCGCGTCTCCAAGAAGAAGCCGGTGGTGGTGCTCAAGGCCGGCCGCACCTCGGCCGGTGCGAAGGCGGCCTCGTCGCACACCGGCGCGTTGGCCGGCAACGACAAGATCTACGAGGACGTGCTCAAGCAATCGGGCGTCATCCGCGCCCGCTCGCTGCGGCAACTACTCGAGTTCGCGCGCGGCATTCCGGTGCTGCCGACCCCGAAGGGCGAGAACGTGCTGATCATCACCGGCGCCGGCGGATCGGGCGTGCTGCTCTCCGACGCGGTCGTCGACAACGGCCTGTCGCTGATGGCGATGCCGCCGGATCTCGACACCGCGTTCCGCAAGTTCATCCCGCCGTTCGGCGCCGCCGGCAACCCCGTCGACATCACCGGTGGCGAACCGCCGATCACCTACGTCAACACCGTCAAGCTCGGCCTGTCGGATGAGCGTATCCACTCGCTGATCCTGGGTTACTGGCACACCATCGTCACGCCGCCGATGGTGTTCGCCCGCAACATGGTCGAGGTGAAGAAGGAAATGGAAGCCAAGGGCTTCGTCAAGCCGATCGTGGCTTCGCTCGCTGGTGACGTCGAGGTCGAGGAAGCCGCCGAATATCTCTACCAGAACGGCATCCCGGCCTATGCGTACTCGACCGAACTGCCGGTCGAAGTTCTCGGCGCCAAGTACAAGTGGGCCCGCGGCGCCGGCCTGCTGTGAGCGGCGAGATGACGCAATGATCTGAGGTGCCGCCGCGGGATAACTTTCCGCTGCGGCACCTTTCGCGTTTTCCGCAAAGTGTTTGTGAACGTGCTGCGAGCTTCGGGTTGAAAGTGCGCTTAGTCTGGCCGCGGGCCGACCCCCATTGTTAGGGGCACATTGCCGGCGGCGGACATGCTGGACAGGAGCAGGTGGCCATGAAGAAAGACGGGATCCGGCGCAAGCCGGTGGAGCCTCATACACCGGCCGAGCACGACGCCGATGCCAGGGACGGCGGCGTCCAGTCGGTCGACCGCGCATTGCTGCTGATCGAAACGCTGGCCGAAGACGACGAGGGTTACCGTCTGACCGATCTCGCCGTCCGCACAGGGCTGTCGCCGTCCACCGTCCACCGGCTTCTGACCACGCTGGAAAAGCGCCGCTTCGTGCAGTTCGACCGCAGCGACTCGATCTGGCACATCGGCGCCAAGAGTTTTTCCGTCGGCACAACCTTCCTGCGCCGCCGCAGCTTCTCCGCGCAGGCGTTGCCGTTCCTGCGCAAGCTGCGCGACCAGACCCGCGAGACCGCGAACCTCGCCGTGGTCGACGACGGGTCCGTCATCATCGTCAACAGGGTCGAAAGCCGCGAGATCATGCGCACGGTCACCAAGGTCGGCGGGCGCGTGCCGATGGTGGCCTCCGGCCTCGGCAAGGCGGTGCTGTCGACCTATTCGGAAGACGACGTCCATGCGGTGATCCGCCGCCAGGGCATGCCGAAGCTCACCGCAAAATCCGTGGTGCGCGCCGGCGAACTCTGCAAAATCCTGCAGACCATCCGCGAGCAGGGCTACTCGGTGGATGACGAGGAGGCCGTGATGGGACTGCGCTGCGTTTCCGCCGTGGTCTTCGACGATCGCAGCGAACCGCTCGCCGCCATCTCGGTGTCCGGCACCACCGCACGGATAACGATCGATCGTCTGCCGGTGCTGGGCAAGATCGTGCGCGACGTCGCGCAGGAGTTGACCACGGCGCTGGGCGGCGTAGCGCCGGTGACGGCCTGAAGACTTAAGTTCAGGGCCGGCTCGAGGCGGAAGCCGCACTGATCGTGAAGCGCTGACTGAAGCACTGGAATCCGGCTTTTGTTGTTACGTCCGCGATTGCGCCGGCCACATGCGGGCCAGGGTGCCGTCTTTCTTGACGAGAACGTGCCAGAGCGTCGCTGCAATGTGCAGCGTTACGACGAGATAGACAAAATAGGCGAGAATGCCGTGCGCGGTCTCGCCAGCTTCCGCGATGACCTTGTTGCCGGCGAACAGCCGCGGCCAGCTGAACATCCAGAAATAGCGCAGCGAATAGCCGCCGGCCGATGAGAACATGTAGCCGGTGATCGGCATGATGAACAGGATCAGGTACAGCGCCCAGTGATTGAGCCGCGCGGCCAGCCGGACCAGCGGTCCGAAGGCGGTCGGCTCGGGCGGGGCGCGCGTCGAGAGGCGCACCATCACGCGCAGGATCGCCAGCGCAAACAGGGTCACGCCGAGCGATTTGTGGACATCGAGCAGTTCACGCCGTGGTGAGGTTCCCGGCTCCTGCAGGCCGCAATAGAAGCCGATCAGCATGGCGATGATGAACAGGATCGCGGTGGCCCAGTGGATTTTGCGCAGCAGGGGATCATAAGTCGCAGGGGTCGTCATGGTGTCCGGGTACTGAGGCGGCGGGTGGAAAGGCGAAGCGGCATCCTTAACGGGGCCATTTCGCCTTTGCCATGACGCGTGCGGTCACGACTTCGCGAGCCATCTCACGCCTCGTCGGCGATGCCGTTGCGCAGCAGGCCGATGCGGTCGATCTCCACCTCGACGATATCGCCGGGCTTCATCCACAGCGGCGGGGTGCGCTTGGCGCCGACGCCGCCCGGGGTGCCGGTGACGATGACGTCGCCGGGCTCGAGCCGCGTGAAGGTCGAGCAGTATTCGATTTGTCTGGGAATATCGAAGATCATCTGGCTGATGGTCGCCTCCTGCACCACCTCGCCGTTCAAGCGGGTCTGCAGCCGCAGCGATCCGAGATCACCGGCTTCGTCGGGCGTGACCATCCAGGGACCGAACGCGCCGGTCTGCGGAAAATTCTTGCCGGGGGTGAACTGGTGGGTGTGGCGCTGATAATCACGCACGCTGCCCTCATTGTAGCAGGCATAGCCCGCGATGTGGCCCCAGGCTTCCGCGCGCGGGATGTAACGGCCGCCTTTGCCGATGACCAGGGCGAGTTCGCCCTCGAAATCGAGATCGGTCGAGACACGCGGGCGGATGATATCAGCGAGATGACCGGTCTGGCTGTTGGCGAAACGGCCGAACACGGTAGGATTCTCCACCTCGGTGCGGCCGGTTTCCTTGCGGTGTGTCTCGTAGTTGAGGCCGATGCAGAGGATCTTGTCGGGATTGGGGATCACCGGCAGCCATGTGATCGCGGCCAGCGGATGCCGCGCGGCCTTCGTCGCTGCGGCTGCCGCCTCCGCCAGCGCGCCGGCGGCGATGGCGGATTTCAGATCGGGATAGCGATCGCGCAGCAGTGCGCCGACGTCCACGGCAGCGTCGCCGTCGATGAGGCCCCAACTGGCGGCACCGTTGATCTTGAAACTTGCGAATTTCATCGGATGTCCTTGGTGGTTGACGGAGGGAAGCTAGGCAGCGTGCGCGGCGGCGGTGGCCATCGCGGTGGTCTTCGAGAAGCGCGCAATCGTGCGTTCCGGGAAAATCAACGCGAAGGCCGCGACCGCGCCGACCAGCAAAATCCCCGCGGTGAAGGTCATGGCATGGGCGTAGCCGAGCGCGACGTTGGTGCCGGCTTCACCGACGATCCAGCCAGTCAGCGCGTTGGACACCAGCGCGGAGGCGGCATTGCCGGAATAGATCACCACGATCAGCCGTCCGCGCTGCGCGGCCGGCGCCACCGCGCCGAGCGCGACCGGTCCGAAGATCGTGGTCAGGCTCGGTGCGGCAAAAGCAATCGCAATGCAGGCGAGCTGCAGCGGACCCGAAGTGACTAGCGTAAGCAGCAGTGCGCAGCCGGCGGCGAGCAGTGCCAGCCCCGAGGCGTTGCCGAGGCAGGCGCGCAGGCTCCAGCCGTTGCGCTGCATGTACTGGGTCACCCACGAACCACCGAGCAGCAGCGGCGACTGGAACAGATAGATGCCGGAAATGATCCAGCCGACCTCGGTTGGCTTGTAGCCGAGGCCGAGCTGCAGGTAGGGCGGCAGCCAGGTCGCCGACATGCCGACGATCCAGTACGACGCGGTCGACATGATGATCACGCCGATCACCGTGGGGTCGCACCACAGCATTTTCGCCGGCACCGTCGCGGTCGATTGCAGCTCGCCGTGACCGAGATTGGCGGCTGCGTAAGGTCCTTCGCCGCCGATCAGCGCCCACAGCACGATCCATGCCAGGCCGAGCAGGCCGCAGACCAGGAAACCGGTGCGCCAGCCATGGTTGACGATGACGTAGGTCAGGAACGGCGCGCCGAGCAGCAGGCCGACGCTGATGCCCTGCAGCACCACTGCGCTCGGTACGCTGCGCTTGTCGGCGGCAAACCAGTTGTAGCAGGCGTGCAGCGCGGTCGGCAGGCCCGGGCCTTCGCCGGCGCCGAGGATGATGCGACAGGCCACGAGCACGGCGACGGAACTGGTGAAGAACACCGGGATCTGCGTCGCCGACCATACCGCCGCAAGCAGGATCAGGATCCACTTGGTCGGATAACGGCCGATCACGACCAGCCCGACTGCCATGCCTGACAGCGAGAACAGCAGAAAGAAGCTGCTGCCGATCAGCCCGAACTGCTGCGGCGTCAGCGCCAGCTCCTTCATCATCGGCACCGCGGAGAGGCCGAACACCAGCTTGTCAAAGAAGTTCAGCGTCTGGAAGAGAAACAGCATGATGAGAACGGCGAAGGCGCGGCTTCTGCTCGTCGGTTCGGCGGTCGCGGCTGGTGATGTCATGGTCTTCCCCCTGTCGTGTTCTTTGTGTTGTTGAATTGCCTTAGTGCAGCCGCGCCGACAGTTCCGTCATCATCGCGGCCAGCGATTGTGCGCCAGCGCTGACGCCGAACACGTAGTGATCGGGGCGCACGATCGCGGCCGCACAGTCGTGCCGTGCAAACCAATTTGCGACGACGTCCTGGTCTTCCGCGATCATATCGATCGCGCCGTCCGCCGCGCCGATGCGGATGATCCGCAGCCCGGTATTGTTCGCTTGGTCGGCGATCGCAGGTGAGGCCGCAAGGTCTCTGCGGCCGTCGAGGACGAGACGCCATCTGGTGCCGCAGACGGAATCGAGCAGCTTGCGGCCCTCCTGCGTGCGTATCCATGGCTGCGGAAACAACGTGCCGTTCGCCGCATGAGCGGCTGTGGCCAGCAATCCCTGCCTGAGCGGCGGCACGATGTCCTGCCGGGTGATGGTGCGGGCTGCGCCGTTGCCCTCGGCGAGGATGCGCGCGTCGCGGGCCTCGGCGGCGACAGGATTGCGCTCGCAGATCACATGGCCGATCGCCTTGATGCGCGTGGTGAGCTCGCGCACATGGGCACTGCGTTCCACGCCGTAGCTGTCGAGCAGCGCATCCCCGGACTTTCCTTGCAGCACGCGCTCGAGCTTCCAGACGAGATTGGCGACATCGCGAATGCCCTGGCACATGCCCTGGCCGATGAAGGGCGGTTGCTGATGGGCGGCGTCGCCCGCCAGGAACACGCGGCCGCACCGCCATTGCTGCGCGACCAGCGCATGAAAGCGATAGCTCGCGGCGCGCCAGAGCGTGGCGTCATCAGGCGCGAGCCATGGCGCCAGCAACCGCCAGACCTGGTCCGATTGCTCCATGGCGCGCGGATCTTCGTCCGGCAGCAGCATGATCTCGAAGCGGCGATGATTGCCGGGGCCGATGATGAAGGTGGTGGGCCGCGCCGGATTGCAGAACTGCACCGCCGTCTGCGGCAATTTTCCGAGGGCAGCGTCGTTCACCTGCAGGTCGACCACCAGCCACGGCTCGTCGAATACCAGATCGTCGAAGGCGATGCCAAGCTGCTGGCGCACGCCGCTGGAGGCGCCGTCGCAGGCGATGACGTAGTCGGCCGTGACCGTGCGTGTCGCGCCGCTGTCGCTGCGCAGCTGCAGTGTCACGCCATCGGACGATTGCGCGAGGCTGACGAGTTCGGTGCCGAGGTCGACGGTGACGCTGGGATAGTCTTGCGCGTGCTGCCGCAGCGCTGCTTCCACCGGCGGCTGGGTGAACACCATGCTCGGCGTGTAGCCCAGCGGATAGGGTTCGCTCACCATGTCGATGCGCCGGATCAATTGTCCCCTGGCGCCGAAATGCTGCGAGGCGGGGAACGGCGCGATGAACGGCCGCACGCGGTCAGCAACACCAAGATTGTCCAGCAGCCGCAGGATCTCGTGATCGATCGCGATTGCCCGCGGCTTGTCGTAGACCGCGCGCTGGCGATCGATGGTCAGGGTGCGGATGGTGCGATCGCCGAGCAGGCTGGTCGCCACCGCGCCGGAGGGGCCGAAGCCCACCACCACGACCTGATATGCGTTGGGTGTGTCTGCGTGCGACATCGGTTGCTGTCACTCAGGTTTCGGTGGCATAGGGCACGGCGACTTGCGCCGCCTTGACATGCTCGGCCTTGGGCGGCGCGATGCCCCATTGATCGGTGCGGCCGGGCGGCCAGACCCATTCGCCGGGACCGCGCACTACATAGTCGTCGTCGACCCGCAGCACTTCGGCGGTGTATTCGATGACGAAGCCCACGGGATCGATAAAATAGGAGAACACGTTGTCCCCGGGGCCGTGGCGGCCGACGCCCCATGCGATCGGGAAACCGGCGTCGATCATGCGGCCGGAGCCGCGCATCACCGCTTCGAGACCAGGCATCAGGAAGGCGACGTGGTTGAGCCCGTTGACCTTGGCCTCCGCGATCACCACCGCATGGTGGTCGCTGTTGCAGCGGACGAACGCCATCAGCTTCGATCGGTCGGTGAGACGGAAACCGAGCGCCTTCTCGTAGAATGCGGCCGACGCGTCGACATCGACGCTGTTGAGATTGACGTGGGCAAGCCGTTCGGGGCGATCGCCTTGCGTGGGCATGGCCGCGTGTCTGAGATCGCCGTGCACGAAACGTAACAGGCCGCCTTCGGGCCCGCGCACCGTCATGATGCGACCGCCGTCTGGCGCGTCATTCGCCGCGGCCGGGGCGACGAGCTGTCCGCCCTCGGCGATGACATTGCCGGCAATCGCAGCGAAGTCGCTGATGTTGGCCACGCGAAACGTGACGGCGTGCAGTTCCGGACGCGTACTGTGATGCAGCGCCAGCACATGATGATCGCTGCCGCTGGCGCGCAGATAAACAGCGCCGTTGTGACGTGCGACCACGTCGAGCCCCCACACCGAGACATAAAACCGTTCGGAGCGATCGAGATCGGGTGTGCCGAGATCGACGCTACGAAGCGCGATGACGGGAAAGCGGGTCATGCGTGCGGTTCCTCATGTCCGGACGCGCGCACCTCCTTCAGCCGGGAGGTCTCGACCGGTCCTTGCTGTATATTACATAAAATCGTTCCCAGAATATAAATTTATAAATTTTGTGATTCTTGCAGAAAGTGTATAAAAGGCGTGGATTCGCGAACAAGCTCGCTGGAGGCAGGTCTTTCGTTTGTCGTTGCCGGGCTTGTCCCGGCAACCCCGATTAGGGGCGCACTGCCTCCCTAAGCGAGATCACCGGGACAAGCCCGGTGATGACAAGGGGTGGAGTGACGTGCCGCCGGCGAGATGTGTGCATGTCGTAGGGAGGCAGGCGCGTGAGCACGACAGCGGCGGTTCAGGTGGCGGCGGTGCCGTCGACCCAGGCGAGCAATGTCTATGACCGGCTGCGCGAAGACTTGTTGTCCGGACGGCTGGCGCCGTCGCGCAAACTGCAGATGCGGTTTCTGATGGAAACCTATCAGACCGGACAGACACCGCTGCGCGAGGCGCTCAACCGCCTGACCTCGGATGGGCTGGTCGAAGTGCGCGAGCAGCGCGGCTTCTATGTCCGCGACATCAGCCGCGCCGAACTCGCCGAGCTCACCAAGACGCGCTGCTGGGTGGAGAGCCTGGCGCTGCGCGAATCCATGGCGGCGACGTCGTCGTTATGGGAAGAGCAGCTCTTGCTGGCGCAGCATCGCCTGAGCCGGACGCCACGCTCGCTGAATGAGACGGAATTCGAAAACAATCCGGAATGGGAGCGGCTGCATCGCATCTACCACCGCACGCTGATCGGCCACTGCGGATCGCAGTCGCTGATCGCGTTCTGCGGGCAGCTCGCCGATCAGCTCTATCGCTACCGGCGGCTGTCGATCCGCAAGGCGTTTCCCTCGCGCCACATCGGCGACGAGCATCTCGCCATCGTCAACGCGGTAATGAGCGGCGACACTGAGGAAGCGGTGAAGCTGCTGACGGCGCATTATCAAAAGACCGCCGACGTGGTCCTGCAGGATGAGGCGATCTTCCCGGAGCTGCGCGGGGGATAGAGGCCCAGCGCCGCCGCTTGGTCTCAACACCTTTAAAATGCAAGCCAATCACCAATGTATTGCACCGATGCATTGCCCAAACGGCATGCATGCCTCGGCGTAATTTGAGCTTGCTCCGCATCGGCCCGGGAGCGACGATCCCGTCGCGCCGTTTCCTCGCAACGAGAGTGCCATGCCCCAATTGACCCGCTTTTCCGTCCAGCCGCTGCACACCATGACGCGCCGTCTTGCCGATGTCGCCTCCGGGCGCGTGGCGCCGGATCTCGTCATCACCGGGGCGCGGGTGCTGTCGACCTATTCGGAGCGCATCCTTCATGAGCGCGAAGTCTGGATCAGCGGCGGACGCATCGCTGCGGTCAAGCCCGCTGGCGCCCATAAAAGCGCGAGCGGTGGTGCCGCGATCTATGATGCCGCCGGCGGCCTCATCGCGCCGGGGCTGGTCGATCCGCACATCCATATCGAATCGTCGATGGTGACGGCCTGCGCCTATGCGGAGGCGGCGCTGCTCAACGGCACCACCACGATCTTCTGCGACAGCCACGAGATCGGCAATGTGATGGACGTGGCCGGCGTCGAGGCCATGCTGGAGGACGCCCGCCAGGCGCCGCTCTCGATCTTCCTCACGGTGCCCAGCACGGTGCCGGCGACCTCGGCGGCGCTGGAGACCGCGGGCGGCGATCTCACCGCGGAAAAGATCGCGGGCCTGTTCGATCGCTGGCCGGAGGCGGTCGCGCTCGGCGAGAAGATGGATTTCGTTCCCGTCACCATGGGCGACGAGCGCAGTCATGCGATCATTGCAGCGGCGCTGAAGCGCGGGCGGCCGGTGTCCGGCCATATCTACGGCCGCGAGTTTGTCGCGGCCTACGCGGCGAGCGGCATCACCGACACCCATGAGGCGATCGATCGCGACATCGCCGACGATCTGCTGGAGGCGGGCGTCTGGATCTTCCTGCGCGGCGGCCCGCCCACCACGCCGTGGCACAGCCTGCCGCAGGCGATCCGCACCATCACCGAGCTCGGGGCCTCGCACAAGCGCATCGCCGTGTGCACCGACGACCGCGACGCCGACGATCTCTTCCAGTTCGGGCTCGACTGGGTGGTGCGGGAAGCGGTGAAGGCGGGGATGTCGCCGGAGCAGGCCTGGTCGATGGGCTCGCTGCATGGCGCGACGCGCTTCAATGCCGAAAACGAAATCGGCGGTATGGGCGGCGGCCGACGTGCCGATCTGGTGCTGATGGACGATACGCTGAAACCGCAATGCACCTGGTACGGCGGAGAGCTCGTGGTCGAAAAGGGCAAGATCACCCCGCTGCTCGATGCAGTCTTGTCGCAGCGCTATCAATATCCGAAGGCGGCGTATGCGACGGTGAAGCTGCCGGAGCAGGTGAAGCTCACGCCCGCATTGCCGGAGAAGGCCTGCACGGTCCACGCCATCAAGACGGCGCTGCCTGGCATCACCCTGATCCATGACAAGGTTGCGATCGAGCCGGCGAAAGACTGGCCGACGCTGTTCGCACGTCATGGTCTCTGCTTCGTCACCGTGGTGGAGCGGCATGGCAAGTCGGCGGGCAATGTCGCCTACGGCCTGCTCAAGGATTTCGGCCTCAAGCGCGGCGCGGTGGCCTCCAGTGTCGGCCACGACAGCCACAACATCATTATCGCCGGCACCAATGAAGCCGACATGCAGGTGGCGCTGGCGGCGATCAAGCAACAGCAGGGCGGCGTCTGCGTCGTCGCCGACGGCAAGGTGAAGGCATTTGTCCCGCTGCCGATTGCCGGTCTGTTGTCGGACAAGCGCATCACCGAGGTGGCCGAGGAGGTGAAGCTGCTCAAGACGGAATGGGCGGCCGCCGGCTGCACCATTCCCTATATGGGCTTCAACCTGATCCCGCTCTCGGTGATCCCGGAAATCCGCATCACCGACAAGGGGCTCGTGTTGGTGCCGGAAATGCATCTGGTGCCGTTGTTCGAGTAGACGGTGCCGCGTAACTGTGATCACGCTTGCGACGAGTTCTTCCACGCGTTTTCGCCGTCTAACGTCTTGAGTAATCATTGATTTCCATTTCCCTGCCGCATCGTGGGAAACAAAACCGGCGCGATTGAGAAGGCGGCTGCACGCGCCGATGGTGGCACTCCCAGAACAACTTTGCGGAGCGAGCCATGGCCAGGATGCGAGCAGTCGACGCGGCGGTGCGGGTTCTTGAAAAGGAAGGCATCTCCTGTGCGTTCGGTGTTCCCGGCGCTGCGATCAACCCGCTGTATTCGGCGCTGAAGGCGCGCGGATCGATCCGTCACGTGCTGGCGCGTCATGTCGAGGGCGCTTCGCACATGGCGGAGGGCTACACCCGCGCCGTTGCCGGCAATATCGGCGTGTGTATCGGCACCTCGGGCCCCGCCGGTACTGACATGATCACTGGACTCTATTCGGCGCAGGCGGATTCGATTCCGATCCTCTGCATCACCGGCCAGGCGCCGCGCGCAAAACTCTACAAGGAGGATTTCCAGGCGGTTAATATCGAGTCGATCGCCAAGCCCGTGACCAAGTGGGCGGTGACGGTACGCGAGCCGGCGCTGGTGCCGATGGTGCTGCAGCAGGCGTTTCATGTGATGCGCTCGGGCCGGCCGGGTCCGGTGCTGGTCGATCTGCCGATCGACGTGCAACTCGCCGAGATCGAGTTTGACGAAGAGACCTATGCCTCGCTGCCGGTCTACAAGCCGCGCGCCACCCGCAAACAGATCGAGAAGGCGCTGGACATGCTGCAGGCGGCCGAGCGGCCGCTGATCGTGGCCGGCGGCGGCATCATCAACGCCGATGCCTCGGCTGAACTCGTCGAGTTCGCGGAACTGACCGGCATTCCGGTGATCCCGACCTTGATGGGGTGGGGCGCCATTCCCGACGATCATCCGCTGATGGCCGGCATGTGCGGCCTGCAGACCAGCCACCGCTACGGCAATGCCACGCTGCTGGCGTCGGACTTCGTCATCGGCATCGGCAACCGCTGGGCCAACCGCCACACCGGCTCGGTCGAGGTCTATACCAAGGGCCGCAAGTTCATCCATGTCGACATCGAGCCCACCCAGATCGGCCGGGTGTTCGGGCCGGATTTCGGCATCGTCTCCGATGCGCATGCGGCGCTGACATTGTTCATCGAGGTTGCGCGCGAGCGCAAGGCCGCGAAGAAGTTGAAGGACCGCAGCGCCTGGGCGCACGAGTGCGGCGAGCGCAAGGCCAGCATGTCGCGCAAGACCCACTTCGACCAGGTGCCGCTGAAGCCGCAGCGCGTCTATGAGGAGATGAACGCCGCGTTCGGCCGCGACACCTGTTATGTCACCGCCATCGGCCTGTCCCAGATTGCTGGCGGCCAGCTGCTCAACGTCTACCACCCCAGGCACTGGATAAATTGCGGTCAGGCCGGCCCGCTCGGCTGGACCCTGCCGGCGGCGCTCGGCGTGCGCGCGGCATGTCCGGACAAGAAGATCGTGGCGCTGTCCGGCGATTACGACTTCCAGTTCCTGATCGAGGAGCTCGCGGTCGGCGCCCAGCACAAGCTGCCGTATCTGCATGTGGTGGTGAACAACTCCTATCTCGGCCTGATCCGTCAGGCGCAGCGCGGCTTCAACATGGATTTCGAAGTCTCGCTGGCGTTCGAGAACATCAACACTGATACCGGCGGCTATGGCGTCGACCACGTCGCGGTGGCCGAGGGCCTCGGTTGCAAGGCGGTGCGGGTGCGCAGCCCCAACGAGTTCAAGGATGCCTTCGCCCGCGCCGAGGCGCTGATGAAGGAGCACCAGGTGCCGGTGGTGATCGAGTTCATCCTGGAGCGCGTCACCAACATCCCGATGGGGGTAGAGATCGACGGCATCAACGAGTTCGAGGAAGCTCCGAAGCCTGCACTGGAGCCGGCGGAGTAGTTGGGAGCCACGGCGCTGCTCCGCTCTCGGCGTTATGCCTGCACTTGGTGCGGGCATCCACGCCTTACAGCGGCTCAGCAGAAGACGTGGATGCCCGGCACAAGGCCGGGCATGACGCAGAATATGATGCGGGCGCGTTGCCCGCCGCCTTCGGCCGAAAGAGTTTTCGCGTCGTGAAACGATAGCAAAGGACAACGCCCGTGCCGAAATTTGCCGCCAATCTCACCATGCTGTTTGGCGAACTACCGTTCGTCGATCGTTTCGCCGCCGCCAAGAACGCCGGTTTCTCCGGCGTCGAGTACCTGTTTCCCTATGAGTTCGAAAAGGCAGTGCTGGCCGAGCAGTTGCAGCAGCACGGGCTGACGCAGGTGCTGCATAATCTGCCCGCGGGCAACTGGGCCGGCGGCGAGCGCGGCATCGCAATCCTGCCCGATCGCGTGATCGAATTCCGTGACGGCGTGCAGCGCGCCATCGATTATGCGCATGCGCTGGATTGCCGGCAGCTCAACTGCCTGGTCGGCATCGCGCCAGAAGGCGCCAATCGTGACGAGCTGCACAAGGTGCTGGTGAAAAACCTGCGTTATGCCGCGGATACGCTGGCCAAGGAGCGCATCAAGCTGCTGATCGAGCCGATCAACACTCGGGACATTCCCGGCTTCTTCCTGACCGGCACCGAACAGGCAGTGCAACTGATCGCCGATGTTGGCTCGGACAATCTCTTCATCCAGTACGATATCTACCACATGCAGGTGATGGAAGGTGATATCGCGCCCACGCTGAAGAAGCACCTCGACCGGATCGCCCATGTGCAGCTCGCGGACAATCCCGGTCGCAACGAGCCGGGCACCGGCGAGATCAATTATCCCTTCCTGTTCCGTTATCTCGACGAGATCGGCTATCGCGGCTGGATCGGCTGCGAATACAAGCCGAAGACCACCACCACCGAAAGCCTCGGCTGGTATGCGCCGATGGCGGCGGAGTGAAACCCACTGCCTCACACGCGGGCTTGATCCTTACCTTGTCGTTGCCGGGCTTGTCCCGGCAACCTCGCTTAGGGACGCACTGCCTCCCTAAGCGGGATCATCGGGACAAGCCCGGTGATGACACGAGAGGGTGAGGTGTCGGTTCGAGTAATCCAATCAATTTCAGTTCGAAAAGGAAAACCACAAATGAGCAATCTCGGTTTTATCGGTCTCGGCATCATGGGGCGCCCGATGGCGGCGCACCTGCTGGCGGCGGGGCATCGGCTGGTGGTGCGCGACGTCAATCCGGTCCCGGCCGATCTCCGCGACGCCGGTGCAAAGGCTGTTGTCTCCGGCAAGGAGGTGGCGGAGCAATCCGACATCATCTTCATCATGGTGCCGGATACACCGCACGTGAACGCCGTGCTGTTCGACAAGGGTGGCGTGGCCGAAGGGCTGTCGTCGGGCAAGATCGTGGTCGACATGAGCTCGATCTCACCGTTGGCGACCAAGGAATTTGCCAAGGCCATCAACGAGCGCGGCGCGGATTATCTCGATGCGCCGGTGTCGGGTGGCGAGGTCGGCGCCAAGGCGGCGTCACTCACCATCATGGTCGGGGGGCCCGAGAAGGCGTTCAACACGGTGAAGCCGCTGTTCGACCTGATGGGCAAGAACGTTACCCGGGTCGGCGGCAATGGCGACGGCCAGACCACCAAGGTGGCGAACCAGATCATTGTCGCGCTGACCATCGAGGCGGTGGGCGAGGCGCTGTTGTTCGCGTCCAAGGCCGGTGCCGACCCGGCACTGGTGCGGCAGGCGCTGATGGGCGGTTTCGCGTCGTCGCGCATCCTCGAGGTGCATGGCGAGCGCATGGTGAAGCGCAATTTCGAACCGGGATTCCGCATCGAGCTGCACCAGAAGGATCTCAATCTGGCGCTGGAAGGCGCCCGCGCGCTCGGGCTGTCGCTGCCGGCCACCGCCATGGCGCAGCAGCTGTTCAATGCCTGCGCCGCACACGGCGGCAAGGCCTGGGACCACTCTGCCATGGTGAAGGCGCTGGAGTTGTCCGCAGGGCGCGAGATCGCGAAGGCGTGAGGCGTCACGCCTTCGTGTTGCGACCGGCGGACTGTTCGAGGGGCCGCCGTACCTCCGCATCCGCGAGTGGCCCGTCGGTTCCCCGATCGGACGGACGCTCGCGGATGTCTTTTTGTCAGAAACATCATTGTCGCGAAGGGATATTGACCGTGCGCCGTTCTCGAAACGCAAAAATCGTCGCGACGCTCGGACCGTCGAGTTCCTCCCCGGCTATGATCCGCGCGTTGTTCGACGCCGGCGTCGACATGTTCCGGCTGAATTTCAGCCACGGCAGCCACGAGGATCATCGCGCCCGCTTCGAGATCATCCGCAAGGTCGAGCAGGAGGTCGGGCGGCCGGTGGGCATCCTGATGGACCTGCAGGGCCCGAAGCTGCGGGTAGGTAAGTTCGCCGAAGGCCCGATCGAGCTGCGCATCGGCGATCGCTTCAGGCTCGATCTCGATCCCAGGCACGGTGGCCAGGCGCGGGTGTCGCTGCCGCATCCGGAAATCTTCGCGGCGCTACAGCCCGGCACGCATCTGCTGCTCGACGACGGCAAGATCGCTCTCGAGGTCGGCGCCTCCGGGCCGGACTTCGCGGAAACCCGCGTGATGGTCGGCGGCAGGCTGTCTGAGCACAAGGGCATCAATGTGCCCAGCGTGATCCTGCCGATGTCGCCGTTCACCGCGCGCGATCGCCGCGATCTCGCTTTTGGCCTGGAGATGGGCGCGGACTGGGTGGCGCTGTCATTCGTGCAACGCCACGAGGACATCGAGGAAGCCCGCGAGCTGATCGGCAACCGCGCGCTGATCATGGCCAAGCTGGAGAAGCCCGCGGCGATCCACAATCTCGATGCGATCGTGGCGCTGGCTGACGGCATCATGGTGGCGCGCGGGGACCTGGGCGTCGAGATGCCGCCGGAGCAGGTGCCGGTGATTCAGCGCCGGATCGTGCGGGCCTGTCACCGCGAGGGCAAACCGGTGGTGGTGGCAACGCAAATGCTGGAATCGATGACGAGTTCGCCGGTGCCGACACGGGCGGAGGCCTCCGACGTGGCCACCGCGATCTACGAGGGCGCCGATGCGGTGATGCTGTCGGCGGAATCCGCCAGTGGGCAATATCCGCGCGAGGCGGTGGCGATGATGCACTCCATCATCCAGGGTGTTGAAGCCGATCCGCATTACCGCGCGCTCGCTGACGCGCAGCACGAGGAGGCCCGCACCACGCATGCGGACGCCATCTGCCGGGCGCTGCGCCATGTGGCGCGGCAGATCTCGGCGAAGGCCACCATTACCTACACGAGCTCCGGATTCACCAGCATGCGCGCCGCGCGGGAGCGGCCAGTGGCGCCGATCCTGTCGATCACGCCGTCGATCGCCACAGCGCGCCGTCTGACGCCGGTCTGGGGGATCCATTCGGTGGTCATCGCCTGCGAGATCGAGGATGAAGCGTCGATGACCAAGGTCGCCTGCGAAGCGGCGCTGGCCGAGCGCTTCGGCGCGCCCGGCGACAACATTGTGATCACCGCCGGCATCCCCTTCGGCAAGCCCGGCACCACCAATCTGCTGAGGATCGTGGCGCTGCCGGAGCAATAGACGATCCGGCGGCCTGACGGCGTGTCAGGCCGCATCGCACCGTTCATCAAAGCCCCAGGGCGCAGCCATCGCTGCGGGGATCGTGCGCGCCCTCGATCAGGCCATCATCATGGATCACGATCGCACCGGCCTGGCCCGCCAGCGGGCTGTTGCCGGGGATGGCGCTGGTTTCGTGGCCACGCTTTGCGAGATCGCTGAAGACAGCGCGGCCGGCCGTCTCCTCGAGCTTGAGGCTGTCGCGGCTGTCGGAGAATGTCCGTCCCAGCAGGAAGCGGGGCCGGGACAAGGCCTGCAACGGATCTAGATTGTAGTCGAGCAGGCGCGTCAGCAGCACCGTGAGTGTCTGCGGCTGGCCGTCCGCGCCCTGGGTGCCGCAGAGAATGTGCGGCTTGCCGTTCTTAAGCGCCATGCTCGGATTGAGGGTGTAGAACGGACGCTTGCCGGAGCGCAGCACATTCGGGCTTGATGGATCGAGGCTGAAGGCGGCGCCTCGGTTTTGCCAGAGGATGCCGGTGTCGCCGGCGACGACACCGCTGCCCCAGTCGAAATACGTGCTCTGCAACACGCTGACGCTGTGGCCGTCCTGATCGGTCGCGCCGAAATACACGGTGTCGCCGGTCTTGAAGACATGGGGCCACGCCAAGGCGCGATTATGCGCGACGGCGCTGGCCTTGCGCGCCAGGTGCGTTGCGTCGAGCCACTTGCCGGTCGGTTGCGGGACAAAGTCCGGGTCGGCGATATCCGCGCGATCGAGGAACGCCTGTTTTACAGCCTCGACGCACAGGTGATAGTAGTCCGCGCTGCCTTCCGGGATACTCTTCAGATCGAACTCGCGCAGGATTCCCATGATGCCAAGTGTCGAGATGCCCTGTGTCGGCGGCGGCGGCGCAAGCAGTGTGACGCCGCGATAGTCGAGGCTGACCGGGGTTTCCTGCCGGGATCTGGTGTTGCGAAGATCATTTGCCGTCAACGGTGATCCGGCTGCCGCCAGGCCCTTGGCGATTCTGTCCGCCAGCTCGCCTTCGTAGAACTCCCTGGCGCCATTGCGCGCAATGGATTTGAGGCTGCGGGCGAGGCCCGCCTGCACGAAGCGTTCGCCTTCGCGCAAACGACGGCCGTTCGGCATGAAGGTCGCAGGGAAATTATGCCAGTCCGGCAATTCAGTGCGGCGGTAGTCGTGCCAGAACAGTTGCGACCCCGTGACCGGGAAGCCGTTCTCGGCATAACCGATGGCGATGTCGAGCAGGGAGGCGAAGCTGAGTTGGCCGTTCCAATTCGCACGCGAATAGTCGTGGGCCCGCTGCCACGTGTCGACGGCGCCCGCGGACGCCACGGTCGAACCGGGGCCCCGCAGCGGGATCGCGCCTTGATAGTGTGGGAGGACTTCTGCGGCTTGGCCGATGCCCGTGAACACCGTGTTGCGGCCGCTGTTGTCGGCGACGATCCAGATCGCATCGCCGCCGATGCCGCAGAAGTGCGGATAGGTCACGGCAATGACGGCGCCGATCGCGATCGCCGCCTCCATCGCGTTGCCGCCGTCGCGCAACACCCTGAGGCCGGCTTCGCTCGCCAGGGTATGCGGGCTCGTGACCATGCCGCGAGTCGAGACGGCGAGAGACGGGCCAGTGGGCGCCGGCGCCTGGGAGGAGACTTCAGTCGCGGGTCGAGACGGCATCAGGAGCTCGCCGTTCGACCCGCTGTCGGTATATTGCGTCATCGTATGCTTTCGAGGTTACGCAGGGCGCCAGATGCGCCGTGCTATGAGACTGCTTCTTCAGCAGAGTGGCTGGCTGATCCCAGGCGAATTTGAGCTTCAGCCTGATGGCCATGGTGGGCGCCGTAGGTGGCGGTGATCCAGGCATAGATGGGGCCCAGCGCATTCATCAGAAGCGACGCGGCAAGGGCTGCGAACGGATCTCCCGGCGCGGGTCCAAACCCTCCGAAAAGTGTTGCGAAGTACGAGGCGAAACCGAAGAACATGCCGGGGACGAAGCTGAGCGCGGGCAGGCGCCCCAGCAACATCATGCTGCCGTTGAGCGTGAACAGGATGACGCATTCGGCGGCGATCTGCGCCGATCCGCTCAAATACTGGGCCGACAGCTTGAAGCACAGCACGATGAGGCAGGCGAAGATGCCGCCGACCGCCATGGTCGGCCAGAATTTCTTCAGCAGGCTGGCTGATGGCCCGCCGGCCGCGAACGTTCCGGCCCAGGTGATGAAGATGGCCCATGGTGGAAAATGAAATGCGGTCATGCTGATGAAGATGGTGGTGACGGCGAGCGCGGATGCGACGACTTCTGCTGGTAGTTTGGTCATGGCGTTTCCTCATGATGTATTTTGATTTTTTTGGTTCGCTTGGTCTTCAGGGCCGGCGGTGACCGCCGAACCTGTTCGTCAGGAATGCGCGTGACCGCATCTGCGACAAATCTTGCTCTCGTGGGTGGTGATGACGGTGATCCGCCCGCGCTTGAGCACCCAGGAACGGGAGGGCATATCGAGCAGGGCGTCCGCCACCACCCGGGTATCGAGGATCATCAGATCGGCGGGCTTGCCGACGGCCAGGCCGTAGTCATCCGCCAGGCCGACCGCGCGCGCCGCGTTGGAGGTGCCCATCTTGAGGACCTCCAGCTGATGCTCGGGCGTTCCGAACTGGACGATATGGGCAAGCAGGTTGCCAATCTGCAGCGGATCGGCCTTGCCGAACGGCGTGAACGCATTACGGATGTTGTTGGATGAGTATGCGACATTGACGCCGGCGGCGTGCAGGGCCCGCACCGGCGTCAGGCCCCGGCGAGGTTTCGACTCGTCCTTGCGGCCGCCGAGATAGATGTCGGTGGCGGGCAGCGTGATGACGTGGATATCCGCCTCGCGCAGCAGGTCGATCACCGGCTTGGCAAGTTCAGGCGTGAGCGCGCCCAGGCTCGTCATGTGGCCGAGCGCAACCCGGCCCTGATAGCCGACCTCGATGGTCTTGCGGGCGATATACTCCGCCGCCGCGAACCGCTTGTCCTGGGTATCGTCGGCGAAGTCCGCATGCATGTCGACGTCGAGGTCGTTTTCGAGGGCGAGATCGAACACCTTGTCGATATGGGCGCGGGTGTCGTCCCAGTTGAGCTCGTTGTAGGGACAGCCGCCGACCACGTCGGCGCCCATCGCGAGCGCCTGCTCCATCAACTCGACCGCGCCGGAGGTCTTCAGCAGGCCCTCTTGCGGAAACGCGACGATCTGCAGGTCGAGCAGGTCGCGGTACTCATCCTTGAGCTCCAGCGCGGTCTCGACACCGATCAGCCCCTGGATCGGATCGACATCGGGATGGGCGCGTACCAGAACCGTTCCGTTGCGGACTGCCATGTCGAGCACCCGGCGCGATCGTTCGAGAACGTCCTCGCGCTGCTGCTTGGCCTTCAGGATGCCAGTAACCCGGATGGCCTCGTCGAGGGTGCCGGAGCGGGCAGGCAGACGGCGGTGCACAAAGGCTTTTTCCAGGTGGAGATGCGGCTCGATGAAACCCGGCAGCGCCACGCGTCCCTCGGCATCGATCTCCTGATCGCCCTGCTTGTCGATGACTTCCTCGATCACCGCGATCCGGCCGCCGGTGATGCCGATATCCATCAGCGGTTGTTCGTCGTCGAGCCGGGCGTGCCGTATAACCATATCCATTGCGGGTTCCTCCTTTTTTGACCGGGAGCTTTTTGTTCTTGCCGCTCTCCGGCCCTGGCGCGTCTCATGGCCAAGCCTAGGACGAGCAATCCTGGCCGGTAATCGGTGGGCTCCTAACGCGGTCTAGGATTAATCCTAGTGCGGTGACGCGCCGCTCAACTTGCGGATGCACGCATCCGACAGCGGTCTTGCCCCATCGATCTGCATCGCATTTGCCCTGCGGGAAGAAGTTGATATCGTCCGCTGATGGTCGACCGAGAACAACAACAGCGTCAGCGCGCACTGCTCGACAATATTCCGGACATGGCCTGGCTGAAGGATCGCGATTCGCGGTATCTCGCCGTCAATTCGGCCTATCTGAAAGTCGCCGGCCTGTCGGAGCGCGAGGTGATCGGCAAATCGCCCGGTGAGATCTGGCCACCCGAAATCGCCGAGGTCTATCTGCGCACCGACCGGGCTGTGCTCAGGAGCGGACGGCGGCGATGCTACGAGGAGGCGCGGCCCAACAGCCAGGGCGGCCTGTCCTGGTTCGAAACCATCAAGTCGCCGATTCGCGATGACGCCGGTCACATCATCGGTACCGTCGGCATCTCCCGCGACATCTCCGAACGCAAGGCGGCTGCGGACGAACTGATCAGGTCGCGCGCGCAGTTGCGCGAACTGTCCTCGTTCCTCGAGTCCGTGCGGGAGGAGGAGCGCGCACGCATCTCGCGCGAGCTTCACGATGAACTCGGGCAGACCCTGACGGCGATGAAGATCGAGCTGATCTGGCTCCGCGAGCATTTGCCTGCTCCGTCAAGCAACCTGGGCCCGCGTGTCGATCGGCTGGTGTCGGTTGTCGATCGCTCGGTCACCGACCTGCGCCGCATCGCGACCGACCTGCGGCCGATGATCCTGGATGAGCTCGGGCTGGTCTCAGCCATCAAGTGGCTCACACAAAACTCGGCCGAAATGAGCGGACTGGAGATTTCGCTGTCTTTTGACCGGGAGGATATCGGCTACGATCCCACCGTCAGTACCGCCGCCTTCCGCATCGTCCAGGAGTCGCTGACCAACGTGGTGCGTCATGGTCAGGCCAGGCAGGCCAGCGTTCGGGCACGCCATGTCGCCGATGAGCTGCGTCTGGAAATCGCCGACGACGGACGCGGCATCGACAAGGCGACGTTGCCGCATGATCGGTTGGGAATCGCCGGCATGCGCGAGCGCGCCTATGCCCTTGGCGGGGCGGTTGACGTCAGCGGGTTGCCGAAGGGCGGAACGCTGGTGTCGGTCCGCATCCCCCTGACGAAACAGACCCACGGCGGCGCGCAGCCATGATACGTCTCATCATCACCGACGATCACACGATTTTTCGCGAGGGATTGAAGCAGATTCTCGCGGACCAGGCGGATTTCGAGATCGTCGGTGAAGCGCGCAACGGCGAGGAACTGATCACGCTGCTGCAATCGGCGCCCTGCGATATCGTCCTGCTTGACCTCTCGATGCCGGGGCGCAGCGGCATTCCGCTGCTGGAGCAGTTGCGCAAACAATTCGGCCGGCTGCGGATCATCGTGCTCAGCATGCACGAGGAATATCAGTATATCGTTGAATCGCTGAAAGCCGGCGCCGTAGGATATGTCACAAAGAACAGCGCCAGCCTGCAACTGATTCAGGCGATCCGGAATGCCGCAAAGGACGAGATGTATGTCAGCGCCGCCGCGCAGGGTGCGGCGCAACGGGCGCGGATGCCGATCGCTGAACTGCCCCATACCCGGCTGACGGCGCGGGAGCGGGAGGTCTTCGATCTTTTGATTCTCGGCCGGAAGATTTCGGACATCGCCCGCAGGCTGGAGCTGAGCATCAAGACCGTCAGCACCCACAAGACCAATCTGATGCAGAAGATGGATGTCACGACGGTTGTCGACCTCGTTCGCTATGCGCTACGCAATCAGCTGGTCGGCTGATCCGCCCGGGCGGCGGAGTGTGCCACCCGCCGGCTTGTCGCAATGCCGTGATGAACGGGCCGCCATGACAATGTGTCGTTCTCCAGGCGGAATTCACACCGGGTTTCAAACTTGCACGGCGTCGCCGGCTGACTTATGGTCCGCCGGATATGTTCACGCGATTGACCAGATGGGCACGGGTGCGGGCAGGGTGGCTGCTCGCCATGACCTATTTGGTCTGCGCCATGATGCCCGGCGCGGCCTTTGCATTCGGCGACAGCATGACCGCGGCGCATTGTCTCACCATCGAAGAACAGGGCCTCAGTCACGCCGGCATGCCGGCCGATGCGGTGCTGATGGTGATGCATCATGAGCATATGCACGCGATGCAGGGGCACGACGCCATATCCATGGATGCGATGCCGGACGAGGCCCAGAAGGCCCCGCACAAAACCTCTCACAAGGCGCCGGACATGCAGTGCTGCGGGCTGTTCAGCCTGGGCGCCATGCCTGCCATGGTCGCAGATGTGACGAAGCCCGTGGTTCCGGTGACCGTCTGCAAGTCTGATGACGCGCAACGGATCGCCGACAACACGCCGCCACGGCTCTACCGCCCTCCCATTTCCTGACCTGACATCGTGATGCGGTGACGTGCCCTCTCTCGGGGAGCGCGCACCTGTGGTTCATCGTCAAGTCAGGACAATTCCATGTTCGCGCACATCCCTGCGGATGACGCTGCCTTTGGTTCGGCGGCGGTTCGCATCCGTGTTCTATCCGATCGCGCGCGTGCGCTGATCGTCATCATCCTTGCATTTGCACCGGCCGGTTGCATGCCAGGCGCGCCGCTGGCAGGTGCCGACCCTGCCGATCCCGCGGCTAAGGTTGCCAGCACCAGTTATCGCTCCACGGTCGCTCCCTACAGCAGCCTGCGTCCGCGCGCGCCGGCATCCTGGCGCGAGCAGAACGACCGTGTCGCTCCTCCTGCGAAATCCGGCGAGTAGGAGCGGAGCATGATCAGATGGATCACAGGACTTGCAGCCGTGTTGCTGTTGTCCGGCTGCGCATCGTTCTCGCCGGATGGCGGCATGGCGCTGGTTGCGGATATCACCGGCGAGACGATCAAGAAGGACGTTGTCGTTGTTCGCAATGCCGCCGATGCCGAGCGCATCTCATCGGACGTGCACCGGTTGCTGCGCCGTCCGCTGACCATGGACACTACGGTGCAGATCGCGCTGCTCAACAACAAGGGGTTGCAGGCGGCCTACAACGAGCTGGCGTTGGCGGAGGCGGACCGGGTGCAGGACAGCCTGCCGCCGAATCCAACCTTCTCGGTCTCAAGGATCACCGGCAACGGCGCCAGCGAAATCGAACGTCAGGTGGTGGGCGACATCCTGGCGCTGGCAACACTGCCATTCCGCAGCGAGATCGCGCGCACACGCTTTCAGCAGGCCCAGTTGCGCGCGGCGCTGGAGACATTGCGGCTCGCAGCCGATACCCGGCGGGCCTATATCCGCGTGCTGGCGGCCAACGACATGGTCGGGCTCTTGACCGATGCCACGTCCACGGCGGAGGCGACCGCGAAACTGGCGTCGAAGCTGGGCGAGACCGGCTCGCTCAACAAGCTCGATCAGGCGCGCGAGCAAGTGTTCTATGCCGAGACCACCGCGGAACTGGCGTCGGCACGCCAGGAGGCGGCGAGCGCGCGGGAGCGGCTGGTCCGCCTGCTCGGGCTGTGGGGCAGCGATCTTGGTTTCCGTCTGCCCGATCGCTTGCCTGCCTTGCCGCGACAGCCGCGCGCTCTGCCTGGCATCGAGGTCGATGCCGTCACCCATCGCATCGACCTGCAGATCGCGCGGATCGAGCTCGATACGCTGGCGAAGTCGCTCAACCTAACTGAGGCCACGCGCTTCGTGACACTGCTCGATGTCGCCGGGATCGAGCGCAAGACACGCGATCCCGAAAGCGCGCCGTTCCGCGAGCGAGGCTTCGACATCCAGTTCCAGATCCCGATCTTCGACGGCGGCGAGGTCCGCGTCCGACAGGCGACCGAAACCTACAACCAGGCGTTCAACCGGCTGACCGAGAAGGCGATCAACATCCGCTCCGAGGCCCGTGATGCCTATCGCGTCTATCGCTCCAGCTACGACATCGCGGCGCACTACCAGCGCGAGGTGTTGCCGCTGCGCAAGATCATCACCGAGGAGATGCAGCTACGCTTCTCCAGCATGCAAATCGACGTGTTCGCCTTGCTCACCGAGGCGCGTCAGCGGATCGCTTCGCTGCGCGCGGCGATCGATGCCAAGCGTGATTTCTGGCTGGCGCAATCGGATCTGTTGACCGCTGTCAACGGCGGTGGCTCCGGCGACTCATCGAAAGACAATCGTTCGGCCACCACCGCGCAGGCGGCGGGCGGTCGTGACTGACAGGAGACAGACAATGTTGTCACGCAGGGGTTTTCTCGGAACCGCCACCACGCTCGCGAGCGCTGCGGCCGTCAGCGGCCGGGTGCAGGCGGCAAGCATTCCCGAAGCGCCGACCATGGACAAGGCCACCATGCAGCCGCCGCAACATCCGGCAAGCGGGCCGGACTACCGGCCGGTGGTGACGCTGAACGGCTGGTCGCTGCCATGGCGGATGAACGGCGACTGGAAGGAATTCCATCTGGTTGCCGAACCGGTGGAGCGCGAGTTCGCGCCGGGCATGACCGCGCATCTGTGGGGTTACAATGGCCAGGCGCCGGGGCCGACCATCGAGGCGGTGGAAGGCGACAAGGTGCGCATCTTCGTCACCAACAAGCTGCCCGAGCACACCACCGTGCACTGGCACGGCATGATCCTGCCCAACGGCATGGACGGCGTCGGCGGCCTGACCCAGCCGCACATCAAGCCGGGCAAGACCTTTGTCTACGAGTTCGAGCTCAGGCACAGCGGCACCTTCATGTACCACCCGCACTCCGACGAGATGGTGCAGATGGCGATGGGCATGATGGGGATGTTCATCGTGCATCCGCGCGATCCGGCTTTCCGCCCGGTCGACCGTGACTTCGTCTTCATCATGAGCAGCTACCTGATCGACCCCGGCACCTATCTGCCCAAGGTCAACGAGATGACCGACTTCAACATGTGGACCTGGAATAGCCGCGTGTTCCCTGGCATCGATCCGCTGCCGGTGCGGCTCGGCGACAAGGTCCGCATTCGGGTCGGCAATCTCACCATGACCAATCATCCGATTCACCTGCATGGGCACAGTTTCGCGGTGAGCGGCACCGACGGCGGCTGGGTGCCGGAAACGGCGCAGTGGCCGGAAGTGTCGATCGACATTCCGGTTGGCGCGATGCGGGCCTTCGATGTGGTCGCCGACAATCCCGGCGACTGGGCATTTCACTGCCACAAGGCGCACCACACCATGAACGCGATGGGCCACGACATGCGCAACCTGATTGGCGTGTCCAAGAAGGATCTCGCCAAGGCGGTCGGCCGGCTTGCGCCCGACGCGATGGTGATGGGATCGACCGGCATGGCAATGGGCGAGATGGAGATGCCGGCGCCCGACAACACCCTGCCGATGATGACGGGCTCGGGCCAGTTCGGCCCGATCGAGATGGGCGGCATGTTCAGCGTGATGAAAATCCGCGATGGCCTGGCGCGCGACGATTACAGCGATCCCGGGCCATACAAGCATCCCGCCGGCACCGTCGCCTACGAGATCGAAACGCCGACGGAGAAGCCGTCGCGGCAGAGTGGGCCGACTACGAAGCCAGCCGCCGACAAGCCCGGCGCAAAGCCGATGCCGATGCACAAGGGCATGAAGATGTGACGGTTCACGGACCAACCAGATTTCTTTGCAATAGGAGAACGACATGAGACGACGACTGATCTTGATTGCGCTGACAGCCGCTGCCGCGACCCCGATTACCGCATGGGCGGGGGCGGGGCCTCCCGGTCATCACCACCATCATGAGGACTCGTATTCCGCTGGTGAGCCGGGGGATGCCAGGAAGCCGGCGCGCACCGTCGAGGTCGAGATGAAGGAAATGGAGTTTTCGCCATTCAAGATTGAGGTCAAGCGCGACGAGCAGATCCGCTTCGTGATCCACAACGCCGGCACCGAATCTCATGAGTTCCTGCTCGCAACCACTGAAGAGAATCTCAAGCACGCCGAAGCGATGCGGAAGAATCCCGACATGGAGCATGACGAGCCGAACGGCATTCGTCTGGCGGCGAAGAAATCCGGTGAGATCCTGTGGAAGTTCAGCAAGGCGGGCACGTTCGAATATTCGTGCCTGATCCCCGATCACCGCGAGTACGGAATGATCGGAAAAGTCGTCGTCAAGTGAGAAGCCGGAGAGAAAGCTCTCTTTCCGTCATCATGAGGTGCGAACCCAGCGGTGCACTTCGCACCGCTGGGCGAGCCGCGAAGGATGCGCGGCCGATTCGAATTAAACATTGGCGTTCGCCCTTCGAGGGCCGCGCTGCGCACGGCCACCTCAGGACGACGGTTTAGCGTCGTTCGCTCATATTCAAAGATTCCAACCCACGAGGAGAACCAACATGACATTAACGATCAAATCCACCGCCACCATCGTCACATTCGTGTTGTGGTCGACCGTCGCTCTGGCCGGTGGTGACATGGTCAGCGGCGAGGTCAAGAAGATCGACGAAAGCGCCGGCAAGATCACGCTTAAGCACGGGCCGATCAAGAACCTCGACATGGACGAGGCCAGCATGACTATGGTGTTTCGCGTCCAGGATGCCGCGATGCTCAAGCAGGTCAAGGTTGGTGACAAAGTTCAGTTCGAGGCCGAACGCGCCAGCGGCGGCATCACCATTACGAAGATGCAGAAAGCAAAATAACGATCAGCCTATGCCGAGGCCTTTTCGGCGGAGTCACTAATGGCGCGCAGCAAGGTGAGCATGGCCTGATTGAGCGGGGTCGGTATGCCGTGCTGCGCGGCTGCCGCAACCACGGCGCCGGTCAAGGCGTCGGCCTCGAGCGATCGTCCGGCCAGGCGGTCGAAATACATCGATGTGCCGGCTTCGGTGGGATAGGTGAGGAGCGTCGCCATCATCCGCTCCGCCTCATCGTTCTCAAGTCGTGCGCCATCGGCCCGCGCGACCGCCGCGGCCTCCTCGAGAAGCGACAGGCCAAGCGACCTGATATCATCGCGCCTGAGCACAGCCTGACGCTGCAGTGTCAGCGCGGTGATGGGATTGGCGACGATGTTGATCAGGAGCTTGCGCCAGGCCAGCGTCTCGAAGTCGGGACTTCGAAATACGCGCAGCGGTGTTCCGGTCAGGAGTTCCGTGAACGCGCGACCGTTGTCGTCATCAGGCACAGCAAGGTCACGATCCGAGACATGACGAAGGCGGACGTGATCGGCCGCGATGCGTTCGCCATTGTAGTAGACGATGGTCGGCACGATCGTCGCGCCCCCTGCGATCGGTGCCACCCGATTCGCGTGCTTGATGCCGTTCTGCAGGACGGCAACCCGGGTCCGGCGATCGCAGAGCTTGGCAAGCCACGGCGCGCTCGACGCTGTCTGTTGCGCCTTCGTGCATAACAATACCCAGTCCACAGGCCTGGCCATTGCGGGATCGGTCAGTGTGCGGAGTGGAAGCTCGACGGCGCCCTCGGAGCGCTCCAGGATGAGCCGCCCGAGCGGCTTTCGGACGCAGGCGACCACATCGTGACGACCGGCAGCGAGCAGGCAGCCGGCCATGGCCCCACCGATACTGCCGAGGCCGATCACCGCGACGGTCAAGCGTGTCTGGTCCGGCGTTGCATCGCTCATGAAGTGTCTCCGTCGTGTCCGCCATCGGCAGGTATGTCGTGAACCCTGACCATTAAGCACTTCGATCCATAAAAGCGAGCGGGGGACGGCTTACCCGTGTGACGCGCGGTGCATTGCGCAGCAGCATAGTTTTTCGACAGCGCGGAATGATTTGAGGCACCGTGCGGCGCGATAACGCGCTTGACATCAATATCGTTCTAGGGGAGCCTAATACCTGAGCGTTGGGCAGAGCTGCCCGCTAACGCAGCAAGTTCACAACGATTTCCAACACCACGCCTTTTGATTTCAGGATCTGATTTCAAGCGTGTCGAGTTGGTGGCGAGGACGCCCTCGGCTTCACAGCCGGCGGGCGTTTTTTTGTTTTTGAAAGAGGCGGATGGCGCGGAAGCATTTTCAGATCGGGGTGATGTTCTCGACCACTGGCTCCTACAGCGTGGTCGCGCGCTCGATGCTGAATGGTGCGTCGCTGGCGTTCCGCGAGCTGTCCGAGACGGGTGGGGACGTCACGTTTGAGCCGGTGGTGGTGAATCCGTCGGGCGATCTGCAGCGCTATCGTGCGCTCAGCCTCGAGCTGCTCGGTGCCGGCATCCGCCAGGTGGTCGGCTGCTACACTTCGTCGAGCCGCAAGGAGGTCATTCCGTGTTTCGAGAAACACGACGGGCTGCTCTGGTATCCGTCGCACTATGAGGGTTTCGAAAGCTCGGACAATGTCATCTACACCGGCGCCTCGCCCAACCAGCACGTGCTTCCGCTGGTCGACTATATGGCCTCGCGAGTCGGTACCCGCGCATTCTGCGTCGGTTCCAATTACATCTGGGCCTGGGAAAACAACCGGATCTTCCGCGAAGCGCTCACCGCGCGGGGCGGCAGCGTGGTGGCGGAGCGTTATCTGCCAGTGGGCGACACCGAATTCGACCAGGTGGTCGCCGGGATTCTCGACCAGCGTCCTGACTTCGTTTTCAACAACCTGATCGGTACCAGCAATTATGCGTTCTTCCGCGCGTTTCGCGCCGCCTGCCGCGGGCGCGGGATCGACCAGGCCAATGAGATCCCGGTGGCGAGCTGCACGCTGTCGGAGCCGGAACTGGCCGAGATCGGCACCGACGCGGTCGACGGGCATCTCAGCTCCAGCGTGTACTTTTCGTCACTGGACTCCCCGGCGAATGCTGCCTTCAGCGCCGCCTACGCCGATGCGTTTCCGGATGGGCCGGTGTCGTCCGCGGACGCGGAAGCGTCCTACATCGCGGTGAAGCTCCTGGCCGCCTCCCTGCTGCAGGCGGGCACCGATGAGGCGCGCGCGGTGCGGGCGGCGGTCGCCAACCAGCGCCTGCTTGCGCCGCAGGGCGAAGTCCGCATCGATCCGCAGACCTATCACGCCTGGCTGACGCCGCGGATCGCCCGCTCGGCCGTCGACGGCCAGTTCGAAGTGCTGCTGGAGGCCCGCAGCCCCGTGGCCCCGGATCCTTATCTCGTCCAATCGTCGCCGCGTTTCGCGGTGACGATGCGCTCTCCCGCCTTGCGAGTGGTGAAATCATGACGCCTCGATTGCTTCAGAATTTCAAGGGTGGCCGCGCGTTGATCGTCACGGCGCGTTGTGGGTCGGAAACGGCGCTGGAAACCACGCTCGCCAAGCTCGGGGTCACCAGCGAGTATCCTCCGATCGTCGAGGGCAAGGCGCAGATCGATCCCACCACGCTGCAAGCCGAGCGCGACATTCTGTTCATTGATGGCGATCTTGAAGGCGCCGTGGCGATCGAGGTCGATCCGGCGTCGCGCCTGCCGCCGGTGCCGGTGATCGGGCTGGTCGGTGTCGAGGCGCCGAGCCGTCTGAAGGCGCTAGTCAATCTCGGCGCCACGTCGTTTCTGCGCAAGCCGGTGCACGGTGGCGCCGTCTACACCTCGCTGTTCCTGGGCATCAACCAGTTCCTGCTGCGCAGCGAGATGAATGACCGGATCCAGGATCTCGAATTGCGCCGCCGTGGCAGGCGCGCGGTGGTGCGATCGATCATCCTGCTGATGCAGCAGGATGGCCTCGACGAAGACGGCGCCTATTCCCAGCTTCGCCGCGAGAGCATGCGCGCGCGGCAGAGCCTGGAATTCTACTGTGAGGACTTCCTGAACAGACGGGCGCGTCCGCCCGACGATCACGCGCGATCGAGCAGCGTCATGCTGCAAGACGGCGAAAAACAAACCAAAAAACAAGCAATGTAGGAGACTACGACATGACTAAAAACGTGTTGCGGGGGCTGCGTGCCGTAGCCCTCACGGGGACGCTTGTCCTCGGTTATGGCACGGCGTTTGCGGCGGATCCTATCAAGCTCGGCGTGCTGGAGGACCAGTCCGGCGACTTCGCGGTGGCCACCATCGGCAAGGTGCACGCCATCCAGTTGGCGGCGGAAGAGATCAACAAGGCCGGCGGCATCGCGGGCCGGCCGCTGGAACTCGTCATCTACGACACCCAGTCCGACAACACGCGTTATCAGGAATTCATGCGCCGCGTGCTGCAGCGAGACAAGGTCGACGCGGTGTTTGCTGGCTTCTCGTCGGCGTCGCGCGAAGCCTATCGTCCGATCGTCGACCAGCTCAACGGCTTCGCCTTCTACAACAACCAGTATGAAGGCGGCGTCTGCGACGGCCACATGATCGTCACCGGTGCCGTGCCGGAGCAGCAGTTCTCCACCCTCATTCCCTACATGATGGAGAAGTACGGCAAGAAGGTCTACACGCTCGCCGCCGACTACAATTTCGGCCAGATCTCGGCGGAGTGGGTGCGAAAGATCGTCAAGGAGAACGGCGGCGAAATGGCCGGCGAGGAATTCATTCCGCTCGGCGTGTCGCAGTTCTCGCAGAGCATCCAGAACATCCAGAAGGCGAAGCCGGATTTCGTGGTGACGCTGCTGGTAGGCACCGCGCAGGCCTCCTATTACGAGCAGGCTGCCTCCGCCAACGTCAACCTGCCGATGGCATCATCCGTCAATGTCGGCCAGGGCTATGAGCACAAGCGCTTCAAGCCGCCGAGCCTGAAGGACATGTACGTCACCACCAACTACATCGAGGAGATCGACTCGCCCGAGAGCAAGGCCTTCTTCGCCAAGTTCAAGGCCAAGTTCCCCAACGAGCCTTATGTGAACCAGGAGGCGGAGAACTCCTATCTCGCCGTCTATCTCTACAAGCAGATGGTGGAGCGGGCGAAGTCGACCAAGCGCGAGGAGATCCGCAAGGTGATCGCGCAGGGCGACGTCTGTCTGGACGCGCCGGAAGGCAAGGTCTGCATTGATCCGAAAAGCCAGCACATGTCGCACACCATCTATCTGGCGAAAGTCGGTGCCGATCATTCGATCTCGTTCCCGAAGGTGTGGAAGGACATCAAGCCGTACTGGCTGGGCGAGGCCGGCTGTGACCTGACCAAGAAGGATCCGATGGCGCAGTACACGCCCTCGAATCCGCCGCCGAAACCCTGAGACGGCGTCGTTAGGCCGTCCCGGCGCGTGCTGCTGCGCGCCGGGGCGGCATTTCTCTCACGCGTCCCTTTTGCTGGATCGTTCATGGATATCGCGACCCTCGCATTTTCTGCACTTTATCAATTCGGCGACGCGTTCGCGTTCCTGGTGCTGTCGGCCTGCGGGCTCGCGGTGATCTTCGGCATGATGGGCGTGATCAATCTCGCCCACGGCGAGTTCATCATGTGCGGCGCCTATGTCACGGTGTCGGCGGTTCATGCCGGCTTGCCATTGCCGCTGGCGATCGCGGCGGGCACCCTCGTGTCCGCGCTGGTTGGCGCACTGGTCGAGCTCGTGGTGATACGGCATCTGTACGAGCGGCCGCTCGATACGATCGTCGCCACCTGGGGGCTGAGCCTGATCGCCACCCAGGGCACGCTGATCGTGCTGGGCTCGACCATGGCTGGCGTCGGCACGCCGTTCGGTAGTTTCCAGGTCGGCCATTACTCCTATTCGATCTATCGCATCGTGCTGTTCGTCTCCGCGGTTGCAGTGCTCGGCGGCCTCTATGCCCTGTTCAACTGGACCCGCTTCGGCGTGGTAGCGCGGGCGACGATCCAGGTGCCGCACATGGCGGCGGCGCTCGGCGTCGACACCCGTCTCATTTACAGCCTCACCTTCGCCTGCGGCGCCGGGCTCGCGGGCCTCGCCGGCGGTCTTTATGCGCCGACCATGACGCTGGTGCCGACCATGGGCGCCACCTTCATCATGGAAGCCTTCGTCACGGTGGTGGTCGGTGGCGCCGACGTGTTCCTGGGCACGGCGCCCGCGGCGGCCGTGCTCGCAGTGGTGAAGTCGGGGATGACATCCTGGCAGGGGCAGTTGTTCGGCCAGATCGGCCTGCTGGTGGCTGTGATTCTGGTAATCCGGGTGCTGCCCAAAGGCATTTCCGGTTTCCTGCTACGCGAGCGGACGTGAGGGGGATTTGCGCGTGACCTCGTTGCTTCGTTTGTTCCGCCATCTCGAAGGGCCGCAGACCGTGGGCCGCGGCCCGGCATTCTGGATCACCTTTGCGGTCGTTTTCGTCATCGCCTGCGCCTATCCGCTGGTCAGCGACGGCTATACCGTCGGCAACACCGTGTACTTCTTCATCTGGGTGTTCATCGCGCTGAGCCTCTGCCTGATCTGGGGCTATGGCGGCGCGCTGAGTTTCGGTCAGACCGCGTTCTTCGGCATCGCCGGCTACGGCTATGGCATTCTCACCATCAATTTCGGCTCGGCCTACGGCTTCACATTCCTCGCGCTGGTGCTGGCGGTCGGCTTCGCGGCGCTGTTCGCGCTGCTGCTGGGTTACTTCATGTTCTTCGGCCGCATCAGCGGGGTCTTCCTCGGCATCGTGACCCTTGCGGTCACGCTGATGCTGGAGCGCTTCATGGCCCAGACAGCGGGGCCGGAATGGCGCATCGGCGCGGCGCGGCTCAACGGTTTCAACGGCATGAGCGCGATGCCCCCGCTGACGATTCCCTGGCCCGGCGGCGACATCGTGCTGTTTGCCGATATCGGGCTCTATTATTTCGTGCTCGGCCTGCTGCTGGTGGTCTATCTGGGCCTGCGCATCCTGATGAACTCGGCGTTCGGCAATGTTATTGTCGCCATCCGGGAGAATCCGGAACGCGCGGAAATGCTGGGCTACGACGTGCGCAAGTACCAGCTTATCACCTTCGTGATCGGGGCAGCGCTCGCCGGCATCTCGGGCGTGCTCTACACCACCTGGGGGCAATACATCACCCCGTCGAGCATGGGCATGACGGCGGCCGCATTACCGCTCATCTGGGTCGCGGTCGGCGGACGCTCGGATCTGACGTCGACGCTGATCGGAACGCTGGTGGTGCTGCTGGCGTTCCAGGCGCTGACCATCTACGGCAGCCAGTATGCACTGGTGGTGATGGGCCTGCTGCTGGTGGTGACCGTGCTGATTGCGCCCAACGGCCTCGTGCTCGGCGCCATGAATCTAATAGAGCGCCTGATCGCGCGCCTGGTGACGCGCCGCGGCAAGGGAGAGCTGTGATGCCGCTGCTCGAGTTGCGCAGGCTGAACAAGCACTTCGGCGGCCTGCACGTCACCAATTCGGTCGATCTCGCTTTGGAGACCGGCGAGATCCATTGCCTGATCGGGCCGAACGGAGCCGGCAAAAGCACGCTGTTCCGGTTGATCCTCGGCGAACACCAACCGGGCAGCGGGGATATTTTTTTCGCAGGCGAGAACATCACCGCGCTGAAATCCTTCGCGCGAATCCGCCGCGGCCTCTCCGTCAAGTTCCAGGTGCCGGGCGTGTTCAAGGGCCTGTCGGTACGGCAGAACCTCGAGATCGCGGTACAGCGGCTGCATGGCGGTGCGTCACTTGAAGACGAGATCGACCGTCTGCTCGCCTTTCTCGGGCTCGCAGGTGAGCAGGGGCAACTGGCCGGCAATCTCAGCCATGGCCAGAAGCAATGGCTTGAAATCGGCATGGCCATCAGCCTGAAGCCGCGCCTGCTGCTACTGGATGAGCCGACCGCGGGCATGTCGCCGGAGGAAACCCACTTGACCGGTGAGATGGTGCAGCGGCTCAATGCCGAGGGTATGACCGTGCTTGCGGTCGAGCACGACATGGCCTTTGTGCGGCAGGTCGCGCAAAAAGTCACCGTGCTGCATCTGGGACAGGTGTTCGCCCAGGGCACCATCGACGAGATCGTGGCCGACGAGCGGGTCGCCGCCATCTATCTGGGGCAAGCCCATGAGCCAGCGCATGCATAAGCCCATGGACAACGAGAACCGCAAGGAAGTCATCCTGTCGACACAGGCGTTGCGCGCTGGCTATGGCGGCAAGCCGGTTCTTCAAGGCCTCGAGATCGAGGTGCGGGACGGCGAGATCGTGGCCGTGATCGGCCGCAACGGCGTCGGCAAGTCGACCCTGATGAAAAGCCTGATTGGTCTCGTGCCGGCCATGAGCGGCTCGATCGTCTATCGCGGCGAGGCCGTCGAGCAGTTGCCGGCGCACAAACGGGCGCGGCTCGGCATCGGTTATGTGCCGCAGGGCCGCGACGTGTTTCCACGCCTGACGGTGGCGGAGAACATGGCGGTGGGGGCCGCGATCAATGGCGGCATTCCCGATGCCGGCCGCCGGCGCATTGTCGAGGCCTTTCCGATCCTGGAGGAGCGCTGGCACCAGCGCGCCGGCACCATGTCCGGCGGTCAGCAGCAGCAGCTTGCGATCGGGCGGGTGCTGATCGCCGATCCCGCTCTCATTCTGCTGGACGAGCCGTCCGAAGGCATCCAGCCCAACATCGTTCAGGATATCGCCCGCAACATGGTCGAGCTCAACCGCAAGACCGGGGTGACCATCATCCTGGTGGAACAGAACCTTGATATGATCCGCGCCATGGCGCAGCGCTGCTACGTCATGGACAAGGGACGCATCGTCGCCACCCTCGATCGCGCGCATCTCGACGACGCCGCCGAGATGCGCCGCCATCTTGCAGTCTGAAACCAATCCACGCCGGCAATAACAGAGAAGAGAAGGAGAAAATCGATGGCCTGGTATGACAACTCGATCATGGCGCACAAGGGCATCGCCAAGGGCAAGCCCGGCGCCAAGCACACCATCACTGAAGCCGAGCAGGGCAAGTACCACTACGTCTATGGCCCCTACGTTAAGCCGGTGCTGATCGTTGATCCCGGCGCCGTGGTGTCGGCCGAGACCCACGACGCGTTCGAAGGCGCGATCAAGCACGAGACCGACAGCCCCTCGAAGATTCTCAACTTCCCCTATCTCAACCCGCAGAACGGGCCGATCTGGGTCAACGGCGCGGAGAAGGGCGATACGCTCGCCGTCTATATCGAGAGCATCGTACCGCGCGGGCCGCAGCCGCGCGGCACCACCGTGGTGATGCCGGGCTTCGGCGGCCTGGTCAGCACCGACCAAACCGCGCTGTTGCATGAGCCGCTGCCGGAGCGGGTCAAGAAGCTGCATATCGATGCCAAGACCGGCACCAAGTGGAACGACAAGATCACCCTGCCGTACGAGCCGTTCATCGGCACCATCGGTACTTCGCCGGAGATCGAGGCGATCTCCTCGCTGGTGCCGGACTATTATGGTGGCAACATGGACCTGCCCGATGTCGGCGTTGGCGCGGTGGTCTATCTGCCTGTTAACACCAAGGGCGGTCTGCTCTATCTCGGCGATTGCCATGCGGCGCAGGGCGACGGCGAACTCTGCGGCGTGGCCATCGAGCATCCGACCGTGACCACGGTGCAGGTCGACCTGATCAAAGGCTGGACCATCAAGTGGCCGCGGCTGGAGACCGCCGAGTTCATCATGACCATCGGCTCGGGACGTCCCATGGAGGATGCGGCCCGCATCGCCTATCGCGAGCTCTGCCGCTGGATGGCTGCGGACTACGGCTTTGACGAGATCGACGCCTACATGCTGCTGACGCAAGCGGGCCGCGTACGCCTCGGCAACATGGTGGATCCGAAATACACCCTCGGCGCCTCGATCAAGAAGTCGTTCCTGGTCTAAAGCCGAGAGTGCGAAGCATGCTGCGGGTTCACAAGGTCGCCACCGTCCAGTTCGAGCCGACGATGTTCGACAAGGCGGGCAACATCGCGCGTCTTCTGGAACTGTGCGAGGCGGCGGCGAAAGCCGGCGCCCGCCTCATCGTCACGCCGGAAATGGGCACCACCGGCTATTGCTGGTTTGACCGCGAGGAGGTAGCCCCGTTTGTCGAGACGGTGCCGGGGCCGACCACCGACCGCTTCATGACGCTGGCCCGGCAGTACGATTGTTACATCGTCATCGGCCTGCCGGAGGTCGATGACGACGGCATCTTCTTCAACAGCGCGGTGCTGATCGGGCCCGAAGGCGTAGTCGGCTGGCATCGCAAGTCGCATCCTTATATCTCCGAGCCGAAATGGTCGGCGCCGGGCGATCTCGGCCATCAGGTGTTCGACACCCCGGTCGGGCGCATCGCGCTTTTGATCTGCATGGACATCCACTTCATCGAGACGGCTCGGCTTGCGGCGCTGGGTGGCGCCGATGTCATCTGCCACATCTCCAATTGGCTGGCCGAGCGCACGCCGGCGCCATACTGGATCAGCCGCGCCTTCGAGAACGGCTGTTATCTGATCGAAAGCAACCGCTGGGGCCTGGAGCGCACCGTGCAGTTCAGCGGCGGCAGTTGCGTGATCGCGCCGGATGGCACCGTGCCCGCGGTGATCGACAGCGGCGACGGATTCGCTGTCGCCGAGATCGACCTCGATCTCGCGCGGGCGCGGCGCGTCGGCGGCGAGGCGGTGTTCGCGCAGCGCCGGCCCGAGCTTTATGCGGAACTCCTGACCAACACCTTCAGCTGGAATCCGCGGGACTTCTTCGGGCTCTACGGTCACAAGCCGTGGCCGGCGGGGCGGCAGTCGCGCATCACGGCCGCGCAAATGAAGCCCGGCGACAGTGTCGAGTCCAACCTGGATCGGATTGCGGCCATCGCCGAACAGGCGAAGACCCAGGACAACGCCGATCTGATCGTGTTTCCCGAACTGGCGTTGAGCGGCCTGGCCGATCCCGCGGCAGCGGCGCAGTCGATACCCGGGCCTGCCACGGACCGGCTCTGCCGGCTGGCGGCGCAACTCGATCTGCATCTGGTCGTTGGCGTTGCCGAGCGCGACGGCGATGCCTTCTACAACAGCGCTTGCCTGATCGGCCCGGACGGGCTGATTGCGCGTTATCGCAAGATCCATCTCGCCGAGGCTGATCGCGCCTGGGCGGCCGCCGGCGACACCTGGACGGTGGCGGATACGCCGATCGGCCGCATCGGCCTGATGATCGGCCACGATGCGGCGTTTCCCGAAACCGGTCGCATCCTCGCGTTGCGCGGGTGCGATATCATTGCGTGCCCGTCGGCCGTCAAAGGCGGCTTCAGCACGCCACACGCCGGAACCACCGTGCCGCAGAGCGCACCGATTCCCACCGGTGCCGATCCGCATCACTGGCATCACTACCGTGTTCGCGCCGGCGAGAACAATGTGTTCCTTGCCTTCGCCAATGTGTTCGATCCCGTGAACGGATATCCTGGCCTCAGCGGCGTGTTCGGTCCGGATACCTTCGAATTCCCGCGCCGCGAAGCAATTGCGGCCGACGGCGAGGGGGCTGCGACGAGCGTGGCAGACACCACCAATCTCGACAGCGCGTATCCAACCAACGTCGTGCGCCGCAAGGATCTGATGCTGATGCGGCTGCCGCATCACTATCGCGATCTGATCCGGCCGGCGCGGAATTGAGGTTATCGGGACTTTTTCTTCACCGGCTTGCGACGGGCAGCAGCCGGAGATGCGCGCCCGTCATGGTTGGCCACCGGAACCGGCGCGATCGGCCTGCTGCCGCGAGCTCCACCTTCCTTGATCAGCCAATCCCTGAATTTCGTCATCGCCGGGTCAGCGCTCTCGGCGAAATAGGCGAAGTAGGACTCGCCGGGGAAATTCAGATCCGGAAACGGGCAGGCCAATTCACGACTGTCGATCGCAATCTGCATTACGTTCCGCGGTGCAACCACTGATCCCAAGCCGTCCTTGACGGCCTGGATCGCGACGAACAGATGATCGAACCGGTGCCCACCGGCAACGACGGTCTCGCCGACACCGGCGTGTTTTAGCCAGGCCTGCCAGTCCGCCGGGCGCGTCATCGATTCGATCAGGGCATGGCGTGTGATATCGGCCGGGTCGGACAGCGGCTTGTGGGCCAGCAGTTTCGGCGCGCTCAGCACGGTCATGTCCTCGCGCAGCAGGACGGTCCGCTTGTTCAGCCGTGTGGAGGCCGGTGCGGCCTCACCGCGCACGATCACCAGGTCATGACCGGCAAAATTGGGTGACTGTCCGGTCATGCGCGTCGACACCCAGACCTCGGTGTGCGGTTGCTGCGCGCGAAAGGCGCTCAGGCGCGGCAGCAGCCAGTACATGGCGAACGTTGCGGGAGCTTCCACGGTGATGGTGCGCCGTTCACGCTGCCGCTGCACATAGGCGCAGGTGCCGGCGATGTCCTCGAGCGCGCTGCCGACCTTGCGGGAGAGGATGTCGCCGAACGGCGTCAGCACCAGCCGCCGGCCTTCGAGGATGAAGAGGGACTGGCCCAGCCAGCGCTCCAGCAGCTTGACCTGCTTGCTGACGGCGCTGTGGGTGACGCCCAGCGTCTCCGCGGCGGCGGTGACACTGCCGCAATCGGCGACAACGGCGAAGGTGCGCAGCGAGACCAGCGGGAGTTCGCGAAGTTTCATGGAATTAAAGTCACGAATATCAGCGAATAAGTCAATTTTTATTCTCAGGCGTCCGGCCTAGGCTTGCCCACATCAATCGCTGCAATTCAAGCCACGAGGCGCCATCATGATCGAGGTCAACGGACGAACCTATGCCAAACCCGGGCGCCCCACGGTGGTGGTCTGTCTCGATGGCTGCGATCCGCGCTATCTCAATTTCGACAATGCAGGGGCGGTGTTCGGCAATATCACGGCGATGATGCGCGACGGCTTTGCCGCGCTTGCCGACGCGGCGATGCCGACCTTTACCAACCCGAACAACGTTTCGATCGTGACCGGCGCGCCTCCAGTGGTTCACGGGATTTCCGGGAACTACTATCTGGATCGTGCGACCGGCGAAGAAATCATGATCGTCGACGCGAGCCCGATGCGGGCCACGACGATCCTCGCCGAGATGTCGCGCGCCGGCGTGCGCGTCGCCGCCGTCACGGCGAAAGACAAGCTGCGCAAGATGCTGGGCCACCGCATGGAAGGTGGCATCTGTTTCTCGTCGGAAAAGGCGGGCAGCGCGACACTTGCGGAAAACGGCATCGACGGCGTCGAGGCGCTGGTCGGGCGTCCAACGCCGGACATGTACAGCCCGGATCTGTCGCTGTTCGTGCTCGATGCCGGCATCAAGCTGCTGGAGCAGGGACGTGCGGAACTGCTGTATCTCTCCTTGTCCGATCTCGTTCAGCATGCGCATGGTCCCGGCGATGCCGAGGCCGACGCCTTCCACCGTGCGGTTGATGTCCGCATTGGCCGGCTCGCCGAACTCGGCGCCGTGGTCGGGCTGATCGCCGACCACGGCATGAACGACAAGATCAATGCGGACGGAACGCCGCGGGTGGTGTTCCTGGAAGAGGAGCTCAATCGGCATTTCGGAGCGGGAGCGGTGCGTGTGATCTGCCCGATCACCGATCCGTTCGTGAAGCATCACGGGGCGCTGGGATCGTTCGTGCGGGTCTATCTGCGCAAGGACGCGAAACTCGCCGAGGCGATGGAGGTGGCTGCGACGTTGCCTGGGATCGCGCTTGTGCTTGACGGCAAGAGCGCCGCGGCGCGCTACCAGATGCCTCTCGATCGCGAGGGTGATTTCGTCGTCATCGGCGACACCCACACCGTGATCGGCTCGACCCGTGCCGAACACGATCTCAGCGGTCTCAACGGCCATCGGCTGCGATCCCACGGCGGATTGAGCGAGCAGATCGTGCCCTTCATCCTGTCACATCCGCTGAACGAGACCTACCGGCATGTCGCCGAAAGCCGACGCATGCGCAACTTCGACATCTTCGACTTCGCTCTGAACGGCGCGCAATAAGCGCGCCGCACCAACCAAAAACAACTCCGGGAGAAACGCGATGCTCGAAACAGGGCAGGCCGCCATGCGGCCACTTGCTGCCGCGCCGACTGAGGACGCGGTCTATACGCGCTACAAATGGGCGGCGCTGCTCGGCGTCTCGTTCTGCTACCTGTTCTATTACACTGGACGCCAGACCTTCGGGTTTGCGATCCCTGGGATCCAGAAAGAGCTGGGCCTGTCCAAGGAAATGCTCGGATGGGTTAGCGCTTCGATGCTGTGGGCCTATGCGCTGGGCCAGTCGATCAACGGCAATCTCGGCGACAAATGGGGCGGGCGCGTCATGATGCTCGCCGGCGCGGTCCTATCGTTCGCGGCGAACTGGACCACCAGCTTCGCGACGAGTTTTTTCACGCTTCTGCTGGCATGGGGGTTGAACGGTTATTTCCAGGCGATGGGGTTTGCGCCCGGGAGCCGGCTCTTATCGAACTGGTGGGGTCACAAGCATCGCGGTTTCGTCTATTCTTTCTACGTCGGCATGTCCGGGTTTTCGTCGGTGCTGGCGTACTTCCTTCCGATCATCATCCTGGGCGCTCTCGGACTCGATTGGCGCTGGATTTTCCGCCTCTCGGTCTTTTTGATGCTGTTCGGCGCGATTGTGATGTTTCTGACGGTCCGTGAACGACCGGAAGATCTGGGATTGACCGGCCCGACCGACGACAAGTCTCCGGACGAAGTCGGCGCCGCAGCCATCGACACCGACACCAGCGGATCGCGCTATCGCGCGGTGCTCTCGAACTGGCGTCTCTATGCCACGGGTTTGTCGATCGGCTTCCAGAATGCGGCCCGGTATGCCTTGCTGGTCTGGGTGCCCGTGCATTTTCTCGGGCCCAACTGGAAATCCGGATCGTCGATCATCGATCCGACATGGATCACGGTGGCGCTGCCGATCGGCATGGCGCTCGGCGCGTCGACCAATAGCTGGATCTCCGATATCGTATTCCGGTCGCGGCGATATCTTGCGATCATCACCTATATGGTTCTGGCCGCCGTCATCGCGATGTCCATGGAGATCGTGCCGCATGGCAGCCTGCTCGGCATCATTGGACTCTTTCTCTGCGGATTCTTCGTGTTCGGCCCGGCATCGTCGTTCTGGGCGCTGTGTCCCGATATTTTTGGCCGGCGTCTGTCGGGAACCGCGACCGGCGTCCTCAACTTCATCTCCTATGCCTGTGCCGGGCTTGGCGAGCCTCTGATCGGGCGTTTCATGGATCACACCGGAAATACCGCGATCATCTTTCCCATCGTCGCCACCCTGTGCGTAGGAAGCGCGATCTCCGCTCTTCTCATCAGGCGATAGAATTGGGGATGCCGGTGCGTCGCGCACCCATGTCGGATCATGGTGCGCGGCTGGACGGCAGCGCAAACCGCGCAATGCGCTCGCCGGTGAAGCTGCCGACCCAGATCTCGTCACCCAGCTGAATCGCGCCGGTTGCGCCGCCAAAGCCGGTCGCGGCGAAGGATTGCTCATCGCCGTTGACCAACGGTGTGATGGCGAGCGTGACCGGATCGACCCGTGCCACCACAAATCCCATCGGGCAGGGCTTGCCGGTGGTGGAGCCGGCGAACAACTCCCGTGGTTCGGCGATCTGACCGGCGACCAGGAGGTCGCCATGGGCGGTCCAGCGCAGATTGTCGGTGAGGAACGAGGTGGTGACGAAGTGTGCCGTGCCGCCGTCGAGCGGCACACGCCAAATTCGCCGTAGCGCCCATTCGGCAACGATGATGGTACTGCCGTCGGATTTTACAGCGATGCCATTGGCGCCGGACAGGCGTGGCGAGGGCAGTTCGCGCCAGCCTTGATCGGGCGACCAGCGCAGGACACCGCCGGTGGGCTGCCCGGTCGTGAATTTGTCGATGAACGCCGTGTCGCGCGGGTCATACATGCTGCTGATGACAAAGCCGCCGTCGGGCATCGGCGCGATGCCGTTGGCCCAGGCGCCCGGTGGCAGGTCGATGCGGCTGACGCTCGTCACCCTTGGCCGCTCACCGTCGCCGCTCTCCAGGGCGAAAAGATCGATCGCCTCGCCGCCGCCGTGATCGACCACCAGCAGTTCGAACCGTCCGTTGCCGAGCGCCCGGGCATTGATGCCGTGCGGCGCGAAGATCACGGCGCCAGGGCCGCCGGTGATTGTCGCCGAAGGATAAAGTGTCGCGACCGCATCGGGATGCCGGGTGTCGATGAGATCAAGCCGCCCGGGCCGGGTCTCGGAGCGCATGCCGCTCACCACCACCCAGGGCGTATCGGGTAGCTGGATCAGATCCTCCGGATTGGAGACGCCGGTCACGTAGTCGCGCGGGGTCTGCGCTTGAGCCACGGCCGGCGCAGTAGCCAGCAGTGCTCCGGCCACGAGAAGAGAGTGAGAGGTGCTGGTCATGGGGAGCGTCCTGTTTGCTGGAAGATGATCGGCCGGACGCTAATGCGGACAAAAATACGAATAAACAGACGATGTTTCCTTTAATAACGGAGTAAAACTCTCTAATCTGGTCGATATGGACAGCCTGAGCGGCCTCATTGCCTTCGTGCGCACGGCGGAAACCCTGAGCTTTGTGGCGGCCGGACGCCTGCTCGGAGTCTCGGCATCGGCCGTCGGCAAGAATGTCGCTAAACTGGAGCAGAGCGTCGGTGTGCGGTTGTTCCAGCGCAGCACCCGCCGTGTCAGTCTCACCGACGAGGGCGCGCTGTTCTATGAGCGCTGCCGACGCGTGCTCGACGATCTCAACGATGCCGAGACCATGCTGTCGCAGTCCGCCCTGACGCCGCGCGGAAAACTGCGCGTCAGCCTGCCGACCATCGGCTATCGTTTCCTGATGCCGATCCTGCCGGATTTCGCCGCGCGTTATCCGGAAGTCGAGCTCGATCTCGATTTCGACGATCGCATTCTCGACGTGATCGAGGAGGGGCTCGATGTGGTGGTGCGCAGCGGCGAGCTCACGGACTCGCGGCTGATGTCGCGGCGGCTGCGCGCGTTTCGTTTTGTGTTGTGCGCTTCGCCAGCCTATCTCGCCGCGCACGGCAGGCCGCGGACACCGGGCGATCTCGCGCAGCACAAGTGCCTTCGGTTTCGTTTTCCCACCACCGGCAAGCTGCAGGACTGGGCGCTGCGCGGCGAGGGTGGTGCAGCCGATGTGCGCATTCCCGCGACGATGGTGTGCAACAACATCGAGGCGCTGCGCGCGGCTGCGATCGGCGGGCTCGGCATCGTGCACATGCCGGATTTCCTGGCGCGTGACGCCCTGGCCGCGGGCAGCTTGCGCACGGTGCTGGACGGCGACATGATCAAGCCCGGCCAGTTCTGGGCGGTGTGGCCGTCAAGCCGGCAGTTGTCGCCGAAGCTTCGGGTGTTCGTGGATTTCCTTGGTGCAAGATTGTTCGCGGACGCCGATGATCCCGGCGAGAGTTGAACCGTCATCACATTCATCGAGTCCAATGATATTGGATCGTTACTTCTTCATCGAGCCGGATCGCCGACATGGTGTTTAATCGCAATGGCCGCGGCTTGTTCGGGAGTTCTTCGTTTGCCGTCTACGTCCTGGTGGGTCTGAACGTTGCGGTTTACGCACTGTGTGTGAGTCGCTCGGCTACGGGCGCGATGACATCGGACCTGCTGTTTCGCAGCGGCGCGATGTATACCTCGGCGCTGCAGCGGCATGAATACTGGCGGCTGGTCACCGCGGGCTTCCTGCATCTCAACCCGGTGCATCTCGGCACCAACATGCTTTGCCTGCTGTTCTGGGGCGGCCCGCTGGAGAAGCGGGTGGGCTCGCTCTATTTCATCCTGATCTATCTCGGGGCCGTTATTGCCGGCAATATCGTCAGCAGCCTGTTGCATGTGGGGCCTTATCTCGTCGTCGGCGCGTCCGGAGGCACTTCGGGCATCCTGGGCGCGCTGCTGTGCCTGCGGCTGCTCGGCAAGATCGATCTCGCGGTCAATTTCTTCGTCACCAATATCGGGCTGAACGTGGCGTTGACGTTCGGGGTATCGGGCATCGACTGGCAGGCTCATGTCGGTGGCTTCGCAGCCGGCCTCGTCGTGTGCGCGATCCTGGACGCGGTCGAGCGGGCCAACGGCCTTGTCCTGCGCTGCAAATTCCCGGAGTTCGTCAAGGTCAACCTCGCCGTGGCGCTGGTCGCCATCGCGCTGCTGCTGTGGGGCGATGCCCTCGCGGCCGGCCGGCAGGACTGGCCGGCGCTCGTGGTTTATGGCGTTGCCGCGCTGGTCGCGGTCAAATTGGTGGACCTCGTTCTTGGCCTGAAGAAGGGATTGGCGATCGTGGTCGCGCTGCTGTCGCTGCTCAACGCCGCGGTGATCGCCCTTGCCGGGGTGGTGCTCGCCTCATCGCTGCTCGCGAGTTGCGCTATGTCTGCGCGCACCACCGCTGGGCAGGTCGGAGCCGTGCTGCGCATCGGCTGCGCCAATTACGACATGAGCCTCGCCGTCGCCACCGGCTGTGCGCTGCTGCTGACCATCCTGTTGTATCTGCCGGAGTTGTCGCGCGGTCTGCGGGATGTCGGTTTCGTCGGCACTTCATTCCGTGCCGAGCGGCAGCGACGGCAGGGGATTTGAAGGTCAGTGCATGTAACCGGTGGCGCCGTCCCATAACAGCTTCAGCGCGGTCACCACCAGCAGTCCGTAGCACGCCTTGTAGAGCTGCTGCTGGTCGAGCCGCTGATGCAGCTTCCATCCGATCCAGACGCCGAGCGGAATCGCCGGCACGCACAGCGCCATCAGCAGCCACAGCGAACCGGCCGGTTTCACCAGCAGCAGCCATGGCGCCGCCTTCAACGCGTTTCCGACGGTAAAGAAAAGACTGGTCGTGCCCGCATAAAGCTCCTTGGTCATGCCGAGCGGCAGCAGGTACATCGCCAGCGGCGGGCCGCCCGAATGGGCGACCATGGTGGTGACGCCTGAAGCAAGGCCGGCGGCCACGGCCTTCGGCGTCGAGCGGGGCCGCACCACCACCTGGCCGCCGCTGCGCAGCCACAAGGCTGCAAACAGCAGCGTGATCAGCGCCATGATGATGGCCACGGCCCGATGATCCAGTTGCCGCAGCCCGACAAACCCCAGCGCGATACCGACAACCAGCGCCGGCAGCAGGATGGCGAGGTCCGGTTTCGACCAGGTCGACGGTTTCCAGAACAGCAGCGCGAACAGGTCCATCCCGATGAACAGCGGGGCGAGCAGGCCGCCGGCGGTCAGCGGATCCATCACCAGCGAGAGCAGCGGGATGCCGATGATGGCAAAGCCGCCGCCGAAGGCCCCCTTCATGAAGGCGATGATGAACACGCCGGCGAAGGCGATCAGGAGGGTTATGGGATCAATCGGCACGGCGGGACTCGGTTGAGATGGGCGCGACGATGCCACAATTGCCGCCGATGAACAGGGGATGGCACCCATGCGGGCGGGAGCCGGAGGCCAGGAGAGCGAATCCGCCGCACCTGCGTCAGGTCGTTCCGATGCTCCGATTGCCTATGACCAAGGGCGTTTTCGGCCGTCCGAGCCGCCCCGAATCGCCAAAAAGGCTATTTTTAGGGGCTTTTTGTCGAACAAATCTGTGCAGATCGCGAAAATGGCGGTTTTTATAGTGGTTTTGCAATATGGTGCTTGTGTCCGAATCACTTTTTCCAGGAGACACAATGCCCGCACAATTGACGAAGTCGCAGCTGATCGAGCAGATCTCGACCACCACTGAACTGGCCAAGAAGGACGTCAAGGGCGTCCTCGAGACGCTCGCCACCGTTGGCTACAAGGAGCTGAAGAAGAACGGCATGTTCGTCGTTCCCGGCTTTGCCAAGTTCGTCGTCATCAAGAAGCCCGCCACCAAGGCGCGCAAGGGCACCAACCCGTTCACCGGCGAACCGATGACCTTCAAGGCCAAGCCGGCCCGCAAGATCGTCCGCGCCCGCCCGGTGAAGGCGGCGAAGGAAGCTGTGTAAACGCCAATTCGGCGTTGACCAGGAAAGGCCCCCGTTTCGGGGGCCTTTTTTGTTGGCAGGTGATGGCTGTCGCGGGGGCTCCTTACGGCTCGACGATGGCGAAGGCCGGGCTGAAGGTGTCGAACAGCGACAGCAGTTCGAGCAGCCGGGCCGCATTGCCCGTGAAGGTGATCTCGCCGCTGGCCGCGGCCTGCGGAAACGTCGTCTGCTGCAGCATGATCGCATTCAGCGTCTTGCGGGTCAGGGTCACCGTGGCGTCGGCGTGTGCAACCGGCTTTTTGGCGCGGTGAGTCAGCGCCGAGTTCTCCAGGTTCAGCACGATGGACTGATCGGTGTCGGTGAAGACCCAGTTCAGCACCATCCGTTTGCCGTTCGCCTTGGGGCCGTTGAGACGCACGGCCAGCAGGTCGAAGAACGTGTCCAGCGGCAGCGCGGCCAGCGCGTCGGCGGGTACGCCGGTGCGGCCGGCCAGCTTCGGCGGCCCATTGCGCAGTTCGTGCGCGGCGAACAGGTAGGAGTTGCGCCAGGTGGCGGCCTCCGCGAGATAACCGAGCTGTTCGTAGGCGTCGGCCGCAAGGTTGCGGGCCTCCGTGTTGGAGGGATCGGCAAACACCAGCTGGTTGGCGATCTCGGCCACCCAGCGGTACTCACCTCTGGCGAAATCGGCGCGGGCCTTGTCCAGCACCGCCGCCGCGCCGCCCATATAGGCGACATATTTCGCGGCCGCCTCCGACGGCGGCAGCGGATCGAGGTGCGCCGGGTTGCCGTCGTACCAGCCCAGATACTTCTGATAGATCGCCTTGGCGTTGTGGCGGAGCGTGCCGTAATAGCCGCGCGTGTGCCATTCCCGGGAAATGCTCTCGGGCAGTTCCAGCAGCTCGGCGATCTCGTTCGGGGTGTGGCCGAGATTGATGAGCCGCAGCGTCTGGTCGTGGACGTATTTGTAGAGATCGCGCTGCTTGCTGAGATAAGTGGTGATCTCGCTTTGGCCCCAGACCGGCCAGTGATGCTGACCGATCAGCACGTCGGATGTGTCGCCGAAGGTGTCGAGTGCGATGTCGATGTAGCGTGCCCAGGCGCGGGAGTCGCGCACCTCCGCGCCGCGGAACGGCAGCAGGTTGTGGAAGTTGTGCACCGCGTTCTCCGCCATGTTGAGGCATTTGAACGCTGGGTAATACATATGCATTTCCGCCGGCGCTTCGCTGTCCGGCGCCATCAGGAAGACGATCTCGACGCCGTCGACCGTTCGGGTTTCCAGGTCGCGGCGGATCAGGTCGGTCGGCGCGATCAGGGTGACCGAGCCGTTCGACAGCACCTTGCCGAGGCCGGCATCGACCTGGCCGTCGGCGCCCTTGGGCAGCAGCGGCCCGAACTGGTACTGCGCCCGCCGCACCATCGCGGTGCCCGCCAGGATGTTTTCCTGGGCGATCGCCTCGACGAAACCGTCGGGGGCGATGACGGGGACGCGTCCGCTTGCCACATCGTCTGCGCTGACCACGCCCTTCACGCCACCCCAATGATCGGTATGGGAGTGGGTGTAGAGCACCGCGACGACGGGACGCTGGCCCCGATGTTTGAAGTAGAGCTCAAGGCCGGCGCGGGCCGGTTCGGTCGAGACCAGCGGATCGATGATGATGACGCCGGTTTTTCCCTCGATCAGGGTCATGTTGGAGATGTCGAAGCCGCGGATCTGGTAGATGCCAGGAACGACTTCGAACAGGCCGTGCCGGCAGTTGAGCTGGGCCTGGCGCCACAGGCTGGGATTGACCGTATCCGCGGCGACATCGTTCTTCAGGAACGCATAATCGGTCATGCTCCAGACGGTGCGTCCGGCGTCGCTGGTGATGGTGGCGTCGGGGAGGCTGCCGATGAAGCCGCGTTCGGCATCGTTGAAGTCCTGCCGGTCGGCGAACGGAAGGTCCTTGAGAACCGCGGCGTTGCTGGCCTTCACGGTTGGTTCTGCGGTCTTGCGCGTCATCGGGGGCTCCTTGAAGCGTGTTGTTTGGGTAAATAGGGAAGGCGCGAACTAGCGCGGATGAATTTGTGCTGAAACAACTGGCGTCACTGCCGCGCCATTTCAGCGGCGCCGACCGCTTCGCCGTCGAGCGCCTGGTCGGGATGCATGGTGACGCGGACCCGCAGCAGCTTGCCGGTGAATTCGAACGGCGCCTCGTAGTGCGACACCGGGCTGCCGCGGTCGCGGCCGATGTCGAGGCCGGACCATGAGATGAGACTGGCGAAGCTGAGCCGCGTCTGCAGTGTCCCAGCCGGCTCGCCGTCGATCAGCAGGGTGTAGGCGCTGAGCCCCATGCCGGTGCCCATTTTCGGTTGGGCTTCACGGCTCAGCCGGTTGACCCGGACCCCGAGCTTGCGCGCGCCGATTGGGACGTCGCGATCGGACACCACGATCTGATGCTCGCCGCCAATGTTGAGATCGTGCACCAGCTTGCCGTCCCTCATGTAGAGGCTGTAACCGGACGTGGCGTCGCCATGGGAGATCAGCACGCCGTCGCAGCCGGGGGCCTCGATTTCCACATGAGCCTCGATGGTGTAGCTGCGGCTACGTACATCAGGAGCGACGTCGGTCGGCACATGGCCCATGCCGGCGTGGAACACGAAGTTGCGGCGCGCGCCGTGGAAACGCGCCGCATTTTCAGCGAAACGAGGTCCAAAACGATCGTCGAGCGGCAGCACATTGTGGGCCTGTGCCTCGCGCCACCACGTCTCGATCATCGCCGCGAGCCGCTCCGGTTCGGCCGTCGCCAGGTCGTCGACTTCGGAAAAGTCGCGATCGAGGTGAAACAGCTCCCATTTGTCCGTGTCGAACGGCGTGCCCGGCGGATGATAGGCGACCGCCTTCCAGCCGTCGTGCCAGAGGCCGCGGTGGCCGAACATCTCGAAATATTGCGGCTTGGTGCGTGACGGCGCGTCGGCCTCGGTGAAGCTGCGGGCAAAGCTTTCGCCCTCGATCGGCATCTGCGGACAGCCGGCGATATCGGAGGACGCGCCGACGCCGATGACCTCGAGCAAGGTGGGGACGAGATCGACGGCGTGAACGAACTGGTGCCGCAGCTCGCCGCGGGCCGGAACCTTGTTCGGCCAGGAGATCACCAGCGGGTCGCGGATGCCGCCGCCGTGGGTGTTCTGCTTGTAGCGGCGCAGCGGTGTGTTGGAGGCCATCGCCCAGCCGTGCGGGAAATTCGTGTGCGTGTCGGGGCCGCCGATGTCATCGATGCGCGCAAGCTTTTCCGCCATCGGTTCCGGACGGAAATTGTAGGGGCCCATCGCATTGATCATGCCGAACGGACCGCCTTCCTGGCTCGCGCCATTGTCGGAGAGCACGATGATCAGGGTGTTGTCGCGGATGCCGGCGGTCTCAAGGAACGTGATCAGCCGCGCCAAGTGCTGGTCGGCGTGGTCGAGCATGCCGGCATAGGCCGATTGCAGCCGCGTGAAGACCTTTTGCTCCTGCGGACCATGAGCGTCCCACGCCTGCACGCCGTCATTGCGCGGCGGCATCTTCGTCTCCGGGGGGACGAGGCCTATCGCCTTCTGGCGCGCCATCCGCTGTTCGCGTTCCACGTCCCAGCCGTGAGCAAACACCGGATCGTAGCTCTTGATCAGGTCGGCGGGCGCCTGGTGCGGTGCATGGCAGGCGCCGAACGCGAGCCATGTCAGCCACGGCAGGTCCGGCCGGTCAGCGATGTGGTCGGCGATGAAACGGATCGACTGGTCGACCAGGTCGGCGGTGAGGTGATAACCGCTGGCGAAGGTGCCGGGCGGCGCGATCTGTGAATTGTCCAGGATCAGTTCCGGCGCATACTGGTCGGTCTCGGCGTCGAGGAAGCCGTAGAAGCGGTCGAAGCCGCGGCCGAGCGGCCACCCGTCATAGGGGCCGGTGGCGCCGCTCTCGGTGAGCGGCGTGACATGCCACTTGCCGACCATGTAGCTGCGATAGGCATGGCCCTTCAGCATCTCGGCGAGCGTTCCGGCTTCGCGCGCGATCTTGCCGCGATAGCCCGGATAGCCGCTGTCGAAATTGGCCAGGCAGCCGACGCCGACCGAATGATGGTTGCGGCCGGTGAGGAGGGCCGCGCGGGTGGTGGAGCACATCGCGGTGGTGTGGAAGCCGGAGTAGCGCAGGCCCTCGGCGGCAAGCTTGTCGATGGTCGGCGTGCGGATCGGCGAGCCGTAGCAGCCCAGATCAGAGAAGCCGACATCGTCGAACAGCATCACCAGGATGTTGGGGGCGTTGTCGCGCGGCTTGGTTTCCGGCGGCCACCAGGGCGTGGAGTCCGCGATGGTGGTTCCGATCTTGCCGCCGAATGCGGCTGTCTTGCTTGCGCTCACCTGTCCGCTCCCTGTCCTTGATCGTGGCGACCGTGGTTGATCCCTGCGGTTCGCGTGGCTGATGTTGTCAGCGGTGGCCGGGCTTGCGGGCCACTTGCCTAAAATGATAATTGGAATTATCATTATGATTATTTTCAATCCGGATGCAAGGCCCCTAAGGACGCCATGACACCAGACCAACTCGACTTCGACCTGCCCGGCGTGACGCCGTCGCGCCAGAAGCGCAGCCGCGAGACCACCATTGCGCTGCTGCGGGCCGGCGAGGACATGCTGCGCAAACACAGTCTCGATGACCTGTCGATCGAGGCGCTGTGCGGCGCGGTGGATGCCACCGTTGGCGCCTTCTACAGCCGCTTCGAAAGCAAGGAGGTGTATTTCAACGCCTTGCTGGAACTGGCGGCTCGCGACAGCGAGGCCGGGCTGTCCCTGATGACGGATCCCGACGTACTCCGCGATGCGGATCTCGCCGAACTCTGCCAAACGCTGGTGCGGGAGATCGGCGGCTGGATGCAGCGGCACGAGGGCGTGGCGCGCGCAGCCCTGCAGCACAGCGACACTCATCCGGCACGCTGGACGCGGTTCAAGGAGTTGGGGCGCCAGACCGTGGCCCGCGCCACGCCGCTGCTGTTGCGCGCCATGGGCCGCGAACGCCGCGCGGCCAAGGTGCATGCGATCGGCTTCGGTTTCCAGGTGGTGTTCGGCACGCTGGTGAATGCCATCCTCAACGATCCCGGTCCGCTGTCGATCCACGATGCGGAGATGGCGGAGCGGCTCGGGCGCTGCCTTCAGCTCCAGCTCGAAGCCGAGATCAGCCATCCGACCGCGAGGTCCGCACCGCGGAAGGCCCGTCGATCCTAGCCGGCCGCAAGCGCCGGCATCTGCGACACAATAAAAAATCACAAACCGGAGGAGACATGAACGAGAACAAGATCGAGCCTGGAGGCTGGCTGGTCGTCGGCCTGATGTTCTTCTTCATGCTGATCAATTTCGCCGACAAGGCGATCATCGGCCTCGCCGCTGTGCCTATCATGGAAGAGCTGAAGCTGACGCCGACCCAGTTCGGGCTGGTGGGATCCAGTTTCTTCCTGCTGTTCGCGCTGTCCTCGATCGTGGTCGGCTTCATCTGCAATCATGTGCAGGCGCGCTGGGTGCTGCTGGTGATGGGCGTGATCTGGGCGCTGGCGCAATTCCCGATGGTCGGCACGGTAAGCCTCACGACATTGATCGCCTGCCGCGTGGTGCTCGGCGCCGGCGAGGGGCCGGCCTATCCGGTGGCGCTGCACGCGACCTACAAATGGTTTCCCAACGAACTGCGCACATTACCGACGGCGATCATCGCCCAGGGCGCCGGCATTGGCATCATGGTGGCGCTGCCGCTGCTCAATCTGATCATTGTCAGATATTCCTGGCACTGGGCGTTCGCCGCGCTCGGCATCGCCGGGCTGCTGTGGAGCTTTGCCTGGGCCCTGCTGGGACGTGAAGGCCGGCTGGCGCAGTCCGAGGCCGCACAGCCGGTGGGCGAGCGGATTCCCTATGGTCGCCTGCTGCTCAATCCCACCATCATTGCCAGCTGGTGTGCGTTCTTCGGCGCCTATTGGGCGCTGTCGCTGAGTCTGTCCTGGCAGGCTGCCTATTTCGTGCAGGGGCTCGGCTTCGCGCAAGGCCAGGCCGGTCCACTCACCGCCATCACCTCGGGCCTGGGCGTGATCATTGTGATCGGGCTTGGCTGGTATTCGCAGCGGATGATGGCGCGCGGTGTTTCCAGCCGGCTGGCGCGCGGCTGTCTCGGCGGCGCTTGTGTCGCGATTGGCGGTGTGGCCATGGTGTCGCTGCCGCTGATCGACAACATCACGTTGCGGGTGATGGTCGGCGCGTTCGGGATGTCGCTGCCGTCCGTCATCTATGTGATCACGCACGCCATCGTTGGCGAAATCACGCCGGCCGGCCAGCGCGGCGCACTACTGGCGATCGGCAACGCCATTGGCACCATGGCGGGCCTGCTGGCGCCCTATGTCATGGGCAGTCTGGTCGAGAACGCCGCAACCCCGCTGCAGGGCTTCAACCGTGGCTTTGTGGTGTGTGGAATGGTCATGTTCGCGGGCGGCATCATCGGTATGCTGTTCATGCGTCCCGAACGCGACGCGCGGCGATTGGCCATGGCGCAGATACCGGTGGGCGCCGTTACGCTGGCGAAGGGCTGAGGTCGGCCCGAGGGGCATTCAACGCTGCAAAGCGAGGACACGAGATGGACCACGTCGCAAATGATCCGAGCGGCCCGACGCTGGACAAGGTCTTCCAGCGCCAGTTCAAGTTGTCGCGCACCATGCCGCCGGCGACACTCACGGAACGCCTCGACCGGCTGGCGCGGTTGCGCGCGCTGGTCGCCGACAATGAAGTGCGCTTCGCGGCTGCGATCTCTGCCGATTTCGGCAACCGTTCCACCATCGAAACGCGCCTCGCCGAGACGTTTTTCGTCCTCGGCGAGATCCGTCATGCGGTCAAGCATCTCAAGGGCTGGATGGCGCCACGGCGCGTCGCCACCCAGTTGCAGTTCCTGCCGGGGCGTAACCGGCTGATGCCGCAGCCGCTCGGCGTGGTCGGCATCATCGCACCCTGGAATTATCCGCTGCAGCTCACGCTCGCGCCGGCTGTGGCGGCGCTGGCCGCCGGCAACCGGGTGATGATCAAGCCAAGTGAACTGATGCCGCGCTTCTCTCAATTGCTGCAGGAGATCATCGCCGGTAAGTTTGACCCGGACGAGATGACGGTCACCGGCATCGAGGCCGGCGTTGCGGAGACGTTCGCGGCACTGCCGTTCGATCACCTGATCTTCACGGGCTCGACGCGTGTTGGCCGCCTGGTCGCCGCGGCCGCCGGCCGCAATCTGACACCGGTGACTTTGGAGCTGGGCGGCAAATCGCCCGTCATCATCGATCCCTCGGCCGATCTTGCTGAAGCCGCTGCACGCATCGCCTACGGTAAGCTGCTCAATGCCGGGCAGACCTGCATCGCGCCCGATTACGTTCTGGTGTCCGAGGCATCGGTAGCGGACTTCGCCGACAAGCTGCAGGGGCGCATGATGGCCATGTACGGCGCAAGCCCCGGCAACGACGATTACACCTCGATCGTTTCCGACCGGCATTACGCACGCCTCGAAGGCCTGGTGATCGATGCACGCGCCCATGGCGCGCGGATCCTGCAACCCGCGGACGCGGGTGATCCGGCCTGGAAAACCAGACGCAAGTTTCCTCCGACCATCATTGTCGGCGCCACGCCGGACATGGCGGTGATGCAGGAGGAGATTTTTGGTCCGATCCTGCCGCTGATGGCCTATGGCGATCGCGCCGAGACCATCGCGTGGATCAACGATCACGACCGGCCGCTGGCGCTCTACTGGTTCGGCACCGACGATGCGGCGCGTGACACGGTTCTCGCGCGCACGCTCTCCGGTGGCGTCACCGTGAACGACTGCCTGTTTCATTTCACCCAGATCAACCAGCCGATGGGGGGCGTCGGCGCCTCGGGCAGCGGCGCCTACCATGGCGAATGGGGCTTCCGGTCGCTGAGCAAGCTGAAGCCGGTGTTCTACCGCTCGCCGTTCAACCGCTTCGCCGATCTCTATCCGCCGTACGGCGCCAAGATCGCGCGTATGCAGAAGTTGCTTCGCTTCATGTCCTGAGCCCATTGCAGGACATCTGACAGATATTCCGGATGAGGGAACGTCATGACCGATACGTTTGATTATGTGGTGGTGGGCGCAGGCTCCGGCGGTTGCGCGGTGGCGAGCCGCCTGTCCGAGGATGCCAGTACGTCGGTGGCGCTGCTCGAGGCCGGCGGCAAAAACGACAACTGGGTGGTCACCACGCCGGGCGCGCTGGTGCTGATGGTGGCGCGCAAGGTCAACAACTGGGCTTTCGAGACCGTGCCGCAGCGCGGCCTTAACGGTCGCATCGGTTACCAGCCGCGTGGCCGGGGCCTCGGTGGCTCATCCGCAATCAATGCGATGGTCTATATTCGCGGGCACCGGTCCGATTACGACCACTGGGCGTCGCTGGGCAATACCGGCTGGTCGTACGACGACGTGCTGCCTTATTTCAAGCGCTCCGAGGATAATTCCGAACTCGACGGCGCGTATCACGGCAAGGGGGGGCCGCTCAGCGTCACCGGGTTGCGCTCCGACAATCCGGTGCGGGAGATCTATCTGCAGGCCGCGCGTGAGGCCCAGTTCCGTATCCGCGATGATTTCAACGGCGAGGAGCAGGAAGGCCTCGGCGTCTACCAGGTCACCCAGAAAAACGGCGAGCGCTGGAGCGCGGCGCGAGGCTACATTCATCCGTTCATGCAGAGCCGCAAGAATCTGCATGTCGAGACCGGCGCCCACGCCACACGCCTGCTGTTCGAGGGCGGGCGTGCGGTCGGCGTGGAGTATCGACGCGGACGCGAGATCCGCGAGGTGCGCGCCCGGCGCGAGGTGATCCTCAGCCTCGGCGCGTTCCAGACCCCGCAATTGCTGATGCTGTCGGGGATCGGCGACGGCGCGACGCTGGTGCAGCATGGCATCCCCGTGCGCCATCACCTGCCGGGTGTTGGCCAGAACCTGCAGGATCACCCAGACTTCGTATTTGGTTACACATCCGACAGTCCGCACTTCACCGGGCTGTCGTTCGGTGGCATCGGGCGGATCTTCAAGGGCATCGGCCAGTACCGCAGGGAACGGCGGGGCTCGATGACGTCCAACATCGCCGAATGCGGCGGTTTTCTCAAAACCCGGCCCGATCTCGAGGTGCCGGATATCCAGCTGCATTTCTGCATGGCGATGGTCAACGATCATGGCCGCCAGCCGCGGTGGGGCACCGGCTTTTCCTGCCACGTCTGCCTGCTGCGGCCGGAGAGTCGCGGCAGCGTCCAGCTCCAGAGCGCCGATCCCTTGCAGGCGCCGTTGATCGATCCGAATTTCCTCGGCGAGGAGGCCGACATGGCGGCCATGGTGGCCGGCTACAAGACCACCAGGCGTCTGCTCGATGCTCCGGCACTGCGGGCGCTGCAGACCGCCGATGTCTTCACCGGCCATGTCCGCAGCGACGACGATATCCGCGCCGTGCTGCGCGAGCGGGTCGATACCGTCTATCACCCGGTCGGCACCTGCAAGATGGGCGTCGACGATCCGCTGGCGGTGGTCGATCCGCAGCTCAGGGTTCATGGCATCGACGGCCTGCGGATCGCGGACGCGTCCATCATGCCCACCTTGATCGGGGGCAACACCAACGCCCCGACCATCATGATCGGCGAGAAGGCCGCGGACATGATCCGGGCCTCGGCCGCGCACGCCCGTTCAGCGTCTGTTAATGACAGCGCGCGCCCGATTCAATAAGAGAGCTCTGCGTGTAGCGGGACACTATTCGTGTTGCGGTGCGAGGTATTCGAACCTATGAAGTGGCCGAACGACGCGGTTTTGTGCGTCGTTCATGATGTGTCTTGTCGTCTGTCTTGCCTGGGATATGCAGCGTGCTGATGCTCGCACGGATTGGTCGCTTGATCGACCATCTCGGCTCCAAGGGCGTGCTCTCCACGCTGCGGGCGCTGCTGCGCGGCAACGAGTTCTTTCTGGTTCCGCTCGCCCTGCTGGTCGGTGTCGTGGCCGGTGCGATCGTCACGCTGATGAGCGAGATCGCCCAGATCGCGCATGTTCTGATCTACGGCATTCCGATCGACGTGCGCCTCAGCGCCAACGAGATCGTCAATCCCTGGGCGGCGATGATCGCGCCGGCTGCGGGCGGCCTGCTGCTGGGCCTGATGGAGTGGTCGCGCCGGCGCTGGAAGATCTCCAACGCGGTCGACCCGATTGAAGCCAACGCGCTGCGCGGCGGCCGGCTGTCGTTGCGCGACAGTGTTGTGGTCTCGAGCCAGACCCTGATCTCGAACGGCTGCGGCGCCTCCGTCGGGCTGGAGGCCGGCTACACCCAGATCGGGGCGGGCGCGGCCTCGCTGCTCGGCCGTTTCTTCAACCTGCGGCGCAACGATTTGCGCCTGATCGTGGGCTGTGGCGCCGCCGGTGCCATCGCGGCCGCCTTCGGCGCGCCGATCACCGGCGCATTCTATGCCTGCGAATTGATCGTCGGCGTTTATTCGGTGTCCAGCGCGGCGCCGATCCTTGCAGCATCGCTATCGGCGGCTCTCACCGCCCGCTGGCTCGGTGGTGCGCCATATTCGCTCAATGTGCCGCAGGTCGGTGCAGTCACCGGTGAGCAATATCTCGCCATTATTGGGCTGGCGCTGATCGTTGCCGCCGTCGGGATCGTGGTGATGCGAAGCTCGGCGCTGGTGGAGCGGGTCTTCAACCAGCGCTGGCTGCCGGTCTGGCTCAGGACCCCGATCGGCGGGCTCTGCATTGGCGGCATGGCCATTGTGACACCTCAGGTGCTGGCGGCGGGCCATGGCGCGATGGTGCTGGATCTTCACCGCAGCATGGCAATGGAGGCCATCGCCATCATCATCGGCCTGAAGCTGTGCGCCTGCCTGATTTCGCTTGCGTCGGGCTTTCGCGGCGGTCTGTTCTTCGCATCGCTGTTCGTGGGCAGCCTGATCGGCAAGCTCTACGCCATGGTGCTGCAGCTTCCGATGTTCGGCATTCCGCTCGATCCGCTGGCCAGCATGCTTACCGGTATGGCGACGCTCGGGGTCGCGATTGTCGGCGGCCCGCTCACCATGTCGTTCCTGGTGCTGGAAATGACCCGCAGCGTCGATGTCACCGCTGCGGTGCTGGCGGCCTGCATCGTTACCAGCGTGTGTGTGCGGGCGCTGTTCGGCCACTCGTTCTCCACCTGGCGGCTGCACTTGCGCGGAGAGACCATTCGCAGCGCCAACGATGTCGGCTGGCTTCGCAACCTCACGGTCGAGCGCATGATGCGCACCGATGTCGCGACCATTCCCGCCACGGCGACCATTGCCCAGTGTCGCAGTGAATATCTGCTCGGGTCGCGTCATGCGGTGATTGCCGTCGATGGGCTCAACAGGTATTGCGGCATCGTGCTGCTGCCGGAGCTGTTCTCCGGTGATCTCGACAGCATCGCTGATGAGATCCAGGTGATCGAGCTGATCAAGTTTCAGGACGTCACGCTGTTTCCGGCGATGAACGTCAAGTCGGCGATGAAGGTGTTCGACGATGTTGGGGCCGAGGTGCTTGCGGTGACGGAAGCCGGCGGCAGCCGCAAGGTGATCGGCTTGCTGACCGAGTCCTATGCGCGGCGCCGTTATGCGGAAGAGCTCGACCAGGCGACGCGAGGGCTTCTGGGGCAGGTGTGATCACTCCGCCGGTCGGTCAATGCGGAACGGTTGCATCCCATGTCACCGGCAGGTTGAGCAGGCCGCGGAACGCCCAGCCGCCGATCCGCACCGGCTCATCGCCGAGCAGCCGGAGATTTTTCAGCCGTGCGAAGATCGTCGGTAGCGCCACGTCGGCGAGCATGGAGCGCGATGCCCAGGCGCCGGCGCAGAAGTGAGGGCCGGCGCCAAACGCAATGCTTCGGGAGGCATCGCGCCGCACATCGAACAGTTCGCCATTGACGAAGTGCTTTTCGTCACGGTTGGCCGACCCGAACATGAAGAAGATGCGATCGTTCGGCTCGAACGTGATATCGCGGATGGTCCAGGGTTTGGCGATCCGGCGCGGTGACATGCCGATCGGCGAGATCCAGCGCGCATATTCCTCGAACACCTGCAGCCAGGAGACCTGTCCGCTGCGCGCCATCTCGAGCTGGTCCGGGTGGGTGAGCAGCGCCCACACGGTGCCGGCGACCGCATCGCGTGGCTCGTTCTGGCCGCCGCTGATGGCGAGCTTGACGTTGGCGCGGATGCTCTCCATCGGCATGCCCGCGGCGAGGGTGACCCCGAGCAGGCTCTGGTCCGGCGACTTGCTTAAGGCGGGCAGCCTGTCGTCGATCGCGGCATCGATGCCCGCGGTCGCTGCATGGCAGCGTGCCTCCACCGCGGGGTCGCCGGCATAATTGGCGATGCCGTCGATCATCGCCTGCGACCATGCGTTCATGTCCTCGAAACGCATGTTGGTCAGGCCGGTGATCGATTTCAGGCATTCGGCGGAGAACGGCAGCGCGAAATCCCTGACAAAGTCGATACGTTTGGCCGGATCCAGCGCCGAGATGATGCGATCGGCATGGGCCTGGAACTGCGCGGTCCAGTGTGCCTTCACGGTTTTCGGCGAGATGGTCGGAAAGATCGCCTTGCGCTCCGCCATGTGCGCATCGCCGTCCTTGCGCATCATGTTATGGCCCATCAGTCTGTTCATCAGGCCTTCGGGCTGATGCGAACTGAACACGTCGATCTGCTTCTCGGAGACGAAGATATCGTCGCGGTTCGTGAACACCGTGCTGCCGAGCTGCGGCACGAATGCGATCGGCGCCTCCTTGCGCAGCCGCGCCAGCGCCGGATAGGGGTCGCTCCAGAACGCGGCGAGATCGATGTCGAAGCGGGGGGCGGTGCTCAACGTAAGCCTCAGGGTGTGGATGTCCGATGATGCTGAGGATAGGCCCGGACGGGTGGGGCGTCTGTCCCTACAAGTTGGGACGCGTCGCAAGAAGCTCCTCGAAAGAAGCCCGGCCCTTACCGCAATGTCGATCCCGATTGCGGCAGAAAACGATGGACTCGGGTTTCGAGCAGCTGAACGAGGGCGGGATCCATGAATTCATAGTCATCTGGAATGTCGAGGCACACGACCCGTTTGTTCTTCAAGTGATTGCGAAATCGCTGTGTCAGTTTGCTACGGTGTGTTTTCTCCATGACAAAAATGATGTCGGCCCAGTCGATCTGTTCGGACGTCAGCAAAACAGTTGCGCCGGCTGATATGCCCGCTGAGTCCGTCTCGATCCCGGGCCATGTGGAGAAGACCTGCTCGGCGGTCGGGCTGCGCAAACGGTTGGCGCTGCAGACGAATAGGACATTGGTCATGTCGGGATTCGCACCTTGAAAGATCGAGAGACCGTAGCTCGTATCTCGAGCCGTCGCATTCATATCCGGGGAGGAGGGTGCGAATAGTTCCCGGATGTTGCTTCGCTCATCCGGGCTACGATCGATCGCTGGGCCTCAGTTCAACCCCTGCATCAGGAGCTTCAGGACGATGCCGAACAATTCGTTCTGCGATGAAATCCCGAGCTTGTCGTAGGCGCGCTTGCGGTAGGTCAGGGTCGAATGGATGCTGATGTCGAGATCAGCCGAGATCGCCTCCGAGCTGAGGCCGGAGAGGATGCGCAGGCACACCTCCTTTTCGCGGCCGGTCAGGCAGGCGAAGGCTGCATTGGTGGCGAACAGCGTGCCCAGGTTCTGGCGTGGCGGGTCCTGCGGGGCGACCGAAGGATCGAAATGGCGGGCGACCACCGCGCTGATTGCCGGCGCGATCCGCTTCAGCCGTTCGATCTGCGCGCGCGAGAACCGGCCCTGCGCGGTGATGCGATAGAAGTTCACATAGAAGCAGGTGGTATCGACCCAGATCGCGGTAGCGAACTTGTCGACGATGTCGGAATCCTCGAAGAACAGCTTGCGGTAGCTATCGCTGTACATCCGCCGCGCGAAAGTTGGCAGCAGGATCGGCGACACACTCGCCTGGTGGCTGAAAATGGTGTCGCGGTTCGGATCGGCCTGGTGGAAATGTCCGGAATAGGCCTCGCCGAGATCGCCGCCGGTCGGGATGTTGCCGGCATCGAGCAGGCAGCGCGCCGAATTGTCGTCGGCGAATGAAAACACCATGCAGTGCCCGACATCGGCGATGCGACGCAGCGTGCGCATCAATGCGTCCGGAAAGGTCGGCCGGCCGATGGCCAGCACGGCGCCGGCGACATCCTGATCGCCCGGCACGGCGGCCCTGAAAGCCTCTCCCGCGTTCATCGTCTCCTCCAAATCCCTTATTTTCCCGGACCTTATCAGCAACGGTCCGGAGCCGAAAGCATCCGGCGCAGGCTGTCCCGAATTGGTCACAGACGGCGATATTGCGATGCGAGATGTTGCAGGCCGTCGCTAACTGTAGGGACAGACGCCCCCGCGCAGCCGGCTTAGGCTGACCGCATTCGCAAACAAGGGCGGCGTCCGGGGTGGATTTCACGATATTCCTGTTCCTGCTGCAGGACGGCATCATCAACGGTGCCGTCTATGCGCTGGTTGCGCTGGCGCTGGTGCTGGTGTTCGCGGTGACCCGCGTGATCTTGATTCCGCAGGGCGAGTTCGTCGCATTCGCGACACTGACGGTGGCAGCACTGGAGAACGGCAAGCTGCCCGGCACGGTGTGGCTTTTGATCGCACTTGGCGGGCTCGCCGCGGTTTCGGAACTGGTGCAGTACCGGCGCGAGATCACGGCTGCTCGGCTCGTCCGTATCGTCGCACTGGATCTCGCCGTGCCGATCGGGCTGGCATTGCTCACGAGCTTCCTCGCGCCATTGAAGCTTGGGCCGGTGCTGTCCGGCGCACTCACGGTGCTGTTGATCCTGCCGATGGGGCCGATGCTCTATCGCATCGCCTTCGATCCGATCGCCAAATCGAGTGTGCTGGTGCTGCTGATCGCAGCCTTCGGTGTGCATTTCTCGTTGATGGGACTGGGGCTGGTGTTCTTCGGCCCCGAGGGGGTCGGCACCACGGCGCTGTCGTCGCAATCGTTCACCCTGGGATCGCTGGTGGTCACAGGCCAGAGCGTGATGGTGCTGGTGGTCACCATCGTGCTGCTGGTCGTGTTTGCGGTGTTCTTCGAGTGGTCGCTGTTCGGCAAGGCGCTGCGGGCCTGCGCCTCGAACCGGATCGGTGCACGGCTCTCGGGTATTCCCACCGCTCTCGCCGGACAGATCGCCTTTGCGATCGCGGCCGGCCTCGGAGCCGTGTCCGGGGTGCTGATCGGACCGCTGATGACAGTCTATTACGACAGCGGTTTCCTGATCGGTCTGAAAGGCTTTGTCGCCGCCATCCTCGGCGGCCTTGTCAGTTATCCGCTCACCGTGCTGGCGGCGCTCGGCGTCGGCTTTTCGGAGGCGCTGTTTTCGTTCTGGGCCAGCTCGTTCAAGGAAGTGCTGGTGT
>JBGMOD010000151.1:0-59512 GCA_041424235.1 Hyphomicrobiales bacterium
CCAACTACTTCCAAGCCGCTGGATACGAGCCAACCTGATCGGGAACCGCTCTAATTCGACAGTGCAGCCCGAATGGCAGCCCATGGAGGCCTGTGATGTCGATCACACTTCGAAGCAGCGTCGGCCCGTTTGACGAAGCCTTCATGCGACGGCTTCCGGCAGTGGAAAGCGCGCTCGCCGCCCGTGGGCTCGCGCCGTCGCGCTTCCTGATCTCGAAGGACCGCTCGCTCGCCGATCCCCCGAACTGGGACTATACGATCTTCCTCGACGACGAGTTCTGCCGGGTGACGCAGCCCGACGACATTGCGCTGCTGAACTATGTCGACGCCTGCGGCCGGGTGCTGGACGACGAGGCGGCCTCGCAGCACACCACGGACAGCGAGTACATGGCGACGAACCTGCTGCGCTGGATCGAGCTGTTGGCTGTTGCCTGACGGCGTCGGCTTCTTCGTGGTCCAAACCTACCACGCCACGCGCAGGCCCAGATTGCCCTTGTAGATCCTGGCGCTGTCGTCCATCGCCCAACGATAACTGCCTTCCCCATAAAGACTGATGAACTCGGTCAGCCGGCCGCTGACACCGCCGCCCACTTCCACTGCGGGACCAGAGTTACGCAAGGTCGATATAACATTGGTCGCGAACGCAACCTGGTCGGCCCCTGACGTGCGCCACCACACGTCGCTCTTCAGGTAAGGCGTCCAGGTCGCGGCACCGCTGCCGAAATTACCTTTCAGCCGCAGGCCGATGCGTCCATTCACCACATCGGACGGCGCAAACGCGATGGTGGAGAGCGCATCCTGCGTGCTGTTCAGCCCAAGATGCTGATAGATGAACTGGGCCTGCGGCTCGATCGCAAAACGATCGCCGAGCGAAATCGGCAGACCGGCTTCAACCGACGCCAGAAAATTCGATCCGGAAATGCTGGCGCCGATCTGCCGGTCAGAATGCGGCGATCCGTCGAAGAAATCACCCTGTAACACCGTATCGACATACCAGCCGGCGGTGCCGATCATGGTCCAGTAGCCACTGATGCTGGTGGCGCTGAGATCCATGGTGCCGGCCCGATTGCCTTCGACGCCAAGCACGAAGCCGTTGACATCGCCGGTGGCCCGGCTGCGTGCGGCCGAGAGCCCGATCAGGTTGCGCACACCACCAAAAGTTTCGAACCGAAGCAGATCGAGACCAGCCTGGAAGCCGACAATGCTGCCGTCGAAACTCGGCCGCACGCCGCCGGAAAAATCCTGTTTGTCATGCTGACCGAACACCCGGCCCCAGGCGGCCGGCGCGGTTTCCAGCAGCGTCTGCTCGCCGCGCCGCTCGTGGAACGTTCCGAGCGCGACAAGGCCAAGCGTCCGTGCGACTTCAGGCACAATGCTCTGCACCGCGACCTCGGGACGGATCAGCTCGATGACTGCCGTGCCCGGCGGCGTCGGCTCGGTGACGGGAAGTGGCGGCGGGGGCGGTGGAGGCTCGCCCGGCGTCACCGGCACGACCAGTGCCGAGCGCAGATACCAGTTGTCCGGATTGGCGCCATTCAGGCCGCCGCGAAACAGCATGTATTCATACGCACCGGCGACGGCCGGTGCGGCCAATGAAAAGCTGCCGGCCGCAGTCGTGGCACCGCCCGCCACCTGCACAACATTAATGCCGTTGCTCACCGTCGCCGCGCCGCCACCGCCCGCATTGCTGACGATGAGGCTCGTGGCTCCGCTCCCCGAGGCGCCGGCCCCCGCGATCACCAATTTGTCGGACGCCGAATTGTCCGCGCCCAATACCGTGTTGAGATGCAGCGTCCCGCCCATGCCGATGTAGTTGCCCGCAATGGTCAGTGTGTTGGCGGCAATCGATCCGCCGTTGGTAAGATCGATGGTGCCCGCATTGGTCACCGTCACCAGTTGCCCCGCAGTGAACGACTGAATTACCGGATTGGCGCCGTTGCCTGCAAACAACGTGCTGGACGCATCGATCGCCACCGCGCCGGTACCGGTGCCGGCATCACCCAGCGTCATCCCCGCGCCGTCGAGCGTCAGCCTCGTGCCGTTGGTGAGAGCAACGTTTTCCCAATTGATGAAGCGGCCGAAACCGGTCAACGCAGAATTGTCGAACACCAGATGGTCGGTGCCTGCGCCGCCGTCGATCACCGGCACCGTCGCCAGCTGCGCGTCGGTGATATTGCGCAGCGTCGCGGCGTCGTTGCCGGCCCCAAGGCCGATCGCGCCGTTGATGTTGCCGCCACTCCAGGTGAACTGGTCGTTGCCGCTGCCGCTGACGATTGCACCGTTGATCTGGCCGCCGGTCACCTGGATGACGTTGTTGCCGTTGCCAAGCTGGATCGCGGTGCCGTTTCCGCCGGTGATGGTACCTGCGTTCTGCACCGTCACGCCACCGTCGCCGCCGGAGACTCCGAACGCCTGGGTGCTCGACACCGTGCCCCCGGCGAGATTCTGGAACGTGCCGGCGAAAAGGGAAACGCCGTTGGCGGGCACGCCCGCACGTGGCGCGCCGCTCGCGACAATGCTGCCGCTGTTGGTGATCGTGGTGGCAGCCGTGGTTTCAGTGGACCGGATGCCGCTGGCGCCGGCGCCGCTGACCGCGATGGTGCCCGAATTGATCAGCGTGCTGTTGCTGCCGGTCGCGCTCAAACCATGACCGCTCGCACCGGTGGTGCTGATAGTGCCGGCATTGGTCAGCGTATTGCCGTTGCCGGTCGAAGCGATGCCGAAGGCGTTGAAGCCGGATGTTCTGATCGCGCCCTGATTGAGCACGCTGCTGGCATTGCCATTGAGTCCGATCGCGCGCGCGGTGGTGCTGACCGTGGCGCCCGATTGCACCGTGATGCTGACTCCGGTGCTGCCTGTCGTGGAGGTCACCGTCGTGGTGGAGGGGTTCGGCGTGCCCGTATCGCAAACCACCGCCTGTCCCGACGATGGCATGTCGACGCCATCGGTGGCCTGCCCGCCAGTCGTGGTGTTGACGCAGCGGGCTTCTGCGCGCGATGTCAGCGCCAATCCCGCAAAAACAGGGACGATCAGCAACAGCCGGCCCACGCCGCGATGCATCGCGTTCTCCGCAACGGCTCTGGCCCCCGCCCGCACACCGCTCGAACACGATCAGCAATATCGTGAAATTTTGCACGCTGCAACTTATGCGCGCAGGTTCCGCCTATGGCAATTTGGCAACGATTGCGACGCGACTTGAATCAATTGCGCGATGCGCCGCACCCGCCAACGATCTCACGTCACCGGCCCGGGATTGAACAGCGCCAGCGCGTTGTGGATGCCCCAGTGGTCGGCCCAGGTCTTTTTGCGGCCGCTGGCGACATCGAGCATGAGGCGGAAGATCTCCCAGCCCACCTCTTCCATGGTGGCATCGCCGGTGGCGATGGTGCCGGCATCGACATCGATCAGGTCGTGCCAGCGCTTCTTCAGATCGCTGCGGGTCGAGACCTTGATCACGGGCGCGGCAGCGAGGCCATAAGGCGTGCCGCGGCCGGTGGTGAAGACGTGCAGCGTCATGCCGGAGGCCAGCTGCAGGGTGCCGCAGACGAAATCGCTCGCCGGCGTCGCGGCAAAAATCAGGCCCTTGTCGCGCACGCGCTCGCCGGGCGAGAGCACGCCGGCGATCGGGCTGGTGCCGGACTTGATCACCGACCCCATCGCCTTCTCCACGATGTTGGACAGGCCACCCTTCTTATTGCCGGGCGTGGTATTGGCGCTGCGGTCGGCAGCACCGGTTTCGAGATAACGATCGTACCAGTCCATTTCGCGGATCAGCGCGTCGGCAACATCCTGGTTGACGGCGCGTGGCGTGAGCAGATGGATCGCGTCTCGCACCTCGGTGACTTCGGAGAACATCACGGTAGCGCCGGCGCGGACCAGAAGATCGGCGGCGAAACCGAGCGCGGGATTGGCCGTCACCCCCGAAAACGCATCGCTGCCGCCGCACTGCATGCCGACAACGAGATCGGCCGCCGGACAGGTTTCGCGGCGGCGGCGATCGAGGATTTTCAGCCGCTGCTCGGCCATCGTGACGATGCTGTCGACGATCTCGCTGAAGCCGGTTAGGCGTTCATCCTGCATGCGAACGATATCATCGGAGTCCTCCACCAAACCTTCCGGCAGCAGCAGTTCGGGCTGCAGCTTCTCGCAGCCGAGGCCGACCACCAAAACCTCGCCGCCGAAATTGGGATTGCGCGCCAGATTCTGCAGGGTCCGGATCGGCACCGCAGCGCCAGGCGCATTGATGGCGACACCGCAGCCATAGGCGTGGGTGACGGTGACGACATCGTCGACATTGGGATATTTCGGCAGCAGCTCTTCGCGGATCCGCTTCAGCGCGAATTCCACCGTGCCGGCGACACACTGCACGCTGGTGCTGATGGCCAGGATGTTGCGGGTGCCGACTGAACCGTCGGCATTGCGATAACCTTCGAAGGTGTAGCCTTCCAGCGGCGGCAACGCGGATGCAGCGCCGCGCGCCTTCGGCAGGTTGTCGAGCCGCGGCGCATCGGGCATCACCACCAGCGCCTCCTTGACCCAGCTTCCCTTGGCAATATCGGCCGCGGCGTGACCTATCACCTCGCCATAGCGCAGGATCGGCTCGCCGCTGGCGATGTCGGCCAGTGCCACCTTGTGACCTTGCGGGATCTGCTCGACCAGCCGCAGGCCGCCGGAAAATTCCGCACCGGGACGAAGGCCGCCGCTGTTGGCGACGATGGCGACATTGTCTCCCTCGCGCATGCGGATATAGAGCGGCTTGCCCGGAGACGGTTGCGGCTGCGCCATGGCTGATCCCTTGTTCCCTTTGCGCGCCGTGTGAAACCGGCGCTTATGCAGTCATTGTCTCAAGCCCATACCATAGCGCGGTTGCGCCGTGCCGTCAGGCTGCCTTCTGCTTGACGGCAAGCCCCTGCACCAGCGTCGCGAGTTCGGCCGTCTCGGTGGCGGTGAGATCCGTGAGCGGCGGCCGCACCGGGCCGCTATCGCGCCCGATCACCTTCATGCCGGCCTTGATGATGGAGACGGCGTAGCCCTTCCTGCGGTTGCGGATGGCGATGAGCGGCAGGATGAAATCGCGCAGCCCGGCGTGAACGGCGGCGCGATCCTGGCGGCGCACCGCGGCATAGAAGGCGGTGGCGAATTCAGGCACGAAATTGAACACCGCCGAGGAATACGTGGTGACGCCCATTTCCAGATAGGGCAAAGCAAACGTCTCCGCCGTCGGCAGCCCACCAATGTAGGTCAGCCGGTCACCGAGCCGGATGTGAATGCGCGTCATCAGTTCGACATCGCCGACGCCGTCCTTGTAGCCGACCAGATTGGGGCAGCGCGCACACAGCGCCTCCAGCGTCGCCTCGTTCAACTGCGCGTTGTCGCGGTTGTAGAAGATGACGCCGAGCTTGGTGGCAGCACAGACGGCTTCGACATGAGCCGCCAGCCCGTCCTGCTCAGAGTTCATCAGATACGGCGGCAGCAGCAGCAAACCGTCGGCGCCTGCCTTCTCTGCCGCCACCGCCATCTCGATGGCGATCGCGGTGCCATAACCGGCACCGGCCAGCACCGGCACGCGGCCGCGCGTCTCGGCCACGGCAATGCCGACCACCTGCGTCACCTCGGCAGGGGTCAGCGAGAAGAACTCGCCGGTGCCCCCGGCTGCGAACAGCCCGGCGACGTCGTAACCGCAGAGCCAGTCGAGGTTGTCGCGATAGCGCTGCTCGTCGAACGACAGGTCCGCCTTGAATGGCGTGACCGGAAACGACAACAGGCCGCCCCCGATCTGGCTGGCCATCTCGCGCGGCGTCATCTTGCTGGTCACGTCAAAATTCTCCTCTTGAGGCTGCGACAGCGGTGCGTGGCACGGCACCTGCATTTTCAGATCCGGTGATAGGCGCGCCGTGATCCACCGTCCAAGCCAAAGACGGGCTCGATCGATGCAAGTTCTGCATCGATCGAGCCGGAGATGATCAGGTGACCGCGATCTCCCGGCCGACCTCCACCACCGTCGGCAGCAGCGGATTGTCGCCATCGCGGCGCCAGACCAGGAACATTTCCACCGGCCGCGGCGCCTTGATGCGCAGCGGCCGCAACAAAACGCCTTCCATGCGCAGGCCGTCCGCCGTCTCCGGCACCATCGCCAGCCCGAGGCCGGCGCGCACCAGCGACAGGATCGAATGGATCTGGCTGAGATGCTGGACGTAGCGCGGCAGCACCTTGGCGCGCGCGAACTCACTCACCAGCAGGTCGTAGAAATAACGCGACTCATAGGGGGCGTACATGATGAAAGGCTGGCCATCGAGATCGCTCAGCGCGAGGCTCGGACGGCTGGCGAGCGGATGACCGGCCGGCACCGCCGCCACCAGCGGCTCGGCGACGACGCGCAGCGCCTCGAGTTCCGGACGGCCGACCGGCGGCCGCAACAGGCCGACATCGATCTCACCGGAGCCGAGCGCCTCGATCTGGTCGACACTGACCATTTCCTTGAGCGACAGATCGACCTCCGGCACCCGCCGCCGCATCGCGGTGACGAGCTGGGGCAGGAAGGAGTAGGCGCCACCGGCGGTGAAGCCGATCTTGATGCCGCCGGTCTTGCCGGCCGCGATCCGTTTGGCGGTGGACGAGGCGCTCGCCGCGAGTTTCAGGATGCGCTTGGCTTCCGGCAAGAAGCTGCGGCCGGCGGGCGTCAACCGCACCGCGCGGCTGGTGCGCTCCAGCAGCGGCGCGTCGATGATCCGCTCCAGCACCTGGATCTGTCGGCTGAGCGGCGGCTGGGTCATGTTGAGCCGCGCCGCGGCGCGGCCGAAGTGCAATTCCTCGGCCACCGCCACGAAACATCGCAGCTGCATGATATCGAACATCGATGCCAATTCGTTATTGATCGAGGCGTTCGAGCTGACATCTAGCATGGATCGCACCCCCTCAACAACACCGGCCCCTTCGCACTGAGCTCCCCGACCGGTTCGGACCGCGGTCGCCGCCCGAACACCGGTCACACCGCGTCGTGCGGCCGAGCCCGGAAAATCACGCCGGCTTCAGTTCGACCCGGCGGATCTCGCCGACCACGAACAGATAGGCTGCCATGGCGACAAAGGCATTGAAGCCGATGAAGACCAGCGCGCCGTTGAACGAACCGGTGTGCTGGATCATGTAGCCGATGATGATCGGGGTGGTGATGCCGGCGGTGTTGCCGAACATGTTGAACAGGCCGCCGCTGAGGCCGCCGATCTCCTTCGGCGAGGTGTCCGAGACCACCGCCCAGCCGAGCGAGCCGACGCCCTTGCCGAAAAACGCGATCGCCATCACCACCACCACCAGCGTGGGCGAGGTGACGTAGTTGCAGACGATGATGGTCATCGACAGCAGCATGCCGCCGATGATCGGAATCTTGCGGGCCCATGTCAGCGACCGGGTGCGGCGGTAGAGCGCGTCGGAGATCACGCCGCCGAGCACCCCGCCGAAAAAGCCGCATAGCGCCGGCAGCGAGGCGACGAGGCCGGCATTGAGGATCGACATCCCGCGGTCCTTGATCAGGTACAGCGGGAACCAGGTGAGGAAGAAGTAGGTGATGGCCGTAATGCAGTGCTGGGCGATGTAGACGCCGAGCAGCATCCGGTTTCCGAGCAGCTGCCGCAGATCGCTCCAGGCGAAAGGGCGGTGCTGGCTGGTGTCCACTGCTGCGCCATCCATCTGCATCAGCGCGCCGCCGCGCTCGATGTAGGTGCGTTCGGCCTCGCTGATCGCGGGATGTTCGCGCGGACCATGAATCACCCGGCCCCACACCACCCACAGCGCAATGCCAACCAGGCCCATGACGAAGAATGAGTAGCTCCAGCCGAAGCGCTGGGTGATCCAGCTCACCAGCGGCGCGAACAGAACCGGGGCGAAGTACTGCGCGGCGTTGAAAATCGCCGACGCCTTGCCGCGTTCGGCGGTGGGGAACCAGGCCGCGACGATGCGCGCATTGCCGGGAAACGACGGGGATTCCGCTGCGCCCACCAGGAATCGCAGGACAAACAGCCACGCTATTGCCGCTCCGCCGCCGAAGAAGCCGACCGAACCCTGCGCGAACGTAAAGATCGACCACAGCAGGATGCTCAAGCCATAGACGCGCTTCGAGCCGTAGCGATCAAGCAGCCAGCCGCCGGGGATCTGTGCCGCCACATAGGACCAGCCGAACGCGGAAAAGATGTAGCCGAGCGCCACCGGGCTGATGGCCAGTTCTTTCGACAGCGGCGCGCCCACGATCGAGACGATGGCGCGGTCGGCATAGTTGACCACCGTCACCGCGAAGATCATCAGGACGATCTGGTAACGCAGCCGCCCACTGCTCGCGGTCACCGTCTGGGGGATCGACACCATGGCTGTTTCCTTCCCGAAAATCGCCGCGCGACGCTGTCGATCGCGAGACGAACCCTTGCTTGTTGGGAAGGGACACTAGGGACGGGGCCGATGCCCGACCATTTTAGACTGGGCATCGATCGATACAGTCTGGGCATTGATGAGGTGGGCGGGTGGCCTGAAGCGGCTCCTCACAGTCGGGCGACGACGGCGGTGGGTGGCGAGGCGCATCGCCTTCTTCTGCGTCCGAGCCTATCGTTGTTAATGCGGGGACAGCGCCGGCGCCTGGGTGGCGAATGCCTCGTCCTGCGGTTTCGATGGCAGGGTACCGAAGGCCTTGGCGTGATCGATTGCTTCCGCCAGCAGCTTGAGACCGAGCGGCGCCAGCGCGCGCTCCCAAAGTTCGCGAGCGGTCTCGCCCTTTTTCACGAAGCACCAGTCCTGCATCACGATCGCGCCAGCATCCATGCGGTCGGCGAGGTGATAGATGGTGCCGCCCGCAATCGAATCGCCTTCCTTGATGGTCCACTCCACCGCGGCGATGCCACGATGGCGCGGCAAGAGCGAGGGGTGATAGCCGATACCACCGAATTTCGCGGTGGCGAGTGCCTCGCGGCTGACGCGGGCGTGGCTGTGAGCAGTGATGATCAGATCCGTCGCGGGCGCAATTTCCGACGCCGCCACAACCTTCGGATTGGCCTGCACGGTGACCTCGACATTCGCCTTGCGGGCCGCAGCCGCCAGGCGATCATCGCCATCATGCACCACGACGCGCGCGACGCCAAAACCGTGCTGATGCAGCATGTCGAAAACGGTCACGCCGAAATGACGGGAGCCGACAAGCGTGATCCGCATTCTAAACTACCCCTGCCCGCTGTTGATCCCGGACCTCCATCGTCCGGGACCTGACATATTGGAAACGAAAACTACTGGCCCCAAAGCTACTGGCCCCAAGCTGCGAACGCCTCGTTGAAGGCCCGCTCTCCGGGCGCCCCCTTCTCGACCGCCAGGATGGCGCGGCGCTGATTGGTATAGACCAGCGGAATATCGAACCACGAGCGTTCCTTCAGCAACTGGATGTTGCGCGTCTTGTCGGCGTCGACGTTCGACAGCCCGACCAGGAAGAAGCCGTCGGTCACCTTCACCGCCAGGCCCGCCAGCGGCACGCCCTTGGTCTGCTCGTTGGACTTCATCAGCACGCCCGGAACGTTGGCGACGCCGCCACCGTTGAAATCCGGCGGCAATGTGAAGGTCAGTTCGGCGGTGTGGCTCGCCGGCAGCGACGCGTCGTTGTTGCGGCGGATGGTCAGCGTCATCTTCAGCTTGCGGTCAGGCACATCGACGTCGGCGCGAATCGCGAGGTCGGGCGGCTGGCCCGCGGCGCCGGCGATCTGGTCGGTGCGCCAGACCACCGTGCCCTCGTAGCGCTTGCCTTCCGGCACGGCAGGGTCTTCGTCGTAGAGCACGACCTTCTGGGCCACCGGCGCGATCTGCGACGAGCCGGGCTGGCCGACACGATCGGCGATCTTCGGCCGGCTGCCATTGTCGGACTGCGGCGCCTTCGGCGCTTCCGCCACCGGCTGCGACTTCAGCATGCCCCTGAGCGACGTCCATGCCTTCGGACCGACCAGGAAACCGACACCGGCGAGAATCAGCACCACGCCGAGGATCAACGCCGACTTCAGCGGGAAGCGGCTGGGTACCCGCGGCGGTTTCGGCTGTTTGGCCGGCCGCTGCGGTCCGGGCTTGGGCCGCGGCGCGGCCGCCGGACGGTCCTCGTAGCGGGCATGGTCATCGGCCACATCGTCGTCATAGCCGTAGGACGCTTCCGCCATCGGATCGACGCGGTTGTCCAGGCTCGGCTCAATGCGGTCGAACTCCGGCGACGGTGACGGCACATTGGCGTAGGTACGGCGTGCAGCACGGTTGGCCTGCGCGGCGGCGCCGCCGAGATCGTCGGCATCTGCCACCACATCACGGAAACCGCGAACGCCGGGCTGGGCCGGGCGCTGCGGAGCGCCGCGTCCGGGAGGTTGGGGCCGCGAAGTATCGCGATTCGCTGGCGGCGGTGCCGGCGGATCGGGCCGCAGGTTGCGCGGCGGACGCTGGGCCTCATCTTGGCCAAGCGGCGGACGGTCCGCGCGGTGCTGTGGCGGCGGCGCAGGGCGACTAGGCGCGTTCGGATCGACGGGATTGGCGCGGGCACGCACGGTGGAGCGCAGGGCATCGCCCGGGCGGGTGCGCGCCAGTGGATCGGGCTTCGGCACCTCGATGCGGGCACGCTGGGCCGCCTCGGATTCGACCTTGCGCACCGCCTCTTCCAGCGCCAAGCGCTCGCGGGTGATCTCGCTTTCGGTCAGAGGCGGTTGCACGCTGCGCAGTTGCGCGATCAGTGCGGTGCGCGCCCGTTCATACAATGCACGACGCGCCTCGCCGGGAGCCCCGGGATCCAGGCCGGAAATCGCACGGGCGATGAGCGGGTAGTAATCAGCCATGAACGTCCAGTTTACGGGCCATTCGGAGGCCCTCTAACTTATAACTTGCGCGGAGTCTGATCGCAAAACCGGTCCCCACTTTTGCGGACTACGCGCCTCAAGCCTTGAACGGATTAAGCCTCGAACGGATTCTGTACCAGAATTGTATCTTCGCGTTCCGGGCTTGTCGAAAGCAAGGCGATCGGACATCCGACCAGCTCTTCCACACGCCGAACGTACTTGATCGCCTGCGCCGGAAGATCAGCCCACGACCGTGCATTGGCGGTTGGCTCCTTCCAGCCCTCGATGGTCTCGTAGATCGGCTTGACCCGGGCCTGCGCGCCTTCGCCGGCCGGCAGGTGGTCGATCTCCTTGCCGTCGAGCTCATAACCGACGCAGACCTCGATCTCGTCGAAGCCGTCGAGAATGTCGAGCTTGGTCAGCGCCAAGCCGTTGATGCCGCAGGTGCGCGCGGTCTGCCGCACCAGCACCGCATCGAACCAGCCGCAGCGCCGCTTGCGGCCGGTGTTGACGCCGAACTCCTTGCCGCGGCGTCCGATCTCTTCGCCGATCTCGTTGGTGAGTTCGGTCGGGAACGGGCCAAGGCCGACCCGGGTGGTGTAGGCCTTGCAAATGCCGAGCACATAACCGACCGCGCCCGGCCCCATGCCGGTGCCGGTGGCGGCCTGCGCCGCGACCGTGTTCGACGAGGTGACATAAGGATAGGTGCCGTGATCGACATCGAGCAGCGCGCCCTGCGCGCCTTCGAACAGGATGCGCTTGCCTTCCCGGCGCTTCTGGTCGAGCAGGTTCCACACCGTCTCCGCATACGGCAGCACCTTGGGCGCCAGCGCCGACAGCTCTTTGAGGATCTCGCCGGCATTGAATTCCGGCAGATTGAGGCCGCGGCGCAGGGTGTTGTGATGGACCAGCAGGCGATCGATCTTGTGCGGCAGCGCGTCGAGGTCGGCGAGGTCCATCAGGCGGATGGCACGGCGGCCGGCCTTGTCCTCGTAAGCGGGGCCGATACCGCGCCGGGTGGTGCCGATCGCGGTGCCGGTGTTGGATGATTCGCGCAGTGCGTCGAGTTCACGGTGCAGCGGCAGGATCAGGGTGACGTTTTCGGCAATGCGCAGGTTGTCCGGCGACACCGCGACGCCCTGGCCACGCAGCCGCTCGACCTCATCAAGGAAGGCCTGGATGTCGAACACCACGCCATTGCCGATCACCGACAGCTTCGAGGGCCGCAACACGCCCGAGGGCAGCAGCGCCAGCTTGTAGGTCTTGCCGTCGATGACGAGGGTGTGACCCGCATTATGGCCACCCTGGAAGCGCACGACGATATCGGCCTGCTCCGACAACCAGTCGACGATCTTGCCTTTTCCCTCGTCGCCCCACTGGGCGCCGACGACGACAACATTGGCCATTTCGCAAAAGTCCCCTGAAATCCATCACCAGGAAGGGTTGAAACGACTCACTTTGCGGCCGGGGCCGCTCGCATGTGAGACAAATCAACCGGATAAAGGATGCGGGCTGCTGACGCAAGCCAAATGGGCGTTTTACGCATGGGCACGATGCAGCCAAACCATTGATATCCCCTGAAAATCCTTCATTGTCGCAATCGCCGGCGAAGCTATTCCGGCAATCCGGCGCCAGAATCCGATTCGAACCGGCCCGGAGCCCGGGCGCTCCCCACCATAGTCACTGAAGTACCGCAAAAATGACGGTTTCCGATCTGTCCCGCAGGCCCTCGCCGATCGGCTGGCTTGGACAGCAGCCCTACCTGCTGCTGAGCCTGACCTCGCTGTTCTGGGCCGGCAACATCATTGTCGGACGCCATCTGGCCGGCGTGGTGCCGCCGTTCACATTGTCGTTTGTCCGCTGGGGCGGCGCGACGCTGCTGATTCTGCCGCTGGCCTGGCGGCATCTCGCCGCCGACTGGCCCGCCATCCGCAAGCAGCTGGGATTGATGGTGTTCCTGTCGCTGACCGGAATCGGCATCTACAACACGCTGGCCTATTACGGCCTGCAATACACCCAGGCCCTCAACGGCCTGCTGCTGCAGTCCGCCGGCCCGCTGTTCGTCGCGGTATGGTCGCTGATCCTGCTCGGTGTACGGCTGAGCTGGATGCAGGCCGGCGGCATCGCAATTTCACTGGTTGGCGTGCTGACCATCCTGACCCAGGGCCATCTCGAGGCTCTGGCCGCGATCCAGTTCAACCGGGGCGACATCTATTTCACGGCCGCTCTGGCGATTTTCGGGATCTATTCGGCGCTCTCGGTCAAGCGGCCACCGATTCACAACCTGTCGTTTCTGGCCTTCACCGTCGGCGTCGGCGCGCTGTCGCTGATCCCCCTGGTGATCTGGGACGCCTTGTATGGGCCGCCGGTGGTCATGACGACATCAAGCCTGCTGTCGCTGGCTTATGTGGCGATCTTCCCCTCCACCCTTGGCTATCTTTGTTACAACCGCGGGGTCCAGCTGATCGGGGCCAATCGGGCTGCGCCATTCTTTCACCTGATCCCGGTGTTCGGCGCGGCGATGGCCATCGCATTTCTCGGCGAGCGGCCGGAACTGTTTCATCTGGTCGGCTTCGCGCTGGTGCTCTCGGGGGTGTTTATCGCGGCGCGAAAATAGCCGAAGATGCGATCCGAGAAGACCAATCCGCTCATTCCGACATGAACCGATATGCTGGAAAGGCCGCCGCAATGATGAAGCTATATTTCGCTCCCCACACCTGCGCTCTGGCCTCGCATATCGCCCTTGCGGACGCCGGTGCCGACTATGTGGCCGTGCCTGTCGACTTCAAGGCGAACGAACAGCAGAGTCCGTCATATCTCGCGATCAACCCGAAGGGCCGCGTGCCGGCGCTGGTCACCGACCAGGGCATCCTGACCGAGACGCCGGCGATCCTCGCCTTCATCGCGCAAAGCTTTCCACAGGCGGGCCTTGCTCCTGCCGATCCCTTCACCTTCGCGCAGGTGCAGGCGTTCAACAATTATCTCTGCGCCACGGTGCACGTGGCACATGCGCATTCGCGGCGCGGCCACCGCTGGGTCGACGATGCCGAAGCAATCGCCGCCATGCAGCGCAAGGTGCCGCAAACCATGGGCGCGTGCTTCGAGCTGATCGAGAACGGCATGCTGAAAGGGCCCTGGGTGATGGGCGAGCATTATTCGGTCTGCGATCCCTATCTGTTCACCATCGCAGGATGGCTGGAGGGCGATGGCGTCGACCTTACCCGCCTGCCGAAGGTGATGGATCATCGCCGCCGCATGGCGGAGCGCCCTGCGACCCAGAAAGCGCTCGCGCAGCAGTTCGGCTGACCGATCGACACGGCGCGGATATCCGCTCGATCAGTTGGTAAGGCGCGCCTGGGTTACCGCCTTCTGAAACAACGCATTCATGGCGTTGGAAATTCCCTGGGTCGGGCTCACCTCGAAATAGAAACCGGGCGACGCACAGGCTTGCATGTTGACAGGGATCTGGCTCGAGAACGGCGCGATCCAAGTGTTGTACCAGGCGTTGGTCGGCAATGGCAGGTAGGTGGTGTAGAGCACTGCGATCTGGATGCCGCGATTTTTCATCGCCGTGCAGGTGGCGACCGTGAGCGGCTCCTGGCACCGGCCATTGGTGGTTTTTTGTGTACAGGTGGCGGGATAAGCGGCATCCGCGACGCCGTCGGAGACAAGAAACAGGAACTTCTGGGGCGCCGACGACACGCCGGATCCGGGCGTCGTGATCACCTTGTTCATCGCGGCCAGGATGTTGTCGAAATCGGTGCACTGGTCGCTGTTATAGTTCTGATAGGGCGTGCTCATCAGATCGATGGCATTGGCCGCCGTCTTGGCGCTCGACAGACTCGACGTCAAGGATGTGATCGTGGTCAGTGCGGTGCCGTTGCACGAGGATCCGAAGGTGTAGATCGCCATCCGGAACTGGGCGGGCACGGCGGTCGCCAAAGCCGCCATGTCCATCAGCGATTGGGTGGCCTGCCGGACTACGTCGATACGCATGGTCACGCCGAGATTCTGCGCCAGCTTGTAGTAGTCGTTGAAGTTGGACAAATCGTGACATGCGAAGGCGCATTTATCGGGGGTGTTGCTGACCATTGTCGCGACGTCCGCCGGCGTGGCCGCAACGCCCATGGACGGCGTGTTGTCGAGCAACAGGTAGAAATCGACATAGGTCGGAAGCGCCGAATTCGCCGTCGACGTGCCGCCGAACGTCAGGCTGCTGAATCCCGCCATCCCCATCAACTGGGTCTGGACCTGCGCCGAATAGCTGATGGTCGCCGTGCGACCGTTAGCCGTGTCGTTGACGTTGACCGCGGCGCTTTTCGAGAGAACCCAGGCAACGTTGGATTGCGCGTTGAACATGTCGGAGGCAATCGTCTGAGCCATCGATGCGCTCAATGTCAGCGCATCCCGATTGACCGCCGCAAGCACGGCGGAGTCGGCGGCCGCGTCGAGCTTGGCTTTTGCGCTGGTCATCAGAGTGTAGTCGATGACCGCGCCGACCGAATAAACCATCGGCACCAGCGTCAATGCGAACAGCAAGGCAATGTTGCCGCGCTTGTCGCGCCGGAATGCGCGGATCCGCATTGCTGCAATTTTGGCGACACGGGCGGCCTTCGACCGCACGTTCGCCATCAAAAATGCACGTCTCATGCCCCGTCTCGTTCGTCGCAATGCTTCAAAAATATTCGCCGAGAACCGCTCGTATGCGTGGCAATGCTAGCGCCGGATTTGTAAGCGACCGGTTCCGCATTTGCCGTGTGCTGGAGGTACTATTTTCTGGAGATGTTAACGCGGGCGACGGCCGCCAGGCCTCGCGCCCGGGCCGACAGCCCGCAGCACACCGGCGATTTTAAGACTGCAGCGCCGGGCCGAACGTCGTTAACGCGCTCCGCGCATGGTCCAACTTTACGCTTGCGCGGCCCTTGGAGTCCGGACCATGCTCGCGGTCAAACTGGCGTACCGGGCGACCAGAGGACTGCATTACGATCATGACGCGGCTCCATTGGCTGGTTGCCCTTGCCCTGCTCCCGCTTGCCCCCGCCGCAGCCTGGCAGCACTGGGGCGGCGACGCGGCAGGCACGCGATTCTCGCCGCTCGACCAGATCCGGCCGGGCAATGTCGACCTCCTGGTCAAGGCCTGGGAATTCCACACCGGCGACCTGCAGACCAAGTCGCCCGCGCTTATGGCGCGCACCAAATCGGAAGCGACGCCGCTGTTCGTCGAGGACAGCCTGATCGCATGCACGCCGTTCAACGACGTCGTTGCGCTCGACCCCGGCACCGGTGCGCAGAAGTGGCGATTCAACCTGAACATCAACCCAGGCTTGCGCCCCGCCAACCGGTGGACCTGCCGCGGTGTCGCCTACTGGCGCGACGAGACCCGCGCGGAGGATGCGGCGTGCCACAGCCGCATCATCATGGGCACCAACGATGCACGTGTGATCGCGCTGGATGCCCGAACCGGACAGCGCTGTATCGATTTCGGCAACAATGGCGAGGTCCGGATCGACGCCGGCATGCCGCTGGAATGGCCGGGTGAATTTCAGATCACCTCGGCGCCGGTGGTGAGCCATGGCGTCGTGGTGGTGGGATCCTCGATCGCCGACAACCGCCGGGCCGACGCGCCGCGCGGCCATGTCCATGGGATCGACGTGCGCACCGGCGCGATTCGCTGGAGCTGGGACCCGTTCAATCATGACGGAACCATCGCGGGCGCGGCCAATGTCTGGGCGCCGATGTCGGTCGACGACGCGGCGGGACTCCTGTTTCTGCCGACGTCGTCGGCGAGTCCGGACTTCTGGGGCGGCAAGCGGCCCGGTGACAACGCGCATGCCAACTCCATCGTCGCGCTGCGCATCGAAACCGGCGAGCTGGTGTGGTCGTTCCAGACCGTGCACCATGATGTCTGGGATTACGACCTGCCGGCGCAACCCACCCTCGCCCGGATCGACACCGGCAGCGGCCAGCGCGACGTGCTGATCCAGGGCACCAAACAAGGCTTTGTGTTCGTGCTCGACAGATCCACCGGCCAACCAATCTGGCCGGTGGAAGAACGGCCGGTGCCGCAGCAGGCCGCCGATGGCGACCAGCTGTCTCCGACGCAACCGTTCCCAACTCATGTTCCGACGCTGGTGCCGCAGACCATCTCCGCCAAGGACGCGTTCGGCCTGCTGCCGTTCTGGGACCGCGCCGCCTGCCGCGACCAGTTGGCGAGCGCACGCAATGAGGGGCTGTATACGCCGCCGTCAACGCAGGGCACGCTGCTGTTTCCAATGACCGGCGGCGGCATCAACTGGGGCGGCGTTGGGTTCGATCCGGTCAACCAGATCCTTTACGCCAACACCAGCCGGGCGGTGCATCGCGTTACGCTGATTCCGCGGGCCTCGCTCGGCAGCGACTACAAGGCGCCGCCTGGTCATGATTTCGGTGGCCAGATCGGGACACCATTCGCGATGACCCGTGCAGTGGTCAAATCGCCGCTCGGCATGCTCTGTAATCCACCGCCCTGGGGCACACTGGTGGCGGTCGATCTCAAGGCCGGCAAGATCCTGTGGCAGTCGCCCGTCGGAACGACCGAAGACCTCGCTCCGCTCGGCGCCGCATTCCATTGGGGAACGCCACTGCTCAATGGCGTGCTGGTGACCAAAGGCGGCCTCGTCTTCACGGGCGCCATGGACGCCTATCTGCGCGCCTTCGATGCGAAATCCGGTGCGGAGCTTTGGCAGGGCCGCCTGCCGGTTCCCGGCATCGCCAATCCGATGACTTATCTTTGGCAGGGCGAACAATACGTCGCAATCGCCGCGGGCGGCCATTCGGAGTCCGGCACCTCGATCGGCGACAGCTTCGTCGCCTTCCGCCTCGCGCGCGCAGGCGAGGCGCCGTCGCTGTGGTCACGCACCGTAGACCGGCCCGGCGGGCGGTTCTGGAGCCTGATGATCGGCCTTCTTGTCGCTATTGGATGCGTGCTCGGCATCGGCATCACATGGCGCCGGCGCAGCATCCGGCGTGCGGCCTGAGGCCGTTAAACATACGCCTGTCATTTTTGCGGGCAGGTCATTGCCCAATCGGACCGCAGTCAATTGCACATAGGACGGTCCCGGCATTGGGTGTTGTCGATGCCAGCAAACTGAGACACATCATACCATCAGATCTGCGAACTCGTCATCGCGAGTTTGCTGATGTTTTCAAGCGCCAGCATCCGATCTGTTTGTGCGCAGTCACGGCCTTCCCGATTCTCATGACAATCGCCGCGTGACCATGACTCCATGACCATGATTCTATGACCATCGCCGTATGACCATTGCAGAACGTCCTCCGTATCGATCGTCGATGTTTCAAAGGCTGATCAACCAGCCCTATCTGCTGCTCAGCCTGACCTCGCTGTTCTGGGCCGGCAACCTCGTGCTGGGCCGTTTTGTGGTCGGGCACATTCCGCCCTACACGCTGGCCTGTATCCGATGGGCGGGCGCGGTGCCGATCATCCTGCCGATGGCGTGGCCGTATCTGCGGCGGGACTGGCCAGTCATCCGCAAATCGATGCCGATGCTGCTGGTGCTGTCGCTCACCGGTTATGCCGCCAACAATGTGCTGGCCTATGACGGCCTGCGCTATACCCAGGCGCTGAACGGCCTGCTGATCCAGTCGTCCGGACCACTGTTCGTGGCATTGTGGTCGCTGGTGCTGTTCGGCGTGCGGCTGACGCTCGCGCAAGCGCTCGGCATCGCGATTTCGCTGGCCGGCGTATTTACCATCCTGCTGCATGGCGATCTCACGGCCATTGCCCGCGTGCACTTCAACAGGGGCGACGTCATGCTGACGCTCGCGCTGCTGGTGTTCGGCATCTACTCGGCGCTGATGCCGAAGCGGCCGAAGATCCACCCGTTCTCCCTGTTCGCCTGCACCGTCACCGGCGGCGCGCTGCTGCTGTCGCCGCTGATGGCCTCGGAAATGGTCGCAGGTGATTGGCCGGTGTTCGACCTGACGACCGCATTGTCGCTCGGCTACGCCATCGTGTTTCCCTCGATCCTCGGTTATCTCTTTCTCAACCGCGGCATTGTGCTGATCGGGCCCAATCGCGCGGCGCCGTTCATCCACCTGATCCCGGTGTTCGGCTCGGTGATGGCGATCGTTTTCCTGGGTGAACGGCTGGAGCTGTTCCACATTGTGGGTTATGCGCTGGTGCTCGGCGGCATTTTCATGGCATCGCGGAAATAACTCCGCTGCGTGCCCCACCTGCCAAGCCTATTTGACCAGCGGACAGCCGCCTTCGTTTAACGGGCGGAAGGCTTCCTCGGCAGGAATCTTCGCCACCAGCCTGTAGAGATCCCACTCCGACTTCGACTCCTCGGGCTTCTTGACCTGGAACAGGTACATGTCGCGCAGCACACGCCCGTCGATCCGCAGCTTGCCGTCATGGGTCATGAAATCATTGATCGGGATCGCACGCATCTGCGCCATCACCTGATCCGCATCGCGGGTACCGGCCGCCTGCACCGCCTTGAGATAGTGCAGCACGCCGCTGTAGGCGCCGGCCTGGGTCATGCTCGGCATCCGTTTGGTGCGCTCGAGGAACCGGCGCGACCATGCGCGCGTGGCGTCGTCGAGATCCCAGTAGAACGCCTCCGTCAGCAGCAGGCCCTGCCCGTCCTTGAGGCCGAGGCTATGGATGTCGCTGATGAAGGCAATCAACGCCACGAGCTGCGCGCCGCCTTGGGGCAAGCCGAATTCGATCGCCTGCTTGACCGCGTTGATGGTGTCGGTGCCGCCATTGGCGAGGCCGATGATATTGGCGCGCGACCCCTGCGCCTGCAGCAGAAACGACGAGAAATCCATGGTGCCGAGCGGATGGCGCACCGCGCCGTGGACCCGGCCGCCGTTGGCGATCACCACCGCGGCGGTGTCGCGTTCGAGTGTCTGACCGAAGACATAATCCGCCGTGATGAAGAACCACTCCTTGCCGCCGCGTTTCACGATGGTCTCGCCGGTGCCGTGCGACATCGCGTAGGTGTCCCAGGTCCAGTGAGCCGCATAGGGTGAGCAGGATTTACCGGTGATGTCGGAGCTGCCAGCGCTGGTGACCAATGCGATCTTTTTCTTGTCGCGCGACAGCTGCATGACGGCCAGCGCCATGCCCGAGGTCGGAATGTCGGTGATGACGTCGACCCCGGAATCGTACCAGTTGCGGGCGATGTTGACGGCCACGTCCGGCTTGTTCTGGCCGTCCGCCGACACGATCTCGATCGGCTTGCCCAGAACCTTGCCGCCAAAATCCTCGACCGCCATCTTCACGGCCTCGACCGAGCCCTGGCCGCCGATATCGGCATAGGTACCGCTCATGTCGGCCAGCACGCCTATTTTGACGGCATCTGCCGTCTGTCCGGTCGCCGGCGGAAAAACGGTTGCCACCAGCAACATTGCGGCGATGTGGCCAACGCGGAGCGCGCGCATCGAGAGGACCTCCCAAGCCTTGTTTTTTGATCGGCACCAACCCTGCGCCGTTGGGGCAAGCCTAACAGGAAACCGCGCAAGGTTGTAAAGCCCACGCTCGGGCGGATCGAATGCCGGCTTTCTCATTGCGATGACCGGCGAGCCGGACTACCAAGGGCGGGTTCATCCCATCGTCCAAACCGATTGCACCGGACCCTCAGCTTGACGAAGATCAGCAAACTCGTATGGCTGCGCATCCGCATCCACCAGCGCCGGACCCAGCTGATTCTGGCGCTCAGGATCACCATCTCGGCGCTGCTATCGCTGGCGCTGGCGCTCGCCCTCAAGATGCCGTTGCCGCTGTGGGTGGTCATGACCGCGCTGATCCTGACCCAGGCCAGCGTGGGCCGTTCGCTGCGGGCCGTCACCGACTACATGATCGGCACGCTGGGCGGCGCAATCTATGGCGGCGCCATCGCCGTGCTGATTCCGCACGAGAGCGAGATCGCGCTGCTCGCCGTCCTGGCACTGGCGGTGGCACCACTGGCGCTGCTGGCGGTGCTCAACCCGCGCATGAACACCGCACCGGTCACCGCCGTGATCGTGCTGCTGCTGCCAGCCATCACCCACCATAGCGCGCTCGAGTCCGCGATCTACCGCGTCCTCGAGGTGACACTCGGCGCATCGACCGGGCTTGCGGTCTCGCTGCTGGTGTTCCCATCAAGCGCACACGATCAGGCGATCCAAGCGGCAGCGCGCACGCTCAGCCTGATGGCCAGCGCTTTCAGCAAGCTCGTCTCCGACATCACTCATGGCCGTGACGTCGAGTCGCTGCACCAGATTCAGGACGGCATCGGCAAGTCGCTGGTGCGGCTCGACGCGGTCGCGGCGGAGGCGGCCCACGAGCGATCGGCCAAGCTCGCCTCCGAGCCCGAGACCGGCCCGCTGTTGCGTACGCTGCTGCGGTTGCGCCACGACCTTGTCATCATGGGCCGCGCGGTGGCTATGCCGCTGCCCGAGGTGCTGCAGACGCGCCTCGATACGCCGCTGACGCAGGTGAGCAACGCCTTCACCGATTATATGCGCGGCTGCGGCAACGCACTGGTGGCGCGCGGTAATCCACCGCCGCTTGATGCGGTGCGGCTGGCGCTGGAGACCTATGCCGTGGAAATCTCGGTGGTGCGCCGCGAGGGGTTGACGCGGGCGCTGACGGCGGAAGCCATCGAGCACTTCTTCGCACTCGGCTTCGCGCTGGACCAGATCCACCAGAATTTCCGGGACCTGGAGCGCTGCGTCACCGAATGGTCGCAGACCCCGGCTGCGCTCGCCGGCAAGACGACGCCAACGGCGACGTGAGCATCGCCGCTATTTCAGGCCGCGGCCGAGATAGGCGTTGAAGGTCAATGTGACGGGACCTTCGCCGAGTGATCCGCGCAACCGTTCGAACACCCCGCGCGCGATCTCCTCCCATGCCTGTTCGCCCAGTTTGTGGCGCAGCAGCACGATCGGCGCCGTGGTACGCTGGATCATGCTCCAGAATTCGGACAGCGACGGCGCGGTCCAGTCGTGACCGACGGAGTCGATCGCGACGTTGCGAAAGCCCGCAGCAGTCATTTCGCCAGCGAACTCGCCGGGGTCGCCCAGCGGCGCCTTGCCTTGCGCGAACGGCAGGTTCGGCAACATGGAGCGGATGCTCTCCATCACCAGCGCAAATGCATCATCGAACGGCGCCCAGCTGCTCACGACAGCGCATGCGTCCGGCCGCAGCACGCGGCGCAGCTCCTGCAGGCCTCGCGCGCGATCCGGAAAAAACATCAGGCCGAACATGGAAAAAGCGGCGTCATAACTGTTGTCCTTGAACGGCAACGCCTGGCCATCGCCAAGCCGCGCATCGACGGTGACACCGCTCTCGATCGCACGCTGGTGAAGATTGGCCATCATGGTCGGCGAAAAATCGATCGCGCTGACGCTCGCGCCTGAACGCGCCGCGATCAAAGCCAGGGTGCCGGGGCCGCTGGCAACGTCAACGATGTGCGAGCCGGCTGGCAGGGCCGCAAGCCGCAACGCGTCGTGCGCGAACCGTTCGAACTGCGGCACGAGTTCGGCGGCATAGGCATCGGCCACCAGATTCCAGGGCTCCGGGGTGGCCAACGGACCGGCCGGCGGCACTTGTTTTGGTGCTACATCCTGCATGGGATCGTCCATCCAATCACACGATTCGGAATCTGGAGGCGCGATGCGCCAGGCGACAGCGCTGCATTAGATGTGTTGCGGCGCCTTCACATCTCCCGGATGGGGGATCGACGGCAAAGCCGTTGGTCGCGACATCATTTTCCAGCGAGATGCCTTGCAAGATCCCTTGCAAATTGAACCAAATCGGGACTCGATCTATCCTTGGTGCCGACCTGACATCAACTTGTCCTCACGAATGAAGCCGATCGCATGGCGCTCTCGACGATAGACCTTGCCCTGCGCGCCGGGACCACGGCGATGCTCCTGCTGCTCATCGCGGTTTTGCTGCGTGACTTCGGCCGCAGCACAGCGGCGCGCCTGGCGGCCGCCTTTGCGCTGGGATCCGCAGCCTATGCGCTGAGCTCGGCCGCAGGGTTCGGCCACCAGGTGACATGGTGGCGTGCGCCCCTGATCGCGCTGTCGACCGGCAATGTTGTCGTCTTCTGGCTGTTCGCACGGGCCCTGTTCGACGATGGTTTCGTGGTCCACCCGTGGCATGGGGCGGTCTGGGCGGCGATCGTTGCCCTCAGCCTGCTGAACTGCGTCGTGCTCGCGCCCGACCCTGGCGCGAGCACGCATTTGCTCGGCATGGCCTTGACCCTGATCGCCCTCATTTTCATCGCTCTCGCCGTCGGCCAGAGCATCGCGTCCTGGTCCGCGGACCTCGTGGAGGCGCGCCGGAGGCTGCGGGTGTTCATCGTGGCTGCCACCGCGATCTATGGCGGGATCAATACCCTCTTGCAGCTGGTCCCCGGCAGCGACCCGCCATCCCTGCTCTTCAGCGTGATCAACGCCCTGGCTCTGGCCGGCATCGTGGCCACCATCGCCTGGTCGATGATGCGCACCGCCGGCGACGACCTCTTTGTGCGTGCCGCGCCTCTCCAGCAGGCCGGCCCATCAAAGATCGACACCCCGGTTTCAGCCGACCCAAGGCTTGCCGATGCGCTCAACCGGCTGATGTCGGATGAACGAATCTACCGTCACGAGGGCGTCACCATCGGGACGCTCGCCACGCGGCTCGGCGTTCCGGAATACCGGGTGCGCCGGTTGATCAACCAGCAGCTCGGCTACCGCAACTTCAACGTCTTCCTGAACAATTACCGGATCGAGGAGGCCAAGGCGGCGCTGTCCGATCCGGCCCAGTCCGAAGTGCCGGTCACCACCATTGCGCTGGATGCCGGCTTCCAGTCGCTGGGACCGTTCAACCGCGCCTTCAAGACCGAGACCGGGGTGACACCGACCGAATATCGGCGGGTCAATCTTGGCGGCACAACCATCTGATTTCCGTTCGAAATTTTGAAATCGGCGAGCCTCTTCCAGCATTCGGCCAGATCGATTCCAAACCCGGCGAGCCGCTGCCGCATCCGTCAGGCTTGTGTTCCGCACGCGCTCAAGCGCAGCGACCGGAGACGAGCCCATGAGAAGACGCAACATCCTGATCCTGACAACCGCCGCGGCAACAGCCCTGAGCATCGGCGCCGTCCTGACCGCGGCCGGGTCGAGCGACGCGCCAAGGATCGCCACCGGCTTTGTTGCCCACGTCCTGTGCTCGGAAACCTTCATCGCGGGGCGTAACCCCGACCAGGTTCTGTCCGAAACCACGAATGCGATGCCTGGCGTCGGATTGATCAGCTGGGGTCTGGGCGTCGATATCGACCGCACCCGCAGACAGGTGACGACGACGCTGTTCGGCGGCGAGCCAAGCCGGGCCGCATCTCGCGACGGCCTGGGCTGCACGATTGTTCATGACGATCGGCCAATGGATGACGTGTTGCCGCCCATGGAGGCAGCCACGCCACCATTGCTCCCGGACATCGCCGGAGCCGCTGAAGTCGACACCACCGATCCGCGGCTGAAGCTCGCGCTGTCGCAAGCCTTCGTCGAACCTGACACGCCGCCGTTCCGGCACACCAAGGCGGTGGTCGTGGTCAAGAACGGCAAACTCATCGCCGAACGTTATGCGCAGGGGTATGGCGTCGATACGCCGATCCACGGCTGGTCGGCGACCAAATCGGTGATCAACGCCCTGATCGGAATTCTGGTGCGCCAGGGCAAGCTCACGGTCGATCAGCCCGCGCCCGTAGCGCTGTGGCAAAACCCCGACGATCCGCGGCACGCCATCACCATCGATCATCTGCTGCGCCATACCAGCGGCCTGGCAATGGGCAGCTCGCTGAACGCATCACTGAAGAGCGTGCTTGATCCGGTCAACCGGATGAAATTCATAGAACCGGACATGGCGGGATTTGCCGAGGCCGCGACGCTGGAAACCGCGCCGGGCCAAGCCTGGAACTATCACGACGGCAACACCGTGATCCTGTCGCGCATCGTCCGCGATGTGGCGGGTGGCCACGCCGCGGACGTGCTGCGCCTGGCGCAGCGCGAGCTGTTCGGCCCGCTCGGCATGCACAATGTGACGCTGGAGTTCGACGCCACCGGGACGCCGGAAGGATCGAGCCAGATGTTTGCAACCGCACGCGACTGGGCGCGCTTCGGTTTGCTTTATCTTGATGACGGCGTGATCGGCGGCAAACGCGTGCTTCCACAGGGATGGACCCGCTACAGCTCGTCCCCGACACCAAACGCCTGGGTCGGCTACGGCGCAGGATTCTGGACCAATCTCGGCGACAGCTACGGTGCCGGCATCCGCACCAGCCTCGGCATGCCGCGCGACGCCTTCATCGCCAAGGGCTCGTTCGGGAAATGGGTGATCATCATCCCGTCCGAACGGCTGGTCATCGTGCGTTTCGCAGTCACACCCGACAGGGACGACGTCGAGGGCGTTGCGCGCCTGGTCAGCGACGTGATCGCCGCAACCCGGACGCCCGGCAGCTGACACAACAAAGCCGCCGCGCTCGAGGCGCGGCGGCTTCAAACACCTGCGAGACGCTCAGAACGTCAGCGCCTTGGCCTGCTTCACATGCGGCAGGGTCAGCGTCTTGGCCAGCACGTCGGACGGAACGTTGCCGTCGACCTCGACCAGCGCGATGGCATCGCCGCCCGGCTTGTTGCGGCCGAGATGGAAGGTCGCGATGTTGACCTTGGCGTCGCCGAGCAGCGAGGCGAACTGGCCGATGAAGCCCGGCTTGTCCTCGTTGGTGACGTAGATCATGGTCTTGCCGAATTCGGCATCAACGCGGATGCCCTTGATGTCGACCAGCCGTGGCTTGCCGTCATGATAGACGGTGCCGGAGACCGAGCGCTCCTGCTTCTCCGTCGTCACCGTCACGGTGATCAGGCTTTCGTAATCGCTCTGTGCGGCGCGGGTCACTTCATCCACCACCATGCCGCGCTCCTTGGCCACCACCGGCGCGGAGACGACATTGACGTCGCCCAGCATCGGCCGCAGCAGGCCCGACAGCGCCGCCGATGTCAGCGCCTTGATCTTCATCTCGGCGACTTGGCCCTCATAGGTGATCTGCACCTTGGCGATGCCGCTCTCGGTCAATTGGCCGGCGAACGATCCCAGCTTCTCGGCCAGGTCGATGAACGGCTTCAGCTTGGGGGCTTCTTCGGCGGTGATCGAAGGGAAGTTCACGGCGTTGGAAATCGCGCCGGTAAGCAGGTAATCCGACATCTGTTCGGCGACCTGCAGCGCGACGTTCTCCTGCGCCTCGGTGGTGGAGGCACCAAGATGCGGCGTGCAGATCACGTTCGGATGGCCGAACAGCACGTTCTTGGTGGCCGGCTCCTCGACGAACACGTCGAAGGCGGCGCCCGCGACGTGCTTGGAATTGAGCGCATCGACCAGCGCCTGCTCGTCGACTAGGCCGCCGCGGGCGCAATTGATGATGCGCACGCCCGGCTTCATCTTGGCGATCGCCGCCGCATCGATGATGTTCTTGGTTTTGTCGGTCAGCGGCGTGTGCAGGGTGATGAAGTCGGCGCGCTTGAACAGCTCGTCGAGCTCGACCTTCTCGATGCCGAGATCCTTGGCGCGCTCCGGCGACAGGAACGGATCGAACGCGATCACCTTCATGCGCAGGCCGAGCGCGCGATCGGCGACGATCGAACCGATGTTGCCCGCACCGATGATCCCGAGCGTCTTGCCGGTGATCTCGACGCCCATGAAGCGGTTCTTCTCCCACTTGCCGGCTTGCGTCGACGCATCGGCCTGCGGAATTTCGCGCGCCAGCGACAGCATCAGCGTGATCGCATGTTCGGCTGTGGTGATCGAATTACCGAACGGCGTGTTCATCACGATGATGCCCTTGGCGGTGGCCGCGGGAATTTCGACATTGTCGACGCCGATGCCGGCGCGGCCGATCACCTTCAGGCGCGTCGCCTTTTCGAGGATCTTAGCAGTGGCCTTGGTGGCCGAGCGGATTGCGAGGCCGTCATAGTTGCCGATGATCTCGGCGAGCTTGTCCTTGTCCTTGCCGAGGTTCGGCTGGAAGTCGACGTCGATGCCGCGATCCTTGAAAATCTGCACGGCAGCGGGAGAGAGAGCGTCGGAAATGAGAACTTTGGGGGCGGTCATGATGAGGCTCCTTCACCCTCCCCTTGAGGGGGAGGGTCGGCGCGAAGCGCCGGGGTGGGGTGAAGCAACGGGCTGATCATTGAATGAGAGGACGGGGAGAGGATGTCACCCCACCCCGCCGAATCCTGACGACGCTGCGCGTCGCCAGTCCTCGTCGACCCTCCCCCTCCAGGGGAGGGTAAGAAGCCGCCTTACGCCGCCTTGGCGAGCGAGGCCTTGGTCTCGGCAAAGGCCCAGTCGATCCACTGTGTGAGGATCTCGACGTCCTTGGCTTCGACCGTGGCACCACACCAGATGCGCAGACCGGCCGGCGCATCGCGATAATGCGCGAAATCGAAGCCGGCATTTTCCTTCTCGACAACGGCGACCAGCTTCTTGGCGAAGTCGGCCTGCGCGTCAGCGGAAAGCGCGGTGATCGCAGGATCGATCACCTTCATGCACACCGACGTGTTGGAGCGGATCGCAGGATCGGCTGCGAGGAAGTCAATCCACGGCGTCTTCGCCTTCCAGTCGGCGAGCGCCTTGGTGTTGGCATCCGCACGCGCGATCAGCGCCTTGAGGCCACCGACCGACTTGGCCCAACCGAGCGCATCGAGATAATCCTCGACGCAGAGCATCGACGGCGTGTTGATGGTCTCGCCGACGAAGATGCCCTCGTTGAGCTTGCCGCCCTTGGTCATGCGGAAGATCTTCGGCAGCGGCCAGGCCGGCTTGTAGGTCTCCAGCCGCTCCACCGCGCGCGGCGACAGCACCAGCATGCCATGCGCGGCCTCGCCGCCGAGCGCCTTCTGCCAGGAGAAGGTCACGACATCGAGCTTCGGCCAGTCGAGCGGCTGCGCGAATGCGGCAGAGGTGGCGTCGCAGATGGTCAGGCCTTCGCGGTCGTCCCTGATCCAGTCAGCATTGGGCACCCGCACGCCGGAGGTGGTGCCGTTCCAGGTGAACACGATGTCCGAGTTCTTGTCGGCCTTCGACAGATCCGGAATCTCGCCATAGCCCGCATGGAGCTTGACGACGTCCTTGAGCTTCAATTCCTTGACGATGTCGCTGACCCAGCCTTCGCCGAAGGATTCCCAGGCAATGGTGGTGACCGGCCGCGCACCGAGCAGCGACCACAGCGCCATTTCCACGGCACCGGTGTCGGACGCCGGCACGATGCCGATCTTGTAGTCGGCCGGGACTTCAAGCACTTCGCGCGTCAGATCGATCGCGAGCTTGAGCTTGGTCTTGCCGACCTTGGCGCGATGCGATCGGCCGAGGGCTGCGTCCTTGAGATTTTCGGGGGTCCAACCGGGGCGCTTGGCGCAGGGGCCGGAGGAGAAATGCGGAACGTGGGGCCGCGTGGCGGGCTTCGCCTGTGTCATAGTCTATCCTTCCAGATAGCTGCCTCTCGGTGGGGAGAGGTATCCCGCCAGCGGATTTATGGAAAATGCAGGCTATCGTCAAGGAACTTCCGTCCCAGCCGATCACAACCGTGGCATGCGGACCACCCGGAGCGTTCAGCCTCTGACGCCAAGCGCCTGTTCCGCCTCGCCGATCCAGCGGCGCAGCGCCGAATAATCGTCCAGCTGAAAACCGCCTTCATGGGCCAGGCGGGTGTAGGCCAGCAACGACACGTCCGCCAGCGAGACGGTGTCTCCCACCAGGAATCGGGTGCTGCGGAGTTGCTGCTCCATCCGCGCCAGCGCCGCATAGCCGCGCTTGACCTTTTCGGGATCAAGCTCGCCCGGCGCCTTGCCGAGATACACCATGTGGAAGCGGCAGACCGCCACATAGGGCTCGTGGCTGTATTGCTCCCAGAACAGCCACCCGTCCATCTTCGCCGCGACAAATGCATCAGAAGGGATCAGCGCGCTGTCCCGGGCAAGGTAGCGGATGATGGCGTTGGACTGCGCCAGCATGCGGCCGTCGTCGAGCATCACGAGCGGCACCTGCCCCGCCGGATTCATGGCGAGGAAGGCCGGTGTGCGGCTCTCGCCCTTCATGATGTCGACATCGACCCAGCTGTAGGGCAGCGCGAGATGATCGCACACCCATTTTACCTTCAGGCAGTTGCCTGATCCGGTATCGCCGTAGATTTTCATGATGCCCCAAGAGTCGACAGCGCGATGTCGCACCAAGCGAAACAGAGCAAACGAATCGAGTCAATCGGATAACGACCAGCAACGATGTCGCAGCCGACGGACTTGGTCCGGCGTTGAGGCGATCAGAACTTGTAGCCGACGCCGGCGCGCACGGTATTCAGATGAATATTGATGTCTTTGACATTCGTGAACTGGACATATTCATACTCGGCGCGCGCGAAAATGTTGCCAAACAACATCGCCTCAAGGCCAATGCCAGCGGTATAGCCGTAAATGAAATTGCCATCGCCACCATCGGACACCGGCTGAAACTGCGTCAGCTGGGTTCGATATGTCGGTACAGAGCCATCGGACGATACGTGCTTGGCGACAACGTCCGGAATGACGCTCCGAAAGATATCGGCGCGACCGAGAGCCACACCGCCAAACATATAGGGCATAAAATTATCGATCGCCCATCCTGCACGCCCGCGCAGCGTCAACACATCAGTGACTTTTGCCGAGGCTTGACCATTCAACGACAATACTTGGGTGCAAACATCCACTGCAGAGGCCGCGCCACAAGCCGTTCCTGTATCCACCGGCCCGTATGATGCTTGTGACTGGCCTGTAAAGCCGGACAATCGGTTGTAGTTCGCTTCGATGCCGAGAACCACATCATCCCATTGCGAGTTCCAGCCGACAAAACCACCGAAACTCGTACCGTTCGGCTGAGACTTGCCGAGCAAGGTCGTATCCGCGAACTGTTCAAGGTTAGTATTGCGGAACGCGAACTCAGATAGCGATTTGGTGGCTTTCCCAAAATCCATGGTGCCGCTGCTATAGCCGAACTGGCCGCCGACGTAGGCGCCCTGCCAGTTCACCGAGGACTTGCTCAAGCCTTCGGTCAAACCGCCGCGCAAGATCGGGAGATCGGACAAATCCGGGAGATCGGCGGCCTGCGCACCCTGCGCCATTCCGGCCAACACCGCTGCAATTACCCACCGACGCATGACGACACTCCACACCGAACCTGATGGCCTGAAGTATTACGCGTTAACCTTAATCAATCGTTGCCTGGCCACGCGATCGGTTGAATTGACAGTGTCCGGCACGCGACGCGTTCAGACATCTGCGTGCGCGACACAAAAAGAAAACGGCGCGGACATCGTCCGCGCCGTGAAGTTGGTAGTGGAGAGGAAAGCGATCAGCCCTTGGTGATCAGCGGCCGCGGCGCGTACACCGGGGTCGGATCGAGCGACCAGCGCACACCGAGCTTCACGTCGTTGGACGTGATGTTCTTGAACGCGAACGGAGCACCGTTCACGACGGTTGACTGATCGAAGGAATTGGTCGGACCGGTAATGCCGCTGCCCATGTCGACATAGCTGTAGGCCAGCTCGATCGTCAGGCTGGGATTGACCTTGTACGCCAGGCCGGCATGAGCCGCCCAGGCAAAATTCCATTTCGATGCGTTGCCGGCGGTGGTGAAGCTGTGTCGTTGTCCACCGTTGATGAAGTCACCCGTGTCGGTGAAATCGTTGATGGACACCCGCGCAGTACCAACACCGGCGCCGATGAACGGCGTGATGCACCACCAGGTGCCGAGATCGACGTACGCGTTCGCAAGGAAGAGCAATTCGGACTTGCTGGCGGTGTACTGATCGGTTCCGACGAAGCCCGCGAAGGGGCCAACCCCGGTGACGGTGTCGACGCCCTTGAAGTTGGCGCTGCTGCGATACTGGCCGGTGATATCCGCGCGGAACCAGTTGTTGAACTGATAGCCGACGCCGACGCCGTAAATTCCTGCGCTATCGAAGTTGCTGGTCTGGCCCACCGAGACGTTGTTGTAGGCGGCGTCCCGGGTGTCCCGCACATTCTTCACATTCTGGTTGCTGAAGCCGATATCGCCGCGCAGGTACCAGCCGCCGAAGTCGGCGGGCGGCGGCGGAGCGTAGGCCGGCGGCGGCGCGATCGGAAGATCGGCAGCCAGCGCCGCGGTCGACAATAACGATGCCGCGGTGGCGGCGAGCAGATACTTCAGATTACGCATTGGTCGGTCCCTTTCGTCCGGTGAGGCAGACGACGCAAAAGGCCTCACGAAAAACTCACAACAGGACGATGGCACCAAATGTTTAAGCGGCACTTAACCCTAATAATTAAGGTTGATTTTCGATGACGAATGATCATTGCAGGTATCATCTTGAGGCGCCGCGACCGTGCGCGGGCCCAAACCTTAACGATCTCTTGACGAAAATTCGGGAACCGACCGTGCACGAACGGCGCGACTCATCGGCCGCCGAATCGTTGTTCCCTCTGCAATGGAGACGAGTCGCAACCGCTCGTGACGATCAGGCTTTGGTGCCGCGTTTCAGATTCGGCAGGAACACCGCGAGCAAACCGATCGCGGGCAGGAACGCACAGATCGCGTAGACGAAATCGATGCCCATGCGGTCGGCCACTTCACCGAACACCGCGGCGCCGATGCCGCCTGCCCCGAATGCGAAGCCGAAAAACAGCCCCGAGATCATGCCGAACCGATGCGGCATCAGTTCCTGCGCATAGACCATGATCGCCGGCATCGCCGACGCCATGATGAAGCCGATGATGACACTGAGAACCGCGCTCCACATCAGATCAGCGTGCGGCAGCAGCAGCGTGAATGGCAACGCGCCGAGGATCGAGACCCAGATCACGTAACGCCGCCCGATGCGATCACCGATCGGACCACCGAAGAACGTGCCGGCAGCGACCGCGCCGAGGAACAGGAACAGGTAAAGCTGCGCGCTCTGGGTCGACACGCCGAATTTATGGATGAGGTAGAACGTGTAGTAGCTGCCGATGCTCGCCATGTAGAAATACTTGGAGAACACCAGCACGATCAGGATCGCGATCGCACTCGCCGTGCGCAGCGCCGACGGCGCGTGGGGATCGCGGACAAGCTGCGCGGACTTGCGCGGCACGATGCGCGGCTTGTACCAGCGGCCGATCCGCCACAGGATCAGAATCGCCAGCGCCGCGATCAGGGAAAACCAGGCCAGCGACGGCTGGCCGAACGGCACGACGATCAATGCCGCCAGCACCGGCCCCATCGCCGAGCCGAAATTGCCGCCGACCTGGAACACCGACTGCGCGAAGCCGAAACGTCCGCCGGAGGCCAACCGTGCGATGCGCGCCGATTCCGGATGAAACACCGCCGATCCCAGACCCACCAGCGCTGCGGCGAGCAGGATGACGTAATAGTGGTGCGCGACGCTGATCAGCAGCAGGCCGAAGAACGTAAATCCCATGCCAGCCGCCAGCGAGAACGGCATCGGCTTCTTGTCAGTGACGATGCCGACCAGCGGCTGCAGCAGCGACGCCGTCACCTGGAACACCAGTGTGATCAGCCCGATCTGCGCGAAGTCGAGCGCGTAGTTGTCCTTCAGGATCGGATACACTGACGGAATCAACGACTGCATCGTGTCGTTGAGGAAATGCGAAAAGCTGATGCTGCCGAGCACCGCATAGGCAGGCCCCGCCGTCATCAGGCCAGGCGCGCCCGCCGACGTTACCGTCGGCACGGCGACAGCGTCCTCATTGATGACGACAGGCTTGTTCACAGCAATATCCAGCAATCGGAATGATGGGAATCCGACCGTGTTTTATGGCGCTGGCCCAACCGGAACCAGCGCCATTTCACCATGGCTGCGTTGCGGCAAACGTCGATAAAGCCTTGCGATCCGTGAATTAAGCGGCGGCGGCGTGGCTGAGCGCGGACACCACGATATCGACCACTTCCTCGACCACATCACGGTCATCGCCCTCGCCCATTACCCGGATCACCGGCTCGGTGCCGGAGGAGCGGACCAGCAGCCGGCCGTTGCCGTTCAGCTTCTTTTCCGCGGCGGTGATCGCGGATTTCACCTCGGCATCGTCGAGCGGCTTGCCGCTGCGATAGCGGACGTTCTTCAGGATCTGCGGCAGCGGATCGAAGCGGTGGCAGACCTCCGACACCGGACGTCCGAGCTTCTGGATCACCGCGAGCACCTGCAGTGCGGACACGAAGCCATCGCCGGTGGTGTTGTAGTCGGAGAGTACAATGTGTCCCGACTGTTCGCCGCCGACATTGTAGCCCTGGGCCAGCATCTGCTCGATTACATAACGATCGCCGACAGGCGTGCGCACCAGCGACAGCCCCTCCCCGGTCAGATAGCGCTCGAGGCCGAGATTGGACATCACGGTGGCGACGATGCCCGGCTTCGACAACCGGCCATCTTCCTTCCAGCTCTGCGCCACCACCGCCAGCAACTGATCGCCGTCCACGACCTGGCCGCGCTCGTCGACCACGATCAGACGATCGGCGTCGCCGTCGAGCGCGATGCCGATATCGGCGCGCATTTCACGCACCTTGTTGCGCAGTGTTTCCGGCGACGTGGAGCCGCAATCCTTGTTGATATTGAAACCGTCCGGCTCGACACCGATCGAGATCACATCGGCGCCCAGTTCCCACAGTGCTTCCGGCACGACCTTGTAGGCGGCGCCGTGGGCGCAATCGATCACGATGCGCACCCCGTCCAGACTCAGGGAGCGCGGCAGCGTGCGCTTGGCGAATTCGATGTAGCGATCGTGGACGCCGTCGATGCGGCGGGCGCGGCCGAGACTGGCGCTGCCCGCGAGCTTCTTGGTGATGCTCTCGTCCATCAGCTGTTCGATCTGCATCTCGACGTCATCCGACAGCTTGTAGCCGTCGGGGCCAAACAGCTTGATCCCGTTGTCGTCGAACAAATTGTGGGAGGCGGAGATCATCACGCCGAGATCGGCCCGCATCGAGCGTGTCAGCATCGCCACCGCGGGCGTCGGCATCGGGCCGAGCAGCAGCACGTCCATGCCGACCGAGGTGAAGCCGGCCACCATCGCGTATTCGATCATGTACCCCGAGAGACGGGTGTCCTTGCCGATGACCACGCGATGGCGGTGATCGCCGCGCTGAAACACCAGTCCAGCAGCCTGTCCAACCTTGAGTGCCAACTCCGGCGTGATCACGCCATTGGCGCGTCCCCGGATGCCATCGGTTCCAAAATATTTGCGAGCCATCATTCCCCCGCTCTGCGTCCATCCCCCTGAACGCGAGCCACGATTATACGTCGGGGCCGCTTATAAAGCTTTTGAGACGAAAACGACTTCAAAAAATATGATGAATCATTACCGATTGCCAGCTGAGCAACCAACTCAAGGCATTGATATAAAAGATAGATTCAAAATAATGGAGGTCGCCCCGTAGGTCGCGCCCCATTTATCCCGGGCTCGGGACCGTCTTGGGACGGCTGGAGCCCGGCGCGAGAGGACCTAGCCGGATCGGCGTTTGGGAGACGAGTCGTGCCAGCCACGACAGGCGCCGGCGCGACCGATGATGTGTGGGTCCGCCCTATCGGGCACGCTTGATGTGGTGATCGTTCTTCGACGGCGCCGGCTGGGTCACACTCACCGGATCGGAGCCCGGAAACGTCTCTTCGAGGCCCTCTTCAAGAGCTTCGTCCAGGGCGGCTTTGTCCGACACCGGACTTGTGTTGGACTTTTTGCTGTGCTTTTCGTCCGAATTCGTATCGGCCATGATGCGCTCCGCAGTACGACAGAAGTCAACGTCCCGTCACCGCGACCGTTCCATGGTAGATCACGGTGGGCTGGCAACAAATATAGGGTTGGGAAACTCCCATGAAAGATATCACCTGCATCGAGGATCTGCGGCAACTTCACAAGCGCCGGGTGCCCCGGGCGTTCTTCGGCTATGTCGACGCCGGCTCCTATGCCGAGGAGACGCTGCGCGCGAACCGGGAGGATCTGCAGAAGATCAAGCTCCGGCAGCGCATCCTGGTCGATATCTCGACGCGCGATCTCGGCACCACGGTCATCGGCGAGAAGATCAACCTGCCACTGATCCTCGCGCCAATCGGCTCCGGCGGCATGCAGTATGGTGACGGCGAAATCCACGCCTGCCGCGCCGCCCAGGCCGCCGGCATTCCCTATACCCTCTCCACCATGTCGATCTGTTCGATCGAGGATGTCGCCGCCAATGTCGACAAGCCGTTCTGGTTTCAGCTCTATGTGATGAAGGATCGCGGCTTCTGCAAAGCCCTGATCGAGCGCGCAATCGCCGCGAAATGCAGCGCGCTGGTGCTGACCGTCGATCTGCAGCTGCTGGGCCAGCGCCACGCCGACATCAAGAACGGGCTGTCGGTGCCGCCGCAGCTTCTGAAATTCAACAACATCGTCGACTTCATCACCAAGCCGGGCTGGGTCGCCGGCATCCTGCGCGGGAAGCGCAGGACTTTCGGCAACATTGCCGGCCATCTGCCGCAAGCCCAGGATCTGGCCTCGATATCCGGCTGGGTCGCCTCGCAGTTCGACACCTCGCTGAACTGGAAGGATGTCGAATGGATCCGCAGCATCTGGCCGGGCAAGCTGATCCTCAAGGGCATCCATGACGTCGAGGACGCCCGCGAAGGCGTGAAGACCGGCGCGCACGCGATGGTGGTTTCCAACCATGGCGGCCGCCAGCTCGATGGCGCGCCGTCATCGATCTCGGTGCTGCCGAAAATCGTGGACGCGGTCGGCTCGCAGACCGAGGTGCTGTTCGATGGCGGCATCCGCTCGGGGCAGGACGTGATGCGCGCACTCGCGCGCGGCGCGAAATCCTGCATGATCGGACGCTCGTATATTTATGGCCTCGGCGCCGGGGGCGAAGCCGGCGTGGCCAAGGCGATCGACATCATCGCGAAGGAGCTCAGCGTGACCATGGGGCTCTGCGGAATCAACAAGATCAGCGAGATCGGGCCGCAGGTCATCGCGGAGTAAGGCGCGATCAAATCGCGGCAGCTTCGGTTCGTATTCGCAAACAAAAAGGCCGGCGTGCTAGACGCCGGCCTTTTCATTTTCGCGTTCAGACAAACCTTACATCGGCGGCGTGATGCCGTCGCGGCCGACCAGTACGCGTTTCGACGACAACGTGCCGTCGCTCGCCTTGGTCACGAATGCGATGATCTTGGCACCGGCCTTGAGTTCGCTCTTGTCACCGTCCGCAAAACTCACGATCGGCGTATCCGGGGATACCTGGACTTTCTTTTCACCGTCCTTGTATTTGACCACCAGCGACTTGCCGTCGTTGCCCTCGACTTCCTGCGCGGCCACGGTCGCGTTGGTCATCGTGCTGTTCGGACGCAGATCGTACTGGCGAAAGCCCTCGGCGGTGCCGCGTGCGGACTCCGGGAAAATATGAATCGCGATCGCCTTCTGGCTGCCGTCGGCCTGGGGCATGCCGGTGACGCCGATATAAGCGCCGGACTTCACGTCGGCCATCGTTGCCTTGACGAGCCCGGTGACGACCACATCACTGGCGACGCCGATCTTCTGGGTGGACCCGTCACGGGCGGTGACCGTGAGGGTATTGCCATCGACGCTGTCGATGGTGCCGCGGATTCGCGAAGGGCCCTGCTGCTGGGCGAACGAGGGAGCAGAGCTCGACACGACCGCAAGCACGATCGCCGCGGCGACGAGTTTCAGAGTTTTTTGAGGCATGAGATATCCAGGTGAGTGACGTGGAAGGAACCAAGTTTGGGAGGAGCGGGAGCAACCTACTCCTAACCCTGAAGGTACGCCTCTATTCCCGGATTGTTACCGCTTCACTTGCGTGTGAAGAGATCCGCCTCGACTAGCGCCCGCAAGTCGGGCGTGACTTGCGGGGTTTGCCCAAACCACAGCGAAAAGCCGCGCACCGCCTGATACAGCAGCATGCCGAGACCATCCGCGGTGCGCAGGCCTCGCGCCAGAGCCGCAGCGAGCAGCGGCGTCACCAGCGGCGCATAGACAAGGTCGGCGACCACGGCGTTCCGCGGCAACCGGCCAACATCGACCACGAGCGGCGGTTGGCCGGTCATGCCGAGCGATGTGGTGTTCACCAGCAAATGGGCTTCGGGCATGACATCGCCGATCGTTTCCCACGCCACGAGACGAACCTTCTCGCCAAAGCCCTCCACCAGTTCCTGCGCGCGCGCCGGCGTGCGGTTCGTGATAAAAATTTGCTTGAGGCCGCGTTCCAGCAAACCAAAAATCACCGCGCGTGACGAGCCGCCGGCGCCGAGCACCAGTGCCCGTTCGGCGCTGTCCCACCCCGGCGCGCTGGCATCGAGATTGTCGATGAAGCCTTCGGCGTCGGTGTTGGTCGATCGCAGCACACCCTTGTCGAACCACAGCGTGTTGGCTGCGCCGACCGCACGCGCCCGGGCATCCGGCGCGGTCAGCGCCAGCATGCGCTTCTTGTGCGGAATGGTGACGTTGGCGCCGACATAACCGCGCGACGTCAGTTGCGCGACGAAATCATCGACGGCATCGGGCGGCACCGCCTCGATCCGGTAATCACCGGAAATCCCGAGCGTCTTCAGCCAATACTTATGGATGACCGGCGAGCGCGAATGCCCTGCCGGCCAGCCGATCAGGCATGCCGCACGAAGATCGCTCATGGTTGGTTACACGCCCGCATCGGCCTTCAGTCCGGCGGCCTCGATGGCGGCAATGGTGCAGGCCTCGTCATTGTCGGAGGTGTCTCCGGAAATGCCGACCGCGCCGATGATGTCGCCGTCGGCGTTGCGCACCAGCGCGCCACCCGGCATCGGCGCGAAACGCCCGCCACTGATCTCGGAAATCGCCGCGGCAAACTCAGGCTGCTTGGCCGCGCGCACCGCGAGCGGCCGACCACCGGAATTGAAGCCAAGGCAGCCATACGCCTTGGCGCGGGCGATATCCGGGCGGAACAGGCCGCCGCCATCCTCGCCGGAAAACGCCACCAGCACGCCGCGGGCATCAAGCACGGCAATGCCGACCGGCTTCAGTTTGAGATCGCGCGCCTTTTGCAGCGCGGCTTCGATGATTTTGGCAGCCTGAGCCAGTGTCAATGACATGATGATCCGACCTATCCCGATGATTTTCGTGAGACGCTTTGGCGCCCGTTGGCTGGGTCAAACCACGTCCAGCCGCAGCGAGTCAATCAGGCAGGGCCGGAACCCGAGCCAGACGGGGCGGGCGGGGACGCGGCGCGAATGTTGGCATGCGCCAGTTCGACGGCAGCTGCGACACTGGTCATGAAACGGACTTGCGGCTGCCGGACACCATGAAGCAGAAGCGTGTGCCTGACCGAGGCCCGGGCCCCGGTTATGTAGACGCGCGCCTGTCTGCGCGAAGCCTTGCGCACGACGCCCTCAAGCGTCGCCGCGGCGCTGGAATCCAGCATCGGGACCGCGGATAGATCGACGACATAGGCCTTTGGATGCTCGGCAATTCGCTCGAACGCGGCGGCCACTGTCGCCGTCGCACCAAAAAAGAACGCACCGGAAATGCGATAAACCGCGACATCCGGATCGGTCGCGAGCGAGGAATCGTATGGCGCCCGTTGCCCGCCGTCGGCGGAATCGGCACGGTCCGCTTCCATCAAAGGCGGCACATGTTCGACATCAACGGCTTGCGCCATCCGATGCAGGACCAGCAGCGAACTGAGACCGAAGCCGGCCAGAATACCTTCGGTCAAATCGCGAAATACGGTGAGCAGGAAGGTCGCAAGAACGACCACGGCATCGCCACGCGACGCGCGTACCAGCGTGCCGAACGCATGTCGCTCGGCCATGTTCCAGGCCACGGTCACCAGCACGGCGGCAAGCGCGGCGAGCGGAACATAGCTCGCAAGCGGCGCCGCCAGCAGCATGAACAACAACAGGAAAAGCGAATGCAACATGCCCGACACCGGGCCCCGCGCACCGGAGCGCACATTGGTCGCGGTGCGCGCGATCGTCCCGGTGACGCAGATGCCGCCGAACAAGGCCGACGCCACGTTGGCTGCGCCCTGCGCCACCAATTCGCAGTTGGAGCGGTGGCGCCGCCCCGTCATGCTGTCGGCGACGACCGCAGACAGCAGACTCTCGATGCTGCCGAGCAGTGCAAACGACAGCGCCGACGGCAACACGTCCCTGATCCTGTCGAGCGTGATCTCGGGAAAATGCGGCGCGGGAAGCCCGCGCGGAATGCCGCCAAAACGCGTGCCGATGGTGTCCACCGGTAGATTCCAGGCCCGCGCGACCAGCGTGACCAACCCGACCGCAATCAGCAATCCCGGCCAGTGTGGCCGATAGATCCGCTGGATTGCGATGCTGCCGATCCCGAGCGCCGACAGCGCGACGGCGGACGGACTGGCGGTCGGCCACGCCGCGGCCAGCGCCTGCAGCTTCGGCAGAAGTGCGGCCGGTTCGGCACCGGCCAGTGTGAGACCGAAAAGATCCCCGAGCTGGCTGGCAAAGATGATGACGGCAATGCCGGCTGTGAAACCAACCGTCACCGGATAGGGGATATATTTGATGAAAGTGCCGAGCTGCAGCAGACCCGCGACCAGCAGGACCAAGCCCGCGATCAGCGTGGCGAGGATCATGCCATCAAGCCCGTGCAGTTGAACCGTGGCTGCGACCAGCACGATGAATGCGCCGGCGGGCCCGCCAATCTGAAACCGGCTGCCGCCCAGCAACGACACGACGAAGCCGCCGACGATCGCCGTATAGAGTCCGCGATCCGGCGTCACACCCGATGCGATCGCGATCGCCATTGAGAGCGGCAACGCGACGATCGCAACCGTCAGGCCGGACACCACGTCTGCGCGGAAATCGGCCAGCCGATAGCGCTCACGCAGAACTGTCACGAGTTTGGGCGTGAACAGTTCGATGAAGGTGGGCTGAAGAACGGTGGCGGCCATTGTGATCCTCTCCTGCCGCATCCAGACGTTGATGCGATCGGTCTCACGCGATCGCTGGTTTTTCTCAGCGGTGGTCGGGTGGCTTCGGCTGCTTCAAGCGCACCCCTCGCCCACCGGCGATGCTTTGCGCATTGTCTCCGATCAGTTCGACCCCGGCGCGATCGAACGCCTCGACGACCTTCATCAAGGTGTCGACCACGCCGCGCACCGTGCCGTCGCTGGTTTCCATGCGCTGAATCGTCGGCAGCGAAACGCCGGACATCTCAGCGAGCTGGCGCTGGTCGATGCCGAGCAAGGCTCGGGCCGCGCGCATCTGGGCGGAGGTGATCATTCGCTCTTCAAACCTCAGTTATGAGGTACTGAACATCATAACTAATGAAATTACAATGCATATTAGGATCTGACATGTGATCTTCCATGCCAGACTCCCGGCCACGAAAAAGAGGCGCTGCGAACAGCGCCTCTGTTGTCGTTCCGACAGCTGGGGTCAGGCCGCCGTGCGATGCGCGGCGATGATCTGCTCCGCGGCCCGACCAGTCACTTCGGCCATGTGGTCGAACCGCCGGGTGAAGCCGCCGGCTCCCGCCGTCGCCGACCGCAGTTCAACGATCAGGTCGCCGATTTCGGCCTCCGGCATCATCGCCCTGACCGTATCCCACCCGAACCAGCTCTCGCGGGTGTCGAACGACAGGATTTGTCCCCGCCGGCCCGACAGGATGGCGTTGATCTTCGCCGTCGCCTCGGTCGGACAGACGATTTCGACCACATAGATCGGTTCCAGCAATACCGGCTGGCACTGTGGCAGCGCCTCGCCCATGCCGGTGCGCGCCGCCGTACGGAACGCAAGATCGGACGAGTCGACGCTGTGATAGGAGCCGTCGGTGAGCGTAACGGCAACATCGATCACCGGGAAGCCGAGCGGACCGCGCAACAGGCCGTCCTTGACCCCCTCCTCCACCGCCCCGATGTAGTTGCGCGGCACCGCCCCGCCGACGATCTTCTCCGTGAAGGTGAAGCCGGAGCCCCGCGGCAACGGCTTGATGTCGAGGACCACGTCGCCGAACTGGCCATGGCCGCCCGATTGCTTCTTGTGACGCCCGCGCTGGGTGATCGGCTTGCGGATGGTTTCCTGATAGCCGACCCCGGGTGGATGCTGTTTGACGTTCACGCCAAAGCGATCGCGCAACCGCTCGAGCGCGACCCGCAGATGCATCTCGCCCTGCCCCCACACCACCATTTCATGAGTCAGCGGATCGTGGATGACGGTCAGCGACGGATCCTCCTCGTACAATCGCGTCAACGCCTGCCCGAGCTTGACATCATCCTTGCGGTCAACGGCCGCAAGCGCAATCGCCAGCACCGGGGGTAGCGGCGCAATCTCGACGAGTGATGCCGGCGCGGTTTTACCCGACGAGATCGTATCACCGGTCTTGATTTGGTCGAGCTTGCCGAATGCAACCACATCGCCCGCATCGGCCGATGTTCGCTTGGTGTCGTTCGCAGCGGAGGCCGCCGACATGCCTGACACGCGACCGGCGCGGCCGTCTGGCGCTTGCACCGTGGCGCCTTCCTCGATGTGCCCGCACAGCACCCGGCTGAGCGAAAGCTTGCCGCCATGCTGCAGATGCGCCGTCTTCATCACATAGGCGATCGCATCCTTGCCGGCCGCGGTGGCGCCGAGGCGTTTCGCAGTCGCCTCCACGCCCGGGCACTCGTGCCGCAGCGCCTTCATCAACCGCAGCACGCCGTTCTCGCGCGTTGCCGACCCCAGCAGCACCGGGCAGATCTGCCCGTCGCGCAATTCCTTGGCAAGGTCGTCGAACACCGCATCGCGCGGCGGCGGAATGTCTTCCAGCAGTTGCTCCATCAGCCGGTCGTCGTGGTCGGCCAGCTTCTCGAGCATGGTGAAGCGCGCTTCCTTCTCGCGGTCGAGATCGCCGCCCTCCAGCGCGACAACCTCGGAAGGCAGATGCTCGCGATAAACGAACGCCCGCTCCAGCGCGAGATCGACGAAGCCTGCAATGATATTGTCGTTCCAGATCGGAATCTGCCGCAGCACCAGCGGCATCCGCGAGGCCGGCTGCAGTGTCGCCAGCGTTTCGCGCACGCGCCGGTCCGCCTTGTCGATCTTGTTCAAGAACAGGAAACGCGGAATGCCGAGGTCTTCCAGTTCGCGCATGATGATCTGAAGCTGCGGCAGCTTGCGCTCGTCGGCTTCGCAGACCACCACTGCGGCATCCACCGCCGGCAGCGCGGCGCGCATGTCGTGAATGAATTCCACCGATCCCGGACAATCGATGAAAGTATAGGTATCGCCCATGAAGGTGGTTGTGGCGGCGGTCAGCCCGACACTCATGCGATGGCTGCGCGCCTCCGGTGATGAATCACCGAAAGTGGTGCCTGCTTCAACGGTTCCTGGTTTGGGGATTGCGCCCGTACGCGCGAGGATAGCTTCGAGAAGAGTGGTCTTACCGCTTTGGAATGGGCCCACCAGCGCTATGCACCGGGGACCGCGGGGACTTCTGACGTCATGTCCCATTGCCGCCTCCTGACTGGAGCTCGGCCCATGATTGGGTCGGCAGAGTGGATCGTCTCAGGGGTCCGCCCGGTTGGCAAGAACGAAACTTGCGGCTCTGCAACATGACGGCCGACGGACGGTCAAGCCACCAGTCCCATCCCGCCCGGCACACATGCAAAGGCCGATACGAAGGTTCGTATCGGCCCGATCCGGTCAAATCACGTCAAATTGCGCGAGGATAAACGTTCGTCAGCGTCCGGGACGCAGCGTCAGCTCGGCAACACCGGCCGCAATGCTGACACCCACCTGACCCTGCAGGCTGACCGGCTGCAGAGCGAACGAATTCGCGGAACCGCCGATCAGCGCGTTACCGCCGACGCCGACGCCAACCGTCGCACTGCCCTGCACACCGCCGTAGCCGCCGGACAGGTCGCCGTGTCCGATCTGGTTGGTTGGCGCAAACACCGCCCAGGCCAACGCACTTTGCTCGGTAATCCCGAGGTCGAGGCCGACCTTGCGGATCTGCGCGACATAATAATCCGGTGCACGACCATCGGCGCGCAGCACACAGGACAGGTTGGTCACCGAACCGACGATGAAGCCGAGGCTCGAACCGCCGCGACACTCCAGCACGCCGACCTGAACGCGCCCTTGCTGGGCATTGGCGATTGCGGACGAAGCGAGCGTGATGGCGGCTGCTCCGAGCAGGACAGACAGACGACGCATGAAGGGTCTCCGGGTGAAGTCGCAGACGGCGACGGAAAACGAGTGACAGCAAACGCGAGAAACGTGCGCGATACGTCAAAACCGTCGGCATTTATCCATAGCGGCAACCAATGTTCAATGACGCCGCAGCAACAGTCCGCGCTTGAAATGCCGCGACAAAAAAAGGCCCGCCGAAGCGGGCCTTTCGATTTCGCAAAGAGACCCCGGCCCGATCGTCGGGCCGGACCGCCTCAGTGATGATGACGATGGTGGTGGCGACGATGACCACGGCGCGGCAAGTCGGCCGGGCGCAGGCTGACGTCGACGATGCCGGCGACAGCGGACAGGCCGGTCTGGCCCTGCAGGCTGAGCGGCTGCAGGGAGTAGGCATTGGCCGAACCGCCAACCAGCAGGTTGGCACCGATGCCGACACCGACGGTCGCGTTGGCGCCGAAGCCGCCGTACTGGCCGGCCAGCGCACCGGGTCCGACGCGGTAGGTCGGGGCGTTCACGGCCCAGGCAAGGCCGGTCTGCTGGGTGACGCCAAGGTCGAGGCCATAGCGATGAACGCTGGCGATGTACGGCTCGGCATAGCGGCCGTCGTTGCTGCGGAAAACGCACTGCAATTCGGTCGCCGAACCGACGACGAAGCCGACGTTCTGACCGCCCTGGCATTCGAGGATGCCCGCCTGAACGCTCTGGGCATTGGCGGATGCGAATGACGCGATGAGCGTCGCGGTAGCGATGCCGATGAGGGCAGGTAGACGCATGATGTTTAACTCCGGGAAATTTGGTGTTTTGACGCGGGCAGACGATGACTCAAACGCCGTGTCAAAAACATGGCGCTTTCCAAAAAAAGCCGCGATAGTGCGAACGAGCAACACAGAAGCAATCTAAAGGGTTACCGAAGATTGCCGCAAAAGCGCTGGATGCGCTTGCAGGCGTCTTCGAGATCCGCGGTTTTGGTCGCGTAGGAGATGCGAAACGCCGGTCCAAGGCCAAAGGCCGACCCCTGCACCACCGCCACGCCCTCGCTCTCGAGCAGCTCGGTCACGAAATCTTCATCGGTCTCCAGCTTTTTACCGGAAGGGGCGGTCTTGCCGATAGTGCCGGCGCAGGACGGATAGACGTAGAATGCACCCTCCGGGCGCGGGCAGTTGATCCCGGTCGCCTGGTTCAGCATCGACACCACGAGATCGCGGCGCTCCTTGAACACCTTGTTGTTCTCGGGGATGAACTCCTGCGGCCCGTTCAGGGCCTCCACGGCCGCCCACTGGGCGATCGATGACGGGTTCGACGTCGACTGCGACTGGATGGTGGCCATCGCCGCGATCAGCGGCTGCGGACCACCGGCATAGCCGATACGCCAGCCGGTCATGCAATAGGCCTTGGAGACGCCGTTCACCGTCAGCGTGCGATCGAACAGCTTCGGCTCGACCTGCGCGGGCGTCGCGAACTTGAAATCGTCATAGACCAGATGCTCGTACATATCGTCGGTCATCACCCAGACCTGCGGATGCCGGACCAGGACGTCGGTCAGCGCTTTCAGCTCGGCATGGGTGTAGGCGGCGCCCGTCGGATTGGACGGCGAATTGAGGATAATCCACTTGGTCTTCGGCGTGATCGCGCGCTCGAGATCGGCCGCCTGCAGCTTGAAACCGTGCTCGGCCGGGCAAACCACCGCCACGGGCTCACCGCCGGCGAGTGCCACCATTTCCGGATAGCTCACCCAGTACGGCGCCGGAATGATGACCTCGTCCCCGGGATTGAGGGTGGCCATCAGTGCATTGTAGAGCACCTGCTTGCCGCCGGTGCCGACCGTGATCTGGTTCGGCTTGTAGGTGAGGCCGTTCTCGCGCTGAAACTTGGCGATGATCGCCTCCTTCAACTCGGGAATGCCGTCGACCGCGGTGTACTTGGTCTTGCCGGCCTCGATGGCATGGATCGCCGCAAGCTTGATGTTGGCCGGGGTGTCGAAATCCGGCTCGCCAGCGCCGAGGCCGATGACATTTCGTCCCGCCGCTTTCAGCTGCCGCGCTTTATCCGTGACCGCGATGGTCGCGGACGGCTTCACACGGGCGAGCGAGGCAGACAGGAAGGACATCATCTTCTCCTTGCGAACAACCGCGAGCGGACACGCGCGCGAGTCGGGTTTTGTGGGCAGGACGGCACCCTAAAGCTCACGACGCTGCACCGCAAGAAGCTTGACCGAAAAGATGCGTGAAAGCCCTCCAGGCGCAGGCCACTGCGAAATCGGCTTTCCTCTGGATACGTCCCGCGAGCGGCGCAACATTCGCCAATTTTCATCGGCAAACGGCTCATTTTCGACAAACCGGGTCAAAGGGCATCGCACCCAGGATCACCAACGCAACCGCAGCAAAAAGCAAACTCGTAAGGTATTGCTTGCTCCGAATGCCGGAGCCGTCCGAGGGCCCGCCGCAACCACGACCGGATGCCATCGATACGCCAGCTTGCGTGCCGGCTCCCGCATCTCGACGTGATCTTGCAGGTGATCTTGGCCAGAGGATTTTGACGATGTGAGCATCCCCTGCTGCTGCATTGCGCGCGCCTGACACATGGATACTGGTGGTGCCAGCATGTTTTGCTGTACCCGGCGTATGCTGCAACGCACTTTGACTTTTTCAAAATACAGGGGGTTGCAGCACAGGATCCCACACCCCATTGTTGCATCGTCAGATGGGGAATGGCGGTGGCGACGCGTGCCGAATTGCGGTTGATGTATAAGCTTTTCACGATGCAGCGCTCGGGTAACAGCTACAAGGTTCGCCTTGCGCTGGCGCTGCTGAACGCCCCCTATCGTGCGATCGAAATCGACATCCTCAAGGGCGAAAGCCGCACCCCCGAATTCCTCGCCAAGAATCCCAACGGACAGGTGCCGCTGCTGGAAGTGGCCGACGGCCGCTATCTGGCGGAATCCAACGCCATCCTCTGGTACGTGGCGATCGGCACATCGCTGGCGCCGGAGAACCGGCTCGACCGCGCCGACGCGATGCAGTGGATGTTCTTCGAACAGCACGCGCTCGAGCCGAATATCGGCGCAGCCTATTTCTGGCTCTCGCTGGTCAAGGGCGGGCGCGAACTGCATGCCTATTCGCTGGAGGACTGGATGGAGCGCGGGTATCGCGCGCTGCAGGTGATGGAAGATCATCTGCAGACACGGGATTATTTTGCCGCCAACCAGCTCACGGTCGCCGATATCGCGCTGTACGCCTACACCCACGTCGCCGACCAGTGCGACTATGACCTGGCGGGCTTCCCCAAGGTCCGCGCATGGCTCAGGCGCGTCGAGCGGGAACCGCGATTCGTGCCGATGGACTGGGCCCCCGCCGAGGTTCCCGAGGATCAGGCCGGCATCGCCGCCGAGTGAAGGGTTGAAACAGCGGGGATAACCGGACTTCCGCCGGCTTTCTGCCTTTATTTTGCCATCCAGCGGGTTCGAGCCGCCCCAATCTCGACCGTGGTTTTTGTCATATTGCGGCGTTGCGGTGATTCGCCCGCAGCGCGTACGTCGCAACATGTTTGAGCCAGGGAAAACGGCCATGACGCGGTCGCCGGGTGCCGGACACGGTTTTGGAAACCGCGCCGCACTAGCCGCCTCTCGACTGAAGAACAGCATCGCGGCCTCGCTCGCGATCGGATCGCTGTCGCTGTGCCTGATCGTCACGCTCACCATGCTGTCGATCAGGATGGTAGCCGCGATGCCTGCGTGACGACTGCGATCGTCGCACGCACTTTCCCCATCGGATCTGCCGGTCATTTCGCATCACGATAGAGCGCGGTTCGCTTCTTCGACAGAGAGCCTCGATGAAAACGCCCGTTGTCCTGGTGACCGCATCGCTGACCATTGCGATCGTGCTCACCACCACTTTGTTGATTGCGACCGGCACGCGCGGTGATCAGGCCAGCCGCGTCCAGCACGTGATGCCAGCACCGAAATAGCCGGAATCCGCGTGAAGCATGACAAAAACACCACGAGACATCGGGACAAGGCCGATCCCAAGGGCTCCGTGAACGACGGCACGACATCACCACGCGCCTGACCGCCGACGACTGCGAAGGGCTGGCCAGTCGCAGCACACCCCATCAAATGAGGGAGCAGACGAGTGTGCACCCGACTTTTGATTCAAATTTCATGAAATCCGCAGCGTTGGCCTTCCGGCTTTGTTAGCACAACCGGCCAAAACACGATGTTACCACAACAGACATGCAACACTTGCGGCGTTAGTCTGAGCGCGAACGGTGAAGTCCATGCGCTTGGATTGGCGAACGGTATCCGGACCTGTTGCAACGGCCGCACTGGCGGTCGCGATTTTCGTCGTCGACCGGCGGGTCGTGGCCGTTCCCGACGCCGCATCGCTCTGCATCGGCGCGGTGGCCATCTCGGCGGCAATCGGTGGATCGAGCGCCGGTCTTGTGAGCGCTGTAACGACGATCCTGTTCACCATGCTGTTTCTGATGCCGTATGGGCCGCCCGCAGTCACGGGCATTCAGCTCGCGCGGTTGGCGACCGTCTGCATCACGGCGCCGGCCGCTGCCATCACCATCGGTCTGCTGCACGCCAAATTTATCGACGTCATCACCCGCGAGCGCGAACGCCGCTCCGCGCTCGAACAGCTGTCCGGCGCGCTCGACGAGATGGATATCGGCGTGGTGCTGCTCGATACCGACACCCGCGCCCAATTCATCAACCGCGCCTTTCGCGAGATGTTCAGGCTGAGCGAACAACAGGCGCGGAGCAAGCCGCCATTCGTGGCGCTGATGTATCACGGTCGCGACACCCATGCCTACGAAATGCCGGAAGACGAACTCGGTTCATACATCTCGACACGTATCGCGCAGGTTCGCAGCGGCGACCCGACACCGATCGATCTCAAGCTGACCAACGGCCAGGTGCTGCGTTTCCGCTGCGCGGCCCTGCCCGACGGCGGCCGCATGTTGAGCTATATGCCGATCACCGATCTCATCCGGCGCACTGATGATCCTGCAGACCGCGACATTCTGCTGGCGCAGCGCGGCGCACGTGGCAACGGCGAATGGATCACGCGCCATCCCGCGCGAACACTGCGCGCGGCAGAGCAGCGGCCTTCCGGCCGCACTGTGGACAACCTGTCCGCGTCATAAATGCACAACAAAACCGGGCTAGCGTTCGACCGCACGCTGGTCTACCCCCCGTCGCTGATCAAGCGTGCCGGCGCAAATTCGGCAAAAGCAGACAAGGTTTTTGCCGGGGCAACATGCGCTCATTCTGAGAGTCGAGCATTGCCGGCGACTCTGACCTGCCGGAAGATGCTTTGAGCGGTCCCCGTCAGTCGCCGCGTCTGACCGGGGCCGCTTTTTTTTTGCAAAGCCGATGTTCGTGGCCGTGCCCCCGTACAAAGCGTGTCTTTCAAACAAAGAGCGTCTTTCGAAGCGTGTCTTTTTTGCTCTCGTATTTTGCGTTGCAAACCGATATCCAGGTTCTCCATGTCCCTCTGAAAGCCAGCCTTGACGAAGCCGAACCGATGATCCGCGTTATTCTGATCGCTCTCGCCCTTCTGCTGCTGACACTCGTGCTGCTGCCGTTTCAATTGGTTGGCATTCTCTTCAATTCGCAGCTACAGCGTATCGTCCCGCACCTGTATCACCGCGCCGTCTGCGCCATCATCGGGATTCGTATCCGGGAAATCGGGCAGCGTTCGAGCGATCAGCCGCTGCTGATCCTGTCCAACCACGTCTCGTGGCTCGACATCATCGTCATCACCGCGGTCGCACCAGTGGTGTTTGTCGCCAAGCACGAGGTCGCGAGCTGGCCGCTGTTCGGATGGCTCGCCAAGCTGCAGCGCACGATATTCATCGAGCGCGAGCGACGCCAGAAGACCGGTGAAGTCGCCCGCGAGATGGGCAACCGCCTGAGCGACGGCGACACCGTGGTGCTGTTTGCGGAAGGCACGTCGAGTGACGGCAACCGGGTTCTGCCGTTCCGCTCCGCGCTGGTCGGATCGGTGCATCACGCGCTCGGCGACGAGACGCACCATTCCAGCATCGCGGTTCAGCCGCTGTCGCTGGCCTATGTCGGCATCGGCGGCGTACCGACCGGCCGGGCGCTGCGCGACAAGCTCGCCTGGTATGGCGACGTCGATCTGATGCCACACATGCTGGGTGTGCTGTTGTCAGGCGCCGTCGACGTCACCGTCAGCTGGGGCCCGTCCATGGCCTACGACATGAGCGCCGATCGCAAGCAGATCGCGCGCGCCGCGGAAAAATCCGTGCGGCAGATGACCGCTGCCGCCTTGCGCACCCCATCACGGAAACCACCCGCGGAAGCCCCTGAATCGGCAACCGCCGTGCCCGGCATGGCCTGATCGCCTCACCATCATGCGACTTGCGAGAACGGGCGGCAGCCATCAGACTGCCGTCCCATCACGTCGCGTCCCACCTCTAGGATCATATCATGGACATTCGTAATCTCGGCGGCTCCGGCCTGCGCGTCTCCGCCGTCGGCATCGGCTGCAACAATTTCGGCCAGCGCACCGACGCCGAGACTTCCCGCAAGGTCATCCACAAGGCGATCGACCTCGGGATCACGTTGTTCGACACCGCCGACATCTACGCGGGGCGCGGCGGCTCGGAAACCGTACTGGGCGATGTGCTCGGCGAACGCCGCAAAGACATCGTGCTCGCCACCAAATTCAGCAAGGCGATGGACGACAGTGGCGAGAAGCAGGGCGCGTCGCGCCGCTACATTCTCTCCGCCGTCGAGGCCAGCCTCAAGCGCCTGAAGACCGACTATATCGACCTCTACCAGCAGCATGACTACGATCCGCGCACGCCGATCGATGAGACGCTGCGCGCGCTGGATGACCTCGTTCGCTCCGGCAAGGTGCGCTACATCGGCTGCTCCAATTTCCCGGCCTGGCGCGTGGCGGAAGCGCAGCTCATTGCCAAAAGCCTCGGCACACAGGCGTTCGTCTCCTGCCAGGACGAATACAGCCTGCTGGTGCGCGGCATCGAGGCGGATCTCTTGCCCGCGGCCCAGGCCTACAACATGGGCCTGCTGCCGTTCTTCCCGCTCGCCAACGGTCTTCTGACCGGCAAATACAGCGACGGGAAAATTCCCGAGGGCACCCGTCTCGCCAAGGCGGAAAACCTGCGCGATCGTTATTTCAACGACCGCAACCTCGCCGTCACCAAGGCGCTGGAGACGTTTGCCAGGGAGCGCGGCCACACCCTGCTCGAGCTGGCGTTCTCCTGGCTCGCCGCCCGGCCACAAGTCTCAAGCGTCATCGCCGGCGCGACTTCTATCGCGCAGGTCGAGCAGAACGTGAAGGCCATCGCCTGGAAACTGAGTGCGGACGATATGGCCGCGATCGACAGGATCACGGCGGCCTGACGCCGCCGCGCAACAACGCACAGACATCTCGATCGAGACTTGTACCGGTTGCGGAGCCACCCACTGAATCCTGCGACCGGGCTCGCCGTGCTCGAGGTGATCCTGCACGAGAGCCTTGAGCATCCTGGTCATTCCGGGCAACGCCGACAGGAGGCTCACAACCTGCAAAATATATTAATAATTTCAATCCATTAAAAGATTTAATGCGATCCGAAGCGTCGAAGAAACCACCATCATGTCCATTCCAGTTGGATTCTGTGTGTGTCCCGCGCAGCACAGTTTTCTGCGAAGCATTTGTCTAAATTGATCTCGTCAATTTGAAATGCCGTTTTGGAAGCGCGAATTTTTTTGCAGGGCTGCCGGCCGCGAACGTCGCCTGATGAAGGCCGTTGCTATCAGACCTTGCTCTCGACAAGGAGATCCCCATGAAGATTTTGACCGGCAGTGCAATCGCCCTCATTGGCTTTGCGATGATCGGATCCGCCAGCGCTGCTGACCTCGCGGCACGGCCCTATACCAAGGCCCCTCCGATGGTTGACGTCGCCTATAGCTGGACGGGCTGGTATGTCGGCGTCAACGGAGGCGGCTCGTTTGGAGGCTCAACGGGAAAGCTCGGTGACTTTACGACGGCGCCGGCAGCCGCCAGCTTCCTGCCTGCTGTCACCGCCGGCGGGACGCCCGGATCGCTCGGCGCCAAACATGGCGGCGGCTTCGGTGGCGGCCAGATCGGCTATAACTGGCAACAGGGCATCTGGGTCTACGGCCTTGAGACCGACATCCAGGGCGCGGCGATCGGCAGCACCTCCACGGTCACCTTCCCCGGCGGAGGTGGAACCGTTCCGAGCGTTTCAACAGGTCGCGATCGGATCGATTGGTTTGGCACATTCCGCGGCCGTGTCGGCGTAACGGTCGACCGGGTGCTGTTCTACGGCACTGGCGGTCTCGCCTATGGCGGCACCAAAAGCACCGCGACGAACGTATTCAATCCCCCGACCAGCGGCACCTTCATGGGCAGCACAAGCGACACGAAGATCGGTTGGGCGGCCGGCGCGGGCGTGGAGTGGGCCTTTGCTCCGAACTGGAGTCTGAAGGGCGAATATCTTCATGTCGATCTCGGTCGCAGCAACGTGACAATATCGGACCCGGTGAACTTCCCGATATCCTTCGCGACCTATCGCTTCAGCCATACGTTCGATACCGGCCGCGTCGGCATCAACTACAAGTTCGGTGGCCCGATCTTGGCGAAATACTGATCGCCACCCCATCCAAGGCTGATCGATTCAAGGCAAAAGGCCGACACCGCGTCGGCCTTTTTCATGTGAGGAGCGCTTGGCGATGGGTTAAACGATCAACCCCGCCACAGGCTTCGCCGCACCGCTGTCCGGGAACACCGACGCCGAGAGCACGCGCTCGCTGAGCCCTAAGTGGTCCTGCAGCACGCCCTTGATCACGCCGCGCAGGTCTGTCGTTGGTTTCAGGTCGCGCCCCTCATAGAGGTCGGCGACCTTCAGGCCCGGCCAGTCCGAAATCACCCGGCCGCCTTTCACGGCGCCGCCCGCCAGCAGCGCGACGGTGCCGGTGCCGTGATCGGTCCCGTCGGTTCCGTTGATCCGCGCGGTGCGGCCGAATTCGGTCGCCACCACGATCACCGTATCGCGCCAGTGGTCGCCGAGCCCGCTCTCGAAATCCGACAGCGCGCCGTCGAGTCCGCCCAGCAGTTGCGCGAGCCGGCCAACCGGGCCGCCCTCGTTGGCGTGGGTGTCCCAGCCGTCGAAGGCCAACGCCGCGATGCGCGGCCCATCGTCCGCGGCCATCAGCTTGGCCGCGCCCTTGGCGGCGATCCGCATGCCGCTGACACCGGGCTTCGGCTTCATCGCATCGTCGCCGGGCATTGCGATCTTCTCGATTTGCAATCCCTGTGCGAACGACGACGCCAGCGCCGGGTCACGATGGCGATAGAGATCGAGCAGCCGCATCGCGGTGTCGTCGGCCGCCTGCGGCAGCGTGGCCGGCACCCAGCCGACCGTGGGGGCCGCGCCGCGTAGCACCAGCGGCGTGGTGGGACCGACCGCAAGGCCACTCATCACACGCTGCCCGCGCGGCAAGTTCTCGAGCGCCCGATTGAGCCAGCCCGACTGCACCCGCCCCGGTCCGGCAAAGCCACTTTCGAGCACGTCCTGGCCATCGAAGTGCGAGCGTTCGCGATAGGCCGTCGCCACCGCGTGCACCACCGCGGCCTTTTTGTCCCGATACATCCGTGCGAATTCCGGCATGGAGGGATGCAGCGCAAAGAAGGTATCCAGCCCAATCGCCGCATGCGGCCCTTTGGGCGAGAGCGCAATCGATCCATGCAGGGCGGCGTAATCCGGATCGCCAACCGGCGCCACCGTGGCGAGCCCGTCCAGCGCCCCACGCAGAATGATGACCACGAGGCGCGGATCGCGACCGTCGGCGGCACGGGCGAATTTCGGAAGGTACGCCCAGGCCGCGAACGTGGCAGACCCGAGCAGCAGCGAGCGCCGGCTGAGGCCGCGCAAGGTCTGGCTTTCGCAACACTCCATCTTCATCTCCATTGGCGTCATCTCCTCTGGAATTCCGGCGACATCAGCAGCAATGCGAGCGCCTGTTGCCGGGATTCGGCGCGTGCCACGGTCTGGCGGGTCTCCGGCGACGCGGCCTGCCCGGCAACGGTGTCGAGCAGATCACGTGCGTCGACCGAATCGGCAACCCGCGACGAAAGCTGCGACGCCACGTCGAGCCGCAGCTTCATGCCCTCGGGCGACGCCCAGGCCGCATTGGTGTCGGCGAATCCGTTCGGTCCCGCCGGCGTCCATAACGGCTGGCCGAGCAGCGAGAGCGCGCCGAGCATACGACCAGGCTCTTCGGGAGGCCGCGCCAGCAACCGCCCGGACGCGATGAGATAGTCATAAGGCGTGCGCAGCTTGGTCATCGGCGCTTGCCAGGCGGCGTCGGATTCCAGCAGCGCGACCGCCACGGCACGAAGGTCGCCGTCGGTCTTGCCGAACACATCCGCCAGCCGCGCCACCAGGGCCGGCGGCGGATCGTCCGCCACAAAATGCCGCACGAGTTTGGTGGCAATGAACCTGGCGGTGGCCGGCTGTCGCGCGATATCCGACAGCGCCGCCTCGCCCTGCGCGACGCCGCGATCGTCGTAGGTCTTGCGCAACAGGGTCTGCAATCCGGGTTCATGAGCGTTGGCATTGAAGACGAACGTTCCCGGCGGACCGAGACGGCCGTCGCGACCTGCATAGGTCCAACCGGTGATGATGCGCGCCAGCGTGGTGACGTCGGCCTGGGTGTAACCGCTGCCGACACCGAGAGTGTGCAGCTCCATGATTTCGCGCGCGAGATTCTCGTTCAGCCCGCGTTTGCGATTTTGCCCGGCTTTCGAATTCGGTCCGATCGACTGCTGGTTATCGAGGAAGAACAACATTGCCGGGTGCTGCTCCACCGCCTGCAGCATGTCGCCGAACCGTCCCAGCACATGCGGCCGGATCGCCTCGCGTTCGAACGCGCCGGCCCAGATGTGCGCCGGCTGTCCCTTGTTGGCCGAGACGCAAAAATGATTGGACCAGAATATCACCAGGCGCTCGACAAACCCGACCTCGGCAAGGCCGGCGTGCTGAAAGCGCGCCAGGGCCTCGGCGCGGTAGGTTTTCTGGACCACGTTGAGCGGCTGCGACTGGGCTTTGGGTGGTTGCGTCGGCGGATTGGTTGACATGGCATCGGCGGAGGCCATGTCGCCCGGCTTGACCGCAGCGGCCATCGCGTTTTCAGGCTTGGCGTTCTCGGGCTTGGCGTCATTGGATTTGTTGTCGTCGGAATTGGCTGCGGCGATCTTCGCCGCCTCGCGCTGCTGCTTGACCTCGGCCTGGTAGTCGAACAGCGCCTTCGCCAGTGTCGGCGTATCCTGCAGGCCGGGCGCCTCGAGCAGTGCCACGCCGGGCTTGCCCAATTCGGCTTTGACAAAGCCGCGCGGATCGGAGGCCGCGCTGGCGAAATCGCTGGATGCGCCGCCGCGGGCGCCGAGACCAAATCTGTTGAGGGCAACGAGAGCGGCTTGCGGATCACGGGCCATTGAGTTCTCTTCTGGCGTTCTCGCGCGATGCTCGATGTTCCGTGTCGAACACCCCATTCGGATCCGACATCCACGGACATTGCGTCGGGCAACCTGATGGCCCAACTATAGGGTGCCCGGTGATGAACCTGAGATGAAAGATGCACCGGAAACCAAGGTGGAATTCGTGACAAATCCGTTAGGTTCGCAACCGCTTGAAACGACACCGGCGCGCCGGCTGTCGTGCCCGCGCTGCGGAACCACGTTCGGCTGCGACCTGTCAGGATCCTGCTGGTGCCACGCGGAGACGGCACGCCTGCCGATGCCGGTCGACGGTGAAGACTGCCTGTGTCCGGATTGCTTGCAGGCTGCGGTTGCTAGCCGTAGCGCAGCTTCATCGCGATGATGACCGATGTGAATACGATTGATATCGCGTTGGCGCCGATCAGCGCCCAGTCGGACAGCGCAACGCCATAGGTCAGCCAGCACACCAGCCCGGCGAAGAAAACCAGGTTGGTCCACAACGAAATGGCCCGGGTGTCCCGATAACGAATCAACCGGACCGCCTGTGGCAACCAGCAGACGGTTGTCAGGACACCGGCGAGCGCGCCGATCCAGGGAACGATTGCGGAGAAATCGGTCATCACCACCTGCCGAAACGGGGATTCGTCATCCCCATTGTGACAGGAAGTGCAACCAGCGCTAGATCTCATATCCGGGAGATCGCCGCGCCAAACCGTCGAAGGCATCGAGCAATCGTTCGCGCCAGGCGAAAATCAAATCGTCAGTTTTAAGCAGTTTGAATGGACTGGTCGCCCGCGCCCACTGGAAACCGCCGAACACGATGTAATCGGCGTAGTTCGGCGTGGTGCCGCCGATGAATGGCTGCGAACGCAGTGTCAGCCGCAGCGCATCGAGCGATTTACGGAAACCTTCCACGGCCTTGTCGCGGGTCGCCGCGGCTTCTTCCAGAGTCCGGCCCAGCCGCGCCTCGCGTGTCTGGCGGAAGTAAGCCTGATCGATCGGCTGCAGGTGACCGTGGATGTCGGCGGCGATCAGCGGGAAGATCCCGCCAACGATCACCACGTCGCCCCACCAGTTCAGCATGCGGCCCATCGCACGGCCGCCGTCGCCGCCGAACAGCGAAGGACGATCGGGATAGGTGTCCTCGAGGTGGTTGGCGATCACCCAGGAATCCACCACCGTGGTGTCGCCATCGAGCAGCACCGGCACCTTGTCGGAATTGTGCGGAGCGATGGCGCTTTTCTCGGTGAAGCGCCACGGCACCGTTTCCACATCAAGACCCTTGTGCGCCAGCGCCATCCGCGTGCGCCAGCAATACGGACTGAACGGACGTTCCGCGTCGGTGCCGACCAGTTCGAACAGCTTGCGCGCCATGATCTCAGCTCCTCACGACAGCCGCGGTCTGCCCGAACAGGATCTTCTTCTCCTCCTCGGTGCGGATCGTGGTGGCGTTCGGATTGACCTGCTTGGACAGCGCATAGGCCCGCTCGGTTGCCGGCCGCGCGCGAATCGCCTCGAACCAGCGCTTGAGATGGGGGAAGTCCTCGAGCTTCTGGCCCTGCCGCTCGTAAGGCACCACCCAGGGATAGCTCGCCATGTCGGCGATCGAATAGTCGCCGGCAAGGAATTCACGATCGGCCAGGCGCTTGTTCAGCACACCGTAGAGGCGATTGGTCTCGTTGACGTAACGGGTGATGGCATACGGCAGTTTTTCTGGCGCATAAATCGCGAAGTGATGGTTCTGTCCGGCCATCGGACCGAGCCCGCCCATCTGCCAGAACAGCCATTGCAGCGTGTCGAACTTGACGCGAACATCGCTGGACAGAAACTTCCCGGTTTTCTCCCCGAGATAGGTCAGGATCGCACCGGATTCGAACACCGAGATCGGCTTGCCGCCGTCCTTCGGAGCATGGTCGACAATCGCCGGCATGCGGTTGTTCGGCGAGATTTCCAGGAAGTCAGGCTTGAACTGATCGCCGGTGCCGATGTTCACCGGGAAGATCTTGTAGGGCAGCCCGGTTTCCTCAAGATACATCGTGATCTTGTGGCCATTGGGCGTGGGCCAGTAGTGGAGGTCGATCATCGGGACGATCCTGTTGAATGATTCCTGCGTGTAATTTCGCCGGCATGTCGTTTTAGATGCCGTTGCATGAACATCGACTTCACTCAATCTCCGTTGTGAAGTCAATGGCGCGCCCCTCGCATCGCGCCGACGTGATATGCGTTAGCGCATGACGCTGGTTCAAAATCGCTGCCGCAATCTCACAAGGTATAACGGCGCCGCGCGTGTCGCGCAGCGCCGCAAGGCCGTTCCTGACATCAACCTTCGGGCAGGATCGCAATGTCCTTCACCGGACCGCTCACGCCGGTGATCCTGGCGGCCTCGGTGGCTTTGCCGGTGGCAAGGTCGATGCTGTGAAGCGTGTCGCCCGCCATCAACCAGGCTTCGTTCTTGCCGTTGCCGTCCGACCAGATGTCGAAGGCCACGGTATCGGGCTTGATGCCGAGCTTGCCGACCGCGCTGAGAACGCCATCGTTCGGCGGGGCCTGCTTGATCAGGCCGCCGATGGTCGCATCGATATTGAACAGTGCAGTCTCCTTGGCGCCCTTTACGGAGTTCGTGTAGGCGCCGGCGACGATGTTGGGCTTCTCGCCCTTGTGCATGTCACCATCGGCGTATTTATGGTCGCCGTCCTTGGTCACCTTGCCGTCATCGACATTGGCGCGCAGGTTGGTCCCGTCGGCCCCCATCACCCGCAGCCGATCGGCAACCGGATTGAAGTCAACGGTCGCGGCAACGCCCTTGGCAAGCACGGTGTCGAGCTTGGATTTCGTCGTTGCCTTGCCATCCCTGGCGATGGAGACCACGGTCCCGTCGTCGACCAGGCCATACAGCAGGCCGTCGGCGGGGCGAACGTCGATGCCGACCAGCGCGCCGGACATGCCGGTCACCCTGACGCTGCCGGTAACCTTCTTCTGACTGGTGTCGACCAACGCGATGGTGTCCCCGCCGATCAGGGCAGCAACCTGTGCGGCGCCTGCCGATACGGATGTCGCGAGGAGCGCCGCCGATGCGGCGACGAGCGAACGTAAGATCATGTCGAACTCCCTTGGGCGTGGCGGAGGATCTGGCAACGGTGCCGCTGGAGCTACGGCGGCGTGCGATGGTCAGTTTCCGTATCGCGGCGCTTTGCCCCGCGGCCGGGTGCCACATCGACTTTCAGCACTGGTAATTTTCCCTGCCGGTTCCGAAACGGTCTTTTATTGGCCGAAAAACCGACCCATATTCCGCCCATGGCGACTCCCCCCGGCAAACCCAAAAAACCGAAGACTCCGAAATCCAAGGCACACCGGCCCGACGTGCAGCCGATCGCGCCTGCGCTCGCCGAATTGCTGAATCCCGCGATCAATCGCGGGGAAAGCGGTGTCGGCTCACAGACCGGACTGCAACCGCCGCCGGAAAACTCGTGGGAACGTCGCTCCGGCGGCGAAGCCGCCGCGCATCGCGCCCGTGCTTCGACCAAGGCCGCCGAGGGGCTGCCGCCGGATCCGCTGCCCGACCGTAACATGACGCGAAACGCCAAGCTGGCCCGCGCCAATCCGCTGCGCGCACAACCGCAGCCGCCCGGCGCACGACGCGAGGATCCGGGCTTCGAGGAGGCTCCGCAGGCCAATTACGGCACCAGCGCGTCGATCCCGACCTTGGACCCGGAACTGGCCAAGCAACTCGGCCTCGATGTCGAGGATGACGACACGCTGGCGCGCCCGGCGCGCAACAAGATGGAGGCCCTTGGTGTCGCCGCCACCGCGGAAGCGCTGGAGAACCTGATCCGCGACGGCCGCCCCGAATTCCGCAAGGACGACGGCAGCCTGGCGGTGTGGACGCCACACCGGCCGTCCCGCCCGGAAAAATCCGAAGGCGGCGTCCGTTTCCAGATCAAGTCGGACTACACGCCGAAAGGCGATCAGCCCCAGGCGATCAAGGAACTGGTCGAAGGCATCCAGCGCAACGACCGCACCCAGGTGCTGCTCGGCGTCACCGGGTCCGGCAAGACCTACACGGCGGCGCAAGTGATCGAGGCGACGCAACGCCCCGCGATCATCCTGGCGCCGAACAAGACCCTGGCCGCGCAGCTGTACGGCGAGTTCAAAAACTTCTTCCCGGACAACGCGGTCGAGTATTTCGTCTCGTATTACGACTACTACCAGCCGGAAGCCTACGTCCCGCGCACCGACACCTATATCGAGAAGGATTCCTCGATCAACGAACAGATCGACCGCATGCGCCACTCGGCGACGCGCTCGCTGCTGGAGCGCGACGACGTCATCATCGTTGCCTCGGTGTCCTGCATCTACGGTATCGGTTCGGTCGAAACCTACACCGCGATGACGTTCACGCTGAAGAAGAACGAACGCATCGACCAGCGGCAGATCATCGCCGACATGGTGGCGCTGCAGTACAAGCGCACCAGCGCGGACTTTACCCGCGGCACCTTCCGAGTGCGCGGCGACACCATCGATATCTTCCCGGCGCACTACGAAGATCGCGCCTGGCGCGTCAACCTGTTCGGCGACGTCGTGGACAGCATCGAGGAATTCGATCCGCTCACCGGCCACAAGAGCGACGAGCTCGAGTTCATCAAGGTCTATTCGAATTCGCACTATGTCACCCCGCGGCCGACGCTGATTCAGGCCATCAAGGGCATCAAATCCGAATTGAAGTGGCGGCTTGATCAGCTCAATGCCCAGGGCCGGCTTTTGGAGGCGCAGCGCCTCGAACAGCGCACCACCTTCGATCTGGAAATGATGGAAGCCACCGGCAGCTGTGCGGGCATCGAGAACTATTCGCGCTATCTCACCGGCCGCAAGCCGGGCGAGCCGCCGCCGACGCTGTTCGAATATGTGCCGGACAACGCGCTGGTGTTCGCGGACGAAAGCCACGTCACGGTGCCGCAGATCGGCGGCATGTTCAAAGGCGACTTCCGCCGCAAGGCGACGCTGGC
>JBGMOD010000152.1:0-58946 GCA_041424235.1 Hyphomicrobiales bacterium
CGGTCAGCGTCGCGGTCGGGCAGGCCTGCACGCAGGCGCCGCAGGAGACGCATTCTGAGCCGAGAAAACTTTCGCTCATGCCGGGCGAAACCCGGCTGTCGAAGCCGCGCCCGGAAATGGTCAGCGCGAAGGTGCCCTGCACTTCCTCGCAGGCGCGCACGCAGCGCGAGCAGACGATGCACTTCGACGGATCGTAGGTGAAATACGGATTCGACTCGTCCTTCGCCAGCCAGTTCTCGTTCGCCGTGCCGTTGGTCTTGGCGAACACATGGTTTTCGCCCTCATAACCGTAACGCACGTCGCGCAAGCCCACGGCGCCGGCCATGTCCTGCAATTCGCAGTCGCCGTTGGCGCCGCAGGTCAGGCAATCCAGCGGATGGTCGGAGATGTAGAGCTCCATGACGCCTTTGCGGAGCTGCTTCAGCCGATCGGTCTGGGTGTGGATCACAAGTCCTTCGGCCACCGGCGTGGTGCAGGACGCCGGCGTCCCTGCCCGGCCTTCGACCTCGACCAGGCACATCCGGCAGGAGCCGAACGCGTCGAGCATGTCGGTGGCGCACAGCTTGGGAATCTGCGTGCCCATTTCCATGGCCGCGCGCATGATCGAGGTGCCCTCGGGCACCCTAACCTGCTCGCCATCGATGGTCAGCGTGACCATCTTCTCCGACTTCGAGAGTGGCGTGCCGTAATCGGTCTCATGAATGAGCGACATGGCGTGCTCTCCTTATTCCGCGGCCTGCAGGCGCGACGGCGCCGGGCCGAAATCCTCGGGGAAATGTTTCACCGCGCTCATCACCGGATACGGCGTGAAGCCGCCCAGCGCGCACAGCGAACCGAACTTCATGGTGTTGCAGAGGTCGGTCAGCAGCGTGAGGTTCTTCGACACCTCGATGCCGGAGCGGATCTTGTCCACGGTCTCGACGCCGCGGGTCGACCCGATCCGGCACGGCGTGCACTTGCCGCAGGATTCGATGGCGCAGAACTCCATGGCGAAACGGGCCTGCTTCGCCATGTCGACTCCGTCGTCGAACACCACGATGCCGCCATGGCCGATCAGGCCGTCGCGCTTGGTGAAGGCCTCGTAGTCGAACGGCGTGTCGAACAGCGCACGGGGGAAATAGGCGCCGAGCGGACCACCGACCTGCACCGCCCGCACCGGCTTGCCGCTGGCGGTGCCGCCGCCGACATCGTCGATCAGCTCGCCCAGCGTGATGCCGAACGCGGTCTCGAACAGGCCGCCGTGCTTGATGTTGCCGGCTAATTGAATGGGCATGGTGCCGCGGGAGCGACCCATGCCGTAATCGGCATAAGCCTTGGCGCCTTCCGCCATGATGAAGGGAATGGCGGTGAACGACAGCACGTTGTTGATCACGGTGGGCTTGCCGAACAGACCGACATGCGCCGGCAGCGGCGGCTTGGCGCGCACCAGGCCGCGCTTGCCTTCCAGGCTTTCCAGCAGCGAGGTCTCCTCGCCGCAGACATAGGCGCCGGCGCCGGTCCGCACTTCCAGATCGAACGCCTGCGCCGATCCGGCCACCGCCTTGCCGAGGAAGCCGGCGCGGCGGGCGGCGACGATCGCCGCCTTCATCGCCGCGATGGCGTGCGGATATTCGGAGCGGATGTAGATGAAACCCTTGTCGGCACCGACCGCGATGCCGGCGATGGTCATACCCTCGACCAGCAGGAAGGGATCGCCTTCCATGATCATGCGGTCGGCGAACGTGCCGCTATCACCCTCGTCCGCGTTGCAGACGATATACTTCTGCGGTCCGGCCGCCTGGGCCACGGTCTTCCACTTGATGCCGGTGGGGAAACCCGCGCCGCCGCGGCCACGCAGGCCGGACTGCAGCACCTGCTCGATGATCGCGTCGGAGCCGAGCGGCAGCGCGTTGTCCAGGCCCTTGAAGCCGCCATGGGCGCGATAGTCGTCGATCGAGCGGGGATCGATCACGCCGCAGCGGGCGAAGGTCAGCCGGGTCTGGCGCTTGAGCCAGGGGATGTCGTCGGTCAGCCCCTGCCGGAGCGGATGCGCGCCATCCTTGGCCACGGCATCGAGCAGCGACGGCACATCCGCGAGCGACACCGGCCCATAGGCCACCCGGCCGGCCGGCGTGGCAACTTCGATCAATGGCTCGAGCCAGCACATGCCGCGCGAGCCGGTCCGTACCAGCTCGATGGCAAGACCACGACGCTCGGCATCACGGGTGATGGTTTCCGCCACCTCGTCCGCGCCGACGGCCACCGACGCCGCGTCGCGCGAGAGAAAAATCCGCACGCTCATGTCCGCGCCTCCGCCAGCATGGCGTCGAGCCGCGCCTCGTCGAGCCGGCCGACAAGGCGGCCATTGATCATGCCCGACGGCGCAACTGCGCACAGGCCCAGGCAATAGATGTGTTCAAGGGTGACCTGGCCGTCGCCGGTGGTCTCGCCGATCTTCACGCCGAGCTTCTTCTCGGCGCATTCAGCCAGATGATCGGCGCCCATCGCCTGGCAAGCCTCGGCGCCGCACAGCTTGAGGACGTGTTTGCCGGCAGGCTGCCTGCGGAAGTCATGATAGAAGGTCGCGACGCCGTGGACCTCGGCCCGCGACAGGTTCAGCGCCTGCGCCACCAGGGGGATGGCCGCCTCCGGCACATAGCCGAAGGCCTCCTGCAGGGCATGCAGGATCGGCAGGGTGGCCCCGTCCAGGACCTTGTGCTCGGCGATGATCTCCTGGGCGAGTTGCTCGCTCCAGGGTTCCCCCCGGGACTGCAAAGTCCCCTGAGATTGCAGTTTGGTTTCCATCCCTTGCACCGTTCCGGCCTCTATCCAACGTTCGGACAACGCTGGATAAAAACTTAGAATCGATCAAGGGTGCGGGTCTTATGCTGCGATAGCAAAAACCAATCGATTTGGAACGGTTGAGCGGGAAAATCCGTTAGAACTACCGCTGCAACCGGCCGTCAGAGGAGCCGCTCAGAGCTTGATTCCGGCTCGTGCCGCCGCCTGGGCGACGTATTTCTGGGTCTGCTGGAACGCCCCTTCCAGCGCCTGGGCCTTGGACATGTCGCCGATCTCCTTGAAGTGGGCAGCCACCGCATCGGGGGTCCAGTCGGCCTGCGACAAATTGATGCCCTCGCTCTCCATGATCTTGATCACGGCAAAGGAGCCGGCTCCGGCTCCCATGATGGTCCGGGTCGGGGCATCCTCGCTGAGCAGGTAAAGCACCGCAGGCGTGATCGATTCCGGTTTCATCAACTGCAGCGCCTGGGGCGGCAGCAGCTCTTCGGTCATCCGGGTCGCCGCGGTCGGCGAAATGGTGTTGACGCGAATGTTGGTCTTGCGGCCCTCCTCCGCCAGCACGTTCATCAGGCCGGCCATCGCCGCTTTCGCGGCGCCATAATTGGCCTGGCCGAAATTGCCGAACAGTCCGGAGCTCGAGGTGGTGATGACGATGCGGCCATAGTTGCGCTCGCGCATTCCATTCCACACCGCCTTGCAGCAGTTGAAGGTGCCGATCAGGTGCACGTCGACGACTTTCCGGAAATCGTCCGGCTCCATCTTGGCGAACGACTTGTCGCGCAGGATGCCGGCATTGGCCACCAGCAGGTCGACGCTGCCCCATAACGCGGTCGCCTTGGCGACCATCGCCTGCACCTGGTCGAAGTTCGACACATCGGCGCCGTCGGAGATCGCCTCACCGCCGGCCTTGCGGATTTCCTCGACCACCGCGTCCGCGGGGCCCAGCGAGCCGCCGGTGCCGTCGCGCGCGCCACCGAAATCGTTGACCACCACCTTTGCACCGAGGGCTGCAAGGCCGAGCGCATGCGCGCGCCCGAGCCCGTTGCCCGCACCGGTTACGATCGCGACCCGTCCGTCAAATCTGATTGCCATGCGTGTCGGTCCCTTCAATTAAGCGGAGATGATCAGGCCGAGCCAATCGGCCACCAAAGCGGGTTTGGATTCGCCTTCGATCTCAACAGTGACGTTGGTGCGCGACAGCAATTCCTTGGGCCCGCGCAGCGTCGCATCGGTCAAGGTGAAGCGGCCACGGACGCGCGCGCCCGCGCGCACCGGCGAGACGAAACGCAGCTTGTCAAAACCGTAGTTCACGCTCATCGCGGTGCCTTCGATCGACGGCAGCACCTCGTAGGCGAACGCGCTCATCAAGGACAGGCTGAGAAAGCCGTGCGCGATCGTGGTTCCGAACGGGGTCTCTTTTGCCGCGCGAACCGGATCGACATGAATGAACTGATGATCTTCCGTCACCTCGGCGAAGGCGTCGATACGCTTCTGGTCCACGACATGCCAGGATGACACACCGACTTCCTGCCCAACCAGCTTGATATACGCATCACGCGCGATTGCATCAGCCATACTTGTCCCTGACTTCCGGATTATGATGATCGAGCCCGCAGATTCCATGGAACGGCGGCTTTGTCCACGCGGAATCGCCTGCACATACGAGCAATGCCGCTAGACCTGGGTCGCCATGGTCTTGGCCAGCAGGCGCGCCTCTTCCACCAGCGCCGCCGTCAGCGGCGTCATTGGTTCGCGGTGCGGAACAACAAGCCCTATGGCGTGCACGCTGCTCGGCTCCACGATCGGGATCGAGCGCACCTTGTCCGTCAATCCCAGGGTTTCCGCCAGCCGCGCCGGCATCACGCTCGCCCAGCGGCCGGTGCGGACATGCGCGTACAGCACAATCATCGAATTCGATTCGAGCGTCGGCGATGCGGTGGCGCCGGCCCGCTGCAGCAACTGATCGATGATGCGCCGATTCTGCATGTTGGGCGTCAGGAGGCACAGCGGAATGTGAGCGACCTCCGCCCACGTGACGATATCGCGGTCCCCCAGTTCACCGTCCGGTGAGGTCAGCAGCCGATACTGTTCGAGATACAGCGGCACCGTGTTGACGTTGCCGAGCGGCTCGTTGTCCAGATAGGTCAGGCCTGCATCGACTTCCAGATTTTCCAGTAGGCGCAGAACTTCGATCGACGTGGAGGACACGATGGTGAACTTCACGCCGGGGTGTTTCGCGCGAAACGGCGTGGTCAATGTCGCGGTCATCGCCAGCGCCGTCGGAATCGCCGCGATCTTGATATGGCCGATCAGGCCATGCTTCATCGCCTCGATATCCTGATGCATGGCACGGGCGTCGCCGACAATGCGCCGCGCCCACTCCAGCACCCGCTCGCCTTCCGGGGTGAACCCCTGAAACCGCGATCCGCGATTGACCAGCAGCAGGCCCAGCGATTCCTCGAGTTGCTTGATTCCCGCCGACAAGGTCGGCTGGCTCACATCACAGAACTCGGCGGCGCGGCCGAAGTGCTGTTCGCGCGCCAGGGCCAGCAGGAATTCAAGCTTGTCGATCATGAGAAATTCGGCACATCCCGGTCGGTCCATGCCGATAGGAGGCTTTTTTCAGGGCGCACGCAAGGCTACGGCCGCACAATCCTGAACTTTCGTCGTACAGGGTGACGCGGCCCGGGCTCCCGAGCCGGTCAAGCAGGCTTCGGCTGACAATGCCTCGAGCCATGCCGCCCGGCCGGCTCCCCCACCTGCATTCAAGGCAAGCGGCGTATCATACGCCCGCCGCTTGCCCCTTTAGTGCCTGCGCGCAGGTCGGACATCCGTGTTCTGGACGGCAACCGTCCACCAACGCCCATCGATTTTACGAAGCACGCGCGTACCGATGCTGTTGCGCTCGCTCTCGTCGACATCTCCATGGATATGAAACCGCGTATGCAAAATCGCCGCGTCCGATCCAACGAACTGAATGTCGAACTCCGGAGTCTCCCGCGTGCTCTCGCGGAATGGGCCGTTCGGCCCATGCAGCCGAATCATCAAGTCGCGAAATTTCTCGCGCGACTTGGTCCATGCGCCGTTCACTGTCACGACGTGTGCCTCATCAAGGAGCGACTCGACCATAGCGTCGGCGTCATGCCGGCCCCAAGCCTCGTTGAAGCGACGTTCAATGTCACGGATGGCGTCCGCGTCAATCTGCAGATGTTCTTGAGTTTTTTCTTGGATTTTCCGATCCATTTTCAATGCTCCGATTTTGGTTGGATCTTCGGGTGTTCATGCAGAGCCGCCGATCTTCAGCGGTTTCGCGCGTTTGAAATCGTCCGGGCGCGACGTCGGATCCGTTTCCTGGCTGGTGAGATGATGAAAGAGCGATAAACACACAACGGCCGCCGCACCTGCGAGAGCGGGGATCGCCGCGGAAAACAGGATCGCGGCCGTGCCCCATTGCCGCGAAAGCAAGTAACCCCCGATGACGGGCCCCGCGAACGATCCGATGCGTCCCATCCCCAATGCCCAGCCAACCCCGGTCGAGCGCATGTGCGTCGGGTAAAACCTGGAAGCCAGGGCATTGAGGCTTATCTGGCCGCCAACCACGCAGAACCCAGCACAGAACACGAAGGGGATCAGAGCCCAGACAACACCGCTCACGAGGCCAATGCTGGAAATGAAGATCGCGGCGAGTACGTTTCCCATGCTCATGACCCGGTAGACCCCAAACCTGTCGATCAACCAACCGAACGTGAGCGCGCCGACGATGCCGCCGATTTGGAAAAACGCCGTCGCGATGGCCGCCGTCTGCAACGGAAGGCCCGCGCTCCTGATCATCGTCGGCAGCCAATTGTTGATGAGAAAGAGATCAAGCAGGCTTGCCAGGAATACGATCCAGAGCAAAAGGGTCGCCGGCAGACGTCCGCCGCGAAAGAGATAGAGAACCGAGAAGCCCGGCGACTTCTCCTCGTGAGTGATGAACTCCGCCGTCTCATCAAAGCGATGCGCGGGATCGAGCTGGTGCAGGATTCGGCGGATCTGCCGCGATTTGCCGCCCTTGAGTGTGAGAATTCTCAGAGATTCGGGCAGAGCGATCACGAGCAGAGGAGCTACGAGCAGCGATAAAGCCCCTCCAAAATAGAACAGAGACTGCCAGCCGAAGGAATGAACAAACGTCGCCGCGACAAGGCCCGCACATGCGGATCCCAGCGGGTAGCCGCAAAACCCCACGACGATCATCCTGGCGCGTAGATTGTCCGGGCTGTATTCCGAGATCAGCGCGATGGATATCGGCATCGCGCCGCCGAGGCCAAGTCCCGTGACAAATCTGACCGCCGCGAGGCCAGTCATCGACGTTGCGGCCGTCGTCATCAGCGTGCCCACTGCCGAGAGAAGCACACACAGGATCAGGATCGGCCGACGCCCGCGACGATCCGCAAGCGGGCTGAAAATGAGAGCTCCGATCATCAGGCCGAGCACGCCTGCACCGAAGACCCCTCCGAGCGCTCCCGGCGCGAGGTGCCAATCCTCACTCAAGCGGGGGGCGGCGTATCCAATCGCCTGAACATCGAACCCGTCGATGAAAAGCGCAGCGGCGCACAGCAGCGTTACCCTCACGTGGAATGGTCCGAACGGCTGACGTCCGATGATTAAGGGAACGTCGACCGATGAGCGCCGGACGTCGGAGCGGGACAAGGCGAACTCCTTCTCGATCGGCGTGATGGCCATGAGCTTCGACGGCCTCGATCGGTCACTGATGGAGCGATCGGCGGTCATAGCCGGCCACGACCTTGTAGCTGTCGGAAATTGCCGCCAATTCCTCGTTGCTGATCACATCTCCGATCGTATGGAACGGCCTGTCGCCGGTGCGTTCATAAACTTCCCTGAGAATGGCATCAGGTGGATTTTGCCTGTTCCTCTGCACGATTGCGGTTGTCGCGGGGAGTCGCTCCCGTTCGTAGGCAGCCAATGCAGCCGATGGGGTTGGCTCTCGCACGAGAGCGCGCGAAAGCGATCGCGCGTCGAGGATCGCTTGGCCCGCACCATTCGAGCCACGCGGCACCATCGGATGCGCCGCGTCCCCCAGCAGGGTGACGCAGCCTTTGGTCCACCACGGCAGCGGATCCTGGTCCACCATGGGAAATTCGAGGATTGCGTCGGCTGCACGGATCATCGCCGGAACATCCAGCCAATCGAAATGCCAATCGTCGAAGGCCGCGATGAAGTCGTCGATGCGGCCGGGGCGATTCCAATCGCGACGCTTGTACTGGGGCGTGGTCACTTCCGCGACCCAGTTGATGAGCTGCCGACCATGGTCGTCGATACTGTTGCGGATGGGATAGATGACCATCTTCCCGGGAGTGAGCCATCCCGCGCGCACGTAGCAGGATCCGCCCAGATAGGGCTTCCACCGCGTCACACCTCTCCACATGTTGACCCCGGAGTACCGGGGATCGCCTTCGTTTGGATGAAGTTGGCTGCGGACCGCTGAGTGCAGACCATCGCATCCGACCGCGATATCGGCCTGTTGCGGCGGGTACATTTCGCCTGTCGAAGGCTCGCAAAATGACGCTGCGACGCCGGTCCCTGACTGCTCGATCGCGACGCATTTCCAGCCCGTGTGCAACCGATCCGCCCCGACGCGTTCCCTGAACGCATCGAGCAGCGCCATCTGGAGATCGGCGCGGTGGATCTGGATTTGCGGCCATTCGTACCCCGCGTCCCGCCCCGTCGATTCCCTGTAGATCAATTGACCAAATCGATTGAAGAAGGCCGACTCGCGGGTGGAGATGCCGGCTTGAGAAAGGCGATCCTGCAGCCCCAACTCGGTCAACACCTTCACGCAATGCGGCAGCAAAGTTATTCCGACACCGACCGGCTTGATTTCGGGAGCCGCCTCGAACACCCGGGGTTGAAAGCCCGCTTGGTGAAGCTCAAGCGCCAGGGTCAGTCCCCCGACGCCCGCACCCACGATCATCACGTCCATGTCGTATCCTTCCGGCGCCAGGCGATTGAGACGCGCCCACTCAAGCCGCAGGCGCTCTGTTGAACCGACGTTGACGCCTTGCCGATCATGAGGCAAATTCAAAGATCAAATGATCTCATTCTGATTTGTCATGAATATCTCTCTTCGCCAACTCAAGGCCTTTCGGCTGGTCGCGGCTCATCGGAGCTTTTCGCGCGCGGCCGAGCAGATGTTGATGACGCAGTCGGGGTTGAGCGTGCTGATGCGGGAACTTGAGCGACAAGTGCAGTTTCGGCTGTTCGATCGCACGACCAGAAACGTGGAGCTGACGGCGCACGGCGCGCGCTTTCTGGCGCTTGCCGAGGATACCCTGAACAACCTGCAGGCTGGCGTCTCTGAAATCGGTCAAGCCGACGCGAATGATCAGCGCTCGCTTTCAGTCGCCGCTCCCCCGATGACGGCAACGAACATTTTGCCATCGGTCGTGGCTCATTTCCGGCAGGCGCGACCGAATTTGAGCCTGCGAATTCATGACGTCGAGCAGCCGCGAATTGCCGGCATGGTCCATTCCGGCGAGGTCGATATTGGTTTGGGGATGTTCATCAAGCCGACGCCGGGGCTTCGTCGGACCTCGCTGTTTCAATTCTCTCTGATTGCGGTGCGGGCAAAGCTGCCGAGAGCAAGTCATCGCCGTACGATTTCCTGGGCGGAGGTCAGAGACGAGACAATCATAGGAATGCCGCCCGACAACCCTATTCAACAGTACATCGCCGAGCATCTGCGCAGAGCGGGACGACGTCGGCCGCCAGAACTCGTTGCCAACTATCTCGAAACAACCGTAGCGATGGCAGCCGCGGGATTGGGCGTTGCCATTGCTCCGTCCTCGGTGGTGCCGGCTTGCCGCCAACGCGGCGCAACCATCCAGTACTTAACGAAGCCCGACGCGCTGGTCGATTTCTATGAGATTCGGAACAGAGGGCGCGCCCTCCATGGCGGAGCGGACGAATTTACAACGTACTTGAAACGGCACATCGCAAGTTGGGCAAGTCAACGGACGTAATGCGGCCGGAGGTCCGGTTTGAGGCGTCTCACGTCGATGTCCAACGAGTGCCCGCCTGACAAACGTTGAAACAATTGCGCCAGGTCCGGGTAGCGGGCGCGCGGAAACGCGAATGCACCTCCGCACCTATGCCACCGCAAGGTCGCGGCGGAGCGATCGTAAATTTTCATCGCACGGCTGGGAACAGCGGATTAACGCCGTCCGCCTATTACGCCCCGCCCGGCCGGCCGACCTGCAGCTCCGGAAAATCCTCTTCCCGAAACTCCTGACCGCGCAGCTTGTCGGCGCGGTCATTGTCATGCTCCAGCCGGCGCAGCTGCACGCGGCGGATCTTGCCGGAAATCGTTTTCGGCAGCTCGCTCACGAGTTCAATGCGCCGGATGCGCTTGAACGGCGCCAGGCGCGAATGAACGTGCTTGAAAATCGAGAATGCGGTGTCGCGCGATGGCGCCACACCGCCCACCAGCAGGACATACGCTTTTGGCACGGCCAGCCGGATGGGGTCCGGCGACGGCACCACCGCGGCTTCGGCCACCGCATCATGCTCGAGCAGGATGCTCTCCAGCTCGAACGGACTGATGCGATAATCGGAGGACTTGAACACGTCGTCGGAGCGGCCAACAAAGGTCAGATAGCCGTCGTCATCCAGGAACACCACGTCACCGGTGCGGTAGACCTCACCGTCAGCACCGCGCGGCTGGCCATCCTCGCCCTGGTATCCCTGCATCAGCCCCGCGGGGCGATCGGCGCCGAGCACCAGACCCACCTCGCCTTCCTTGGCCGGATGGCCGTCGGCATCCGTCACCCTGATGCGATAGCCCGGCAGCGGGCGGCCCATCGAGCCGATCTTCACCGGCTGGCCCGGTGAATTGCCGGCCAGCGCCGTGGTTTCGGTCTGGCCGTAGCCGTCGCGGATGGTCAGTCCCCAGGCCGCCTTGACCTGGTCGATCACCTCGGGATTGAGCGGTTCACCCGCGCCGCAGACCTCGCGCAGCGACATTTTGTAGGACGCAAGTTTTTCCTGGATCAGCAGCCGCCACACCGTCGGCGGCGCGCACAGCGTGGTCACTTTGCAGCGCTCGACCACCGACAGCAGGCCCTTGGCATCGAACCGCGGCTGGTTGACCACGAATACCGTTGCGCCTGCATTCCACGGCGCGAAGAAGCAGCTCCAGGCGTGTTTGGCCCAACCCGGCGACGAGATGTTGAGATGGACATCGCCCGGCTGCAGGCCGATCCAGTACATCGTTGACAGTCCGCCGACCGGATAGCTGCGCTGGCTGTGCAGCACCAGCTTCGGTTTCGCGGTGGTCCCGGAAGTGAAGTACAGCAACATCGGATCGTGGGCGCCCGTCGCGCCGTCGGGCGCAAAGGTCTCCTCAAAACTGTCAGCGGTCTCATAGCGCTCCCACGCGCCGTGGGTCGCGGCAGCCCCGACAACAATCCGGGTCAAGCCCTCGCTGACCAGGCCGTCGAACTTCGCCACCTGATCCTGCGATGCGACCACCGCCCTGGCGCGCCCGCGATCGAGCCGGTCCTGCAGTTCATCCGGCGTCAACAGCGTCGTCGCCGGAATGATCACAAGGCCGAGCTTCATCGCCGCCAGCATGGTCTCCCACAGCGGCACCACATTGCCGAGCAGCAGCAGCAGGTGGTCGCCGCGCTTGAGGCCGCGCGCCCGCAGATAATTCGCCACCTGGTTGGAGCGGCGCGACAGGGTTTCGAAACTCAGTTTGATCTCGCTGCCGCTTGCCGCGTCGACAATCCAGAGTGCGGTGCGATCCTTGCTGTCGGCACTCTGGGCCAGCCCTGCATCGAACCAATCGAGCGCCCAGTTGAAATCGACGGCGTCAGGCCATCGGAACTCGGCAACCGCCTTGTCGTAGTCGGTGCGGTTGGCCAGCAGAAACGAACGCGCGTCCTGGAATGACGTCATGGCAACACCTCAGTGTTGTTCGCCGAGCCCACGCAGATGCCGGATGATGCCGGAGAAGTCCACACCACCATGACCAGCCTTGTCGAAGGCGCTGTAGATCTCCGCCGCATGGGCGCCGAGCGGCGTCGCAGCACCGGAGGCCTTGGCCGCCTCCTGCGACAGATTGAGATCCTTCAGCATCAGCGCGGCAGCAAAGCCCGGCTTGTAGTCGTTGTTGGCCGGCGACGCCGGCACCGGTCCCGGCACCGGGCAATACGTCGTCAGCGACCAGCACTGGCCCGATGAGGTCGAGGCGACATCGAACAGCGCCTGGTGCGACAGCCCCAGCTTCTCCGCCAGCGCGAAGGCCTCGGACACGCCGATCATGGAAATGCCCAGGATCATGTTGTTGCAGATCTTGGCTGCCTGCCCCGCTCCGGCTTCGCCGCAATGCACGATCTTCTTGCCCATGGCTTCGAGGACCGGCTTCGCAGCGGCAAACGCTTGTGCGGTGCCGCCGGCCATGAAGGTCAACGTCGCCGCGGTGGCGCCCCCGACGCCGCCGGATACCGGCGCATCGACCGAACCGAGTGACGCTTTCGCGGCCAGCGCATGGGCCTGGCGCGCACTGTCGACATCGATGGTCGAGCAGTCGATCATCAGGGCGCCCTTGGCGACGTCAGGCAGCACCTCGCTCCAGACCGCGACCACGTGCTTGCCGGCCGGCAGCATGGTGATCACCACGTCAGCGCCCTTGACGCTCTCTGCTGCGGAATTGGCAATGGCCGCACCGGCGGCCTTCGCCGCCTCGCGCGACGCCGGCACCAGATCGAAACCGGTCACCTTGTGACCGGCCTTGACCAGATTGGCGGCCATCGGGCCGCCCATGTTGCCGAGACCGATGAATGCGACATGTGCCATGACGTTTCCTCTGACTTTTTTTGAAAGCGTTAGTCCGGAAAGACCAGTTCGTCCTTGCGCGGCGCGAAATAGGCCTCGACGATCTCAGGCGTGACATCCTCGATCCGCGGCGGCACCCAAATCGGGTTGCGGTCCTTGTCGACGATGGCGGCGCGAATGCCTTCGACGAAATCCTGGCTGGCGAACACTTCGAGGGCGGCGCGATATTCATGCACCAGCGCCTGCTTGAGCGAACTCAAGGTGCGCGCCTGCCGCAACAACCGCAAGGTCACCTTCAGTCCGCGCGGCGATTTTTCGCCGATGGTCTTCAGTGTCGCCAACGCGAATTCCGAGCCGTCGCGCGCAAGCGCCGCGACGATCTCTTCCATGGTCTCAAAGGCGAAACATCGATCGATCAGGTCGCGGTTGGCCGCGATCGGCCCACCGGACACCGGCGTGGCGAACCGATCGATGATCGCCTGCACATCGGCATGGGTCGCGCCGCGCGGTGCCTGGGTGAGTGCGCTGCGCAGAGCCGGCCACTGCGTCGTCGGCACGAACGCGTCGGCGAGTTTTGCATAGACGGCATCGGCGCCGCTGGCGGTCTGCCCGGTCAGCGCCAGATAGGTCCCGACTTCGCCCGGCGCATGCGACAGCAGCCAGGTGCCGCCGACGTCCGGAAAGAATCCGAGGCTGACTTCCGGCATGCCGATCCGGGTCTTCTCGGTCACCACGCGATGGCTCGAATGGCAGGCAAGCCCGACGCCGCCGCCCATGACGATGCCATCCATGTAGGCGACGTAGGGTTTGGGATAGGATTCGATGCGGGCGTTGACGATGTATTCCTCGCCCCAGAATACCTTGCCGAGATCGCCACCGACACGCGCGCTCTCATAGAGCCCGCGAATATCGCCACCGGCGCACAGGCCGCGGTCGCCCGCACCTTCGAGCAGGATCACGCTGATCGCCGGATCGAGCTCGAAACTGTCCAGCGCTGCATCGATCTCGCGGGTCATCTCCAGCGTGAGCGCATTGATCGCCTTGGGGCGGTTCAGGCGCAGCACGCCGACGGCGCCCTCGCTACGGACGATCAGATCACCCTCGACCACAGCAGTGGCATTGTCACTCATCGGCCGCCCTCGACCAGCTTGCGGGACACGATCAGGCGCATGATTTCGTTGGTGCCTTCCAGGATCTGATGCACCCGCAGATCGCGCACGATCTTTTCGATGCCATACTCCGCGAGATAGCCATAACCACCGTGCAGCTGCAGGGCCTGGTTGGCCACTTCAAAACCGGCGTCGGTGCCGAAACGCTTCGCCATCGCGCACAGCATGGTGGCGTCGGGGTCCTTGCGGTCCAGCGCCGACGCCGCCCGCCACAGGAACGTCCGGGCCGCTTCCAGTTCGGTGGCCATGTCGGCCAGGCGGAATTGCAGCGCCTGGAATTCATCCAGCCGCTTGCCGAATGCCTTGCGCTCTTTCATGTAGGCGAGCGCTTTGTCGAGCGCCGACTGTGCGCCGCCCAGCGAACACGCCGTGATGTTGAGACGGCCGCCATCGAGCCCCGCCATGGCGATCTTGAAGCCGATGCCTTCGTCGCCGAGACGATTGGCCACCGGCACGCGGGCGTTCTCGAAGATCACGGCGCGGGTCGGCTGCGCGTTCCAACCCATCTTGCGTTCGTTGGCGCCGAACGACAGGCCGGGCGTCCCCGCTTCGACGACCAGTGTCGAGATGCCGCCGGGGCCGTCACCACCGGTGCGCACCATCACCACATAGAGATCGCCGGCGCCGGCACCGGAGATGAACTGCTTCTGGCCATTGAGAACATAGTGATCGCCGTCGCGCACCGCGCGGGTGCGCAAGGCGGCAGCGTCGGAGCCGGAGCCCGGCTCGGTCAGGCAATAGCTTGCCGCCAATTCCATGGTGCAGAGCTTCGGCAGCCATTTGTGGCGCTGCGCGTCCGAACCATAAGCGTCGATCATCCACGACGCCATGTTGTGGATCGAGATGAAGGCCGAGACGGTCGGACATCCCGTCGCCAACGCCTCGAAGATCAGCGCGGCATCGAACCGTGTCATCGCCGAGCCGCCGACGTCATCGCGGATGTAGATGCCGCCGATGCCGAGCGCCGCCGCCTCACGCATCACGTCGATCGGGAAGTGCTTGCGCTCATCCCAATCGAGGGCGTGCGGCGCGATCTTCTCTGCGGCGAAGCTGCGCGCCATGTCGCGCACAGCCAGTTGATCTTCGGTGAGAGCGAACTGCATCGCGCTCTGCCGAAACTAATTCATGGTCGGAATGCTGAACTCCGCGCCGTCCTTGACGCCGGAGGGCCAGCGCGAGGTGACGGTCTTGGTCTTGGTGTAGAACCGGATCGAATCCGGGCCGTGCTGGTTGAGATCGCCGAAGCCGGAGCGTTTCCAGCCGCCGAAGGTGTAGTACGCGATCGGCACCGGGATCGGCACGTTGACACCGACCATGCCGACATCGACCTTGGCGGCGAAGTCGCGGGCCGCATCGCCGTCGCGGGTGAAGATGGCGACGCCGTTGCCGTACTCGTGCTCGGTCGGCAGCCGCAGCGCCTCGTTATAATCCTTGGCGCGCACCACCGACAGCACCGGCCCGAAGATCTCTTCCTTGTAGATCTTCATCTCCGGCGTGACGTGATCGAACAGGCAGCCGCCCATGTAGAAGCCGTTCTCATAGCCCTGCATCTTGAAGCCGCGGCCGTCGACCACGAGCTTGGCGCCCTCCTTGATGCCGATATCGACATAGCCCTTGACCCGCTCGAGCGCGGCCTTGGTCACCAGCGGACCGTAGTCGGCGGTCGGATCGGTGCTCGGACCGATCTTGAGGTTCTCGACCCGCGGAATCAATTTTTCGATCAGCTTGTCGGCGGTGGCCTGGCCGACCGGCACGGCGACCGAAATCGCCATGCAGCGCTCGCCGGCGGAGCCATAGCCCGCGCCAATCAGCGCATCGACGGTCTGGTCCATGTCGGCGTCCGGCATGATGATGGCGTGGTTCTTGGCGCCGCCGAAGCACTGCGCACGCTTGCCGGTCGCGGCCGCCCGCTCATAGATGTACTGCGCGATCGGCGAGGAGCCGACGAAGCCCACGGCGCGAATGTCCGGATCGTCGAGGATGGCATCGACGGCTTCCTTGTCGCCGTTGACGACATTGAGGATGCCGGCCGGCAGGCCCGCTTCGATCATCAGTTCAGCCAGCATCATCGGCACGCCGGGATCGCGCTCCGAGGGCTTGAGGATGAAGGCATTGCCGCAGGCGATCGCCGGGGCAAACTTCCACATCGGGATCATGGCCGGGAAATTGAACGGGGTGATGCCGGCGACCACACCGAGCGGCTGGCGCATCGAGTAGATGTCGATGCCGGGACCCGCACCTTCCGTGTACTCGCCCTTCATCAGGTGCGGAATACCGCAGGCGAATTCGACCACTTCGAGGCCGCGCTGGATGTCGCCCTTGGCATCAGGGACGGTCTTGCCATGCTCGCGCGCCAGGCGGTCGGCAAGCTTGTCGTAATCGCGCTGGGCCAGTTCGAGGAATTTCATCATGACGCGGGCGCGGCGCTGCGGATTGGTCGCCGCCCAGGCCGGCTGCGCGGCCTTGGCGTTCAGAACCGCCTCCCGCACCTCGGCCTTCGAGGCCAGCGCGACATGCGCCTGCACCTCGCCGGTCATGGGTTCGAACACGTCGGCAACCCGTCCCGACTGTCCCTTGATTTCCTTGCCACCGACGAAATGACCGATCGAACGCATGAGCTGTCTCCCTAAAGTCTTTGCGAGACTTTTTGACGTGCATTTTATAACATTCAACTGCGTTATAATGCAGGATAGATGTGCGGAAATGCCGGATCAAGCCAGCGAGATCGATTGGGATGATTTCCGCTTTGTGCTGGCAATCGTGCGCAGTGGTACCGTTTCGGCGGCCGCCAAACAACTGGGCGTGGACCACACCACGGTGATCCGGCGCGTCGACCGGCTGGAACGCCAGCTGTCGGCCAAACTGTTCGACCGCCGCAAGACCGGCTATCAGCTGACCGAATCCGGTCACCGGGTGGCCACCAGCGCCGAAGCGATGGAATCGACCATCGTCGCCAACCAGGACCTGATCGGAGGCTCGAAGGCCCACCTCACCGGCACGGTCCGGATCGGCGCCCCGGACGGCTTCGGCACCCACTTCCTGGCCCCACGGCTGGTGAAATTCGCCGACCTCTACCCGGATCTCGACATCCAATTGGTCGCAACCGCACGCCTGTTCAGCCTGTCGAAACGAGAGGCCGATATTGCCATCAGCCTGGCACTGCCCAAGGAGGGGCACATTGTCGGGCGCAAGCTGGTCGATTACAGCCTCGGTCTCTACGCCGCCCCCGCCTATCTCGCACGGGCGCCGGAGATCAAAAGCCGCGACGACCTGCCGGCGCATCGTTTTGTCGGCTACATCGAAGAGCTGCTCTACACGCCCGAACTGGACTATCTGCCGCAGGTCTCGCCGAAGATTGCGGCGCGGTTTCGCAGTGGCAACCTGATCGCGCAGTACAACGCGACACTCGCCGGTTTTGGAATTGCGGTGTTGCCGCGCTTCATGGCCGCCGGCCAGCCGGGCCTGCAGCCGATCCTGCCCGACAGCGTCTCGATCCTGCGCAATTTCTGGCTGCTGATGCACGCGGACAGCAAGGACCTCGCCCGAATCCGCGCCGTTGCCGAATACATCTATGCGACGGTGGAGCGCGAGCGCGCGCTGTTCAATCCGCCCTGAGCGCCTTCCTGGTCAAGTCCCTGGTCGGTTCCTTGGCCGGCGACGGTTTTCGTGGCGGCTTGACCCGGTCATCGAGACTGAGCGCGGCCGAGCGGCCGGCTTCGAGGATTTCCTGGGAAAAGGCGCTGTTGCCGGCCACGCGCGCCAGCACCAGCGTTCCCATCAGCGTTGCGATGGTCGCGATGGCCTTTTGACGCGCCGCGGCACTTGCCTGATCCGACAGCTGATCGGCGAACAGGCTGATCATCTCTTCGAGCTTGCCGAGAAACACGCGACGCGTTTTCGGCGACTCACGCACCACGTCGGCCGCAAGCGACGGAATGGCGCACCCGCGCGCGGCGCCGTCGCGATGCTGCGCAGTCAGGTAACTGTCGACCAGCATCGCCAGCCGCTCGTCCGCCGGCTTGTCCTGCACCAGCTTGCCCCAGCGCGCGGTGGTCTGGTCCATGGCATGCGCAATGGCCTCGATCACCAGATCTTCGCGGGAGCCGAAATGGGCATAGAAGCCGCCGTGCGTCAGTCCGGCCTCCTTCATCAGATCGGCGACGCCGATGCCACGCGTGCCCTTCTCGCGAAGCTGCGACGACGCGTGCTTCACGATCTTGGCGTGGGTCTCAGCCTTGTGGTCTTTGGAGTAACGCATGACCGATCCTGAAGATGATCAAGATCATATAATGGTTTTGGGTCAAAATACAAACCTTCAGGAATCGGACAAGAATCGAGATCGAACACGAAATGGACATCATCAACGAATTTTGCGGCGCAGAAATGGATGCGCGCGGCGTCGCACACCTGACCATCCGCAACGCCGGCAGCATGAACATCCTCGACACGCCGGCGATCAACGGAATCCGGATGGGGCTGGAGGAACTCGCCAAGAACGACCGCATCCGCGTCCTGGTGTTCCGCGCCGAAAGCGACAAGGCCTTCATCGGCGGCGCCGACATCAAGGAGATGGCGCGGCTCGATCAGGCCTCGGCGGAAACGTTCATTACCGGCCTCGGCGCACTGTGCGAAACCACCCGCCTGTTTCCGGTTCCGGTGATCGCCCGCATTCCCGGCTGGTGCCTCGGCGGCGGCCTCGAAGTCGCAGCCGCCTGCGATTTCCGCATCGCAGCACCGACCGCGAAATTTGCCATGCCGGAAGTGAAGGTCGGCATTCCCTCCGTGATCCACGCCGCCCTCCTCCCGCGGCTGATCGGTAGCGGCCGAACCCGCTGGCTGGTGATGACCGGTGCGACAATCGACGCCAGCACCGCCCGCGACTGGGGCTTCGTCGATGCGATCTCGGACGCCGGAACACTCGATGCCACCATCGAAGCAACCGTCACGACACTGCTCGAATGCGGCCACGAAGCGCTGAAGGCCCAGAAGGTGCTCTGCCGGCAGTGGGAGGAACTGCCGCTGCAGGATTCGATCCGCAACAGCATCGCCATCTTCGGCAAGGCGTTCCTCACCGGCGAGCCGCAGCAGCACATGAAATCGTTTCTCGATCGCAAGAAATAATGCAGCGTTTGCAAAGCGATAGGAGAAATCCGGGAGATCGCGGCGGCGGCTCCCGCATTGTAATTGCGGGATCATTTCATATGATATACGTCATCTGACTTTACCGACTTGTTAGCTAACTTGTTATCTATCTACGGGGCTCTTCATGCAGCGGAAATCCAACCTGCGGCGCATCGTTGTCACCGGAATGGGCATGGTCTCACCACTCGGGTGCGGCGTCGAACCGTCGTGGGCGCGGCTGATCGCCGGGCAATCCGGCCTGCGTGCGCTCTCCGACAATGTCAGCGCCGATTTGCCCGCCAAGGTGGTCGGTAATGTTCAGGGCATCGACGCCGATCCCGAGGCCGGGTTTGATCCCGACCGTGCTGCGCCGCGCAAGGACCAGCGCAAGATGGACCGCTTCATCCAGTTCGCGCTGCTGGCGGCCGATGAAGCCGTGGCGCAGGCCGGCTGGAAGCCCGAGGACGAGCGAGCGCGCGAACGCACGGCGACGATCATCGCCTCCGGAGTCGGCGGCTTTCCCGCCATCGTCGATGCGGTGCGCACCGTGGATGAGCGCGGCGTGCGCCGCCTCTCGCCGTTCACCGTCCCCGCCTTCCTGGTCAATCTGGCCGCCGGCCAGATTTCGATCCGGCACGGCTTTAAAGGACCGCTGGGAGCCCCCGTCACAGCCTGCGCCGCCAGCGTCCAGGCGATCGGCGATGCCGCCCGCCTCATCCTGGCCGGCGAAGCCGACGTGGCCGTTTGCGGCGGAGCGGAGGCCTGCATCGATCGCGTCAGCCTCGGCGGCTTTGCTGCCGCACGCGCACTCTCGACCAGCTTCAACGATACCCCGTCCCGCGCGTCGCGCCCGTTCGACCGGGATCGCGACGGTTTCGTAATGGGCGAAGGCGCCGGGGTGCTGGTGATCGAATCGCTCGATCACGCGCTGGCCCGCGGAGCCACGCCGATCGCCGAACTGGTCGGCTACGGCACGACGTCGGACGCCTATCACATGACCTCCGGCCCCGAAGACGGCGACGGCGCCCGGCGCGCGATCGAAATCGCGCTGCGCCAGGCGGCGATTTCGCCGATCGATGTCCAGCATCTCAACGCCCACGCGACCTCGACGCCGGTCGGCGATCTCGGCGAGATTGCCGCGATCAAAACGGTGTTCGGGACCAAGGGGAGCGTCGCGGTAACATCGACGAAGTCGGCGACCGGACACCTGCTCGGCGCCGCCGGCGGGCTGGAAGCGATCTTCTCGGTGCTTGCGTTGCGCGACCAGATTGCGCCTGCGACCCTCAATCTGGATCATCCCGATGCGGCGGCGGAAGGAATTGATCTCATTGCCGGCGAAGCGCGAAAAATGCCGATCGAGCACGTGCTGTCCAACGGCTTCGGCTTCGGCGGCGTCAACGCCAGCGTGATTTTCCGCGCCTGGTAAAGGTCAGGGGTTGCTGACCAGCAGCAGCGCCCAGACAAAATCCGTCACATGGTGCAAGGCCTGGTCGACGCCGATCAGGGTCCAGAACCATGGATGACCGGGGCGGATCTCCAGCCGTGATGAGCACAAGCCCTTGGCGCGGTCGATGATGATGTGGACCACGAAATCGGCGATGCCCAGATACCACAGGCTCGGCGCGAGGATCGCGAAGAGCAAGGTCGCCAGCACGCCATGGATCAAACAGTGCAGTGTCAGCGGCAGCAGCCAGCCCGTCTTGGCGTCCTTGCCCATCGCCATCCAGGTGTTCTGCAGAACAAAGTCCGCGATGACGTGCTTCACGGTCAGAAGCAGCATCCAGAACACCAGCGGACCGATGGCGACCGTGACCGGCCATTGAGGAAGCGTCATCGGGCCTCCATCCAAACTGGTTTCATGGGCCTGCGTCCTGATCCCACAATCGCTACCTGCCGTTGCAAGTTGGGCCGTCTGTCTCGCGCACCATAGGGCGCAAGGGATTAAAAAACGAAGAGCGAACCGGCAATATAACCTGCCCAACTCCCGCCCCGCCACACATCTTCCGGAGCATCCCGAGACAATTGATCGCCCCTTGCCGGGCGACGTTGACGGCTATCCGCCGGATCGACATCGTGCGATCCGGGGCGTTTCACGGTTGGGGGCCTTTCGGGAGTTGGAGATTGAAAACAATGGTCAGTCAGGAATTTGCAAGCTTGCTGGAGAAACTCACCTTGGCAGCAGAGGCGGCGGACGGCGTGCGTTTCGCAAGCTGCTTCACCGAAGACGCGGTCTATCATGATTACATCTATGGTCCGCACCGGGGACGTGCGGATATTGCACATATGCTCGAACACCTGTTCCGCCGCGACGCAGCAGACGATTACCGCTGGGAAATGTTCGATCCGGTATTCGACGGACACACCGGCTACGCGTGGTCGCTGTCGAGCTTCACATCGCTTGTCCCGCAATTCCACGGCAAGTTCGTGGTGATTGACGGGATGAGCCACTTCGTCATTCGCGATGGTTTGATTGCCTGCTATCGCGAGTCGGTCAACGGCGGGGTGGCGATGGCGCAGCTTGGTGTCGAACCTGAACGCATGGCCAAGGTGATGAACCGCTGGGCCGGCTGGCTGAAGCAGCGGCCCGAAACTGTGGATTACCTCAGCCGGCCGAAGCGCACCCCGTGAGCACTTATTTGCGGGCCTCCGGCAAAATACCCATCATCTTGCAGATGATCGTCAGCATCACTTCGTCGGCGCCTCCGCCGATCGAGGTCAGCCGGCGATCGCGATAGGCGCGGCTGACCGGGGTTTCATTCATGAAACCCATGCCGCCCCAATATTGCAGACACGCATCGGGCACCAGCCGCCCGATCCGGCCCGCCTTTAGCTTCGCCATCGAGGCCAGCCGCGTCACGTCCTCGCCCGCGATCAGCGCCTCGGCCGCCCGGTAGACCAGCGCCCGCAACAACTCCACCTCGGTCTGCAATTCGGCGAGCTTGAAATGCACGGTCTGGTTGTCGAGGATGCTCTGCCCGAACGCGATGCGGCCGCGGGTATAGTCGATGGTTTCGTTGATGGTTCGCTCGTGGGCCTTCAGGCAGGCCGCCGCGGCCCACAGCCGCTCCTCCTGGAACTGCAGCATCTGATAGGTGAAGCCGCGGCCTTCCTCACCAATTCGATTGCGCTTCGGCACTCGCACCTCGTCGAAATAAATCTGTGCCGTGTCGGAGGCACGCATGCCGAGCTTGTCGAGCTTGCGAGCAATGTTAACACCCTTGGTTTTCATCGGAACGATGATCAGCGACTTGTTACGGTGCTTGTTACCCGCACCAGTGTTCACCAGCAGACAGATCCAGTCGGCCTGGGTGCCATTGGTGATCCACATCTTGCCCCCGTTGATGACATAATCGTCGCCGTCGGAACGCGCCGTGGTCTTGATCGATGCGACGTCTGATCCCGCCCCGGCTTCGGAGACGCCGATGCACGCCACCATGTCGCCGGCGATCGCGGGAGCAAGAAACTCCCGCCGCAACTCGTCGGATCCGAACCGCGCCAATGCCGGCGTCGCCATGTCGGTCTGCACGCCGATCGACATCGGCACCGAGGCGCTGCGAATGGTGCCGATCTCTTCCGCCATCATCAGGCCGTAGCTGTAGTCGAGGCCCTGCCCGCCGTATTCGACCGGCTTGGTCAGTCCGAGGAACCCGAGAGTCCCCAGCTTCTTGAAAACCTGGTGGGCCGGATAGATGCCCGCTTCCTCCCACGCATCGATATGAGGGTTGATCTCGGTCTCGATCAGCTTCTGCAAAATACGGCGCGCTTGATCATGCTCGGCGGTAAACAGCATTGTGGATCCTCCCTCCGATAGATCTGTCGGAGTCTTCCCGGGCCTTTGCGGCCCTGCATTGTTGTCCGCGCCGCGATGGGATCGCGAGGCACGAACGATCATGCAACACACAATCCGCCTGCGGTGTAAATGGGGTTTGTCTGCAGGCGGCCTTGAACGCCCGGAACCGCCGTCAGGGCTCGACCGGACGATCCCGGCGCAATACCATCACCTCTCAAAGTTCTCGAGACCCGCCATGATCGATCTCTATTACTGGCCCACCCCCAACGGATGGAAAATGACCATCATGCTGGAAGAGTGCGGCCTGCCCTACAAGGCCATTCCCGTGGCGATCGGCCGCGGCGACCAGTTCAAACCCGAGTTCCAGTCGCTCAATCCTAACGGCCGGATGCCGGCCCTGGTCGATCATGAGCCACTGGGCGGCAACGGCCCGCTTGCGATCTTCGAGAGCGGCGCCATGCTGCTGTACCTGGCTGAAAAGACCGGGCGCTTCATGCCGAAAGACGTCAGGGGACGTTACCGGGTGACACAATGGCTGATGTGGCAGATGGGCGGATTGGGTCCGATGCTCGGACAGAATGGCCACTTCACACTCTACGCACCCGAAAAAATTCCCTATGCCATCGATCGCTACAGCCGCGAGACAAAACGCCTCTATGCCGTGCTCGATGGTGAACTCGGGCGCACCGGCGATTGCATCGCCGGCGATTATTCGATCGCGGACATGGCCTGTTTCCCCTGGATCATGACCCACAAGGCGCAGGGCTTGACGCTTGACGACCACCCCCACCTCAAGCGCTGGTACGCTCAGTTGCGCGGCCGCGAGGCGCTGCAGCGGGGCCTTGCGGTCGGCAAGGAGTGGCATGTCCCGCAGATGGACGACGAGGCCAAACGCGTGCTGTTTGGACAAACCGGTCAGCCGGCACCGGCCTCCTGAACGATCGCATTCATCAACAATCGGCCAGCAACAGGCCGGGCCAACCAAAACAAGAGGAGCGCCCCGATGGAATTCTTTTTCGATTGCTCGAGCCCCTGGACCTATCTCGCGTTCCACAACATCCAGCCGCTGGCGGCGGAGTTCAAGGAGCCGATCGTCTGGCGGCCAATTCTGGTTGGCGGAATATTCAACAGCATCAACCCCAGCGTTTATGCGTCCCGCGAAAATCCGGTCCCCGCCAAGCAACGCTACATGGTCAAGGATCTGCAGGACTGGGCGCGCTCGTCGGGACTGCGGATCAAGATGCCGCCGACGGTGTTTCCCGTGAACAGTGTGAAGGCGATGCGCGGCTGCATTTTCCTTGCGCCCGAGGGCAAGCTGGTTGCCTTCGCCACCGCAGTGTTCGAGGCCTATTGGGGCGACGACAAGGATATTTCACAGGACGCGGTGCTGGCCGACATCTGCACCAAAGTCGGCGTCAACACCGAGCAGTTCTTCGCCGGCATCGCGACGCCGGCGGTCAAGGAAACCTTGAAGGCGAACACCGACGACGTGATCAGCCGCGGTGGTTTCGGATCGCCGAGCATTTTCCTTAATAGCACCGACATGTATTTCGGCAACGACCGGTTGCCGCTGATCCGCGAAGCGCTGCAGCGGCGCCGCAAGGCTTAGAATTGTACACCCCTATCAAGAGATCGTTGTTGTGACATCTTCAGTTCAGGTTCCTGATGACCGGATTCCGGTCATCATCGGTGTCGGAGAAATCGTCGACCGTCCGGACGATCCGGCGAAAGGCTTCGAGCCGCTTGCCTTGATCGCGCAGGCGCTGAAGTGCGCCGAACACGATGCCGGCGCGGCCCTGCTTCCACGCATCGACTCTCTCGATGTCGTCAATTTCGTGAGCTGGCGTTATCATGAGCCGGCGCGGCAACTCTGCCAGTTGATCGGCATCGCCCCTGCGCGCGCGGTGTACGGTCCCGTCGGCGGTGAAAGCCCGGTGCGTTATCTCCATGAGGCGGCGCAACGCATCGCCCGCGGCGAAAGCCAGGTCGCGGCGATTGGCGGCGCGGAGGCGCAGGGAACGGCGACCAAGGCCGAGAGAGCCGGCATCGATCTGCCCTGGACACCCTTCGCACACGATGCCCCGGCGCCGGTGCGCGGCGCCAGTTTCCAGCATCCGATGTCGGTGGCGCTTGGGGTGGCGCGCCCGATGACCGCCTATCCCTTCTATGATGCAGCAACTGCGACGCACTGGGGCCAGACGCCACGCCAGGCCCTGCAGGAATCCGGTGATCTGTGGGCGCGTTACGCGGCCACGGCCGCGCACAATCCAAACGCCTGGATCAAGCGTCCGATCACGGCGCAGGACATTATCACGGCGACGCCGGACAACCGGCTGATCGCGTGGCCCTACACCAAGCTGATGGTGGCCAATCCCACCGTCAACCAGGGGGCAGCCGTGTTGATGACCAGCCTCGCCGTCGCACGCGCCGCGGGCGTTGCCGAGGAGAAGATGATCCATGTCCGGGGTGGCGCCTGGGCCAACGAGCCGCGCGACTTCCTTAACCGCGAACAATACTTTCGCAGCGATTGCCAGGACGTGGTCCTGGAGACGGCGATGGACCTGGCCGGCGGCAACGGCAGGGCATTCGACGCGCTGGAGCTCTACAGTTGTTTTCCCTGCGTGCCGAAGATGGCGCGGCGAAAACTTGGGCTCGGTCCTGATGTGCAGCCAACCGTAACCGGCGGCCTCACCTTCTTCGGCGCGCCGCTCAACAGCTACATGACACACGCGGCCTGCGCGATGGTTCGCCGGCTGCGCCAAGGCGGCACCGGGCTGCTGTACGGCCAGGGCGAATACGTCACCAAGCATCACGCACTGGTGCTCTCCTCGACGCTGCCGCAGCAGCCGTTGTCGCAGCAGACCAGTGTTCAGGCGCAAGCCGACCAGCGGCGCGGTCCGGCGCCTGCGGTCGTGACCGATGCATCCGGCCCGGGCACCGTGGAGACGTTCACCGTGATCTATCAGCGCACCGGCGAGGTCCAGCACGGCGTCGTGGTGTTGCGGACGGCGGATGGATCGCGGACGCTGGCAAGGGTTCGACCGGATGAGACCCTCACGATTGCCAGGCTGACGGATCTCGATCGCAGCCCGATCGGGTTGACCGGCCCGATCAGCAAGGGCAACGACGGGCTGCTGGAGTGGCGGGTCGACAACTAGAGCCGCTCCCTGTCTTCAGGACAGGGAGCCAACATTCCCAGGCCTATCGCCGGATGAAGGACGCGACCAGAGCGCTCGCCCCCGCGCAGGCCGCAACCACGAGAAACACCAGCGACGTCTCGTTGCGGGTGTCCATGAAGTGCCCGATCAGCGGCTCACCAAGGCCGGCGAACAGATACGCGCAGAAGTTCATCACGCCGGTCGCCGTTCCCGCCCGCTTGTGGCCAACCAGATCCGGGCATAGCGCCCAGAACGAGGATTGCGGGCCATAGACAAAGAAGCCACACATGAACAGCACCACCATGCCGAGATAAACACTGCTGGTGGGAATGGTGTACATGTAGAGCGACGTGAACGCCGCCAGCACCATGTAGAGCACGATGGCTGCGTACCGGCGCGAATTGAAGAGCTTGTCCGACACCCAGCCATTGCTGAATGCCCCTACCGCCATGCCCACCGGCAGCGCAATGCTGATCCAGCGCGGATCGATCGCCGCCGTCGCGTCGGCCTTGGACCAGTTGGCGCCCAGGAAGTGCACGGGGACCCACACCAGCAGGCCGTAGCGGGCCGCGTTCTGGAAGCCGATGGCAAGCCCCGCCACCAGCAGCCGCCAGTTGGACAGCACGGCCTTGTAGCGGGCGAACGAACTCTCGCTGTCAATGGCACGGTTCGCCGCGGCGTCAACCTCATCCGCGTCATCGTGCGGCGAGACAAAGCCCATGTCCTCGGGTTTCTCCCGGGCGACGAGATAGAACGCAATGCCGCCCAACAGCAGCAGCGCAACCGGAATCCTGAAAATCCAGCGCCAGTCGAGCTGGAAATAACCGACCACCACCAGCGACGTGGCGAACGAGAGCACCGACGCAAGTCCGGCGGCGAAGGTATAGAGCCCGTAGACCGTGCCACGCTCGTGCCGTCCCCACCAGTTCGACAGCAGACGACTGCCTGGCGCCCAACCCATGGACTGGAAATAACCGTTGATGCCCCAGAACACCGACAGGCTGACGATGCCGGTCGACAGGCTTGTCGCCCAGTTCATGACAAAGGACAGGATGGCGCCGGCGCTCATCACACGGCGACCGCCGAATTTGTCCCCCAGATTGCCGTTGACCGCCTGGCCGATCGCATAGCACCACAACAGCGCCGCGCTGGCCCAGCCCAGCGTCGCCTTGCTGACGCCGAACTCCGCCTGGATTCCGGGAATGGCGAACCCGAAGGTCTGCCGTCCGGTGTAGAAAAACAGATAACAGAACATCGCTGCGAGCAGCATCCGCCATTGCGCACGGCGAAACGACGTCGCCAGTTCCGGATTCGATAAACCCAACGCGCCGATACGTGCAGGATCGGATATCACCGACATTGTAAACCCTCCCCGATTGATTTGGTTTGCTCACCTTTTCGCCGCACGCGTTGTCCGTGCGTTCGCCATTTTCGTCTGTGAATTGTGTGCGCCGCTCAGGCGGGCCAGGGAAGCGAGTAGGTCTTCACATTGGTGAAGCTCTTCATGGCCTCCTGCACGCCTTCCTTGTATCCGAGGCCGGAATCCTTGATGCCGCCGAACGGAGACATCTCGATGCGATAGCCCGGCACTTCCCATACATTCACGGTCCCGACATCGAGCTCGTTGACGAAGCGAGTGACGTAGTCGAGCCGGTTGGTGCAGACGCCCGACGAGAGGCCGTATGCGGTCGCATTCGAAATCCGGATCACACTGTCGATATCGTTGGGCACCCGGATGATCGGAATCACCGGACCGAAGGTCTCCTGCATCACCAGCTCGCAGGTGTACGGCACATGATCGACCACCGTCGGCGGATAGAGCGCGCCCTGCCTGTCGTTGCCATGCAGCAGCCGCGCGCCGTTCTTCACCGCATCGTTGACGCGGTGCTCGAACTCCCTTGCGGCCCGCTCGTGGATCACTGTGCCGACATCGACAGTGGGATCCATCGGATCACCGCATTTTAGCGCCCTCGCCTTCTTGAGAACGAGCTCTGAAAACGGGTCCGCCACCGCTTCCACGCAGAGGATGCGCTTGACTGCGGTGCAACGCTGGCCGGAATTCCTGGTGGCGCCGACCACGGCGAGTTCGGCGGCTTTCTCGAGATCGGCATCCTCCATCACGATCAGGGGATCGTTGCCGCCGAGCTCAAGGACCAGGCGCTTGTAGCCGGCGTGAGCCGCAATATGCTTGCCGACGCGCACCGAGCCGGTGAAGGTGACGAGATCCGCGTCCGGATCGGTGATCATCGCATCACCCATGGACTGCGGATTGCCCGTCACCACCGACAGCATCTCCGGCGGCAGGCCCGCCTCATAAAGCACGTCGGCGAGCGCCAGCGCGGTCAGCGGCGTCAGTTCCGTCGGCTTCAGCACCACCCGGTTGTTCGTGGCAATCGCAGGCGCGATCTTGTGGCTCACCATGTTGAGCGGATGGTTGAACGGCGTGATCGCGGAGATGGCCCCGAGCAGCGGCGTGCGCGTAGTGAAGATCTTGCGCGCCTTGCCCTGCGGGCTGATGTCGCAGGAGAAAGTCTCGCCATCGTCCCGGATCGCCAGTTGCCCCGCGAACGAATAGACGTCGTAGGCGCGCCCGGCCTCGTAGAGCGAATCCTTCCAGCACAGGCCGGATTCCGCGGTAATCAGCCGGGCAAAGACCTCCTTGCGCTCCGCCAGGATATCGGCGGTCCGAAGCAGGATTTTTTGCCGCTCATAACGGCTGAGTTTGGGCTTGAACGCCGCGGCGGTTGCGAAGGCCTTGCGCACATGCTCCGGCCGCGCGGCCGGAACCGTCCCGATCACCTTGTTGGTATAGGGATTGAGGACCTCGACACGTTCATCGGTGTCCACAAGGGAGCCTGCGATCCGCATCTGCTCGCGGCGGATGGCCTGGGTCTGAATATTCATCGGACGATCCTGCTGTCAGCTATGCAAAATTACTGAACGCGGTTGAGGGCAACATCGAAGGCATCGAAGTTGCGCAGCGCGTGGCCCGGTGGAAGAGCGATCTTTCGGTTGGCGATGACAGGGACACGCTCCTCGGTCAGCCCGCCATGGGACCGCAGCGGTTCAGTCAGTCCCGACAAGTCGTGCCGGTCCCGGCTGGTGCCGAGCACCTTGTGCCTGGATGAGATCACCACAATGTCACCGATCCGGTCGTTCGGCAGATCGAACCGGGCGCAGGCATCGTCGCGCGTCAGCGCCAGGTCGATTCCGCTGATGCCGCGAAGCTGACCCAGCAGCGCGTCCACGCTGCGGCCAGGCGGCGTGTAGATGGTCGCGAACGATCCGAGCGAGCCGTGGTGGGCGACATAGGGATCGGTAATCGGGAGGATCACCCGCGTCTCGCCCTTCCCGGTCCAGCCGTCCATGACGTCTTGCAGGTACAGCACATCCGGTTTGCCGTCCGGCAAGTACTTGTCGTTCATGCCGTGGTCGGCGGTCGCCACGATGTTGCAACCGAGTTCGTCAAGCTGCGCCAGATAGCCGTCGATCATGGCGTAGAAATCGTTGGCGACCCTGGTGCCGAGACCGACCTTGTGCTGAATGTAATCCGTGGTCGACAGGTACATCAGGTCGGGGCGATGACGCCGGACAAGCTTGACGCCGGCCGCGAACACGAATTCCGACAGATCGGCGGAATAGACCTCCGGCAGCGGCCGCCCGACGAAATCGAGCACATTGTCGATGCCGTTATCGGCCTTCGTCGCCTGGTTCGCCTTCTCGGATGAAAACGCGATGGCGCGGCCGCTCTTGTAATCGAGCCCGTGCGACAGCAGCGTGCGCAGCTTGTCCTTGGCGGTGACCGCGGCCACCTTGAAGCCCGCATCGTGCACCCCCGCCAGGATGGTCGGCGCCCGCAGGAACTTCGGGTCGTTCATCATCACTTCGGCATCGCTGGCGGTATCGTAGAAGTAGTTTCCGGCAATGCCGTGAACCGACGGCGGCCGGCCGGTGATGATCGACAGGTTGTTCGGGTTGGTGAAGCTCGGGATCACGCTGGTGGCGTGAACATGGGCGCCGTCCCTCATGAAGCGGGCGAAGGTCGGCGCCACGCCGGCATCGATGGCTCTCTCGATGTAGCCCGGCTCCGATCCGTCAAGGCAGATGACCACCGTCGGACGCTCCGGCGGCTTGTACTGGCGGCCATTGACGACGATGGGATGTCCGTTCGGCTTCATATTGCTGTCCTTGTCATGGCGCGGGTATCTCGCGCGTCTGTTCGGTCGGTCTGTCGTCGTTATGCGGTGCGCGCCATCGGCAGACGCCGGATCTGCGACGCCGCGATCAGCTTCTCCCGCGAGCCAAGGAAGTTCTTTCCCCGCTCGCCTTGCAGCGAGTCCTCGATCAGCAGCTCCCACTCTTCGCGCTCAATGCGATAGGCAGCGGGATTGCAGGAGATGCCGAGCATGCCCAGAACATCTTCCAGTTCATCGGCCGCCCGCGCGAGATCGGGACCAAAGATCTGCTTCAGGCTGTCCTCGCAAAGGCCGCCGGCGCCCTGAACGCTGCGCAGCACCATGGGCAGCGAGAACGAGCAGGCGATGCCGTGCTGCACACCGTGCCGCAGCGTGATCGGATAGGACAGCGAATGGGCGATCGCGGTCTTTGTGTTGGAGAAGGCCAGCCCCGCAAACAGCGCCGCCATCGCCATCCGGCTGCGCAGTTCGATGTTGCCGAGATCGCCAACCAGCCTGGGCAGCACGTCAAGGACGTTGCGCGCGGCGAACACCGCGTGATTGGCCGAGACCGGATTGTTGTTGACGTTCCACAGGCTCTCCAGCGCATGGGACAGCGCATCGAGGCCGGTGCTGATGGTCAGCAGCCGCGGCTTAGCCAGCATCAGGCGCGGATCCACCACGGCGTGGGTGGGATAGAGATCCGGCCGGGCCAGCGAATATTTCTTGCCGGTGGCCTCGTCCCACACCGTGCCCCAGCAGGTGACTTCGCTGCCGGTGCCGGCGGTGGTCGGCACGGCGATAATCGGGGTCGCCGACAGCAGTTCCGCTCCTTTCTGGGTTTCGAGGAATGTCGAGACCCGTCCGAAGTCGCCGCCCGCGGCCGCAAACACCTTGGCGGAGTCGATCACCGAGCCGCCGCCGAGGGCAACGATCACCTCGGGCTGTTGCGTCAGCCTCGCGAAGCGGCTGGTCTGTTCGGCCAGCAATCGGTAATCGGGATTGGGCGCGACATTGCGGATGGTCAGCGCCGGCGCGCCGGCGGTCTTCTCCAAGCGCGCGGACAACTCGTCAAAGAACGGCTCACCGTAGGTTATGAGCGCATAGCGCCGCTTCCCGATCAGACCGGGCAGCCCGGCAAAACTGTCGACGCCGAATTCGATCCGAACCGGGTTGGTGTATCTCCACACGATAGCGCTCCTCCGTTTCGCGCAACGTGCGGTCGTTTCCCTCTATTGACAAATTCATATTCACGATGAGAACTATTGATTATGTCAATAGTATTCAGCCAGCTACGGGCCTTCCATGCAGTAGCCGCGCACGGCGGTTTCACCGCCGCGTCACGCGTCCTGAACGTCGGCCAGCCGACGCTGACCATCCAGGTCAAGGAGCTCGAGGAGACCTACGGCGTCGAGTTGCTGATCCGCAGATCGCGACGGGTCGAGCTGACGGAAACCGGTGCGGCGCTGTTCGAAATGACCCGCGGCATCATGAAGTTCTGCGACGAGGCCCACGAGCTGCTGGCAGCGCACGGCCAATCGACCGAGGGACACCTTCGCCTCGCGACCGTCGGCCCCTTTCATGCCACCGAAATCCTCGCCGCCTTCAAGCGCGAGCACCCCGGCGTGCAGATCTCGACGCTGCTGGGAAATTCCGAGCGCACGCTTCGCCATATCATCGACTTCGAAGCGGAGGTTGCCATTCTCGCGGACGTGCCGGAGGACAAGCGCGTCACCATGATCCCCTATCGCACCCATCGGGTGATCGTGTTCGTGAACGGCGATCACCCCTGGTTCAATCGAAAATCGGTCAGGCTGCGCGAGCTCGCCAGCCAGCCCTTTGTCCTGCGTGAGCGCGGCTCGACCACACGGCGGGCATTCGAAGCGGCGATGCAACACGAAGGTTTTTCGATCAATCCCGTGTTCGAGATCGAAAGCCGCGAGGGCGTCTGGAAAGCGGTCGAGCGCGGACTCGGCATCAGCGTGGTGGCCGATTTCGAGTTTGTCCCGCACGAGAACCTGCGTGCCCTTGAGATCCAGGATCGCGTGATCAGGACGCAATACAGCATCGCCTATCACAGCGAGCGCGCGCACTCCCCGATGATCAAGGCCTTCATCGAGACGGTCGGCCGAATGAAAACTGGTGCCGTCGGGAAACCGACGAAGCAACGGCGCCGTTGAGCACCTCAGCGGGGCGCGCGCCAATCTCCGAGCACGACAATGCCCCCGCTTCTGTCCGGCCGGATCACCACACTGGCGCGATTGCCGCCGTGTTGTCCGCGCGCGAAACTGACCGGCGGCAGCACGCCGGTCGGAAAGTCACGCACCGTCTCGATCGCCGCAACCAGCCCCGCGCGGGTCGCGCGCGCGCCCATCCGCTTCAGGCCCTCGACAAGGACGGCTGTTGCGGCAACAGCCGCCGGCGGCATGGTGGGCGTGGTCGACGCATCGCGTGAGTGCGGATCGCCCGGCAGCAATGGCAGAACCAGCCGCAGCCGCTCATTGCTTGCCGCGCCGGGCGCCAAGGCTTCCGCGGGCCCCGCGAGCAGCCAGTCTCCCGGCCGGCTGTCGAGCTCCGCGACGAGACGCCTGAGATCGACGCCTGGCAAGGCCAGCACGGCATCGGGCGCCGGTTCGATCGCTTGCGCAAGCGCTGCGGCCCCATCATCGGCGAGGACGCGCCGCACGATGATCGCGCCGTTCCGAGTGGCTTGATCAGCGACCGCATCGGCGACCGATCCGTCCGGCCCGATGACGGCGAGCCGAAGCCCATGGGGCGTCTCGCTCGCGAGTTCGTCGACCAGCACGCGCATCTGGTCTTCAAGCGGCGCAAGCAGATAAAATTGAGTAACCGCTGGTCGCGCCGGAGTCGGTGCTACAGGTCCGATGATCGGCAGATCGTCGGTCATCGCGATCGTGTCGGCCTCGCCTGCCAGCACGCTCGCGACCAGGGCGAAGACCTGATCGCTTGCGGCCAGGCGGGCCAGCGCCGCAGCGGCGTTGTCACCGGCATCCACCGCGACCAGACGCAACCGGCGACCGTAAATTGCGCCCGCGCTCTCGAGCGCAGCCTCGATCCCCGCGCGCATCGCCTGCCCCGACGCCGCGTGGGTGCCGGACAACGGAAGCACCGTGCCAACGCGGATTTCATCGTCCGCGACACCCGGATCGAGATCACGTTCGCTTCCGACAATGCGGAGGTGATCGAACAGCGCGGTGGCCTGTGCCGGGGTCAGTTGAAACCGCGGCATGCCCGCGGCGAGCGGAACGCCTGCGGAATCGATCCCACCGGCGAGAGCGCGCCTGAGCGTGGTCTCGTCGTAGCCCGGGCGCCCCGCCCGCCCGGCCGACGCCTCACGCGGCGCCGTCAAGACTCGCCAAGTGATCGGCGGGATTGTTACACCGCCCTCGCGCACACCCGTCCCGTCCGCGCCATGACAGGCCGCGCAGCGCCGCACGCCTGGCCGCAGCAGCGCGCTGGACCCGGCAAAGGTCGCGATGACGTCGCTCGCCTCGCCGCCGAAGCGGAAGATGCGTCGGCCGGATGTCGCGGATAGTTCAGCGGCGGACGCCGCAAGCGCTGCGGTTGCAGCCAGCGCGGAGAAGCCGATCAGGACTGTGCGACGCATTCCTTCATTGGGTCGTTTGCAGCGACAGCACCGTGCGCGCGATGACCGCCGGCTCCGCCATCCCGAACACCTTGGTCCAGACCCCGGTCTCGACATTCCCGGCGATCAGGACGGTGCTGTGATCGAGCGGATCGGTGGTATAGGCGGCGAAACGATGCAGCAGCGGGTCGATCTCCGGCGGCTCACCCGTCAAAAAGTACCAGCCCGGCTTGACGTCGAAATTGTCGGCGAACTTCTTCAGCTCGGCCGGCTTGTCGTGCTGCGGATCGACCGAGAGCGAGATCATGTTGATGGAGCGGCCGACCTTGTCACCCAGCAGGCTCTGCACCTTCGACAAATTCGCCGTCACCATCGGACAGGTGTCCTTGCAGGTGGTGAGGATGAAATTGATCAGCACGATCTTGCCGCGCAACAGATCGTCGAAGAAGTGCACGGGCTTGTCGTCCTGCGTGAGCAGCAGCGGGTTGCGCATATAGGCCCGCGCCGCATCGGTAGCATCGGCCTTGGCAGCGGGGCTGGCTTCGGACTTGATCTCGACCTTCGCCGCCGGGCCGGCCGCATCGACCAGCGCGTCACGGATGGCGTTGGGATCGTTGCCGTCGACATGGGTCCAGCCGCCGACCTTGTCGTTGTGGATCAACACCAGCGGGGTGTGATCCTCCGGATTGCCCAGCGGCTGCCCCAGCTTGTCGAGCAGCTTCGCAATATCCGGCCGGGTCCCTGTGACAAACGTCCAGCCCGGTCCCGGCTCGAACTGCGCGGCGAATTCCTTCAGCTTCGCCGGGGTATCGGTCACCGGATCGATCGAGATCGAAATCAGGTCGATATCCCGGCCGATCCTGGCGCCGAGCTCCTGCTGCACCATGCGAAAATGAGCCGTCAGCATCGGGCAGAAGGTCGTGCAGGACGTATAGATGAGATCGATCGCAACCGTCCGCCCGCGCACGAGATCGCTGTAGAAGCTGAGACGTTTGCCGTCCTGGTTGAGCACCGGCACATCCGGCAGCGTCGCCGACGGCTGCCCGACCGGCTGCTGCGCGGTCTCGCCGTGATGCATGTGGTTCATGTCGTGCGCCCGGCTCGGCGTCACCGCGAGCAGCAGCATGGCGATGGTGGCAGCGACCGTGTGTCTCATGCAACGCTCCTGTGGTGTTCTCTGGGCTGCGCCGGTTCGCGGCCGCCGCGCCGCCGCCAGAATGGCGCGTCCGGCCAGCGCCGCTCCATCCTGTAGTGGCGATTGAGTTGATCGAGATAGTCGCGCCAGCGGGTCTCGCGCCGCGCGATCGCTTCCGTGATGGCGTCGTGATCGCCGCGCAAGACCTGCACAACCGCGGTGGCTCCATCGGTGCCGCTTTCCATCGCCACCAGGATTCCTTCCGACGACAACGGATCCTGGGTCCCAGCCGCATCGCCGATCGCCAGCCAGTCCACGTCGCCGAACCGTTCCAGCCGGCTGCTGGCAGCGGGCACAATGCTTGGCGGCCCGGCAAGACCCGCACCGTAGCGCAATGCGCGCTCGGCCGTGTGCTGCGCCGCCGCCAGCCGGTCGAGCCAGGCTTGCGTCGACGCCCCCGCAGCCCGCGCCACATCGGCGTCGGTCATGAACACGGCGGCCAGACGGTCCTGCGGCAGCGGCGCCGAGTACCACCACCCGTCCGCCGCAGCCTCCACCAGGGTGGCGGCCGGCTCATCGTCCGCATCCGCACGCCGCACCACATGGCCGACCAGCGCCACCATCCGGTCCAGCGCGTGACGCCCGACGCCGCGTTGCCGCGCAAAGCTGGCACTGCGCCCGCTGGCATCGAGCACGAACCGCGTCGTGATTTGCTTGCCGTCGGCGAGACCGATCCGAAAGCCGCCGCCCGCCAGCGGCTCGGATGCGGCGACCGCCGTGCCCACGGCAACCTGCGCCCCGGCCGATCGCGCCGCCTCGCGCAGCAGCGCATCGAACCGGCGACGGTCGAGATGCCAGCCATGGCCGAAACGATTGAACAGGAAGTCGTGGCCCAGGGGCTCCGCGCTGCCCCACGCCGACCAGTTGCCGATTGACGGAAGATGCCCCTCGGCTGCCACCGCCGCGCGCAACTCCAGCCGATCGAGCACCGGCCGGATCGCGGGCGGCAAGGTTTCGCCGACCGGCGGATGCCGTCGCCCAGCGTCGAGCAAGGCAACGCCGACACCCTGCCGCGCGAGCGTCAGCGCGGCGACGGCGCCCGCAGGCCCGCCGCCAATGACGACGACCTCGATCTGCCGCGGCAGGTTTGCGTTCGCGTGCATGCTGCGTCCTCTTAATGCGGCGTGCCCATGCCCCAGACCTTGCCGTCCTTGCGACGATAGATCCGATACGGCGTGACCGGCGCCACCTCTCGCGGCCGCTGCAGCGTCATCATTTCCAGCTTCTCCGGCTCCTGCAGCGGACAGCCGGCATCGATCCATTGCGCGAACACGTTGGCGCAGGTCAGGCCACCGGTGTCGGGCACGATGGTGCGGAAGTCCTCCGCCATGTCGCCACTGCCGGCGAGCAAGCTCGACATGATCGGACTTGCAATGGAATCCGAGGGCACGATCCAGCCATTGTCCGGGTTGGCCAACGCCGACATCAACGGCCGATTGCCCTTGTCGAACCACCAGTGCACCGATTCCGTTCGCTTGGCGCCCTTCTTGTCCGGATCCGGCCCGGTGATGCGGACATTGTGTCCGGCCTGCCCGACCTGGCGCTGGCGCAAGGTGTCGATGACATAGTCCATGCCCTGGAGAATGGTCTTCTTAGGTGGCTCCGCGGTCATGGCGAGCGAGACACACCAGTCGCGCAGCAGCTGTTCCTCGTCCGCCGTGAACACGTGGTACATCGGTCCGTTGAAGCTCAGCAGCTGGAAGAACGGACTGATCTCCGGCTTTCCGGGAATGATGAGGCCCGACTTCTGCAGTTCGTTCATGAACCCGGGCGGATCCAGGAACCAGTCGTTGATCGCGGCATTGCCCAGGGTTTTCTGACCGTGGGTCTGGCTGGCGTAAGGCGCCTTTCGGACGATCAACGCCTGAACCTGGCTGGCAAGGCTCTGGCTGGTGAACTGCTGCTGGATGGCGTCGCCGAGATTACCCAGGGTGCCGAAGGTGACGTAACCGGTCCAGATCCGCTCCCAGATCTGCTGCATCACCTCGGGGCCTTCGCTTGCCCTCACCCGGTCGAGATAAATCTCGATGGCGCGCTTGGCAAGCGCGCCATGGCCGGCGGCGGCGTTGTCGATGCCGACGTGCAGCGAATAATACAGCGGGTTGATGTCGAACGCGTTGAGCGTGTTCACAGTGGTAACGAGACCGATCGACGACCACTCCAGATACAGCGTCATGCCGAGGATCTCGGGCAGGAACTCATCGTCGAACTGCGAGATCGCAAGGATGAAGCATGGCTGGGTAAAGGCCTCGTCGAGCAGCCGCGGATCGTCCGCGTAAGCGCGGGTATAGAGATCCGGCAGGTAGAAGTTCAGGCTCTTGAGCAGATCGGTGTAGACGTTGGAGTGGTTCTGCGAGGCCACCCCGTCACCAAGCTCATCCTGGCGAATCTGCGCCAGCAGTTCACCGACCTCGTCGACCGGCCCGTCCGGGACGGCCCGGCGCAGCCAGGCGCCGTCGAGCTGATTGAACGGCCCCATCTGCAGCAGCTGATAGGCCTGCTGGGTGCGGTTGCTGGTGCTGAGATAGTTCGGCGCGGCGAACTGGCCGCTCGAGAGCAGGTCTGGATTGGCCGTGGTCTGGTTGTCGCGCACGAAATTGGCGTAGATCAGTTCCAGCCGCGCGTCGAAGGCTTCCTGGCTGAAGGGGAAATACGTCCACACTTCATCCGGATCGGCCTCCTGCCCGTTGCGCCGCCCCTCCGCCAGATACTGATGCACCAGCTGATGCGCCCGCGGCACGAAGTCCGGATACGCGTCGATGTTCATCAGGTAATAGAAGAAGTCGCGTTCGGTGCTGCCGAAATACGGCGAGCGTTCGGTTTCGACATAGACGGTTTCGCCACTGGCGACCTGCTTCTTCACCACAAAGCCGAAATGCGACCAGGCCTTCACCATGGCGTTGTCGAGCGCCGGCGAGACCGAGGGAATGCCGCGCGCCCATGGCACGCGTACCGACAGCGCGCGCGAAAGCGTGCCTTCGCTGGCTTCGCTGTAGGCGCTCATCACCCTGTCGAGTTCGGCTTCCGAGACCACATCGTCCGGCCGCGCGGTGGGCCACCAGTTGGTGTTGCATTCGCTGAAATCCGCCTGCCACGGCAACGCCATGTGGCGGGTGATGCCGCCGGGCGTCGTCGTGCTGGCGTCGATACGGCATGGTCCCGACCACAGCGCCGGATCGGTGGCGATGTAGGTGATCTCGATGCCGGGATAGAACGGCGCTCCGATGCACGGCTCGAATGCGGCACGGTTCAGCGCGTCCGGTTGTGCCGCCACCGGCAAGCTCTCGAGCGGCACCGGCTGCGGCACGCCGGTCCAGTCATCATCGAAGGCGCCGGCGGCCCACTGGCCCATGTCGGCGTACTGGCGATCGGACAGCGTCAGCCAGGTGATGTAGCAGCCGCCGGGCGGCGGCGATGTCGGGGTGGTCACCGGCCACTGCTGGCCGGTGGCGCAATCGAACACCTTGTCGTTGACGGTTCCCGGCGGATCCTCCATCGTGGTCGGCTCGCCGCCATCGCCGGACATCTGCGGCATGAAACGATAGTTGGCATACGGCAGGCTCTCCGGCGTATCGGCGGCTTGCGGCGTCGCCGGCACCAGCCCCGGCGGACGCAGACGGCCGAAGATGTGTTGGCGCGCCTGGGCCGCCTCGCCTTCCTGCTTCTTCTGCTTGCTGTGCAGCAGCTGGAACAGCGGGCTGAACACGTTGGCGAAGTCGTTGTTGGTGTTGCCGCCATGATGCTGGTAGGCGGTGCGGTTGAGCCAGGTGATGCCATCCAGACGGCGCAGGATGGGGTAGATATCGCGCGTGAACGACACCTTGCGCTCGGGCAGCTTGCCGCCGTTCTGTTTTTTCTCCCAGGCTTCCATCGCGGTGTCGTAGAGCGTGGTGGGCATCTGGGCATCGACTGCGAACTTAGGCGGCGTCACCAGCACCCACGCACTGTCCTTCACCGTGATCGGTGTGCCGCCGATCCGCACCTCCGCGGACACCGGGCCGTCGGAGGTATCGTCGAACCAGTAGTCGTTGTTGGCGTAGTAGTTGTTGTCCATCAACCGACCGACCGGGTTGTTCGGAATCAGCGTGTCGCTGCGTCCGTACCCACCCAGCACCAGCAACCGGCCGCTGTCATCGACCCGCAGCGTTCCCAACGGCACGGTCTCCTTGGCGGAGATCTTGACCGGTGCAGGCAGCTGATTCTTGGTCGGACAATTCCACCAGCCGTCGCGCGTCCCCGCCAGCGGATCGGGACCATTCGCCGGCACCGGAATATCGGAGTACGGCAGCGGCCCGAACGTTCCGGTGTCGAACTCCACGGGCTCGCCGCCCGGCTTGATCGAGCGCGGGCCGGGATCGATCACCAGCAGCTTGCGCCGCTGCTCGGGATCCATGATCTCCTGGTTGCGCAACGGTGTTTCACCGGAGTTATATTTGTAGAAGTTGGGATACTGGCTTTGCCAGAAACGGCCAAGGAAGGTATTGAAGCTCGGCTTGGCGTTGGCGAGATGCACCGTCCAGGTGATGTCGATGCCTTCACCGGCGGTGACTTCGCCAAGACAAGTGTTGTCCTTGTCGAAGGCATAGAGGCGGAAACGCGCGGCCTGCCGCTTGATCCGGCCACACTTGTCCTTGAAGCCCCCGACCGGCGCGACCACCTGCCCCGGTGTTTCCGGGCCTATAAAAAATTCGGTCGGGCTGTTGCCGATACGGGCAATGCCGACGCCCGGGTAAATCTGACAGTATGCAATTTTGCCGGTATCAATCTCTGGCATCACAATCCCCTTGCAGTGTTCAAATTCCTCTCACGGCGAAGCGGCAGGCGCGACGGCAACAAGCCGGCCCGCGGCGGGCGCCAACGCGACCGACGGCGCTTCGACGAAGACGTAATAGTTGCCCGCCACCGGCATCGTGATCTCGGCCTGGTAGCCGCCATCGCCGAGCGGCCGCGCCATGCCACGCACCGCGCTCTGGCCCGGAATCGCAAAGCCGAGCACACGCGCGTCGCGCACCGCATTCATCGGCATGCCGCTCTGCGGATCGACCAGGCGGAATTGCAGCGACACCGGCGATCCGGCGCGCGGGCTGTCGCTTAGCGCGAGATCGGCGACCAGCGGTGTCGCCGCCACGCCATCGCCGCCATCGGATTCGCCATCGATCCGCGCTTCGAAGCACTGCACGGTTCGCGGCGTATCGAGATAGAAGACGACATCGTAGGTCCCCGCCCGCGGCAATCGGCCAGTCGTGCGGTAAACACCGGGCTCAACCTCGCGCAGGCGGCGATCGAGGATCTGGACCGCGCGCGGTTCCCGCCCGTAGGTCGAAAAGCTCCCCGCGGGGGCAGCCATGCCCTCGCGATAAAAATAGATGGTGCGCTCACCCGGGCTCGCGATCACCACGCCGTCGCCACCGGGGACGGAGGCCATGACCTCGGCGCGGGTCGGCACGCTGACGGCGCCCAACGCCAATTGCCCGACGCCGACGCTGATGGCGCTGGGCATGCGGCCCTCGACACCGATCTGGTCGAGCGGGAACGCATCGACCAGCGCGCTGGCCCGGCGACGGATATAGACGACATGATCGGACAAGCCGATCGCATCGGGCTGCCCGGCGATCTCGATACGCTGCACGATGCGATCGGTGGCGGTGTCCAGCACGACGACCTGCCCTGCTTCCGGGCTCGCCGCGAGCAGAAAGCGATCACCGGGCGCAAATCGCAGCGCTGTGATGCCCCGCGGTCCGGCGATTGTCACAGTTCGCGCCGACGGCGACACGCCGATCGTGGTCACACTGCCGTCCTCCGCCGCCACATAGGCGCGCTGGGCCAGCGGCGAATACGCCAGCACGGTTGGCCGGTGGCCGGTCGGCACGGTGCGCGCGATCCGTTTCGCCACGAGATCGATCACGCTGACGGTATCGGCCCCGGCATTGCTGACGAAGGCCAATCGGCCTTCGCTGTCGACGGCGATATCGTGCGGCCCGCTACCGGTGGCGATCCGCACCGGGGATGCGTCCGAAGCCGTGAGATCGATCATGGCGAGCCCGCCCTCGGTTTCGCCGGCGCCGACGCGATAGGACGCCAGCAAACCATGCCCATCGGGCGTCAGCGCCAGGCGCCCTGCGCCGGGCACGCCGATCCTGCGCTTGATGCTCCAGTCCCTGCTATCGATCAGCGCGACCTGGTCGATCGACGGCTGGGCCACCGCGAGCACACTCTGGTCCGGCGTCAACGCCCAGTCCGTGCCGTTGGCGTCGAACGTGGCCAGCCCCAGCAGACGCGAACCGCCGAAACCGATCCGCGGATCGATGACCGACACACTGGCATCGCCGCCGAGCGAAAGAAGATAAAACGTATTGAGATCGACCGCTGGCACCGCCAGGCTCGCACCACGCACGAATGCAGCAGCGGTGCGCCGGCATTGCCGCTCATCCAGCGCCGCGCCCGGCGCATGCGGCACCAGCCAGGCGGCCGGCTTGGCGCCCCGCAGCGGCGCATCAGTTTTGCCGGTGGTGAGCGTGAAGGCGAACGCAGCATCACGACCCGCGGCCGGCGCGGCATCCGACTTCAGCGCGGACAGCGCAAAGCCGATGCGAATGCCCGCCGCCTCGGCCTGCTCGGCCCGCGCGGCCGTGCCATCACCGTTTGCAACGAACAGCATCGACGCAAACGCCGCGACAACGGGCGCAGACCTCCGCCACTTCACGCGATGGATCACTGCATGGTTCCGATATGACGCCGGTTACGAACCTTGAGACGAGGCGGCAATGAGGACGCGCCCGGTGCTGCCACCAGTTGGGCTGTCAGTTGCGGCGCGCGATGCTCCCATGACGCGAGGCCGCCCTTGGGCGAGGTCACGTCGATGCGCGCCGGGTCTTTGTTCAGCACCACCGACCAGCTGCCGTCGGCATCGACCTGGGCCGTCATCGCCACGCCATCGACATTCACCTGAAGCTCTGATGTCCGTACCCGATCGCCGGTCGCGCGCGCCGCAGGTATGGTGACATGACCCGACACCGTGAACTTTCCACCGCCGGCGGTGACGCTGGTGATGGCGACGATGTCGGGGAAGCCCGCCACCGCCTGCGCGGGTGCAGCCGTTGGCGCGGCTATGGGCGCGACGCGGAACAATCCCCAGAAGCCGACCTGAAACTGGTCGGCGGTCCAGGAGCGGTAGACGTAATCTCCGGGCACCCTGGCGGTGCCGCCGGCCGATGGAATGACCACATCGAAATGCGAGCCGACGCCATAGCCGCTGGTCACGCCGACCATCGGCGAGGCCTTGTTGTCGCCGATCGTGGCCGAGCCATTGAGATAAGGTTCGGCTTGCCAGACATGGCCGCTCAGTTCGAACACCTGCTGATTGTCGCCGTTGCCGCCGGCGTGCAGCAGACGGAAACGCGCCGGCATGCCGGCGGGCGCACGGAAAATCGGTGTCGCGGGATCGCCACCGACCAGTGCATTGGCGATGTATTTGCTGGTGTCCACGTCGGCCCAGTTGACCCCGGCCAAGGTCGCGAGATCACCGGCTGCCAGGTTGCTCCAGTTCGGGATATTGGCGCTCAGCGCATTGGGATATTTCTGCAGCAATTGACCGTAACGATAGATCGCCGGCTCGGTCCGGTAGTTCACCGCCGACAGGGCATTGCCGGCGGCATAGTTCGACTTGCCGTTCAGCAGAATGTCCGCATCGTCCTGACCGATCACCACGAAGTCGCGGAAGGATGAACCGTCGGCGAGAAATACCGTGGCCGACATATGGCTGTCCGGATCCTCGGTCCAGGCCGCACCGGCCGGCTCGACCACAAGTCCGCCGAACAGACCGCGATACGGATGATTGAGCGGATCGGCCGGCATCAGATTGAGCGCGCCGAACTCGACCGGCGTTGCCTTCGGCACGCCGCCCGGGCCGGCTTCGATGGTCCCGGCATACCACGTGTAGGTCCGGTTCGAACCCGGCGCCACGGTGCTGACAGTGTTGTCGCCGACGTTGATGCCGTTGTCGCTTTTCACGTCGAATGCCAGCAACTGCGGATGCAGCCCGACATTGGTCGACGGCAGCAGGTTGATGGTCTGATACGGGTTGGAATACGGAATCCCGACCCGGGCGCCGGAAATCGCCGTCGTGAACGTCTGGGCGTTGGTGTCGACGCCGTTGGTCAAAGTGACTTCGACAACGTCACCAGCGGCCACCCGCAGCACCAGCGGCTCGACCTTGACGCTACGCTTCAACAATCCACCGGGCGCGCAAGCCGTCGACAGCGGCTGACAGAGATCCTCATTGCGCACATAAATGATCGCCATGGGATCGTTGAGCGCTTCGTTGGCCGCAACACCCGTCTTCAAGGTCAGGCCACGGCTATTGTAGGTGAGCGCAGTGTCCTGCCCAAGTGCCTGGCCGATGGTCAGCGCCGTGACGCCAAACTGGCGCTTGCATGGCGCGCCGCGGTCGCACTGCGCCGAGACCGCAGGCGGCGTGAACGGCAGGCTGGCTGGCGCCGGATTGGACGGCAGCGGCTTGAGGTCCGGCTGCGGCGTGGCGTGCGCACGCAGCACCCCCCACAGGCCGTTGGTCATCCCCTCATAGGACGCACTGGTGCTGTAGAGATAGTCGCCGACGCGCGGCGGGGTGACATGCAGTTCGAAATGCTCGCTCAGGAGGGTGAGCTTACTTTCGCGCCAGCCGGAATTTGGATTGTACGGCTCGAACTTCCACGGCAGTCCATGGGTGATGACGTCATGCATGGTGGTGAAACCACCGGCCAACAGCCGGATCTGCACCGGGTCCTGCGGATAGACATTCAACAGCGGCGTATAGGGATCTTCCCCCTTCATTCCGGCGCTGATCGGCAGTTTGGGATAAATGAAGCAGGAGCTGTCGGTGCAGGCCGGATTGATCTTGCCGCCCGCGTCCGGTTGCTTGGCGAAAGCAGCATTGCGGCCGGTGATCGATGCATAGGACCACGCCGCGTCGCCGGCGCGCGGATCGACCGGGTTGTTCAGGCGCAGCGGCAGCGGCTCGTTGCGGTAGTTCATCGAAAACGTGCCGGAGCCGAAATCGGCGATCACCAGCGGCTGGACCGCGCCATTGAACGACGAGGTGGCCGGATTGACCGCATTCGCGGTGTCGGCCCAGCCCGTATACTTGTTGGCCGGCACCGGCACGCAGCCGGGCGCGGTGGGACCGGTCGGATAACAATCGGGCCGGCTCTTGCTGGTGTTGCTGTAGACCAGCTGGGTGTCGGCCCACGCCAGTGCAAATTCGCGATAGCTCCGCTCCGGACCGCCGGCGGCAGGCAGGATGTTCGCGGCATAACTGGTGGGGCCGCCGTCATCACGCCCCTGCCCGAGCGGCGCGCCACCTGGGGTCGTCCAGGTCGATCCCTTGGGCTCGATCAGCAAACCGCCATAGAGACCTGCCTCCTGATGCGTCGAGGGCGAGAAATGATCATGGGTGAACACGGTCATGTAGGAGCGCTCGCGTGCCAGATCCTTCAGCGGATCGACGTACCAGAGCCGCACCGTCGCTTGCGCCCCCTTCCAGTCCCCGCTGTCCTTGGTCGGCCCATCGCCCAATGCCGGAATCGATTTGGCCGTCTTGGGCACCCGCGGCGCACCGGGCGGACAAACCCTCGGGATATCGATCATGCCCGGCGGCGGCTCGCACATCCCGCCGAGACCGTTGATCGCCTGGATACGGTCGCGCACCTCCTGGGGACTGAACGTGCCGTCCTCATAATTGAAGCCGTTGGCGGCACCGTCGGCCGCCAGCACGTCGAACTTCACGAGGTGGATATGCTGGCCGATGATGTCGGTCGGCGTGCGCACCTGGTAGTCGTCGAGTTCGTAATAGGACGGCACCAGGTTGGTTTGCCAGTATTCGACCACCTCGCCGTTGTTGGCCCGCACGAACAGCGGCTCGGCCGGCTTGGTGCCGTTGACCAGCGGCTTGACGTCGTCCCACAACGCCATCATGCGCTGCTGCGGGTAATGCCAGCCGGCCTTGTTGAACACCGCATCGAGTTGCACATCCGCGCCCTTGTAGAGACGCTTCGGCACATCCTTGCTGTCCTGCGGCGTCGGGTTGGCGAACGGCGCGCCGGACGCGCGCGGCGCCCCGGTTTCGCGGAAGTCTGCAGGCGTTCCCTCCGGCGTGATGCCGTGATGCAGCCGCTGTTCATGCGCCTGCATCGCAAGCTGCTCAACGACGGTGCCCTGTTCGGGGAGACGAAGCCCGTCGATCCGGTCGAGATTCTTGGTGTAGTCGGTCTGGCTGTGCACGTCGGTCGACACCCGACCGCCGAGCACCAGGTGACGCGGCAATCCGCCATCGAGCGTATCGCCCTTGTCCTGCGCGAAGGCCAGCGGCGGATGCGGTGCACGATGCCCCGCGAGACCCGGCACGAAGAACGGATAGCCGGGATTGCGATCCGGCGTGGTGGCGAAGTGAACCTGTCCATCCGCGATCTCGACCGCCGCCGGCACCGGCGCCATCGCATAGGTCGGCAGCGGCACCACCGCCGGCGTCGGCGTGCCGGTCTTGATCTCCGGATCCGGCAGCGCGCGGCTGCCGGGTTTCGGCCGTCCATTGGCATCGAGCTCGGTGCCGAGCTCAAGCGTGTCGTGCACGCGGAACAGCGCCCACATGCCCGAGGCGAAATGCGGGTAGAAGTGGCAGTGGAAAATGGAATCGCCGGCGGTCAGGTTCTGGTTGCCGGCGCCGGAATAGACCAGTTCCATCGAGAAGGTCGAACCCGGGCCGATCGCCTGGCTGTCGAGATAGTTGCTGCCCGGTTGATCGGGCGAAAACAGCCACTGATGCGCATGGTGATGATGGACGTGATGAACCGACACGCCCGCGTGCAGCACGCGGAAGATCACGTGGTCGCCAAGATAGCTGTGATAGACGTTCGACGGATCGTCCGGATAGAACGCCTTGGTGGGCTTCAGCGCCGGCGTCTCTGCATTCCTGCACTTGGTGGTGCCCCAGCTTGGCGCCGTCGACGTCGGTGGGTTGGAGCCGGAGGTGGCCGTCGAGACCGCGATATTGCTCAGCCAGTTGTCGACGCAGTTCAGGTTGGCCGGCACATCGACCACGATGCCGGGATCACCGCCCGGCCACGAGCTCAGGAAAAATTCCTCGAACTTGCATTCCGGACAGTCGGCGGACGGGCCGATCTTGAGCCGGTTGGCCAGGATTTCGTTGACGATTCCCGATGCGCCGTAGTTGATCGCAAAACCGTCGCCGCCACCGCTGACCACAAGATTGGTGCCCGGCGTGGTGTAATAATCGGGAAACGCCTGAATCAGATCGAGCGATTCCGAATAAATCGAGGTGATTTCACGGAACGGCGCCTCGCGATCCGGCAGCAGGGCCGGATTGGCGCTCGGGCGGCTGCCCTTGGCGAAACGGCCATGGCGTGGCCCGGTGATCACAGCAGTCACGTCGGACGCAACGATCTCCTCGCCATCGGTCATGCGCAGCACCGGCTGGCCGCGGCGCGGGCCATCGCCAAAGCGCGCCTCGTAGTTGATGATCGGCTGCCCGTTCTGCTGGCCCTGCGTCGCCTGCTTGAGGTCCGCGCTGGAGACTTGGCTACGATACCACTCGGCTCCCTTGGGCTCGACATTCACGGCACCGAACAGCCCGGCCATCTGCTGGGTGGTGCCGAAGCCGTTGAAGTCGCCGGCGGGGCTGTACATCAGATACGTCCCCTCGGCCGGCGCATATAATGTGTAGGTCCGCTGGCCGCCGGAAGGCACCTGACCATCCGGGTTGGCGCCGGCATCGAAGCCGTCATCGGTGATCGCGGTTGCGGGCTCCAGCCCGGTGACGTGGATCGATGCGGTCTGGGTAACAGGTTGTTGCGGACTCGCAGGCTGCGGCGTGAGGAAATTCTGGAAATCGATTTTCAGGCAATCGCCGGCATTGACGCGCAACACCAACGGGCGCGGCCGCTTGTCGGGCCGCAGCTGGACGTTGCCCACCCCGATCGGTCGCGCCGGATCGATCGCAACCACATCGTTCCACAAGGCGTAGATCATGCCCTGGGGCCGGTTCGTGCCCAGCCGATTGATCATCATGGGCTGGTCGAAGGCGACGACCCTTGCATGCATCGTGCGCTGCTGGCCCGCGCCACAGACGGCGTCCGTCGCTGACGCCGGACCTACACTCGCTGCAACACTGGCGCCCAGTGCAATTGCAAAGGTTGCGTGCTGAAAAGACTTTAAAAAAAACGCGGCCATGAAAAATGGCTCCCCGCTTAAAAAAGGGCGCCACATGCCAAAACGGCTGCGGTTTTATCGCGCCCCAAATACAACTATAGGTTATCGCGCTGATTAGAACAAGCGGGACCGCCCCAAACGCGCGGTGTCTTTACAAAAATTTACGCAGCAACTTTTCCAACCAACGTCTTGCGGGCGCCGAACAACTTCTCACCTCCCGCTCACACTCAAATCCAAACAAATTTTTGTAAAATCACTGCATTGCAGAACAGAAACATACAGACATCGCACCGCTCATGTCGCCATCATGGACGTGCGTTGTTAATCCGCGATGACGGCCCGATTTGCGCGGAATGAGACTGAAGGAAGCGCATGGCCGCATCTGCGTCAGGTTGGCCGGGTCTGCAAAATGCGATCCAGTCGGCGGCAAGCACGAACAGGTTAGATCAGCGCGAAGGAGATATCCCCTACCCGCATCATGCCCCGTCGAACTGTCTGTCTTCAGCTCTTGACCGCCCCGGCCGTCAGCCCGGACACCATATAGCGCTTGAACACGTAATAGATGACCACCGGTGGCAGCGAATAGACCAGCCCGGTCGCCATCAACAGCTCCCAGGGCGAATCGTCGGCCGCCAGGAAGTTGCCGAGTGCGACGCCGAGAGTGATGTCCGTATCGCGCGACAGCAGCAGGAATGCATAGAGATATTCGTTCCAGGCCAGCAGCAACGCATAGGTGCCGACCGCAACCAGCGACGGCACCATGAGCGGCACGTAGACAAGCCGGAACAGTTGCCACGGCGACGCGCCGTCCATGGTCGCCGCCTCATCGAGCTCGTAGGGTAACTTGTCGGAAGCCTGCTTGAGCACCCAGATCGCGTAAGGCGACGCCAGCGTCACCATGGCGAGGATCATCGACCAGTGATTGTTGAGCAGGCCGTAGTTGCCCATGGTGCGATACATCGGCACGGCCAGGAAGGCCGCCGGAATGAAATAAGTGAACAGCGCCAGGTTCATCACCATCCCCCCGCCACGCACCTTCAGCCGGCTGATGGCAAAGGCCGCGAAGGTGGCGATCAGAAGCGTGATGATCCCGGTCGCGACCGCGATCACGAACGAATTCCAGAACTGCAGCCAGAAATGATGGAGGTAGAAATGTTTCTGTCCGAACACGATAGCGAAATTGTTGAGCGTCGGCTGTTGCGGCCACAGCGCACCCGACATGGCACTGTCCTTCGCCGAAAAGGCGAATAGCATCATGTGGTAGATCGGCGCCATGGTCCACAACAGCACGGGAATGCCGATCAGCAGCAGCTTCGCTTCCGTCGTGACCTTGTGCCAGAGGGCTTCTCGTCCGATCGCGCTCATTTGGTCAGCCGCTTCATCATGAAATAAATCAGGGGAATGACCAGCGGCATGGCACAGACCACCGCCGCCACTGACATCTCGACCTGGTCGAGGCGCAGGTAGCGAAGTCCCAATGTCGCCAGCACGTGGGTCAGGTCGGCGGGGCCGCCTCCGGTCAGCAGGTACACGCTGTTAAAATCGCCGAGCGACCACAGCGTGGAGAGGATCAGGCAGGTCAGCCACAATGTCTGCAGCGACGGCCAGGTAACAAAGCGGAATTTCTGCAGGGTGGTCGCACCGTCGACGTCGGCGGCCTCATAGAGATCATTCGGAATGGCGAGGCGCGCCGCAACGAGGATCAAGGTCCAGAACGGCAGCGACTTCCAGATGTGAACAACCATCGCGAGCGCAAGCGCCAGCGTCGGATTGTTCAGCCAGTTCGGCCCGTCATCACCCGTCAGTGCGAAGATCGCGTGATTGATGACACCCCACTCGGGGTTGAGCATGAAGCGGATTGACAGGATGGTGGTGATCGACGGCACCGCCCAGGGCAGGATGAAGATCAGCCCCAGGATCCTGATCCACCAGCGGTCCTGCACGAAGAAATCCGACAGGAACAACGCGATGATCATCTTGATGGTGATGCCGACGCCCAGAAAGATCAATGTGTTGATGACGGTGCGCAGGAAAATCGGATCGTTCGCCAGCTTGACGTAACTCGCCGGATTGCGCGCCAGCCACAGGCCGTAGCCGACCGGATACACCACGAACACCAGGAACAGGATGATGTAGGGCACGATCATCAGCAGGCCGAGCTTCTCCGCCGGCGTCATACGCGACAGGCGGAATCCTTCCTGCGTTGTGTCAGTGGGAACGGTGGATGCCAGCACGGACATGCGGAGGCCTCTGCGTGTGCGACGGGCAGTCCCGCCTTGTGAAATAACCACCTGAGGAACCAACCGGAGCGAGGCGGCCTATCGACCGCCCCGCTCTCGATCGCTCAGTTGGCGATCGCCTTGATGCGCGCGATCATTTCATCGACCGCCTTGTCCGCCGGAACTTTCTCGTTGACCACACGGTTCATGGCGACGGCCCAGACGTTCTCGTTGTTGACGATGGTGAACTTGTAGTTCTTCGTGAACTCAAACGTCACGGTCCCCGACTTGTACTGGTTGTAGACCGACTTGCGATGCGGGTCTGCCTGCCAGAACGGGCTCTCCTGCCCGGACTTCGTCACCGGGAACCAGCGGCCGAGTGCACCTTCCACATACGGTTTCAGGTTCTCATCCTGCATGAGGAATGTCACGAACTGTTTGGCCAGCGCCTTGTTCTTCGAGTTCGAGAAGATCACACCAAGCTTGACCGCAGTGCGATAGACCATCTTCGAGCCGTCAGGCTTGTTGGGGAATCCGGCGGTAGCGATCAGTTCCTCGTAGTTCTTCTTGGCCTGTGCCCGCTGCTCGGGCGTCAGCGACTCGTTGTTGCTGTCGTCGAGCCACTTGCCGGCAATCGAAATCGTCGCGTTGTGGGTCAGCACAATGGAGCGGTTATGGAAAGCGACGTTGTTGTCAGGATCCTTCCAGCTGGTCGCCGACGGCGGCGCGCATCCCTTCATCGCCGGCATCACGTAACTGGTGAGCGCCTTGATCAGGCCTTCCTTCACCTTCGGATCGTCGACCAGAAGCTTGCCGTTGTCGTCGACCAGCTTGACGTTGTACGCGTCCATGAAGGTCAGGAACGAATAGAAGGAGTCGCTGGAGTCCACGCCCATCGGCACGCCGATGCCGTAGATGCGCTGCCCGGTCGCCTTGCGCAGCGCCGGCTGGACCTTTTCACACCAAAAATTCCAGTAGTCGTCCCAACCGGTCGGAATGTCCGATTCCTTGAACCCCGCCTTGTCGAGCATGTCCTTCCAGTACTGGATGTGCATAGTCTGCTGCTTGAGCGGAAACGCGTAATACGCACGCGCGTTGGTCTTGCCATTGAGCAGGTAAGCCGTCTCCAGCGTGTTCGGCGCAAACTTGTCCTTCATCGGCGTCATGATGTCGGAAATATCTTCCAGCTTGCCGTCGAACGCCCACTTGCCGGCGACCTGGAAGTCGTACACGTCCGCATAGGCGACGTCGGGAGGCGTGCCGGAATCGAGCGCGGCGACGGTTTTCGGAATCATGTCCTGGACCGGATACTGCGACAGCTCGACCTTGTTGCCGGTCTTGGCTTCGAAGGCCTTGATGGCATTGTTCAGCGCATCGTCCTCGGCCTTATAGAATCCCTTCACCCACCAGACCGTGAGCGTTTCCGCGGATGCCGGCCATGCAGTCGCCAGCAAGGCCATGGCGGCGCCCGCCGCAAGAATACGTTTCATGTGAGTCCTCCCCATTCGATTCCTCCAATCGGTTTTTGCTGTGCTTGTTGTGCAATCATCGGCCAGGGCGCGAGCCCACGCATCACGGCAGGACGAGACGCGTCCGCCGATCACAGTGATCGATCATGTCGCAAATATCAGATGCGTGCACGACAGGATCTGTCGTCATCGTCGTCTCCCCTCATTCCATCCAGCCAGCGTTGATCGCCGTGTTGCTTATTGCCTGTCATACAGGTGGACAGTATGATTGTCTAGCATCTCTGGTTCGATGTTTATGCGAGCTCGCCTCACATGTTGGGGCGAACGCGCCTGAACATCGAGACGATGCCAGAGGTCACAAACAAGAACGAACAACAGAGGAAACTTCCGGTGGAACCGATCAAGGCCGTGAGCCTGGTGGATCAGGTCGTAGACCGCGTGCGGGATCACATCGTCGAACAAGGTCTCGGCGCAGGTGATTATCTGCCGAGCGCACAGCAACTCGGCTCGATCTTCGGCGTCAGTCGCGGGGTCGTGCGCGAAGCGCTGACGCAGCTCGAGGCCGTCGGCATCGTCGACATCGCCAATGGCCGGCGGCCCATCGTGCATCGGCTCGAACCGAATGCGATGGCGCGCGCCTTCGATCACGGCCTCGCCACCCGGCAGGTGACGTTCCGCCATATCGGGACTTTTCGTCGCACCGTTGAATGCGAGGCCGCGGTGCTCGCCGCCAGCGAGCGCACCGAGGACCATCTGCGCCGTCTCGACGTGGCGATCAAAGGCCTGCGCAACAGCCTGCAGGATCCGAAACAGTTCCTGGTCACGGACTTCGAGCTCCATGCCGTGATTGCGCAGGCGTCCGGCAATCCACTCTATGCCATCACCACCGAAGCGCTGACAATGTCGATCAAGAGCATGATCTATGACGGCCTCTGCTCGATCACGTCACTCACGGAATGGAAGCAGATCCTGAAAACCCATGAAGGCATCGTGCAGGCGATTCACGACCGCGACGCCATCAAGGCGCGGAAGATGATGACCCGCCATTTCGACGAGGCCCTCAACCGCGCCGCGTTGTACTAGGGTGCCGCGGATCGCGTCCCCTCTCACGGTCCGTACTTGGGGGCCGGCGTCTGGTTGAAGTCGTTTTCGTCAGCAACACACATAAAATTCGCCGCAAGGCTGGTGCTGCCGCTTCCTCGGTATTTCGCGACCTTGGGGAAAACACAGAGCGGCCGGGTCATTTGAATCGCGGGCGGCGTATCTTTGACGAACTTGGTGGCGATGATTGTCTCCGGCGCCACGCCCGTCTCAACCCAATTCACGAGCGGTGTCAGCGCATCGAACGTGTTGGGGCCGGGCCCGCCGGAACAGTGGTACATCCCGGGCACCATGAACAGCCGAGCATAGCTTTGAGTCCGCCGCATCGCCGGATTGCCATCTGCGGCGAAGCTTGCCTGCTGGAATCCATCCTGTTGGAACCAATGGCCGCCGCTTGCCGCGAGCGCATTGAAGTAGTTGATGCTGCTCTGCGATGGAATGAGAGGGTCGGCCCAACCGTGATACATGATCAGCTTGCCGCCATGCTCCCGGAATTCGCCGAGATCGGTGCTGTCCGCGTTCAGCACCGCGGCTAGCTGGTCGTCGACCGTGTCGACCGCGTGATGAAAATCGAAATTCGCGAAATTGACCGGACTCGCCGGATAGCCGAAGCTCGGACCGAACACCCAATAGAACAAGCCATCGAACGCCGGCTCGGGAAGCCGCTCCTGGAACGCCAAGCCGAGCGCGAGCACGTCGTCGGTTTCGTTGCCGCGCGCAGAACCCGGATTGATGACGTCCCCGTTCACCGGATCGATCGTGCCGGCGTAGTATTTCCGCATTGTCGTGACCTGGTCGGCCGTTAGGCATGCCGGGGGGACCTTGCCGCCGGTGCAGAGCAGCGCCTTGGGATCGAAATGACAGTCGCGCGGATCGGTCAGGAACTGGTCGGTGCTGGCGCCGCCGTCGCGGCCGACACACTGCGCGAGCACGGCCTGGTTGATCAGCGTCATCTGACCAGACTGGATGAAGCGGCCCGGGCTCGCATGAGTGTCCTGCCACGCTGCAAGCCCGGCCATATGCAGGTGCGTGCGGTTGAATGCGGCCGCGCCGGCCAGGATGCCATCATAGTCTTCAGGGAAGCGTTGCGCCTCCATCAGGGCGTTCTGGCCGCCGGTGGAACATCCGGCGAAATAGGCCTTATGCGCGTTCTGCCCGTAGAACGCGCTGGCGATCTCCTTGCCGCGGAGGGTCATCAGGTGGATCGCCCGGAAGCCGAAGTCCTTGATGCGCTCGCGATGCCCGAACAAGCCTGTCGACGGTGACGCCGGATCGCCGAACTCGATCGCCAGGGGATTGCCCATGTTGCCGTCTGAACCGCAGAAGAGCGGGTTGCATCCCGAGGCCCCGGTGCCGAGATCGCTGTTGGTCGCAGCAAAGCCAGCGATGATGCCATTGGCGAGTTCGCTATAGGTTATCGTTCCCTGGAATCCGCCACCGCCAGTGCCGAGGAACCTGCCGTTCCATGCGCTTTCGGGCAACCAGACCTCGATCTTGATGTTGGAATCCGAACTCGGGATCAGAGTCGCGGTGACCCGGCAGAAGGCCGGAAGCCCGGTGATCGTGGTCGGCGGGTTGGAACCGGGGACAACGAAGACCCCAGTGGTGTTGTCCGTCGCCGAGGTGATCGTCGTGTCCTTGAGTTGCAGGGATTGGAGACCGGTGCACGGGGTCGCCATCGCAGGCGTACTGGCGAGAGCGACATACGCAAACAGGCCTGTCGCCGCACCAACGAGATAGGATCGATGACGTGTCATTCCATCCTCCCTGATTTTTATGATTTTGAGGGCTGGAAGGGTACCCGATCAACATGACAGCTTTGATGCAATTTCATGCGGCACTGCACGCAAGGCTGCTCGCGCTTAGGCTGTCAACGCCTCGACCACGATAGCAGATGATGACATCGGCATGCCTGGTTCATCCTCACCGCGTCATTCCGAAGCGCTGCCATCGATCTGCCGCCCGATCGCGGCGATGGCGCGCTGATACACCGGTGCCGCATTCCACGCCTCGATCGCCGCGAAATTGCTTTCGCCGGGCTGATATCCCCCACCCGCGCGCCAGCCATGGCCCCTGAGGAAGTTGGCCGTCGAACTCAGCGCGGTGGCCGACGAGTCCAGGCTTCCACCGGTGCCGTAGGCCAGGATGTTCTTGGGCAAGAACTGGGTATGGCCGACTTCGCCGTGCATGGAACCGCGGGTGCCAGCGGAGAGCACACCGCGATCGACCAGAGTGAGCGCAGCGTTGAGCTGCTCGGTGAAATAAGCAGAGCGGCGGCAGTCATAAGCCAGCGTTGCCACGGCCGAGAGCGTGTTCTGATTTCCCCGCGACCGCCCGAACCCCGTCTCCATGCCCCAGATCGCCAGCAGCGGGCCTGGTGGAACACCGTAGCGCTGCTGGATCGACGCGAACAATGCCGCGTTGGATTGCTTGAGCGCACGCCCGCGCGAGACGATGGCCGGGCCGCCGCGCCTTGCCAGAAACTGTTCGTATGACAAATGCATGCTGCCCTGATTGCGATCGGCCGAGATCGTGGCCATCGAATAGGTCGTCCCCATCAGCGCGGAAATGGCGGACGCACTGACCCGCCCCCTCGCCTCACTGGCGAACTGCGCCTTCCATTCTTCGAAGCCGGCCGAAGTACTGCCGCACTGCGCGGCGACAGCCTGGCCCGTCATCCACAGCAGCGCCGTGAGACTTGCCGCGGTGATCGTCTTGAGTTGCCCACCCCTGCTCATTCCGTCCCTCCGCATTTTCTGCATCGGACGAAGCGCCGCGCGCTCGATCCGCGTTCTACCGGGATACGAGCGCGAGGGTATTCCCCGAAACGAATGATGGCAAACCCTCCGGGGCGGTAAAGGATCTAGTCGAACGCCGCTTCCAATTCGGCACGGTGAGCGGCCTGGACCGCCGGGCGCCCTGCGATGCGTTCCATATAGGCCTTGATCGCCGGCCACCGGCCGAGATCGATGGCAAACCATTTCATCCAGAGCAGCACGGTGTAGAGATAGGCGTCGGCCACGCCAAATCGCGAACCGATCAGATAGTGCTGGCTGCCCAGGGTCGATGCGATCTCGGTGAGGCGCCGGACCAGCCGATCCCTGAAGATCGTCTTGACGTCATCGGGGATCGCCGCGTTGAACAGCGGGCTCGCGCCGGCGTGGATTTCGCTGGTGATATAATTCAGGCTCTCCTGCAAGCGGGTTCGCTCCCAGGTGCCGCCGAGCGGGGCAAGCCCAGCCCCGGGCTTGAGATCGGCGAGATACTGCACGATGGCCGGCCCTTCGGTCAGCACCCGGCCGTCATCAAGCTGCAATACCGCGACGTACCCCTTGGGATTGATGGCGAGGAAATTGCCGCCATCCGCGGTCATCTTGGTCTTGTTGTTCACCATGACCAGTTCGAACGGCAGATCGAGTTCGCGCAGAACGATGTGTGGCGACAGTGAGCAGGTGTTGGGCGCGGAATATAGCTTCATCATCGAGACTCCTCATGCGATCCGCGCCGTATCCGTGACCCCGGACTTCGCCGTTCGAGGTCACGCACAGTACGTTCGATCGGAGATAATGCGCGCCGGATGCCGGGTAAAATTAGCCGGCAAGAAAGCTGCCATAAGCGCAGCTACTGCATGCGTGCTGTCGCGTTGGTGTTGAGCGACGTGTCAGCCGCGCTTTCGCAGCATGTCGAACAGCGCCTTGACGGCCATCGATCCCGCTCCCGCCTGTGAAGCGACCAGGCCAAAACTGCGGTGAATCGGACGCTCGAGTTGCAGCACCTGCAAACCCTTGCGATCTGCCGGCAGCGCCAGTTCGGGCACCAGCGACAACCCAACGCCCTCGCGTACCAGAGAAAAGGCGCTACTCCAGTCGCGGACTTTTACGCGCACATCGGCAAGCGCCAGCCCAGTATCGCCTACCACAGTTTCCGCCGTGACCTCGCAGCCGCCGGTCGCAAGAACAAAGGGTTCGGACACAAGTTCAGCGAGCGGGACAACGCCGCGCCGGCCGGGCCGCGCGAACCGGTGTCCCATGGGCACCACCGCCAGCCAGGGATCCTGCCCCAGCAGGCAGGCCTTGCGCGCGGGAGATGGGTTGAGCACCATCCCGACATCGACGGTGTTGGCGGCCAGCAGCGTCTCGACCTCGTCGTCGCTCGCTTCAAGGGCGACAACATCGATCCCGGGATGCAATTGCCTGAACTGACGCAGCAGTGGCGGCAAGACGCTCGCCAGCACCATCGGAAAACTGGCCAGTCGGATCGAACCGCGCGCGAGCCCTTTCGACGCGTCCGCCACCGCCTGAATCTTTTCCAGCGACGACAGCATGGTCCGGGCGTGTTCGATGACCTGCAGGCCAACCGCGGTCGGGACGGTCTGCCGTCGTTCGCGGGTGAACAGCCGAACGCCGAGCATGTCCTCCAGCATCGCAATCGCTTGGCTGGCACCCGACTGGGTCAATCCCACCCGCTCCGCGGCACGGGTGATGCTGCCGGACTCCGCAACGGCCACCAGCATGCGCCAGTGCATCAGATTCATCATAGAAGACAGCTTTATACCTGACTATTTCAGCCATTAAATATAATAATGGCTGATGCTGGCACAAGCGGTTTCCGTGACTCAACAGCCTAATGGCTGATCATCCAGGGCCTTGCGGTGGGAAAACCCTTCGCCCCGCTTTTGGTCCGGGTCTGGAGACGCGAGGCCTTGCCGGAACAACAGCCGCAGCCGGGACCGTGGGACGCCTTGTACTCACCCAAGGTCTTCGGCGCGTTGGCGCTGCGCTCGTTGGCGGCATGGGCCTTGCGCGTGGAGGCCGGCAGGCAGGAAAAATGCGGCGCGGTCAGGATCACGCGGGGCGCTACCGTGCCGCAGGCCGGGCAATCATCCGGCTCGTCGCATTCCGCCATCGGGCGCATGTTGGTGAAGGGGCCGCAATCGTCGCAGAGATATTCGTAAACCGGCATGGTGTGTCTCTCGCGAAATGAGTGTTTGGCAGGCCACGGGAAGGATGGCCTTTCGCCGCCCTTCCCGTTCCACGATCGCTTACTTGTCTTGCGACAGCGGCATGTCGATGCCGCCCTTGATGTGTTTGATCGGGCCGGCCGACGACGGCATGATGTCGAAGTCGAAGATTTCCGTCGGCAACCACAGCGTGGCGCAGGCGTTGGGCACGTCGACCACGCCGGAGATATGCCCCTGGCACGGCGCGGTACCGAGGATCGAGTAGGCCTGGGCGCCGGAGTAGCCGAACTTCTTGAGGTATTCGATCGCATTCAGACAGGCCTGGCGATAGGCGATGTGGACGTCGAGATAGTGCTGCTTGCCCTGCTCGTCGACCGAGATGCCCTCGAAAATCAGATAGTCCTTGTAGTTCGGCGTCAGCGGCGACGGCTTGAACACCGGATTCTTGATGCCGTATTTGGCAACGCCGTCCTTGATGACATCGACCTTGATGTGCAGCCAGCCGGCCATTTCGATGGCGCCGCAGAAGGTGATTTCGCCGTCGCCCTGGCTGAAGTGAAGGTCACCCATGGAGAGACCGCCGCCCGGCACATAGACCGGGAAATAGATCTTCGAGCCGCGCGACAGGTCCTTGATGTCGCAGTTGCCGCCGTGTTCACGCGGCGGCACGGTGCGCGCGCCTTCTGCCGCCGCCTTGGCTTTGGCATCGCCTTTCAGGCGGCCCATGTGGGCGGTGGGACCAAACGGCGGATTGGCGAGACCGGGAACGCGGGTCGGGTTGGTGGCGATCAGCGCCGTTTCGCGCTCGTTCCAGGTCGACAGCAGCTTCGGATCCGGCAGACAGCCGATCAGGCCGGGATGGATCAACCCGGCAAAGTTCACGCCCGGGATATGCCGCGACGAGGTGTACATGCCCTTGAAGTCCCAGATCGACTTCTGCGCCAGCGGGAAGTGATCGGTCAGGAAGCCGCCGCCATTCTGCTTGGAAAAGAAGCCGTTGAAGCCCCACAGGCTTTCCTTCATCGGACCGACGTCGAGCAGGTCGACCACCAGGAGATCACCGGGCTCGGCGCCCTTCACGCCGATCGGGCCGGAGAGAAAGTGCACGATCGACAGGTCGATGTCGCGGACGTCATCAGCGGAATCATTGTTCTTGATGAAGCCGCCGGTCCAGTCGTAGGTCTCGATGATGAAGTCGTCGCCCGGGCTGACCCATTCCACCATCGGAATGTCCGGGTGCCAGCGATTGTGGATCTTGTCGTTTTCGTAGGCCGACTGCGTGAGATCAACCTTGATGAGTGTGTCAGGCATCGAACGCTCCCCTTCTTTTGCAAGTGACGTTTGGAGTTAGACGGACAGGAATTTTGCGATTTGCGCTTCGTCGATTCCAGCGCGCGGATCGTCGCGGACGATTTCGCCGTTTTCGATCACCAGCACGCGATCGGCGATGTCGAGGGCAAAGCTGAGAACCTGCTCGGACACCACAATCGACAGCCCGCGCTCGTCCCGGATGCGCTTGAGCGTCCGCGCCATCTCGCGGATGATCGACGGCTGGATGCCCTCGGTCGGCTCGTCCAGCAAAAGAACCTTGGGTTTGGTCGCGAGCGCCCGCGCAATCGCGAGCTGCTGCTGCTGGCCGCCGGACAGGTTGCCGCCACGGCGGCCCTTCATTTCCAGCAACACCGGAAACAACTCGTAGATGTCGGCCGGCACGTTCCTTTCGCCCGACGTCACGAGACCAGTCTCGATGTTTTCCTGCACCGTCATGGTGGAAAAGATCATCCGCCCCTGCGGGACATAGGCCAACCCCTGCGCCACCCGCTCATAGCTCTTGAGAGCGGACACCTCGACGCCGTTCATGGTGACCGAGCCGCTTTTGGTGGGTACGATCCCCATCAGCGATTTCATCAGCGTGGTCTTGCCCATGCCGTTACGCCCCATGATCGCAACGATCTCGTTGGGGGCGACTGAGACGTTCAGGCCATGCAGAACCTCGCTCTGCCCGTATGCGACATGAAGATCGGAAATTGCCAGCATCACCTGTCCTTGCTCAGTGCCCGAGATAGACTTCAATGACCTTGGGGTCGCTTTTGACCTTCTCCATCGAGCCCTCGGACAGGATCTGGCCCTGGTGCAGCACGGTCA
>JBGMOD010000153.1:0-58564 GCA_041424235.1 Hyphomicrobiales bacterium
CGATCCGAACCTGACGTTCCGCAATGCCATGTGGGACACCTACTTCGCTTAGAACTCCATTCCGATGTAATCGGAATGGAGTTCTCGATTCTTTTTTGACGCGTTTTCTTGAAGCGAACCGGTATCCACTTCGCTGGAAAACGCTAAGGGAGACTGCCGTGGGACGTCACCGCATCGCCGCCATCCTGCTCGGTCTCGCGCTGCTGTTCGCGGCCGCGACCGACTATATTCCACCCTTCCTCGACGCGCAGGGTCGGGTGTTCGGGATCTTCTATCTCGACGTCTACAAGGACGCGCTGCACGTGATCTCCGGACTCTGGGCGCTGGCAGCAGCTTTCCTCTCGCGCAACGCGTCGATGCAGTTCCTGCGCATCTTCGGCACGCTGTACTTCCTCGACGGCGTGATGGGCGTGTTCACCGGATCGGGCTATCTGGACCTCAGCATCTTCATCGACGGCGTTCGCAACACGCCGGTGTCGATCAAGATCCTGTCGAGCCTGCCGCATCTCTTTCTCGGCGCCTTCGGCATCGTGGTGGGCTGGTCGCCATGGTCGGGGCGCGGCGCGGAGAACCGGACGGCATGAAGCGACTCAGGCGCTGTCTCGTCCGGCTGGTTGCGGCGCTGATCGTCATCGCCGTGCTGATCGCGATTCCGATCGTGACCGTCGAACGCAGCTGCGTTGCGACGCCGGTCAGCCGCCCGCAAGCGTCGCCGGTGTTCGACATCCCGGATGCAAACTATCGGCGCGCCGAAGGCGACAGTTTCCTGAGCTATCCGGAATGGTACATCGTTCATGCTTACGCCGATCTTGCCGGGGTGACCGAGCGCGCGTCGGAATCGAGCTTCGATTATCTCGCGAGCATTCGCGGTTTCTGGTCGAGCCTGTGCCAGGCAACGGAGGTGGCGACACGAACCGGCGCCATCGGCCCCGACCAGAAGAGAACCAATTATGTGATCGGCATCAGCTTCACCGCGGAAATGGGCCTCCAGGGTCTTTACGAGCGGACCATCGGTGCGCTGACGGCACGAGCGCCGGATCAGCGAACCGCGGAGGATGCGTTCAATCTTCGCCTGCTCAAGGAGTATGCCGTCTTCCTGCAGCAGACGCCGTGGTATCAGTACCCGTTCCGGGCCGAGCTCGGCCGGCTTTGGCATGAGGTGCCGTTTCAGTGGTCGGCCCGCAGCGTCGAGCGTCGGATGTCGCTCAGCCTGCAATACGGCGTCAAGGCGGCCTATGCCGCGGTCATTCGTTACGCGGCAGGTTATGCACCGGCCGATCTGGTCATCAAAAGCGTGGTCGGCGGCCTCGATCCGTCCGACGTCGCCGCCGAGCCGCGGATCAAGCCCATCCGTGACGTCACCGCCACCGACGGCACCCGCGGCAGCCTGATCGAGACCCCGCGTTACCAGGCCCTGACCGAGATCATCCAGGGGCTGGGCGTGCGTCACCGCACGATTTTCGAGATCGCAGGCAATCACCACATCCTGACCACGGTCATCCTCCCGCCTGGAAAAACCCTTACCCTGCCGGACGCGGTCGAGATATTCTCGATCCCGATCCAGTCGAACCCGGGGGCCCGGCGCCTTGGTTTCGACACCGCGGTCCAGTCGCTTGCGGCGCAGCCGGGAGCGGTCGAGGCCCAGGGAGGGCGGTTCGAACATGCTTACGACTACTGAGCGGGCTCAACCACGCGCGCTGCCGATCGGCGGCATCGCGCTGGCGCTGGCGCTGTGGTTCGGCGGCATGACGCTCGCGGCCCTGTTCGTGCGGCCAGATGCCGTCGTTGCGTTCGGCCCGCCCTCGCGCCTGCTGCAGGCCACGGTCGACACCGACGGCCAGCCGCTCAGTGCCGGCCACGGGTTTATTACGCTGCGAACCGGCGGGGCCGGCACCGTGCGGCAGCTTTATGCGGCCGGGGCCTGGCTGGTCTGGCCGGTGCTCGGCGCCGGCTGCCGGGGACGCATCGGGACGTGACGTTACGATCAGGCCTGGTTCAAATCTGGATCACGTGACCATCTGATTCATCAGCGACATATCGGAGATCCCGCATGCGATCCGTCGTCATCACCGGCACGTCGACCGGTATCGGCTTTGGCACCGCGCAGGTGCTGCTCAACCACGGCTTTCGCGTGTTCGGCAGCGTGCGCAAGCAGGCGGACGCCGATCGCCTGAGGCAGCAGTTCGGCACCAACTTCGTGCCGTTGATCTTCGACGTCACCGATGAAGCGGCGGTGCATGCGGCGGCGGGCGAGGTGCGCGCGGCGCTGGGCGGCGAGACGCTGGCGGGCCTGGTCAACAATGCCGGCATCGCCGTATCGGGGCCGCTGCTGGAGCTGGCGCTCGATGAATTCCGCAAACAGATGGACGTCAATGTGATCGGGCCGGTGATCGCGACGCAGGCCTTCGCGCCGCTGCTCGGCGCCGACAGGACGCTCAAGGGATCGCCGGGGCGCATCGTGATGATCAGTTCGGTTGCCGGCCAGAACGGCAATCCGCTGCTGTCGCCCTACAGCACCTCCAAGCACGCGATCGAGGGCCTGTCCGAAAGCCTGCGGCGGGAGTTCATCCTGTTCGGCATCGACGTCGTCATCATCGGTCCCGGCGCGGTGAAGACGCCGATCTGGGACAAAGCCGAGGAGATCGACATCGCCCGCTACAGCAATTCGCCTTTCCTGCCGGCGCTGGAGCGGCTGCGCGCGTTCATGCTGAAGCTGTCCAGGGATGGCCTGCCGCCGGAGCAGATCGGGGAGCTGGTGTGTCATGCGCTGACCGCGCCGCGGCCGAAGGTGCGTTACGCCATCAGCCCCGAGCCGGTGCAATTGCTGTTGGCGAAGATCCTGCCGAAGCGGCTGCTCGACGGCATCATCGCCAAGCGGCTGGGGCTGCTGCCGGCAGGCCGGGCTTGATAGCGACGATGTCTCTTGTTTCCGCAGGCGGACTTGTGGTCGCGGCGCCGCGCTCCGGCGCCGGAAAGACCACGGTGACCCTCGGGTTGCTGCGGGCGCTACGACGTCGCGGCTGTGCCGTGCAGCCCTTCAAATGCGGCCCGGATTACATCGATCCGGCTTTCCACGCGGTCGCCGCCGGCCGTCCCAGCTTCAACCTCGACAGTTGGGCCATGGGCCAGGATCTGATCACAGGCCTTGCCACTGAAGTCATGGCGGGCGCCGATCTCGCCATCGCCGAAGGCGTGATGGGTCTGTTCGACGGCGCCGCGCAGCCCGGGCAATCCGGCGACGGCTCCAGCGCCGATCTTGCGGCGCGCCTGGGCTGGCAGGTGGTGCTGGTGCTTGATGTCAGCGGCCAGGCCGCGACGGCCGCCGCCGTGGCGCTCGGCTGTGCGCGCTATCGTGACGACGTAACGATCGCGGGTGTGATCCTCAATCGCGTCGCGAGTGCACGTCATGCCGCGATGATGGCGCCGGCGTTCGCGCGCATCGGCATGCCGGTGTTCGGCGCGCTGCCGCGCGAGGATCAGATCGTGTTGCCGGAACGGCATCTCGGCCTGGTGCAGGCCCGCGATCTTGCGGATATCGACGCCCGGATCGACGCGCTTGCGGATCGGGTCGAGGCTGTGGTGGACCTTGATGCGATCCGGCAGGCCGCGGGACAACCGGCGCCGCCCGATCGGAGGTCCGAGAAGGCCGTGTGTCGGCTTCGACCGCCGGGGCAGCGCATCGCGCTGGCGCACGATGCCGCGTTTTCCTTCATGTATCCTCATCTGCTGCGGTTATGGCGACACGCGGGCGCGGAGATCATTCCGTTCTCGCCGCTGGCGGGCCAGCCTCCGGATGCGGCGGCCGACGCGGTGTGGCTGCCCGGCGGCTATCCCGAGCTCCATGCCGGCGTCCTCGCATCGGCGGACGGTTTTCGTAGGGGTCTGCACGATCTCGCGCGCCGCTCCATTCCGATCCATGGCGAGTGCGGCGGCTACATGGTGCTGGGGCGCGGTCTGGAGGATGCCGACGGCCACCGGCACGAAATGGCCGGCCTGCTGGGGCTGGAAACCTCGTTCGCGCAGCGACGGCTGCACCTGGGGTATCGGCGAGCCCGGCTGCGCGCAAACTGTTCGCTCGGCGCCGTGGGCACAGAGGTGCTGGGCCATGAGTTTCATTACGCGCGCACGCTCTCGACCGGCGGCGAACCGCTGGTCGATTGCGTGGATGCCGGCGGCACCGAGGTGGCGGAGCAGGGCGTTCGGCAGGGCACCACGACAGGTACGTTCTTCCATGTCATCGACGCGGTTGCCGTCTGATCGAAACGCCTATCGCATCAGGGCTGCGGCCCGCGCCCTGGTGCGGCGCGCCTGCAAGGCCGCAACGATCCGGAGAGTCATCACCGTCAGCAGTGGCAGCAAGAACCAGGCGTAGTTCGGCATTGCCGGAATCCGCTTGCCGAAACTGACCATGAACTGGAACCAGAGATAATAGATGCCGGCGGTGTGCAGGAAACGCCAGGCTCGCGGACCGATCGCGGCCGCTGTGCGATCGAACGATGTCGCCGCCATGGCGATGATGAAGGCATAACCGAGGCCGCCGAAGATGAAGGAGACCGGCGAGGTCGCGTCACGGAAATCGCCCGGCGCCATCGCGGCAAACAATCCGATCGCGACCGCATGGATGGCATGGGAGCCGGCGAAGCTCAGCCCGATGTAACGGCGATTGTGTCTGAGCCACCGTGTCACTGAGGCCGGCCACAGCCGGGCCAGCGCAGATGCGCCAAAGGCAAGACAGAAGAACAGCAGCGACGTGCGCGCGGTGAATCGGATCACCAGCCGCACGCCATCGACTTCGAAGCCGCGCATGCTGGCGAGCCAGATCGACAGGCTGGCCACAGCCAGGGTGGCTGCAACGGTCAATCGCCATCCGTCGAGCCAGCCGCGGGTTCGGGTCTGCGGGCGCGTGTCGTGGTGTTGCGTCATGATCGTCTCCCTTCGGATATATGTAATCACCAGTTACATCGCGCTAGACCACTCCCGTCAATCGGGTGTAATCGATGATTACATTCACGAAGCGGTGATGCTACAAGGAGGCATGAGTCGCATGCCGCGCCCCGCCGCCCGAAAAACCCCGCGCTCCGCGCCCCGCCCCGACGCGGCGAAGGGCCCGCGCAAGAACGCCGCTCCGAAGCCCTACCACCACGGCGACCTGCGTCGGGTGCTGGTCGACGCCGCGTACGAACTGGTGGCCGAGGGCGGGGTGGAGAGCGTCAGTGTGCGCGAGGCGGCGCGGCGGGCCGGTGTTTCGCCGGGCGCGCCGTTCCGGCATTTCGCCAGCCGCGATGCATTGCTGGCGGCCGTGGCGGAGGAAGCGCAGCGACGCTTCCGCGCGGAGATCGGCAAGGCGCTGGAGCAGGTGAGGAGCGGAGATCCGCTGGCGCGATTCCGTGCACTGGGGCGGGCGTACCTGCACTGGGCGCTGCGCAACCCGGCTCATTTCGAGGTGATTTCGAACGGCAAGCTGTTCGATCATGCCGCCGCGCCGGGCGTCAGCGCCGACAATGCGGAGATCATTGCGATAACCAAAAGCGCTTTGACCGATGCGAACGCAAAGGGCCTGTTGCGCTCGCACGACCTCCGGGTGATGCAGGTCGCCGGGCGCGCGCTGGTTTATGGTTTTGCCCGCATGAAGACCGATGGTCACTTTCCGCGGTGGGGCGTGGCGGACGCCGAGATCGATGCCATGGCCGACGCGGTGCTCGATCTGTTCGTCGCCGGAATTGCAAAAGTACGGTAGCGTTCGGCTGTCCCGTGTTTGACTCAGCGTGCGGGGCCGACCGGCGGCTTCATGTCGCTGACGATGATCCGCAGCAGTTCCATCGCGGCGGGCGGCAGCGTGCGTCCCTGGCGGGAGATGACATGGCTGCGGCCACGGTGCAGCAGCGCATTCTTCATCGGCAGCGCGGCGACCCTGGCTGCATCGGTCACCGACATGGCGAGGCGCGAGACCAGCGCATAGCCGAGCCCGGCGGTGACAAAATGGCCGGCGGCATCGAACGAGGCGGTGGTGAGCGCGACGTTGAGGCGGATGCCCTCGCTGATCTCAGCGGCTTCGATGTGCTGGCGCACGCCGAAGCTGCGGTGCATCGTGGCGCCGGGATAGGGCAGCAGGTCGACAAGCCGCAGCGGACGCTTGAGTTGCGCCAGCGGGTGCGAGCGCAGCACCAGGGTCTGGATCGGCTGCAGGTGAGAGTGGTGCGAGCGCAGGCGCTCGTCCTGCGGTGGCTTGAACAGCACGCCGATGTGCGCGCGCTCCTCGACGATGGACTGGACGATCTCGTCGGTGCTGCCGATGTCGAGACCGATGGTGATCTTCGGATGCGCCCGCATGAAGCGCGATATGCTCTTCTGCATCAGCCAGTCGACATAGCCTTCACCGGCCATGATATCGATATGGCCGCTCTCGACCTTGCGGATGCTGTCCATCTGGGCCAGCAGGGTTTGTTTCTCGCTCTGCTGGCGGCGAAGGTAAACCGCCAGCAGTCGGCCGGCATCGGTCGGCGCCACGCCGCGGCCGCGCCGCTCGATCAGGCTGGTGCCGCATTCGCTCTCGAGCAGGCTTACCGCGCGGCTGACCGCGGAGGCGTCCATCCCGAGCGCGCCCGCGGCGCCGCGCACCGATCCGCTCTCCAGCACCTGCATGAAGTAGCGCAGACGGCGTGTTTCGAGTTTGTCGTCCATCGGCTCATTTATGACTGTTGCATGAAATGCAACAAATATCCTGTCTCGCTGTCATTGATGCAAGCATATTTTTCTTCGACACTCGGGTCCCAGAGTTGATCCCCATTGCTTGCGGGCCTTTTGGCTGCAAGGTTTGCCTCAGATCTGGAGCGCCGCCGCATGACATCCGCGTCCGTCGATACCGCCGCGCAACCGCTGGACTTCGCCGGCACCGGCAAGTTCAAATTGTTTGCCGTGGTGATGATCATCGTCGCCATTGCCGAAGCCATCGGCATCGCCCAGTTTCAGGTCGGGCCGGGCAAGGTGGTGTTGCAGCCGATGTTGTGGGCCTTGCTGATTGCGGCGGCTTGGGGCATCGGGCAGCGCTTCATCCCTTCGTTTGCACGGGTGACATCCGGCCTGCAGGCCTATGCGGGCGATCTGCTCAATGTCGGTCTGCTGCTGTTCGTGATCAAGCTGGGATTGACCGTCGGGGCCGCGCTGCCTCAGGTGCGCCAGGCCGGCTGGGCGCTGCTGTTCCAGGAATTCGGCCACACCTTCGGCACGCTGGTGTTGGGCTTGCCGCTGGCGCTGCTGCTCGGCGTGAAGCGCGAGGCGGTGGGCGCGACCTTCTCGATCGGCCGCGAAGGCAATCTCGTCATCATCGGCGAGAAATACGGCATGGCCTCGCCCGAGGGGCGCGGCGTGCTGGCGGAGTACATCACCGGAACGGTGCTGGGGGCGCTGTTCATCGCCGTGCTGGCCGGTTTCATCACCAGCCTCAACATCTTCGATCCGCGCTCGCTGGCCATGGGTGCCGGCGTCGGCTCCGCTAGCATGATGGCGGCCGCGATCGGCGCGATCAACGCCCAGCAGCCCGCGGCGAGCGTGCCGCAGCTCGTCGCGATCGCCGCCGCCGCGAACCTGCTGACCCAGGTCGCCGGCTTCTACTTCACGCTGTTTCTCTCGCTGCCGGTCTGCTCGTGGCTCTACGACAGGCTGGAGCCCGTGCTGGGCCGCTTCTCCAAACGTAAGGCGCCGGAGGGTGTGGCGCTGACCGGGATCGGCGGCGTCAAGGCGAAGGAGCTGTCGCTGGTCGATACGCTGGTGGCCTGGGCGGTCATGACCGGCGGCGTGATGATCGGCAACCTGCTGTCCTACAAGGTGCCGATGCTGCAATCGCTCGGAGGCATGCTGATCATCGTGGCGATTGCGCTGTTCGTCGATATCGTCAGGCGCCTGCTGCCGAAGCTGCCGCTGGTGCTGGTGCTGTCGGTGGTTGCGACTGTGCTCGGCATCCCCGGCCTGCTGCCTTTCTCCGATGTCTTGATTTCTGCAACCGCGAAGCTCAACTTTTTGACCTTCACCACGCCGGTGCTGGCGCTGGCCGGGTTCTCCGTGGCCAAGGATCTGCCGATCTTCCGGCAGCTGGGCTGGCGGATCGTGGTGGTGTCGCTCACCGCCACCGCCGGCACATTCCTCGGTGCGACGCTGATCGCCGAATTCTTCCACTAACCCTGTCGATGAAGAGATCGCACATGTCTCATACTCCCGCTATCGCCGACGACATCCGCGCCCGCATGGTGGCCTGGCGCCAGGACATCCACGCTCATCCGGAAACCGCCTTCGAGGAGCATCGCACCGCGCGGGTGATCGCCGAAGCGCTGAGCGGGATGGACATCCCCGTGCACCGGGGACTGGCCGGCACCGGCGTGGTCGGCACGCTGACCAACGGCCCCGGGCCGAGCATTGCGCTGCGCGCGGACATCGATGCGCTGCATATCCAGGAACTGGGATCGCCGGCCTACAAGTCGCAACACAGCGGCAAGATGCACGCCTGCGGTCACGATGGTCACACCGCCATGCTGCTCGGTGCTGCCGCGCACCTGGCGCGTCACAAGCCGTTCCGCGGCACGGTGCAGCTCGTGTTCCAGCCGGCGGAGGAAAACGAAGGCGGCGGCCGCAAGATGGTGGAAGAGGGGCTGTTCGACAAGTTTCCCGCTGATGCCGTCTACGGCATGCACAACATTCCCAACATTCCGCGCGGCAAGTTCGCGATCAAGCCCGGGATCATGATGTCGTTCTTCGATGTCTTCGAGATTGTCATCACCGGCCGGGGCTGCCATGCCGCGACACCCGAGAAAGGCATCGACTCGATCGTGATCTCGGCGCAACTCGTCAATGCATTGCAGGGCATCGTCAGCCGGCGGATCGGCGCCATGGATGCCGCGGTGCTGAGCGTGACCCAGATTCATGGCGGCGACACCTGGAACGTGGTGCCGGAGAGCGTGGTGCTGCGCGGTACGGTGCGAACGCTGGAGGCCGAGATCCAGGACCGGATGGAGGCGGCGATGCGGCAGGTCTGTGCCGGCATGGCGCAAATCCATGGCGCGACCATTGATCTCAATTACATGCGGCGGTATCCCGGCGTCATCAACACCGAGACCGAAACCGAGGCTGCGATCGCGGCTGCGGCGAGCCTGGTCGGCGAAACGTTGGTGCAGACCGATATCAAGCCAGCGATGGGGTCGGAGGACTTTTCGTTCATGCTGCAGAAGCGCCCGGGCGCCTACATCTGCATCGGCGCGGGCGAAGGCGAGAACGATCCGCCACTGCACAATCCGTATTATGACTTCAACGACGCCATCCTGCCGCTTGGCGCCGCTTACTGGGTTGCGCTGGTCGAACAGCAACTTACCTTAGGGTGATGCTGTCGGCCTTCGATATCTTCAAAATCGGCATCGGCCCGTCGAGTTCACACACGGTGGGTCCGATGCGGGCGGCGCTGACGTTCGTGCGCTGGCTCGATCGTGAAGGACTGCTGACTCGCACCGCGCGGGTGCGTGTCGAACTCTACGGATCGCTTGGCCTCACCGGCCGTGGCCATGCCACCGATCTCGGTGTGATCCTCGGGCTGTGCGGTGAAGAGCCCGACACCATCGATCCGGCCACGGTGCGCGAGAGGCTTGCGACGGTGGGGCGATCGGGGGAACTGCCGCTGCTCGGGCAGTGGCCTGTCGCGTTCGACCGTGCGCGCGATATCGCGTTTCGCGGCGAACAGTCGCTGCCGGAGCATCCCAATGCCATGGGCTTTGCTGCGTTCGCGTCCGACGGCGGGGTATTGGCGGAGCGCCGCTATTTCTCCATCGGCGGCGGCTTCGTGATCGAGGCGGGTGCGGAGATCCCGGCTGTCGGGACGTCCGGGGAGTTGGTCTGGCCGCATCCCTTCCGCAGCGGCGATGAGCTGCTGGCGCGGGCCGGGGAGAGCGGCCTGTCGATCGCCGGTTTGATGCTGGCCAATGAATGCGTCTGGCGGCCGCAGGCCGAGGTGCGCGCCGGCCTGCTGCGGATCTGGCGGGTGATGGAGGCCTGCGTGCAGCGCGGCTTCGGCATCGACAACGCCAGCGCTGAAGCGCGCCTGCCGGGAAACCTGCACATCCGCCGCCGCGCCCCGGCGCTTTATCGGGAACTGCTGGCGCGCGGCGCCAACGCCGAGGCGGTCGATCCGCTGGCGGCGATGGACTGGGTCAATGCCTTCGCCATGGCCGTCAACGAAGAGAATGCCGCCGGTGGCCGTGTTGTGACGGCGCCGACCAATGGCGCGGCCGGCATCATCCCGGCGGTGCTGCATTACTATCGCAAGTTCGTACCCGACGCCTCCGACGATGGCGTGGTCGAATTCCTGCTCACCGCTGCAGCGATCGGATTGCTCTATAAGGCCAATGCCTCGATCTCGGGCGCCGAGGTCGGTTGCCAGGGCGAGGTCGGCGTTGCCTGCTCGATGGCGGCCGGTGCGCTGGCCGCGGTGCTCGGTGGCACGGTCGCCCAGGTGGAGAACGCGGCCGAGATCGGAATGGAACACAATCTCGGCCTGACCTGTGATCCGGTCGGCGGCCTGGTGCAGATCCCCTGCATCGAGCGCAACGCGATGGGCGCCGTGAAGGCCATCAACGCCGCGCGTTTGGCGCTGCGCGGCGATGGCCATCACTACGTCTCGCTGGATAATGTGATCCGCACCATGATGCAGACCGGCGAGGACATGAAATCAAAATACAAGGAGACCTCGCTCGGCGGTCTCGCGGTCAATGTGGTCGAGTGCTGAAATTATTCGCCAAGCTGCTTTCGTAACACGTCGATCAGCCGGTCAGGCGAGGTCTGCGGCGGCATGAAGCCGAGATAGTGCCCGTCGCGGCCGATCAGATAGACGACGCCGGTGTGATCGATGCTGTAGTCCGTGCCGCGCTCGTCTTTGACCTTGGCGTAATAGGCCTTGTACGACAGCGCCACCGCGCGGATCTGTTCGGGTGTTCCGGTCAGCCCGATCAGGCGGGGATGGAAGGCAGCCACATAATCGGCAAGCTGGGCCTGCGTGTCGCGCTCCGGATCGAGAGTGATGAAGACCGGCTGGATTTTCTCGCCATCGGCGCCGAGCGCGTCGATGGCCTGTGAGATCGCCATCAGGTCGGTCGGGCACACATCGGGGCAGGATGTGTAGCCGAAATAGACGATCATCAGCTTGCCGCGGAATTCGTCGTCGCGCCGGATCTTTCCGGTCTGGTCGGTGAGTGTGAACGGGCCGCCGATCGGCCCGCGATTCCACATCAGGTCATCCATCAGCTGCGCGGCCGACGGCTGCTCGTCGGCTGCCGCGGGGAGAGCGGCGGCCATCATCGCCGCACCGAGAACGGCGCACAGGAGGCCGCGCGGCAACATGCGGAGCTCCGGTTCAGACGCCGAACGTGATGCGCGTTCCGGTGGTGGTCGTGAGCACCTTGCCGGGCATCTGGCGCTGCGCCTCCTGGGTGAAGTTGAGACCGCTGCAATGCATCGGGATCAGCACATCCGGATTGAGCTTGCCGATCTCCGCCACCACCTGGCTGAGATAGTCGGCGGGTGCCGGACCGAGATGAAAACCGCCCATGATGGCGTGGACCTTCTCGATGCCGGAGACCTCCTGGGCCTGTCGCACCGTATTGACGATGCCGACATGGCCGCAGGAGCTGATCACGACAAGGCCCTTGTCCCTGAGGTTGAAGCAGGTGGCGTGCTCGTGAATGTGTTCGTCCGGCACGATCTTGCCTTCCATCTCGGCGGGCAGGTAGTGGCTGGCGTTGCAGCCGGCGCCGTCCTTCTGGGCGAACTCCACCATGGTGTTGGGGAGTACCCGCTCGATGCTCGCGCGCTTGATCTTGCCGGTGGTGAAGGCTTGGCCGGCGATCACGACCGGGGATTCCGCGAGCACCAGCTTGACACGCCGCGCGGCGATCTCGCGCCGGTCCAGCGTGCCGAAGTCGCTGAGCTCGCCCGGGGCGCCGCCCCTGGTGTAACGCGGGCAGAAATTGTCTTCGCCGCCGCAATACAAGGTGAGGTCGGCCGGCAGCGCATCGCGGTGCTTATCGAGGAAGCCGATCAGGCCGCCCCAATGATCGAAGTGACCATGGCTCAGGATCAGGGTGTCGATCTTGCCGACGTCGACTTTGAGCTGCTCCACGTTGCTGTTGATCACCTCGGGCGTCCATCCGTAGTCGAGCAGCAGCGTGCGCGTCTCGCTGCCCCGCTGCGGTTCCAGCAGCAGCGACAGGCCCCATTCGCTGTGCAGCGGCCGTTTGGCGTCGGCGGTGCGCCCCGGCTCGGTCTTGACCCCGCTGACCTGCTGCGGGCGGAAGAAGATGTCCGACGCGCTGTCGACCAGCACCCGAACCGACAGCTTGTCGATGGTCGGGATCTCGATCGGAGCAGCGCTGGCCACCTCGATGCAGGAGAAGCCACCGGCCGCCGCGGCGGCGGCAAGCGCCGCGGAGGCCTTCAGCACGTCACGCCGCTTCATCTCACCAGGCATTTTTATCCCCGCCGCTCGTTGTGATGCTGGGGCGAGACTATGCTTCAAGTTGGTGCAAAGCAAAGGCCGCAAACTCAGGCGGCGAGGTGACAGGTCTGCTCGGCTTCATCGGCCAGCCATCGCACAAACGACTGGATGTCCTTGTCGGCCGAGAGCTCCGCCGGCCAGCGTGCGACATGGACTTTTCGCGATTCCATCACCGGTCCGTCAGGAAACAGTTTGATCAACCGGCCATCGGCGACGGCATCGCTGACCAGCAGCGAGCGGCCGAGCGCGACGCCCGCGCCCTCGGCCGCGGCGGCAAGGCATAGCCCGATCTCGCCGAATTGCAGGCCGCCACCGCTCGTGCGGGAGTGCTTGAGGCCGAGGCGGCGAAACCAGGTCTCCCAGCTCCATTCACTGGTCTGGTTGGCGGCGTCCTTGTGAATGAGCGGCAATGACAGCAATGCATCGGGCGAAACTGGTGCAGCCGGACACAACGCCGGCGCGCACACCGGAAACACCTGCTCGCGGAACAGCGGCATCTGCGTGGTCGAACGGCGGGCCTCGTTCGCGAGCACCCATGAAATGCGCAGGTCGAGCGGCTTGCCGGCGGGCGCGCCGGTTTCCGCAGGCACCAGGTCGAGGTCGATCGCGGGATGCCGTGTTGCAAAGCGCGGCAGGCGCCGGATCAGCCACCAATTGCACAGCGATCCCGCGACGCCGATGCGCAACGTGCGTTGCCGGGAGGCGCGCCGCACGTGGGCATCGAGCGCACCGATGGCGTCGAGCGCCGCGGCGAGTTCTGGCATCAGGGCGCGGCCTTCCGGAGTGAGGTCGAGGCCGGGATTTTGCCGCTCCAGCAGCGCCATCCCGAAATGCTGCTCCAGCCGTCGGACCTGATGGCTGATGGCGCTTTGGGTGACGCCGAGTTCGGCGGCCGCACGGGTGAAGGAGCGGTGACGCACGACGGCGTCGAAGGCGAGCAGGGGCTGAAACGGCGGCAAATGTCGGGGCATGGCGCCCCATGATATCAATTCATGGGGTTTTGAAGAAGCCTCATTCGCTTCGCGCCGGCCTGCGTTGTGAGATGCGCCATGACCAGCGAAACAACATCGTCCGATCTTCCCACGACAATCAAACCGGCGTCACGGATGACGGCAGCCACCGCCACCCTCTGGGCCGTCTGTGTCAGCGGCGCACTGTTTCAGTTCGATCTGACGGCGCTGGCGGCGACGCTCGCCGATATCGGAAGGGATCTCGGCATCGCCGAGACCTCATCCGCCTGGGTGATCGACATCTACAGCCTGGCGCTGGTGTTTTCGCTGCCAGCCTCCGGCACACTCGCTGATCGTTTTGGTCGCCGGCGGTTGTTTGCGCTCGGCGCGGCCTTGTTCGCCGTGGCCTCGCTGTTGTGCGCCCTGGCGCCATCGTTTGCGATCCTGCTAGTGTGTCGCGCCCTGCAGGGGATCAGCGGCGCCTGTTTCACCACGGCGTCGCTCGCGCTGCTGGCCGCGGCCTACCAGGGGCCGGGACGGGCGCGCGCGTTCGGCATTGTCGGCACCGTGATCGGTGCTGCGATGGTGGCCGGGCCGCCGCTCGGCGCCCTGATCGCGTCGACCATCGGCTGGCGCTGGATTTTCTGGCTCAATCTGCCGCTATGTATCGTCATCCTGCTGCTGACGTTCGCACGTGTCGCTGAATCGGCCGATCCTGACGCCGTCGGGCGCAGCGTCGACTGGCGGGGATGTGCCACGCTCGCGCTCGCGATCGGCGCTCTTGCGCTCGTCCTGCTTGACGGCCATTCGCTGGGATGGCGATCGCCTGCGGTAACGGCGCTGCTCGCGACATCGTTCGTTTGCATCGTCGCCTTTGTCCGCGTCGAGCGCCGGTGTGACTATCCCGCGATCGATCTCACCTTGTTGAGGTCGTCGGAATTTCTCGCCATGTGCATCACGCCGGTGGCGACGTCGGTCGGCTACTGGTCGCTGCTGATCTATGTGCCGCAGTTTGCCCGCGACGTGATGGGTTTGCGCCCGGTCGAGGCCGGATGGCTTCTCACCGTGCTGACCGTGCCGATGCTGCTGCTGCCGCGCCTGGGCGCCGTGCTTGCGTTGCGCATGGTCGCGGGTGTCTTCTTCTCGATGGGGCTGACGATCATCGGCGTGGCCGACGGCGTGCTGGCGGCCATCGTATGGGCCGGGCCCACACGGTTCGGACATTGGCCGGTCATCGCGGCGTTGCTGGGCAGCGGCATCGGAGCGGCGCTGATCCAGTCGCAGACCTCGGCGGCGGCCGTTGGTGCCGTCCCCGGTGGCCGGGCGGCAATGGCATCGGCGATCTGCGTGACCATGCGCCAGCTTGGGTTCAGCCTCGGCATCGCATTGCTGGGGTTCCTGCTGCAGGCCGGTGGCGGCGGGACGGGGTTCGCGCTGGCTTTCGCGGGCGCAGCCGTGGTGACCCTGGTTGCCGCGGGCACCTGCTACGCCCTGAACCGGCGCTGAACGTCTGGCGTTGCCGCTTGCGGCCAAAGACCAAGTTGCGTCGATGTGACGGTTCCATTACGATTTTATGACACGGCAGCTTTTCCGGCCGCGCCGTTCGCCTTCTGGCCACCGCCAGCGTAAGGCCTCACCTGCGCCGGGTGGTCTTGCGTTTCCCTTCATGGCGCCGCCGAATTCAGGTCTGCCGCCTCCAGGCTTGCCGAACGGAGGCCCCGCCGCTCTTGCGACGGGGATCGCGTCCTATGGGATCTGGCGCCGTCTGGCGGTGGCGTCGCCGCATCTCGCCGCCTTTGCCGTGATGCTGCAAACCGAGACCGACCTGATGTCGCGGCTCGGCTTCTTGCTCGCCTGGGGCATCCTGAATTTCACCTTCATCGCGGCGCTGCGCCGCCCGGCGTTGTCCGGCGCGCTGTCGCTGACCCTGGTCGTGATCCTGATCCTGCTGTCGCGGCTGAAGCACGATGTCGTGCAGATGACGGCGAACTTCGTCGACCTGATGGTGATCGACCGCGACACGGTCGCGTTCCTGTTCACGATCTTTCCCAACCTGCGCTGGTCGGCCATCGGCGCCGCTTTTGTCACGATCCCCTTGATGTATGCGCTGTGGTGGCTCGATCCGTTCCGGATCCGGCGGCTGCCGGCGGTGGCGTTGGCGCTCGGTTGTCTTGCCGCGCTGGTGGGGCTCGCCAAAACCTGGCCGGACGAGGCCTGGCGCGGCTATTACGACGACGGCTATGTCTCGAAGTTCGCACGCTCCGGCGTCACTGCGGTGTCCGACTTCGTCAATTACGGCTTCATGGAATCCGACGCCTCGGTGGCCGAGCGGCTGAAGCTGCCGCTGGTGGAAGCATGCAACCCGGTCGGGCGGCGGCCGAACATCATCATGATCCATGATGAGTCCAGCTTCGATATCCGCTCCGCGCCGGGCGTGAAGGTGCCGCCGGGGTACGGCAGCCATTTCGTCTCCTATGACGGCAAGGAGCGGAAGTTTCTTGCCGAGAGCAATGGCGGCCCCAGCTGGTTCACCGAATACAATGTGCTGGCGGGACTGTCGTCGCGTTCGTTCGGGCCGTTCTCGTACTTCGTGACACGGATTGCGTCGGGCCGGGTCGAGCGCGGTCTGCCGCTGGCGTTGCGCCGCTGCGGTTATTCCACCATCTCGCTCTATCCGGCATTCGGCGCGTTCATGAGCGCGCGGAATTTCCAGACCACCACCGGGATCCAGAGTTTCTATGACGCCCGCGCGCTCGGCGCCAAGGGCATCGAGCCCGACAGCTTCTTCTACGACAAGGCCGCGGGCCTCTTGGCGCAGGAGAAGGGGACACAGCCGGTCTTCATGTTCGTGTATCTCGCCGCCAACCATTTTCCCTGGGAGGTCCGCTTTCGTCCCGATCTGACGCCGAACTGGCGTGCCCTCGGCAATGCGCCGTCGGTGGACGAATATCTGCGCCGCCAGGCGATGAGCGTCAGGGATTATGGCGCCTTCGTCGCAGGCCTGAAGAAGCAGTTTCCCAACGAGCCGTTCCTGATCGTGCGTTATGGCGACCATCAGCCGGAGTTCTCGCCGCATCTGCTCGATCCGGGATTGAGCGAGGCTGATATCGGCAAGAAGCTGATGGCCTATGACCCACGCTATTTCGCCACCTACTATGCGATCGACGCCATCAACTTCCAACCGGCGGCGACCCCGACCGCGATGGAGACCATCGACGCCGCCTATCTGCCGCTGGTGATCCAGGACGCCGCGGGATTGCCGCTGGATCCGAGCTTCGAGGAGCAGAAGAAGATCATGCTCCGCTGCAAGGGGCTGTTCTATGCCTGCAAGGACGGCGCCGAAGCACGGCGTTTCAATCGCCTGCTGATCGACGCGGGCTTCATCAAGTCGCTGTAGGTCGAATAAAGCCGTAAAGCCGCCTTGTATCTTGCCGGCGGACGACCATGTTGAGGGAGTCGATAGACGGCCACTTGTTTGGCCTTGCGCTGAAGAGATTTCGCGCCGAGCCGATCCTTCTCTCGCCAAAACACGCCATTTCGACAGCCAGCGAGACCGCTGGCAAGCCCCTGTTCCTGCCATGAGCGACCCCGGCGCAGCTCCGCGTCCTGGGGTGAGAGTGGTGCGTCCAAACGGAGCACCCACCAACATCGTCGACGTCGCGATTCTGCGGCGCGAAGCAGAAAGATGGCATGGCAGTCGAACACGCTGGTATTCATGCCGTCCGCAAACCTTGGGGAAGCGCCGATCTGTTGCCCTGGAGTGGAATTGTCGATGCCGGCTTCGCCATCGGCGAACTGTGGTTCGAGCGTGCGGAAACCAGAGCACCGAACCCGGCCCTGCTGCTCAAACTGTTGTTCACCAATCAGCCGCTGTCGATACAAGTGCATCCGGACGACGCCTTCGCGCGCTCTCTTGGCCTGGCGAATGGCAAGACCGAGGCCTGGTACGTTCTCTCCGCGGTGCCCGGCGCCCGGGTGGCGATCGGACTGAAGCGCGCGCTGACGGCTGCTCAACTACGATCGGCGATCGAGAGCGGTTCGATTTCGCAGCTCGTGCAATGGAAGCCGGTGGCGGAGGGCGATGTCATTTCCATTCCGGCCGGGACCATACATGCCATCGGCGCAGGATTGGTCCTTGCCGAAATCCAGCAGCGCAGCGACTCGACCTTTCGTTTGTTCGATTTCGGTCGCCCCCGCGAGCTTCATGTCGACAATGCCGTCGCAGTCGCGCGCGCGCAGCCGTTCGAGTGCTCGTCCACGCCAAAGCGCCTGACCGATGCCAGAACCCTGCTGGTGGCGAATCCGCATTTTGTGCTGGAACGGATCGATCTGCCGCCCAATTCGACCTGGAAGCTCTGTGCCGAGCGCGAGACTTGGCTGCTGGTGCTGGACGGCCGCGCCAAGGTCGGTCTGATCAACGCGTTCGTCGGTGAGGCCGTGTTCGTGGAAGACGACCGTGCCCGCATCGATGTCGGGTCGGACGGGATGAAGGGGTTGCTGGCCTATCTGGGCCCGGATCCATGTCCGTTTTTGCTGCAGAGCTGTGTCGGCCAGAGCGCCGCGTCCGTCGGCGCTGAGTTGCAATCAACCCTACACTGAGCGGCAGACCTTGAGCAGCAGACCTAGAGTAACAGACCTGCGTTCGCCGGCCAACACAATGGAGATCGGATCGTGACAAAGCTGAGCCGGATCGCATTCATCGGCAACTCGCTGCCCCGCCGCTGCGGGATCGCCACCTTCACGACCCATCTGCAGCAGGCCGTCGCGATCTCGCGCACGGACATCGAGACGGCGATCGTCGCGATGACCGATCGTGGGACGGCGTATGAGTATCCAGCGATCGTTCATCTCCAGATCCATGACGACCGCCCCGAGGACTATCTGCGCGCGGCAGAGTTTTTGAACGCAGGCCAGTTCGATGTGGTCTGCCTACAGCATGAATTCGGCATTTTCGGCGGCGAAGCCGGGGGCGATATCCTTGCGCTACTGTCCCGGCTGACCATGCCCATCGTCACGACGCTGCACACGGTGCTGCTGGCGCCGACACCCGCGCAGCGTGGCGTGCTCAATCGCATCGTCGATGTCTCTACCAGGGTCATTGTCATGGCCGAGAAGGCCGCGGAACTGCTGCGCACCGTGTACCGGGTGCTGGCGGACAAGATCGAGGTCATCCCGCACGGCATTCCCGACTTTCCGTTTGTCGAACCGGATCAGGCGAAGGAGAAGTTCGGATTCAAGGACAAGGGCATCCTGCTGACGTTTGGGCTGCTGTCTCCCAACAAGGGCATCGAAGTCGTCATTGACGCCATGCCGTCGATCCTGGAAAGCCGGGCCGATACGGTCTATGTCGTGCTCGGCGCGACGCATCCCAACCTCGTAAGGGAACAAGGCGAGGCTTATCGCGAAAGCCTTCTGCAACGTGTGCGCGAACTCGGTGTCGAGGATCACGTGGTGTTTCTCGACCAATTCGTGGATCAGGCCACGCTGCTCGGCTTCATCTCGATGTGCGACGTCTACGTCACGCCCTATCTGAACGAGGCGCAGATGACGTCGGGGACGCTGGCCTACAGTTTCGGGCTGGGCAAAGCGGTGGTGTCGACGCCGTATTGGCACGCCCAGGAGCTGTTGGCCGATGGACGGGGCATCCTGATCCCGTTCGGTGATGTGGCGGCCTTCGGCAGCCAGATTGCAGAACTTCTGACCGACGATGTCCGTCGGCAGAGCATGCGCGAGCGCGCTTACGCGGACAGCCGCGCGATGACATGGGAACGCACCGCGGAGCGTTATCTCACGGCGTTCGAAAGTGCCCGGCGCGGCCATCGGTTGCGCGTCATTCCGCGACCGAGCCCGGCTCCGCCCGCCCGTGAAACTCACGCACTGCCGGAGATGAGGACGAGTTATCTGCTGTCGATGTGCGACGACACCGGGCTGTTTCAACACGCGCTGCATTCGGTGCCTGATCGGTCCCACGGCTACTGCGTCGATGACAATGCGCGGGCGCTGCTGCTGGCGTGTGCGCTCAATAATCCGGGCGAGCAACCGTTGTCCGAAATTCTGACGACCCGGTTTGCCGCCTTTGTCCAGCATGCCTGGAATCCCGATACTAGGCGGTTTCGCAACTTCATGAGCTTTTCACGCAGCTGGCTCGAGGATACGGGGTCTGAGGACAGTCATGGGCGGACACTCTGGGCGCTGGGCGAGTGCGCGCGCAACGATGTCAATTCATCGCGGCGGCGGTGGGCTGCCGCGCTGTTTGCCGAGGCGTTGCCCACGGTGGAACAATTTCGCTCACCGCGCGCTTGGGCCTTTACACTGCTCGGCCTGGATGTCTACTGCGCCGCGGTGACGGACGATCTCAATGCGCATGGGATCCGTCGTCTACTTGCGGATCAACTGATGTCCATCCTGTCCGCGGTTGAAACCCGGGAATGGGTGTGGTTCGAGGAGGGGCTTGCCTACGACAATGCGCGATTGTCCCAGGCCTTGATCGCGACCGGTGTCGGGACTGCGACGCGTGCCTATACCGAAGCCGGTCTTAGATCGCTGCGCTGGCTGGTGACGCTGCAGACGGCTCCTGCGGGGCATTTCAGACCGGTTGGAACCGAGAGTTTCGGTGACAAGCGAACGTCGCCGAAGGCGTTCGACCAGCAACCGGTGGAAGCGGCGGCCATGATTTCGGCCTGTCTCGCGGCGTGGCGCGCCGATGGTGATCTCGTTTGGAAGGTCGATGCGGCGCGCGCGTTTGCGTGGTTTCTCGGCAGCAACGATCTCGGGGCGCCCCTGGTTGATCCTGATACCGGAAGCTGCCGGGACGGGTTGCATCCCGACCGTGCAAACGAAAATCGCGGTGGCGAGTCCGTCGTCTCCTATCTGCTAGGCCTTTCGGAGCTTCGCCAACTCGCTCAGATGAGCGAAGGCCGTGCCAAATTCGCGGCGCGTCTGGCGTAACGGCGTGAATGTCCAGAATCCGATCTCAAAAGACGAGGGTGCTTTGTCTCAAACTACGTTCCTGAACCGGCAGGCCTTGCATCTGCGTCCCGATCCGGCGCGGGTGGTGGTGCGCCCGTTCAAGCCGGCGACCGAGCCGCGCGATCTCAATCCGACCGACAAGACACGGGCGAACCATATCGTCGACCGGGTTCTGGCGATGGATGTCGAGACCGCGGCAAGCCAGCTCGCCGACGTGCTCGATAATTTCCAGGGGCGTCACCGCAACCTGCTGGACATCTTCGAAGCGCGCGCGGATGAGATGGAAGATGCCTTCGCCAGCCATGCGATCTTCACCAAGGTGCAGCGCCAGCTGGTTGGGGCCTATTTCCTGCATGAGTATTCCTTCGAAGCGGCAGCCCTGTTCAATCCGAGCATCGTTTCGCATCCGGATCAGTCCGGTGCGCCGGTCGGCGGGCGTCGCTTCATCCTGAGTCTGCGTGCCGTCGGGGAAGGGCATATCTCCTCGCTGACGTTTCGATCGGGCTCGATTGCGGCCGATGGCAGCGTGGCTGTCGATCCGGCGGCGCGTCTGTCCTCGGTTCCCAAGGTATCAAGCCGGACATCGGGCCCCGATGGCGACGAGATCGACGTGATCTTCAAGCCGGACGAAGACATCAGCGAGCGTGTGATCTTTCCTGTCACGGATGCCCAATCGAACGGCATCGAGGATGCCCGCTTTGTGGAGTTCAACGACAGCGGGCGGCGGACATTCTATGCGACCTACACCGCTTATAGCGGCCGGGCGATCCGGTCCGAACTGATCGAGACCTCCGACTTTCTGTCGTTTCGGATGTCGCCTCTGAAGGGCGCGGCAGCGCGGAACAAGGGGATGGCGTTGTTTCCCCGGAAGATCGGCGGCCGATATGCCATGATCGGCAGGCAGGACAATGAAAATCTTTATCTGATCACGTCAGATGACCTGTATATATGGAACGGTGGTCAGGCCATTCTGAAGCCGCAGTTTCCCTGGGAGTTCGTGCAGATCGGCAATTGCGGATCGCCAATTGAGCTCGATCAGGGTTGGCTGCTTTTGACCCATGGCGTCGGGCCAGTTCGAAGGTATGCCATCGGCGCCGCCCTGCTCGACAAGCGGGATCCCTCGAAGGTGCTGGGGCGTTCGCGCGAGCCGTTGGTGCGGCCGGAGCCGTCGCAGCGGGAAGGTTACGTGCCCAATGTCGTCTACACCTGCGGCGCGATGCGGCATCATGATCAGATCATTCTGCCGTATGCGGTTTCCGACACGTTCTCGAACTTCGCGACGATCAAGATCGACGACCTGATGCACACCCTGGAAGGATAACGTCCATGGCGCGAGAAACCGTCTATCTGGTGCAGGCTTTCAATGCGGGCAAGGGCGGAAGCCTGAAAGCCGACGTGCCGATTCCCTGCCGAACGGTGGAGGGGGCGCGCCGAACGGCGGAGCGGCTGGCCCTGAGCAAAGCCGGTGTTGTCGCTTTCTCGTCCACCGGCGATGCCGAGACCGGAGACTATGACGACGAACCGACGGTGTTCTTCCGAACCGGCCTGGTGCCGGCGGCGTTCGAGTGACGGGGCGGAGCATCCGATCGTGGCGAGCACCGCTGATGCCGGGGATCATGACTTTTCGATCGTGATCGGGAATCCCCCGTTGCGCCCTGATGCCTGGCACTGGGAGATCTATCGTTTGGGGCGGAAAACTCCGATCCAGCGATCATCAACGGCCTTCAAGACGATGGCGGCCGCCGACGCCGCAGGCAAAGCCGCCTTCAGGCGGCTGATGGCGGAGTTCAATTCCTGATCCGGCCGCAAGTCGCGCGGGAGTGGCGGCTGGCGGTCGGTCGATTCTTCATCGAACGACGGCGGGACCTGCTACGGTCGCCCGTGACCGGCGGGACTGGTCGAGTCGCTCACAGGAGGTCACCATGGCCAAAGGTCAAATGAAGAGCAACAAAGAGGCCAAGAAGCCCAAGGCGGACAAGAATGCGCCCAAGAGCGGCGGCTCCGCCTACAAGCAGTCGCAAGGCAAGGGCTCCGCAACACCAAATCCGTTTGTGAAGAAGTAGCGCGGTACGCAAATGGGATGGATTTCGGCTATGCGATGCGGGAGGAAATCCCTCATCGCACGCCTTGTCGATTCCGGCTTACGACAATCCGGCAAACACCCCGGCAATAGATACCACTCGGGTAAGATTGACCGGTTAGGTTAAAATCGAAATCAAAATGCAGGTTTTGCCGGATCGGCTAACACTGCTGTATCTCGCAACGTCGCAGCAGACCCCAAGCCATGCTGGCGACCTTATCCCCCCGGTTGCGAGCCAGGGGCCGTCGCGCGATGACGCCGACGGTCCCGCCCACCTCGTTGGTTTCGGCGATCGGACGCCTGAGGTAGTCTGCCGTCTGAAGGTTGCCGTGTCGTGCACGGCACTCCGCTGTCGAGGGCAAGAATCGATTCGCCATGGACGATGTCGTCAGCAGTCTCGAGCGACGCCTTGGGCATTTCCACGCCCGGCAGCGGCTCGGTATCGAGATGGACCATGAGGCGCAGATTTTCGGCCAGGGACTGACCTTCTTCCATATCGAGAACTGGGGCTCGGCTCATGGACTGATCCGTGGCGCGCTGAAGTTGACGGGATTGTACTGGCGGGGCCGGCGCAATGCCGAGCGCATCCAGGTCCGCCGCCATCGGCTGACGTTTGCAAATCTGCCGCCGGCATTCCATGGCTTCACCTTGCTGCACATCAGCGATTTCCACGTCGAGTACAGCGATGGCGCGATGCGCCGGCTGGCCGCGATCCTGCCCGAGCTCGGCTACGACCTCTGCGTACTGACCGGCGATTATCGTGCGGCCACGTTCGGGCCGATCGAAGCCGCTGTAGATGGCATCAGGCGATTGCGTCCGGCATTGCGTGGACCGGTCTATGGTGTGCTCGGCAACCATGACAGTATCCGTATGGTGCCGCACTTTGAGGCGATGGGAATCCGGATGCTGCTCAATGAGTGCGAACCGATCCGGTACGGTGGCGAGAACATCCATCTTGCCGGGATCGACGACGCCCATTTCTATCGGGTCGACAATATCGAGAAAGCCGCGATCGACATCCCGCCGGATGCATTCTCGATCCTGCTGTCGCATACGCCGGAGGTTTATCGGCAGGCCGCGCATGCCGGATTCGACCTGATGCTGAGCGGGCATACCCATGGCGGCCAGATCTGTCTGCCGGGCTCCGTTCCGATCACACTCAGCTCGAAATTGCCACGGCGCCTGGGCGCCGGGTTGTGGACGCATCACGGCATGACCGGCTACACCTCGGTCGGCGTGGGGACGTCGATCGCGCCGGTGCGGATCAATTGTTTGCCGGAGGTGACGCTGATCGAATTGGCGCCGACACCGGCCGAGGGTCACTGAACGTCGGGGAGAGCCGGATCTCCGGTCGCATCGGTCCAGCCGATCTTGTCTCTGAGAAAGGTGTAGCCCAGCGCCGTGAACGCGGCGCGCTCCCTGTTGTCCTTGCCGTAGCCATGGCCGCCGGCCGCCGGCTCGTAGAAATAGGCCTCGTAGCCCAGCGCCTGCAGTTTGGCCGCCATCTTGCGCGCGTGGCCCGGATGCACGCGGTCGTCGCGCCGCGTCGTCGCCAGCAGGATCGGCGGATAGTTCTGTCCGGCCACCGCCGCGTGATAGGCTGAATAGGTCTGCAGGAAAGCCCAGTCCTCCGGCTTGTCGGGATCGCCATATTCGGCGATCCAGCTCGCGCCGGCCAGCAGCTTGGTGTAGCGGCGCATGTCGATCAGCGGGATGGTGCAGAACAGCGCCCCGAACCGCTCGGGATAGCGCGTCAGCATGTTGGAGATCAGGATGCCGCCATTCGATCCGCCCTGGGCGGCAATCCGCGACGGCCGCGTCACGCCGCGTTTCACAAGGTCGGCGGCGACCGCGGCGAAATCATCATGCGACAGCCGCTTGCCCGCATGGCGTCCGGCGTCGTGCCAGCGCGTGCCGAACTCGCCGCCGCCGCGAATATTGGCGACCACGCTGGTGCCGCCGCGCTCCAGCCACAGCTTGCCGGTCGAGGCGACATAGGTGGGCTTTTCCGAAACGCCGAAGCCGCCATAAGCCCTGAGATAAACCGGCGCGTCGCCGGTCTCGCCGGCAGGACCGGTCTGGACATAGGGGATCTTCTCACCGTCGATCGAGACGGCTTCATGTTGGGTTACCAGAAGGCCATCCGCAGTGAACGTCCGCGGCGCCTGCTTCAGCAGGATCGGACTTGCGATGTCTTGCCCGGACATCCCGGTCGTGTCCTGGATCAGCATCAGGGCGGGCGGTGTGAGCGGATCCTGGACATTGGCAAGAAGATCGCCGTTGCTCTCGGATTCCTCGAGATCGAGGCGCCAGACATCGACAACGCCGATGCTCGGCAAACCCGGCAGCTTGCTGCGGCTCCAGCCGCTCACCGACGGGGTCAGGACCTCGTAGACCGGCTGCAACTCGTCCAGAATGGACAGCACCAGCCTGTTGCCGCTCCAGAAGAACTGCTGGAATGCGCGACGCGGTGCCGGTTCGAACAGCACCGTGACATTGCGATCGCCCGCGAGAAAGGCTGACAGCGAGATGCCGAGTACGGTATCCGGTGCGTAAGTCGTGGTGCCGAGAAGCCATTCGCTGCGCCGCCTGACGGCGAGCCAGTCTCCATGGGCTTCCAAGGAAATGTCGGTCGGCAGATCCAGCTTGAGCTTGGGCCCGGTGGCATCACCCAGCCAGAAAACGGCATCGAAGAAGCCGGTCCGATCGATGAACCAGACCCGCGGCTCGGCGCCGGTCCGGTCGACACCGACGCCGACCAGCATGGTGTCCGCCGAGCCTTCGAAGATCACAGGCGCCTGATCGACGGGGGTGCCACGGCGCCACAGCCGGACCGTTCGGGCGTAACCCGAGGTGGTCGCCATGTCCTTGCCATAAGCGCTCGACAGCAACAGCGTATCGGCATCGAGCCATTCACCGCCGCCCTTCGCCTCGCCCAGGGTGAAGCCGCCGGCGACGAAATCTCTGATGTCGAGATCGAACTCCCGCAGGACCACCGCGTCGCTGCCGCCGCGCGACAAGCTCAGGATGGCACGCCGGTGGCTGCCGGGCAGCGTCCACACCCAGCTCCAGATCCAGTCCTCGTTTTCGGTCGCGGCCAGCCTGTCGAGGTCGAGGATCACATCCCATTGCGGGTTCGGCTTGCGATACTCCTCGAGCGTCGTGCGCCGCCACAGCCCGCGTGGATTTTGAGCGTCCTTCCAGGTGTTGTAGAGATATCCGCCGCGTCTCCAGGCGTAGGGGATGTTGTCGGGGCGGTCGAGAATGGCCGCCAGCGCATCGCGGTCCGCGGCAAACTGGGCGGTGCCGAACCTGTCCATCGTGGCTTTGTTCTGCTGTTCGACAAACGCCAGCGCACGCGCGCCGTCGATGTCTTCGAGCCAGAGATAGGGATCGTCGTCGGGGGCCGCGATGGTCGGACGATTGTCGAGGGGCATGGTCGGAACTCATCAGGCTGCGAGGCACGAGCGGCGGTGTTGTCGCCGCTGCTTTATAAATACGCTTCCGCGAGCCCCCGAAAGGAGTATTTTGCGCCGATCTGTTATGGTCCGGTCTCATGGCGATGCTAAATGTCGCGGTGTTTGCCGCGACCCGTTCGCGGCCCTGGCGCCATGCTGTTTGACGGGTGATATCAGCGCGATGTTCGAGCCGAATTCCTATCCGCTGTTCGATCGGCGGACACTGCTCAAGGGCGCCGCTGGCGCCGGACTGCTGGCGTCTGGCTTATCGATGATCGCCGCGTCGCCGGCCCGCGCCGAATTCAAGCAAAACCCGTTCACTCTCGGTGTTGCCTCCGGCGATCCCGCGCCGGATGGCTTCGTGATCTGGACCCGGCTCGCACCGGAGCCGCTGCAGGCGCGCGGCGGCATGTCGGTTATTCCGGTGGATGTTTCCTGGGAGGTCTCATCCGACAGTGAACTGAAGCAGGTGATTCGTTCAGGCACCGCTGTTGCCCGTGTTGAACTCGCCCATTCGGTCCATGTCGAACTTGAGGGGTTGGAGCCGGGGCGGGATTATTTCTACCGATTTCGTGCCGGCGGGATCGAGAGTGCGATCGGCCGGGCCCGCACCCTGCCGGCATCGGGCGCCGAGGTCGCGCAAGTGCGGTTTGCCGCGGCCGGCTGCCAGCAATGGGAAGGCGGCTACTACACCGCGTGGCGCGAACTCGCCCGGGAAAATTTCGATTTCGTCTTCCATTATGGCGACTACATCTATGAGAACCCCTTCATCACCGTGGACCGTCAGGGGCGCGCGTTTCCCCGGGTGCTGCCCAAGGACTTCAGCACCTGCATTTCGCTAACCGATTACCGGCGGCGCTACGCGTTGTACAAGACCGATCCCGATCTGCAGGCGGCGCAGGCCTCCTGTCCGTTCCTGTCGAGCTTCGATGACCACGAGGTCTCGGACAACTGGGCGGCCGATACAGTGCGCGACGTGCCTGCGGACGCGTTCCTGTTCCGGCGTGCCGCTGCGTTTCAGGCCTGGTACGAGCACATGCCGGTGCGCCGCAGCCTGATGCCGCGCGGCCCCGATGTCGTGGCCTACCGCCGCTTCCAGGTCGGCACGCTCGCCAATGTGTCGGTGCTGGACACGCGGCAATACCGATCGAAACAGCCCTGCGGCGACGGCTTCAAGGCCAACTGCGCCGAGGCCGACGAGGCCGGCCGCACCATGATGGGCGCGGCGCAGGAGCAGTGGTTTGCCGATGGCCTGCGGACTGGCACGCCAAGTGGGCAGGCGGCCTGGCAGGTGTTGGCCCAGCAGGTGCTGTTTGCCCATGTCGACATGCGCTCGTTCCCGTGGCTGACCAAGTCCGAGGGACCGGTCGTCGATCTGGATGCCTGGGATGGCGCCAGCGCCGCCCGCAGCCGGGTGATGGGAATTTTGCATGATGCGCAGGTGAAGAACCCAGTCGTCCTGACCGGTGATCTGCATCACGGCGTTGCGCTTGAGCTGAAGCAGGACTGGCGCGATTCGGCGGGGCCTTGTGTCGGCGTGGAGTTCGTGGCGACCTCGATTTCATCGGGCGGCGACGGCGAGCCGGTGATGAGCAATGCGCAGGCGCTGCATTCCGACAATCCGCATCTGAAATTCGTCAGCAACCAGCGCGGCTATCACCGCCACACTGTCACACGGGAGCGCTGGTTGGCCGATTTCCGTGCCACCGACCAGATCTCGGCGCAGGATCGCCCGATGACCACGGTGAAGTCATTCGTGGTCGAAGCGGGCAAGCCGGGACTCGTGAACACGTAAAGTGACGCGCGGCCGCATTGTGCGCGGCCGCGCGCTTTGCATCGGTCTTTTAGCGTCGGTCCTGCAGCGCCAGCCTAATCGCGATCTCCACCGGTGAATAATCGCCGTCCGCGCGCTCCAGCCGGAACGGTTCGGCTGGCGCCAGTGGCGGCTGTGCCATGAAGCGCGGCCTGGTGCCGTGGTGCTTTTGCGCCGCGTGGACCAGGAACGGGTGGCACAGATACACGGTTCCCGCCGGACCCGTGGCCAGGGCCTGCGGCCGGTCGGTGCCGATGCCGCCGAACATCGCCATCGGTTGGCCGGCGTCACCGAACGGCGCCAGGAACCGTGCGACGTCGCGATGCGAGCCCACCCGTATCCGTGTCGGTGCGTCGCTCTCGCCGACATCGGAGAACAGGAACAGCATCAGCAGCGCGCGATCGCGCGAGACGATGTTGGCGCGCCAGAGCGAGAAGTCCGTGTTCGCAGTCGGCTCGGTGGAGTCCGGCGGGAAGCTGACATCAACATGCCATCCGTCGTCACCGGGATCGTCCGGCGATGGAAAGCGGATCGGGAAGCTGCCGAGATTGGGGCGCGGATGCCATCGTCCCTTGCCGACCAGCTGGTCGAAAGCGGCATGCAGCCGCGCCGTGTTGGCGGCTTTCCGGAACGGCTCCTGATTGTAATACCAGAGCCGGACCACGGGCTGCGTCCAGGTGGCGGGATCATCCGGATCGCAGCCGGTGTCGCGCCACAGGATGGCGCGTCCCTCATCGGCCAGATCGCGCGGAAACGCCTGGTCGAGTCGGACGAATCCATCGTGAATGAAGTTTTGAATTTGCGCGTCATCGAGCACGCGCACGGAGGTGTGCTGGTTGGCAGGCATCATGATCTCATGTCGTTTGGCCAAGCATGCCCGTCTCGCGTCACGTCATGTGGGAGAGAGGCTGAGGCCGGTTCGGGGTCTAAGCGTCGACTGACTGACGGCCAGTCGGACGCTCGGTTCTTCGCCCGCATGGCGGGCGATATCCTCAATGAGCGAGGAAGAACACCGAAGCGATATGAGACATCTGGAACATCATGGCACCACAAGTGTAGCAGCGGTCGCGCTCACGCGCAACGAACACGCGCCAAGCCAATCAGCGGGCCGCGGGAAACAGCGAGCGGACATCGTTCAGATTGCTGGCCACCGAGATGCACAGGCGGCGCATCTCGTCGGTAGCTTCGAGCAGATCGGGCACCATGATCGGAAGGCACCCCGCGGCGTGCGCGGCGCGAACGCCGTTGTGGGAATCCTCCAGCGCCAGGCAGTATTCGGGCGCCACGCCGAGGTTCTCGGCCGCCTTGAGGTACAAATCGGGATGCGGCTTGCCGCGCGTGACGTCATTGCGGGTCACCACCGCGCTGAAGAACCGACGCAGGCCCGCCGAGGCCAGATGATGTTCGGCGCTCTCGCGGCCGGACGATGTGGCAAGGCCGAGCGGCATCTCCAGGTCGTGCAGGTGCCTGATGATGTCGGCCGCACCCAGTTTCAGCGGAGTTCCCTTTGCGATCAGCCGCTGCCAGTCGCCGCGATAGGAGGCGAGATAATCCGCCATCGGGAATGTCGGGCCAAAGTGAGTCTGGATCAGGATATCGCATTCCGGGCCGGGAACGCCGATCATGGCATTATAGGACACGTCGGAGAACTCGAAGCCGAGAGCGCGGATGGCAGCGAGTTTTGCCGACTTGATCAGCGGTTCGGTATCGAACAGCAGGCCGTCCATGTCGAAAATGACCGCCTGAACCCGCGATAATCGTGTGCTGATATCCACCAAAAGCCTGCCGCTCGCTCCATCTGGGAATGCGGCTGCCGTTTAGCGCGAATTTATCGGCGTGGATACTGTTTTTGCCCACGCAATTCTCCTATGTCGTTGGTCGCCACCGGCGCCGATTTGTTCAAAAAAACATCATTCTGGGTGCGCCCATTTGGGATATTCGGTGGGCCATCGGGCTTGCATCCGATGACTCGCCGGGTTTCAATGGTACGGGGATGTGATTTGCTGGAGTGGCTGATGCGGAAACTTGCTCTCGCCGGATTTTGGCTCATCCTCATGCTGCGAGCTGCGCTCGCGGGCGACCCCCAGGGCGAGTGGCTGGACGAACACGGACTGGCCCGCATCAAGGTCGCCGACTGCAACGGCCACATATGGGGTGCGATCGCCTGGGAGAAGGAACCGGGTGGCGTCGACGACCATAATCCCGATGTCGCCAAGCGCTCGCGTCCCACCCTGGGTGTACCGATCTTGCTCGATATGAAGCCGGCGCAGGGCACGGCCGATAAGTGGGAAGGCAACATCTACAATCCGGAGAATGGCAAGACCTACAGCGCCCACATCCAGCTCACCACGCCCACCAAGCTGGAAGTCAAAGGCTGTGTGCTGAAGTATCTGTGCGGCGGCGAGACCTGGACTCGTTATGTCGAGCCCGCTCCCGCACCGGGCACGATGGCACCAAAGGCGGCACCGGCCAAACAGCCGGCGCCGGCCGGCGCAAAAGCGGCCGCCAAGGGCGGCGTGGCCGTGGCTCCCGCCAATCCCAATGCGGAGTTTTGTGCGGCCGTCCAGGCTGCCAAGTAATTTCAGTTCCTCATTTCGTCCAGCGAAATTGATGGCAGGACACGCCTGGTGACGAGGCGCGCGGTGAAGCCGCGTATCTCGAATCAGGAAGCCAAAGCATGTTGACGCGGAGCGGCCTGCCCACCATCCTTTGAGATCATGCAGCTTCTTCGGAGGAGGCGTCGACGCCTTCGCCGGTGCTGCAAATCAACAAGAAGAATGGATGCCATGACCGGGACAGAAACGCACGACACGACCGCGCAGCAGGCGATGCCTGCCGAACATTTTGATGTTCTCATTGTCGGCGCCGGAATATCCGGTGTCGGCGGGGCCTATCATCTCGCCCAGCAGTGTCCGGGGACGCGTTTTGTCCTGCTTGAAACCCAGGAGAGTTTTGGCGGCACCTGGCTGACACATCGTTATCCCGGCATTCGTTCCGACAGCGATCTCTACACCTTCGGTTATCGTTTCAAGCCATGGACCGGCACGCCGATCGCGACCGCGGCCGAGATCCTCCGCTACATGGGCGAGGTGATCGAGGACAACGACCTCGACCGGCACATTCGTTATCGGCACCAGATCGTCTCCGCGTCCTGGTCGAGCTCCGACAATCTCTGGTCACTCGAGGTCAGGCGCCTCGATACCGGCGAGATGCTGCGCTTGACCACAAACTTTCTCTGGATGTGCCAGGGCTACTACCGGCACTCCGAGGGCTACACGCCGCAATGGAAGGGCATGGAGAGCTTCAAGGGCCGCATCGTGCATCCGCAGAAGTGGCCGGTCGGTCTCGACACCAGGGACAAGACTGTTGTCGTCATCGGATCGGGCGCGACCGCGGCGACACTGATTCCGTCGATTGCCGGCGACAGCCGGCATGTCACCATGCTGCAGCGCTCGCCGACCTATTTCCGAACCGGCCGCAATGCCATCGAGCTCGCCGACACGTTGCGCCAGTTGCAGGTCAATGAGGAATGGATCCATGAGATCGTGCGCCGGAAGATCCTGTACGATCAGGACGTCTTCACCCGCCGTTCGTTCAGTGAACCGGAGGCGGTGAAGCAGGAGCTGTTCGCCGGTGTGCGTGCCTATCTCGGCGCCGACTACGACGTGGCAAAGGATTTTACCCCGCGCTACCGGCCCTGGCGGCAGCGCATCGCCTTCATTCCCGACGGCGACCTGTTCCAGGCGGTCCGGGACGGCAAGGCGTCGGTCGTCACCGACGAGATCGAGAGCTTTACGGAGAGCGGCATCCTGCTGAAGTCCGGCAAGACGCTTGCGGCCGACATCATTGTCACCGCCACCGGATTCAATCTCAACGTGCTCGGCGATATCGATGTCACCATCGACGGCGCGCCGCTGCAATTTGGCGACACCGTCACCTATCGCGGCATGATGTTCACCGGTGTGCCCAACATGGCGTGGGTGTTTGGCTATTTCCGCGCCAGCTGGACGCTGCGCACCGATCTGGTCGCTGACTTCGTGTGCCGGCTGCTCAATCACATGAAGCAGCGCGGCGCCCGGCGGGTGACGCCCGCGCTGCGTCCCGAAGACAGCGACATGCCGCTGTTGCCCTGGATCGATCCGGAGAACTTCAATCCCGGCTATATGATGCGCGGCATGCACCTGCTGCCGAAGCGCGGCGACAAGCCCGAATGGCAGCACAGCCAGGATTACTGGACCGAGAAAGACCAGTTTCCGTTGATCGACCTCGACGACGATGCGTTTGTGTACGGGTGAGGTTGGTCGCAACGTCCTTGCCTTCAGGCATTAGGCATCGGCAGCTCCGTCAGCCGCCACAGCCCCAGCGCCTTGTCGGCGTAATCGCCATTGGCTTCGGTGCAGCCTTCGATGATGATCGCCTTGGGCTCGGGAAAGCCAAACGGGGCATGCTGCAGGTTGAGCGTGCGCCAGTCACCGTCTTCGACGTCACGGTTCTCAGCGACATCGAGGAAGGTCGTGGTGAGCAGCCATTGCGAACCCGACCGCTTCATGTTGCCGATCGCGCGGTGAATATGATCGAACGACAGATGCACCAGGCAGTCCCGGCACAGGATCAGGTCGACAGTCGGAAGCGGATCGGCGACCAGATCCAGTTGTTGGAAATCGACCCAGCCGCCGATGGCGTGTTTCGTGGTGTTGGCCGCGATGATCGCAGGCACGATATCGGCGCCGATGTAGATGATCCCGGCGAGATCGGTGTGCGACATCCAGCTGAAGTCGCCGCAGGGCAGGTCGAGCAGGCTCCTGATATCGAGATCGCGCAGCAGCCGGGACAGCTCATGGCGCAGCGTCGCGGTTGCGGCGAGTTCCGAGCCGAGGCCGGAGGTCGATTGTTCGGCGCCCCACAGATTGGTGCGATGGATCAGATCGAACCGCGCGGCGAGATCGAGGCCAGCGAAGTCCTGCCGCCGCTCCGCAAAACGCTGTTCAGCGAGAACTGGGGTGCGCGGTTTCGAGGTGGTCATGGCACGATCGCCTCCTCTGTGCCGATCCTTGCGGGTACTGTGGGCCCCGTGTGCGTTCAGTCCACGATAAAGAGTTTCGCGCCGGTGCGCGTGGATGAGCGATGCGGCGCGTCGCCGAAGTCCGAGACCTGGTAGCTCATCCCCGGCGTCAGCTTGAAACGGCGCCCGTCATTGAGTTCGGTGTCGAGCTCCCCCTCCAGCACATAAAGCACGTGCCCGCGATCGCACCAGTGATCGGCGAGGTAGCCGGGCGTATACTCCACCATTCGTACCCGCAGGTCACCGATGTTCAGGGTGCGCCACAGGGCCTTTCCCGTTTCACCCGGGTGCTCGGTGGGTGGCACGGAGGCCCAGTCCGTCACGGTGAAGGGCAGCGCCGGGATCTTCATGTCGACTCCTGTCGTGTCGTGAGGCGGTGACTATAGCGCCGCTCGGTTACTTCTGTCCCACCTTGTCCCACAGCCAGCGGGCGACATCGGCGGGCGAGCTGTCGTTGCCGCCGCTGGCCGCGCGCAGATTGGCCTCGCGCATGGCCGCGATGTCGATCTTGCCGAGCAAGGGTTGCAGCGCTGCCCGCAGTGCCGTGTCACCGGCGCGTTTGGGCGCGATCAGCAGGATCGCGTCATAAGGCGGAATGGCATGTTTGGGATCGTCGAGCACCACCAGGTCGTATTTCGCGATCAGACCGTCGCTGGTGTAGCCGGCGATGACGTCGACGTCGCCGGCGGCCACCGCCGCATACATGAAATCCGGCTGCATCTGGCGCTGCTGGCGGAAGGCGAGACCATAGGCCTTCTGCAAGCCGGCCCATTCCGGGCGGGAGAAGAACTCGTAGTCGCCGGCAATCGAGAGCGTGCCGGCGTGGGCGGCGAGGTCGGCAACGGTTCGGATCCCCAGGGCCTCCGCGCGCTTGCGCGGCATCACCAGGGCATAGGCGTTCTCGAAGCCGAGCGGGCCGGCGAGGGTGATATTGTCATGCGCGGCGAGTTCGGTTTTCAAGTCGGTAAGCAGGGCGTCACGCGGCTTGATGTCGGTGTGATGCAGCTGGTTGGCCCACAGCGTGCCGGAATAGTCGATGTAGACGTCGATATCTCCGGTCCTGAGCGCCTCGAAAATCACATTGGAGCCCAAACCTTCGCGCGTGCCGGCGGAGAGACCCGCGGCCTGCAGCCGCTGGGCGATCAGCGCCGAGAGCACATATTGCTCGGTGAACGTCTTGGCGCCCACGATGTAGGTGGACTGCGCACGCATCAGCGCCGGCGAGAGCGTGGCCGCGATCAGCGCGGCGAGGCCAAGGCCGCCGCCGATCACACGGCCGCGGCTGCGCACGCGAACGCCGTTTTCCATCAGTGCCAGCATCTGGTCGACAAACAGCGCGAGCAGGGCGGCGGCGGCGCAGCCGAACAGCACGAACACCCAGTTCTGGGTTTGCAGGCCGGCGAAAATGTAGTTGCCGAGGCTGGTCTGGCCGATCGGTGTCGACAGCGTGGCCGTGCCGATCACCCACACCGCCGCGGTGCGGATGCCGGCCATGATTACCGGCAGCGCCAGCGGCAATTCCACCATGGTCAGCGATTGCCGCGGGGTCATGCCGACGCCTTCAGCCGCCTCGCGTAGCGCGGGATCGACGCCGTCCAGCCCGGTGATGGTGTTGCGCAGCACCGGCAGCATGCTGTAGAGCGCGAGCGCCAGCACCGACGGCAGGAAGCCGAACGCCGAAAACGTCAGACCGAACCATTTGACCGAGAGCACCGCGAGCGCCAACAGCAGCGGATAGAACAGCGCCAGCAGCGCCAGGCCCGGCACGGTCTGCACGATGCTGGCGAGCCCGAGCAGGGCGCCCCGCAACACCGGGCGGCGCCGCGCGATCAGCGCCAGCGGGAAACTGATCACCAGGCCCAGCGCCAGTGCCGCGAGGCTGACGCGGACATGGCTGCCGAGGTAGTCGGGCAGGCGGCTCAGGGCATCGTGCCAGCGTGGGTCGAGCATCATCAGCGCGGCGCCATGCTCGGGGCATCGTCGCTGGCGGACTGTGGCAGCAGGGCTTGCAGTCGTTCGGCCTGGCGGCGCGGCGTGCGCAGCAACTGCAGCACATATGGGTCGTCGCTGGACGCCAGCTGTTCGGGCGTGCCCTGCGCCAGCAGGTGGCCGCTGCGCATCACCGCGATGCGATCGGCGAGCAGCACCGCTTCGGCCATGTCGTGGGTGATCATCACGGTGGTGAGCCGGAGATCGCGATGCAGTTGCCGATAGTCCTCGCCCAGGGCATCCCGCGTGAGCGGATCGAGCGCGCCGAACGGCTCGTCCATCAGCACGATGTCGGGCTTCGCCGCCAGCGCCCGCGCGACGCCGACCCGCTGCCGTTCGCCACCGGAGAGCTGGTGCGGAAAACGGTCACGATGGCGGCCGCGGTCGAGCCGCACCAGATCGAGCAGTTCGTCGACCCGCTGGGCGATCTCGGCGGTTGGGGTGCCGAGCAGCCGCGGCGTGATGCCGATATTGTCGGCCACGCTCATGTGGGGAAACAGCCCCCCGCTCTGGAAGACATAGCCGATGCGCCGCCGCAGCGCGATCGGATCGAGGCTTTGCACATCATCGCCGCGGATCCGGACACAGCCGCCATCGGTTTCGATCAACCGGTTGGCGAGCCGCAGCAGCGTGGTCTTGCCGGACCCGGAGCCGCCGACAACGGCAAGGAATTCGCCCTGAGCGACAGTCAGCGAGACGCCGTCAACCGCGATCAGGCGGCCCTGATCGAAGCTTTTGGCGACATTCTCAAACGCGATGGCGGGAGCGGAGGTGGTCATATCCGCAATGCTGCCACAGGGCGGTGCCTGGACCAAGCGGGGGGCTGGGTATCCACTCGACACCCCCTTGCATCTTGCTGCTGTCCGGTGGAACTTGCGCGCCGAACGACGCCGGCCGTCATCGTCGGCCGGAGCAGCAAGTCAGGGGGACGCGGGTGCAGGCAGGCGGGAGTGCGGAGACGGCGATAGCGCTCCAGAATACAACGGTTGCGTTCCGTCTCGCCGATCGCCGCACCTACACGGCTGTGGAGTCCGCAAATCTCACGGTCGCCGCCGGCGAATTCGTGGCCATCGTCGGTCCAACCGGCTGCGGAAAATCGACCCTGCTCAATGTCGCCGCCGGATTGCTGAAGCCCGCTGCCGGCGAGGTTGAGATTTTCGGCCGGCCGCTTGCCGGGCTGAACCGGCAGGCCGGCTATCTGTTTCAGGCGGATGCGCTGTTTCCCTGGAAGACGGCGATCGAGAACGTCGCCATTGGTCTCGATATCAAGCGTGTGCCGCATGACGAGGCCCGCGCGGCGGCGCAAAAATGGCTGACATCGGTGGGGCTCGGCGGTTTCGCGCAGCGCTATCCGCATATGCTGTCGGGCGGCCAGCGCAAACGCGTTGGCCTCGCCCAGGTGCTGATTCGCGATCCGAAGATCCTGCTGATGGACGAGCCGTTCGGTCCGCTCGATGCGCAAACCCGGCAGATCATGGGCAACCTGCTGCTGGAACTGTGGAGCGCCGAACGCAAGGCCGTGCTGTTCGTCACCCACGACCTGGAGGAAGCCATCGCGCTGGCTGACCGGGTTGTGATTATGTCGGCCGGTCCAGGCTCGCATATCATCGGCGACTGGCGTGTCCCGCTCAAGCGCCCGCGCGACATTTTCGAGATCCGGCTGGAAAAAGAGTTCCACGATCTGCATCGCGACATCTGGAGCGTGCTGAAGGCGGAAGTCATCAAGAGTTATCAGGTGTCGTCGTCGGCCTGACGTCGTTGTCATCATGCCGATCAACGCAAGCCGTATGGGAGGATATTCAATGCAGATGTTTCGGAAGCGCGCAGTCGCGGCAAGTCTGGTGGTCGCTGGTTTGGTGCTGGCCCATGCGGGCGCGGCACAGGCCGCCGACGGGTTCACGCTGTCGTCTCCGAGCTTCAAGGACGGCGAGTTCCTCGCGCTCAAGAATGCTGGCAACAACAAGGCCAATCCGAACTGCAAGGGTGAGAATGTCTCGCCGCCGCTGGCATGGAGCAACGTGCCGGCCGGCACCAGGAGCTTCGCCATGGTGATGGTCGATCCGCAGGGCCGTGCCGGACAGGGCGTCGATCACTGGATCGCTTACGGCATTCCGGCCTCCGTCACGAGCTTCGCAGAGGGCGAAGTCAGCAAGGGCTCCGACAAGTTTGTCGGCGGCAAGGGCACCGCGGGTCTTGGAACCTACACTGGGCCTTGCACGCCGCCCGGCGCGCCGCATCATTATAACTTCACCTTGATCGCGACCGACCTCGATCCCAAGGAACTGCCGCCCGGTCTGACCCGCGACGAGCTGTTGGCGAAGCTTGTCGGCCACGGCAAGGATGCCGCAGGTCTGGTTGGCCTGTTCAGGTATCCGCAATGATCAAGACGACGCGACGAAAGCGGTTGCCGCGATGAGCCGGATCACCCTCTTGCTGCTGCAACTGCTGGTCGCTGTGGTGGCGATCGGCTTGTGGTACGTGCTCACGTCGGTTCCGATTTTCGGGACCATCGTGTTGCCGCCGTTCTTCTTCTCCACCCCCGTCAAGGTGGCCGAACGCATCCTGAAATGGGTGACTGAGGGCACGATCTGGCGGCATCTGGCGGTGACGCTGATCGAATCGATGCTGGCCTTCGTCATCGGTTCGCTGGCGGGCACGCTGGTCGGCTTCTGGTTCGCCCGTCAGCAGACGGTGGCGGCGATCTTCGATCCCTATGTGAAGATGATGAACGCGTTGCCGCGCGTGGTGCTGGCGCCGATCTTCGCGCTGTGGCTTGGCCTCGGCATCTGGTCGAAGGTCGCGCTCGGCATCACGCTCGTGTTTTTCGTGGTGTTCTTCAACGTCTATCAGGGCGTGAAGGAAGCGAGCAGCACGCTGGTCGACAATGCGCGGATGCTCGGCATGAGCGAGCGGCAGTTGTTGCGGCATGTCTATTGGCCCTCGGCGCTGTCGTGGATGTTCTCCTCGCTGCACACCTCGGTGGGATTCGCCGTCGTAGGCGCCGTGGTCGGCGAATATCTCGGCGCCTCCGCCGGTCTCGGTTATCTGATCCAGCAGGCCGAGGGCGTCTTCGATGTCGCCGGCGTATTCGCGGGCATGATCGTGCTGGCGGTGTTCGTGGTGCTGATCGACATGCTGGTCAGCCGGGTCGAGCGGCGGCTGCTGATCTGGCGGCCAACCGCCGGCGAGGGACGGGCGTGACGTTTTTTGTAGTACTCGCTTGTTTGGCAGACGAGGCGTATCAACGTTCTCAGCCGTCATGCCCGCATTTGGTGCGGGCATCCACGCCTTAACTGCGTTGCCGTAAGAGAAGTCGTGGATACCCGGCCCAAGGGCCGGGCATGACGGCTGAGTGTGAAGAGGCGCTTTGTCCTGATCGAAGCCCTACTTCTGGATACAGGTATCCACCGTATCCTTCGTGCACTCATCGAGCCCCGTGAACACGGGATCGTCGACCTTCTTGCCCTCGATGAGCTGGATCATCACGGACGGCGCCTTGTAGCCCATCTCGAACGGCCGCTGTCCGACCAGCGCTTCGACCCGTCCTTCCCGGGCGATCGCAACCTCGTCGCCGATGGTGTCGGCGGCGACGATCACCAGGGACTTGCTGGCGATCTGCGCCTTGTACTGGTCGGTGAGCTGGCGATAGGGCTGCGGCGCGCCGAACAGCGGCCAGCCGCCCTCGATCACGAAGGCATCGAGCTTGGGATTGGCCGCGAGGATATCCTGCATGGCCTGGACGCCTCTGGGGCCGTCGTCGTTGGTGAACACGGGACAGCCGGCGATCTCGGTCCAGCCGCCTTCACCCTTCAGCATGTCCAGGCCCTTTTTGCCGGACAGCGAGTCGCGCGTCCCCGAGGCTCGGCGCAGGATATTGTCCGCCGCCGCATTGCCCTCGATCAGGCAGACGGTTCCGCCGTTCGGCTTGGCTTTCTTGAGATAGTCGCCGAGCCGGAAGCCCATCAGGTAGTTGTCGGTGCCGAGATAGGTCTTGCGCAGCGCGGCATCTTCTTTCCGAAGGTCGGCATCGATCGTCATGATCGGAATGCTCGGTTTCGCCGCCTTGATCGCGTTGGCGATCAGCGGCGCGTTCGACGGCGAAATCGCCATCGCGACGGTGTCGGATTTGCCCAGCATGTCCTGCACGATCTGTGCTTCGCCCGCTTCATCGGACGTCGAGGCCGGTCCTGTGTAGAAGCAGTTATAAGGCGAGCTTGCGTTCTCCTTGTTCCATTTCTCGCAGCCCTGATGGATGGCCTCGAAGAAGGGATTGTCCAATCCCTTGACCACGATGACGAGTTGTTTTTTCTGGGCGAAGGCGGATCCTGCGGAAAGGGCGAGGATCGTTGCCGCCAGCGCAATCACGACTTTCTTCATGTTGTCCTCCCAAGTGAATCTTTAAGTGACTCTTAAGTGACAGCAATATTTGGTCGTTCGGTGCCAAGCGCGTTTGTCCTGATCTCGTCATCTCATGAGCAATGAGTCAATGCGTTTGTCGCTTGATCGCCGGCTTGCGGGCGGGCGCTTTCATGTTAACGTGATGGCGATCCGTTCTTGGTGCAATGCATCACAAATTGAAGGCCTTCGGCCTCGCATCACGATTGCGATGTGAGACGTCAACGATGTGCCGTCGATCAGAGCAAGAGACGAGGGCGACCGCTGCCATGGCTCTTCTGGAACTTGAACAGGTGTCAAAGCATTTCGGCGCCATCCACGCTCTCGATGACGTGTCGCTGTCTCTCGAACCTGGGCAAGTGGTCGGGCTGATGGGTGACAATGGGGCTGGAAAATCCACCCTGGTGAAGATCATCGCCGGCAATTTTCGCCCTACCCAGGGATCGATGCGGATGGAAGGGGCGGATCTCGTCATGTCCCGCCCCATCGATGCGCTCAAGCATGGGATCGAGATCGTCCATCAGGATCTTGCGCTGTGCGACAATCTCACGGCAGCGGCCAATGTCTTTCTTGGCCGCGAGGTGCAGAAGCGGATCGGGCCGTTCAAAATCCTCGACTACGCGACGATGTATCGCCGTGCCGGCGAGATCTTCGCCGAATTGCGATCGGAAACCCGGCCGCGCCATCTGGTGCGGCAGATGTCCGGCGGCCAGCGGCAAGCCGTTGCCATCGCGCGGACCCGGATCGGGGATGCCAAGATCGTGCTGATGGATGAGCCGACCGCGGCGATCTCGGTCCGGCAGGTCACCGAAGTGCTGCATTTGATCCGCGTGCTGCGGGACCGGGGCATCGCCGTGGTCCTGATCAGCCACCGCATGCCCGATGTGTTCAGCGTGGCCGATCGGGTCATCGTGCTGCGGCGCGGCCGCAAGGTTGCCGACAAGACGATTGCCGACTCGTCGCCCGAAGAAGTGACCGGCTTGATCACCGGCGCCATCGAGCGTGCATAGACCGGGGGCTCCATGGACATCCAGTTCGACGATCGTGTGAAACGCCGCGGCATCTCCGAGGCCCTGGTCTGGCTGGCGTCGCGCCAGGCGTTCTGGGTCCTGCTCGCGGTGATTGTCGCCTGCATCTTTCTGTCGTTCGCCACCAATTCGTTTGCCACCTCGAACAATCTGTTCAATGTCGCGCGCAACTTCACCTTCGTTGCGGTGATCGCGCTGGGCATGACCGTCGTGATCATCACCGGAGGCATCGACCTCTCTGTCGGCTCGGTGCTGTGCCTGTGCAGCATGGTGCTCGCGGTGGTGATGCATGCCGGCTACAGTATCGAGGTCGGCATCGCGGCGTCGCTCGGTACGGCGCTGGTGATCGGTGCCTTCAACGGCATTCTCATCGCCTATCTCGGCATGCCACCGTTCGTGGTCACGCTCGGCATGCTGTCGATCGCCCGCAGCCTGGCGATGGTGCTGTCCAACAACACGGTGGTGTTCCAGTTTGGTCCGGATCACGACAAGCTGCTGGCGCTTGGCGGCGGCGCGTGGCTGTTCGGAATCTCCAATCCGGTGATCTACATGCTGGTGCTGGCGGTGCTGACCGGGGTGATGCTGCGCTGGACCAAGTTCGGCCGCTATGTCTTCGCCATCGGCGGCAACGAGCGTGCGGCGATCGCGACCGGTGTCCCGGTGCGCCGCATGAAAGTAGCCGTCTACATGATTTCGGCGTTGTCGGCAGGAATCGCGGGCGTCATCGAAACCGGATGGCTCGGCGCGGTGACCACCAATCTCGGCACCGGCATGGAGCTCCAGGTGATCGCCGCGGCGGTCATCGGCGGCGCCAATCTCGCCGGTGGTGTCGGCACCGCGTTCGGCGCACTGATCGGCTCGGCCCTGATCGAGGTGATCCGCAACAGTCTCGGCCTGCTCGGCATCAACGCGTTCTGGCAGGGCGCCTTCGTCGGCAGCTTCATCATTATCGCCGTGACGTTCGACCGTCTCAGGAACTTCAGGCAACCGGGGTAGATAGAGATGCGCGGAGGATGAATGGCCATGACCGAATCGGATGCTGTGCTTTATCGTGTGATGCTGCTGAATGACGATGAAACTTCGATGGAGTTCGTCGTCCACGTGCTGGAGGATATTTTCGGCCTGGACTCCAAGGAGTCCGTGCGGCGGATGCTCCGGATTCATAAGGATGGAATCGGCACGTGCGGCTCCTATCCGAAGGCAGAGGCCGAGCGAAAGATCGCTGATGTCGCTGCGTTGGCCCGCGAACGCAAGTTTCCCCTGCAGTGTGTGATGGAGAGGCTCTGATGACAGGAAAGCGTGTCGTTTTCACTGGTGGAACAGGCAAGGCGGGACGCCATGTGCTGCCTTATCTCGTCGACAAGGGGTACCGGCTGCTCAATGTCGACCTCAAGCCGTTCGATCATCCGCCGGTGCACACGCTGGTGGCCGATCTGACGGACAACGGTCAGGCCTTCAACGTCCTGACCACCCACTTCGGTTTCGATGGCCTCAATCACGGCAAGACCCCGGCGCCGCCGGATGCGGTGGTGCATTTCGCCGCGATTCCGCGCATTCTGATCCATCCCGACAACGAAACGTTTCGCCAGAACACCATCAGCACCTACAATGTGATCGAGGCGGCGGCGAAGCTGGGCGTGCGCAAGATCATCATCGCCTCCAGCGAAACCACTTACGGGGTCTGTTTTGCGGAAGGCGAGAGGGATTTCCAGAGCTTTCCGATCGAGGAGACCCAGGACGTCGATCCGATGGACAGCTACGGGTTGTCCAAGGTCGTCAACGAGAAGACCGCGCGCGCCTTCGCGCTGCGATACGGCATCGACATCTATGCATTGCGCATCAGCAATGTGATCGAGCCGCACGAATACGACCTGTTTCCAGCTTTCCTGGCCGACCCGCCTTCGCGCAAACGCAACGCCTGGAGCTATATCGACGCGCGCGACCTCGGCCAGATCGTGCATCTGTGCATCGAGAAGGACGGGCTCGGCTTCCAGGTGTTCAATGCGGTCAATGACACCATCACCGCGAAAACCCCGACACGGGAGTTCCTGGCCCGCCACAGCCCCCGCACGCCGATCACCGGGGAGTTGGCCGAGTTCGGTGCACCGATGTCCAACCGGAAAGCCCGGGAGGTGCTGGGCTTCAAGGAGGAGCATGACTGGCGAAAATACGTGCCCGAGTGAGGCGGCGTTTTTGTCGGTCGTCCAGGGGGCAGGCACATTCGATGTCGCTCTCGACGAATTGTGTGCCGGGGCGTATCAACATGCTCAAACCGTCATGCCCGCGCTTGTCGCGGGCATCCACGCCTTTAAGATGGTCCGTCAGGACTTGTGTGGACGGCCGGACTACCTACCCCGGCCATGACGCGGCGTGAAGCGATTTGTCGGGATGGATCTCATGAAGGCTATTTGGAAGACCTTTAATCTGGGCGTTGCAGTGCTGCTGCTGGCGTTCGGTTCAGCCGGCAGCGCTCTTGCCCAGGCCATCGAAAAGCCGGACCTGGTGCTCGGCGTCGGCGGCAAGAGCCTGCTCTACTATCTGCCGCTGACCCTCACCGAGCGGCTCGGCTATTTCAAGGAGGAAGGGCTCAACGTCACCATCACCGATTTCGGCGGCGGGGCGAAGGCGCTTCAGTCCCTGATCGGGGGCTCCGCCGATGTGGTCACCGGCGCCTACGAACACACCATCCGCATGCAGGCGAAGGGGCAGGAGATCGCAGCGGTGCTGGAGCTTGGTCGCTTTCCCGGCATCGTGCTCGGGGTGCGCAAGGACAAGGCCGCGAACGTCAAGTCGTTCAAGGATCTGAAGGGCATGAAGATCGGCGTGACCGCGCCCGGATCCTCCACGAATTTCTTTGTCAACGCGCTGATCGCGCGCGAAGGCCTGAAGGCGGACGACGTCGCCATCATCGGCGTCGGCACCGGGCTCAGCGCCGTCGCCGCGATGAAGAAGGGCGATATCGATGCGATGTCGAATCTTGATCCGGTGATGACCAAGCTCGAGCAGGATGGCGACATCACGGTGATCGCCGATTCGCGCACCGAGGAAGGCAATATGAAGCTGTTCGGCGGCAACAATCCGGCGGCGGTGGTTTATCTCAAGCGCGACTTCATCGAAAAGTATCCGGTGACCACCCAGCATATCGTCAACGCTTTCTACAAATCGCTGAAGTGGCTCGCCAAGGCCACGCCTGAAGATGTCGCAAAGACCGTGCCGGAAGAATACTGGCTGGGCGACAAGTCGCTGTATCTCGCCTCGGTCAAGGCGTCCGGGCCGATGTATTCGAAGACCGGCGTGATTCCACCCTCGGGCATGAAGAACGCTCTCGATATGCTGCTGCAGTTCGATCCGGAGCTGAAGGATGCCAAGGTCGATCTCACCCGGACATTCGACGGCCGTTTCGTTGCCAAGGCCGCGGGTGCGATGTGAATGATGTGAGTGAGGTCGCCGACCTTTCGGCGATGACCATCCGGCGCGCCAATCGTCTCGATCTGGTGTTTCAATCCTGGGATTGGCCGTTTGCGCGCGAGCGGCGCGCGGAGATCGATGCGCATTTCGCCGCTGCGCAAAACGGGCCGGCGCGGCTCTGGAACGGCCGCGTGCTGCTGCTGCGCGATCCGCAGAGTCACGCGGATCATTTCAGCGCGCGTTATTTCGAAACCGATTTCGCGAGTTTCCTGGCGTGGCGGGACTGGGGCTGCCCCGACAAGACCGTGTTCAATGGTTTCGGCATGGGGGCACTGCGCGGCAGCGACGGTGTGTTCGTGCTCGGGGAAATGGCGGCGCATACCGCGAACCATGGTCGGATCTATTTCCCCTCCGGAACACCCGATCCGAATGACCTGCGCGGTGACCGCGTCGACATGGCGGAGAGCGTGGCGCGCGAGGTGGCCGAGGAAACCGGGCTTGCGCCGTCGGATTATCGAACAGCGGATCACTGGCACTGCGTGCGCACCGAACAATGGATCGCCTTCATGCAGGTGCTGGATGTCGCCGTGCCGGCCCGGGCGCTGCGCCTGCGCATCCTGGACAATTTGGCGGGGCAGACTGAGCCAGAATTGAGCGCTATTCACCTGGTCCGCGACCGGCGCGATTTCACCGCCGCGATGCCGCTGTTCATCACCGGATACATCGAGGCGATGACGGGGAAAAACGGAGCGGACGAATAGATCCGACATCTGCTCCTCATGGTGAGGAGCGCGTCAGCGCGTCTCGAACCATGAGGCCGGGTGAGTGGCGCTGTTGACCTGATGCACTTTGGGCCTCATCCTTCGAGACGGCGCTTTGCGCCTCCTCAGGATGAGGAGCCAATATCCAAACCTGCGGAGTTCTTGATCGACATGGCGAAGAAGCACAAAGATCTGAAGTCGTCGTCCCATAAATCGCTCGCCGACGAACTCAAGGGCTATGTTGCGCCGTTTCGCGCCGACGGGACGCAGTCGTTCCGGCTGACGTCGCACAAGACCAACGAGAAAGGCGGGCTCGACAAGGAGGCCGCGAAGGAGATCATCGAGCTCAATCGCAAGCGGCTGGCGAATTTCCAGGAGCGGCTCTATGCCGCCGGCCATTGGGCGGTGCTGCTGATTTTCCAGGGCATCGATGCCGCCGGCAAGGACAGCGCCATCGAAAGCGTGTTCTCCGGCGTCAATCCGCAGGGCTGCGATGTGGCGTCGTTCAAGACGCCGTCGACGCTGGAATTGCACCACGACTTCCTGTGGCGCAGCACCGTGCAGTTGCCGGAACGTGGTCGATTGGGCATCTTCAATCGTTCCTACTACGAGGAATGCCTCATCGTCCGCGTGCATCCGCAGATCCTCGCAAAGCAGCTGATTCCGCCGCAACTGGTCACGCGGAACATCTGGCGTGAGCGTTTCGAGGATATCAACGCCTACGAAAAGTATCTGTCGCGCAACGGCATGCTGATTCTGAAATTCTTCCTCAACGTATCGAAGGAAGAGCAGCGCCAGCGTTTTCTCGATCGGCTGGAGGAGCCCGGCAAGCGCTGGAAATTCGAGATGGCCGATATCACCGAGCGCGGCTTCTGGAACAAGTATCAGGCAGCCTATCAGGACATGATCGCTCACACCGCGACGAAGGTGGCCCCGTGGCATGTGGTGCCGGCCGATCACAAATGGTTTGCCCGCGTCGTGATCGGCTCCACCATCGTCAGCGCCCTGGAAGGCCTCAACCTGCAGTACCCGAAGGTTGACAAGGCCTCGCTGGAGGAGTTCGAGAAGGTGCGCGTTGCACTAGAGCGTGAGGGGCGCCAGCCGGCAGTGCCCAAGCGCAGCACCTGATCGCGCGTCGCTCTTTCTCTTCGCGCGCTTCGGTCCGTACCGAGATTCAGTCCGTACCGAGATAATGGCTCGGCGCGATCCCGAACGTCCGCTTGAACATCGCGGCAAACGCGCTTGGGCTTTGATAACCGTGCTCCAGTGCCACCTCGAGGATCGACGCACCGGCGGCGAGCCGGGGCAGGCTCAGCAGCAGCCGCATGCGCCGCCGCCACTCGCCGAAGCTCATGCCCAGTTCCTTGTGGAATAGCCGTGCCAGCGTGCGGCTGCTCATGGCATGGTCCGTCGCGAGCCCCTCGAGTGTCACGGGTGCTGCTGGATCGGCGATCAAGTCTTCGCAGAGTTTCGCGAGGCGAGCGTGACGCGGCATTGGCACATGCATGGACAACCGGGGTGCCAGGAGGACCTCGTCCAGGATCAATTCCATGATGCGTCCGTCGCGGCCCGCCACGTCATAGTCGAACGGAATTCGTGTCGCCGACACCACAAGCGCGCGGAGCAGCGCCGAGACCTCGATGACCTGGCAGTCCCGCGGCAAATCTGGCCGGGCGTCGGGCGCGACGAACACCGTGCGCATTTCGACTTGGCCGGCAACACGGATGGCATGATCGATTCCGGCGGGCATCCAGACCGCGCGGCCGCTCGGCACCACCCAGCTCCCTGGTGGGCTGGTCACGGTCATCACGCCGGCGATGGCATGAACGAGCTGAGCCCGGGGATGGTGGTGAGGTGCAATCAGCTCGCCGTCCGGATGGCTGCTGGCCATGGCGGCGATCGGGCGGGGGCTGTGCTGGCAGGCTTCGTGGGTACGATCTTTGTCCATTTCACGATGATTATTGTCTTATAGCCGTGCGATAGACAAGGCCGGCGTCGGCTAAACGATCGCTGCGAGACGCCGATGCCAAGGCGCTCCGCTATCCCAGAGGCTCTCCAATCCAGTGGCTTCCAGGCGCTGGGCGGCGGGAGACCGTGACCGATCCGACAATGGTTCTGTGGTTGTGGCGACCTGCCGCATGGGACGGCATGCCGTCGTCGCCGGCCGGCGCGGGTTCTTTTGAGCAAACGGATCATGACCGAAGCGACATTCGATACGACCTCCTCCAAACCGCTGACCAAACGGACATTCGTGCAAAGCTATCGACGCATACTGCTCCGGGCCGCAGGCAGTGTGGCCGTGCTCCTTGCCGCCGGTTACGGTGTGCACTGGTGGCTCGCCGCGCGTTTCATCGAAATGACGGACAACGCCTATGTGCGCGCCGACGTGGTCGCCATCAGCTCGCGGATCTCCGGCTACGTTGTCGCCGTCGCCGTGAATGACAATCAATCGGTTCATCGTGGCGATGCCCTGGTTCAGATTGATCCGGCGACCTACCGCGCGCGCGTTGATCAGGCTGCGGCCTCGGTTGCAGCGGCACAGGCCGACGTGGCAGTCGAGACGGCCGCCATCACCACCTTCGATGCCCAGATTGCGCAGCAGCAGAGCCTGATCGCCCAGGCGCAGGCGGAGATCTCAGTCGCCGATGCAGACGCCTACCGCGCGTCGCTCGAGCTGCAGCGGCAACAGACCCTCGCCGACCGGCAGATCAGCAGCCTCCAGCGCCTCGAAGCCACTGTGGCGGATCAAAAAAAGGCCGCGGCTGCGCTGATGGGGACCGAGGCTGCGCTCGCCTCACAGCGCGCGCGCCTGGCGGTGCTGGTGGCCGAGCGCCAGGGTAAGGGGGCGGCGCTGGACAAAGCCCGCGCCACGCTGAAACAAATGCAGGCGGCGCTGGCACTCGCTACCATCGATCTGGACAACGCGACGATCCGCGCGCCGGTGGACGGCATCGTCGGCCAGCGGGTCGGCCGCGCCGGTCAGTATGTCGACCCCGGTCAACCCTTGTTGGCTGTGGTGCCGGCCGACGCCGCCTATGTGGTCGCCAACTATAAGGAAACTCAGCTCAACCGCATCGCGATCGGTCAGCCGGTTGAGCTTGACGTCGATGCCTTCGACGGCGAGACCCTGCGTGGTCATGTCGACAGTTTCGCGCCGGCCTCGGGGGCCCAGTTTGCGCTGCTGCCGCCAGACAATGCCACCGGCAATTTCACCAAGATCGTGCAGCGCATGCCGATCCGAATCACCATTGAGCCCGGCCAGCGCCATGCTCGCAGCTTGCGCCCCGGCATGTCAGTGGTGGTCCGGATCGATACCCGCCGGTCGAAAAGTGCCTCCCATGAGCGATAGCGGACGAACGAGCGCGGCTGGCGGCGAGCCGCCGGTGTCGCTGCGCGCGTGGGTTGCCGTGATCGGCGGCGTGTTCGGCTGCTTCATGGCAGGCATGAACGTGCACGTCACCAATGCCTCGCTGCCCGACATTCGCGGGTCACTCGGTGCGACTTTCGAGGAGGGTTCGTGGATCACCACGGCCTATCTGGTCGCGGAGATCATCATCATCCCGCTCACCGGCTGGCTGGTCGTCGTGTTCTCGATGCGGCGGGTGTTGATCGTCGGCACCATAGGCTTCCTGGTGTTCTCGGTGCTGTGTTCGCTGGCGCCGACCATCGACGTGATGATCGCCGCCCGGGCGTTGCAGGGTGCGTTCGGCGGCGTGCTGATCCCGTTGTCGTTCCAGTTGATCGTGACCGAGCTGCCGCCATCGCGCCATCCGCTGGGCATGGCGCTCTTCGCCGTCGCCAATAATGTGGCGCAGGCGGCGGGGCCGTCGATCGGTGGTTGGCTCACCGACGCCTATTCGTGGCGCTGGATCTTCTATTTACAGATTCCGCCAGGGCTGGCGCTGCTGGCTGCGATCGCCTGGTCAATCCATCCGCAGCCGATGCGTGCCGACAAGCTGCGCAATGGCGACTGGGGCGGCATTGCCGCCATGGCGATCGGCTTGAGCGCACTCCAGATCGTGCTCGAGGAGGGGGCTCGCAAGGATTGGTTCGCCTCCGCCCTGATCGTCGAGATGTCGATCATCGCTGCGGTCGGGCTCGTCCTGTTCGGTGTCATCGAACTTCGGCGCACCGAGCCGTTCATTAACCTGCGGCTGCTCGGCCGCTACAATTTCGGGCTCGCCAGCCTCATGCAATTCACCTTCGGCGCGGTGGTGTTCGGCGTGGTGTTCCTGGTGCCGAACTATTTCGCCGAACTGCAGGGCTACAACGCCCGCGAAATCGGCACGGCCATGATTCCCTACGGGCTGGTGCAGTTCGTCATGTCGTTCATGACGCCGCCGCTGATGAAGCGAACCAGTGCACGTGCGGTGATCATCCTGGGCTTTGCTCTGGTGGCGGCTGGATGCTTCATGAATATTCATCTCGACAGCAATGCGGCGACGAACGTGATCGTGCCTTCGCTGATTGTGCGTGGCATAGGTCAGTCGCTGGTCGTCGTGGCGTTGTCCGTGATGGCGGTGCAGGGGATGGAGAAGTCGCAACTCGGCTCGGCATCGGGCCTTTTCTCGACGGTGCGCAATGTGGGCGGCGCTATCGGCATCGCCGTCGCCAGCCAGATCGTTGTCGAGCGCGAGAAGCTGCATGCCATGCGGATCGGCGAGGTGATCACGTCATTCAGCCTGGAAACGCAGGAGCGTATCATCGCTCTCGTTCGCCGCTTCGGCGGCCTGTACGTCGAGCGGTTCACCGCGCTGCACGGGGCGACGACGGAGCCGCTGCGACAGCAGGCACTTGCGGTTCTGGATAGTCTCGTTCACCGCGAAGCGCGGTTGTTGGCCTACAGCGATACGTTCCTGATCGCCGGCGCCGCCATGACGCTGTGCACATTCGCGGCTTTCCTGTTGAAGGGTGCGGCCGGCTCACCTCGTTCGTGGTCGGCGCGCCGGGCGAAACGCGCTGCACCAGATTAGGACTTGCAATCGCCAAACAGGCAGCGGAGGATATTGCCTACAAAATATAAAAAGAGTCCGGGGATGGCGTTCAAGCGGTTGAGCCAGCAAGGAATCGTGTTCGGCATTTTTGCCGCGCTGTTCATCGCATTCGCGATATTGCTCCCTGGATTTGCCACCACACAGAATATGTTCACGCTGCTGCAGAACGTTGCCGTTCTGGGCATTCTCGGTCTTGCGATGGCGTTGGTGGTGATCGGGCGCGGCATCGACATCTCCCTGATCGCGGCGCTTGCGGTGCCGCCGGGCCTGGTGCTGCAGATGGTGCAGGACGGCCACTCGCTGCCGGTTTCGCTCGCGGCCGCATTTGCGTTGTCGCTGGCCTTTGGCGTGGTCAATGGCTGGCTGATCGCCTATGCCGAGGTTCCTTCGTTGTTCACCACGCTCGCCACCGGGCTGTTCATGGCGGGTCTCGGCCAGGCCGTGCTGTTCAAGCTCGATGTGGTGCAATGGAGCCCGGGCATGGACGGGTTCGAACGGCTGGGGCAGGGTAATCTCCTGGGTGTGCCGATGCCGATCGTGGTGTTTGCGATCGCCTGTCTCGTGGTGGCGTGGCTGCTGCGACAGACCCGGATCGGCGCCTACATCTACGCAATCGGCGATAACCCTTATGGTGCGCGGGTCACCGGAATTCCTTCGCGCCCCATCATCGTGCTGCAATATGTGCTGGCGGCACTGATCGGTTGCTTTGCCGGCCTGGTGCTGGCGGCGTCGGTCAACAGCATGCCGACGCGCATCTTCAACTCGACGCTGATCTATGACGTCATTCTCGTGGTGGTGCTGGGCGGTATCGGTCTGTCGGGCGGCCGCGGCGGCGTGCTCAATGTGGTGATCGGAACGCTGCTGATCGGAACCATGCTGAACGGCATGACGATCATGGACGTCTCCTATTCCGGCCAGAATCTCGTCAAGGGCGTCGTGCTGCTCGTTGCCGTGATCGCGGACTCATTCCTCAATCCGCGCAACGAGGAAACCGCGCAGCAGGGGGACATCTAGTCGAATCCATCCAGCTGCATATCGTTTCGATCCATAAAGGAAGCGCTGAAGGCGCGGCAAGCCACAGGGAGGAATGTCATGATTTCCGGGTTAACGAAACATCTGGCGCCGGTGCTGTGCGGCGCTGTTCTGACGGTACTGGCGAGCGTGCCGGTGGTTGCGCAGCAAGGCCTCGACGAGCCGTTTCAGGGCGCGTTCAAGTCCGCGCTCGCCGGCAAGACTGTCGCCTATGTGCCGGTAGCGATGAACTTCGATCTCACGGAGGGATGGTTCGCGGGCGTCAAGAAGGAGCTCGAACCTTACGGCGTGAAGGTGATCGTGCGCGACCCCAATTGGAGCACCAGTGCCGGCGCGCAAGCGGTGACGACGTTGATTTCGGAAAAGCCGGCGGCGATTATCATCCATAATCCCGACGTGCAGACCTATGCCAAGTTGCTGCAGCGCGCGGAGAACGAAGGCATCTATATCATCCAGATCAACATGGGGTCGGTCTACCGCAGCTCCGCCTTCGTCGGCGCCAACTGGATCGAGATCGGCGAACGCGACACCGAGGCCGTTGTCAAGGCCTGCGAAGGCAAGTCGAACAAGATCGCCATCGTCCAGGGCGCGCTGTCGGCGGCGGCCTCCGCCTATACGCTGAAAGGCGTCGAGAACGTGCTCGCCAAGCATCCGCAAATCAAGGTGGTGTCGAGCCAGGCCGCCGATTGGGATGCGGCGAAAGCCAAGGCCATCACCCAGACCGTGCTCAAGCAGAATCCGGATCTCTGCGGCATCGTTGGTTTCTGGGACGGCATGGACATCGGCACGGCTGCGGCGGTGAAGGAAGCCGGTCTCACCGGCAAGGTGTTCGTTGCCACCTCCGGCGGCGGCGAGCGCAGGGGCGCCTGCGAACTGGTGAAGTCGGGCGCATTCGATCTCAACGTCAGTTATGACGTGCCGACCCAGGCGTCGGATATGGCGGCCATGATCAAGTGGCTGCTGTCGTCAGGGGCGAAGCCCGGCACCACCAAGGGCTCAATTTATACCACGCTGATTCCGATCACCAAGGATAACGCCGCGTCGGACGGGACGTGCTGGAACCTCAGTGACCTGAAGAAATAGCGCTGGGAGCGCAGGCGCTAAACATCGGTGGTGAGCGTTCTCGAGGATGTCGATGCAGGAAGCGTTCGTTCGATTCAGGGCCCGATACTGGCCCGACCACCTTCTTGGCGAAATCCTCTCGAAGCGTTGGACCGAAACCGCGATTCCGGTGATCGTTCTGCTGATCGTCGGATTCGCGCTCAGCCGCTCGATTGATAATTTTCTTTCCGCGGGCGCGCTGGCGGACACGGCACGGCAGGCGGGCGAAATCGGCTTCGTGGTGCTCGGTCTTGCACTGGTGGTGATTGTCGGCGGTATTGATCTGTCGGTCGGATCGATGTTCGCGCTGTGCGACTTCTGCGCCCTTTATTGTCTCGATGTGCTGAACTGGCCGGTACCCGCGGTGATCGTGGCCACGCTCGCCTGCGGCGCACTGCTGGGCGCCGTCAACGGCTTCCTGATCGGTTATCTGCGCCTGCGTGCCTTCATCACCACGCTGATCACGCTGATCATCTACCGGTCCGCCTATGATCTGCTGCTGGTCAACAACTCGAACAAAATCGCGGCGGCGTTTCCGGATTTTCCGTCCTGGAATTTCGTCGGCGGCGGCGATGTGTTCGGGGTGCCGAGCGTGGCGCTGGTCTATATCGTGGTGGCGCTGTTCGGCCATGTCTTCCTGACCAGGCTGCGCCCCGGCTGGCATGTCACGGCAATCGGCGGCTCGCGCCGGTCTGCCTACAATTCGGGTATCGCGGTGCGCCGAACCATCGCGCTCTGCTACGTGGCAAGCGGTGTCCTCACCGCCACCGGTGCGCTGTTCTTCGCTGCGCGGCTCGGCACCGTCGGCGGCGATGTCGGCGTCGGTCTTGAAGTCACGGCCCTGACTGCGACCGTGCTCGGCGGCATCACGCTCGGCGGTGGCAAAGGATCGGTGGCGAAGGCGCTGGCGGGCACGCTGATCGTGCTGCTGGTGACCAACGGCCTGACCACGCTGTCGGTGCGCGGCGGCTTCAACCGCATGGTGCTCGCGGCCATCCTGCTGGTTGCCGCTGTCATCGACATCCGCTGGCTGAAAAACCGTACCCGCATCATCAGCAAGGTCTATGTCAGCCCGACCTATCATGCGTTGCCGGCGCCGCCGCCGTCCGGCATCGGCGTGGGCGGCCCGTTTGAGCAGAACGACAAGCTGCGCGACGTCACGCTGATCGGCCTTGGCCGCATCGAAGCGCCGGAGGATGTCATCCTCGACCGCAACGACAACCTCTACGCGGGGTCACGCCACGGCGACATCATGCGGTTCCTGGCGCCCGACTATGAAACCATGGAGGTGTTCGCCCATATCGGCGGCCAGCCGCTCGGCATGGCGTTCGATCGCGCAGACAATCTCTATTGCTGCATCGGCGGCATGGGGCTCTACCGCATCACACCGGACCGCAGGATCGAAAAGGCGACCGACGAGACCAACCGCAGCCTGACCTCGGTCAACGACGACAGCCGGCTGCGGCTGGCCGACGACCTCGACATTGCCGACGACGGTCGCATCTTCTTTTCCGAGGCGACGGTGCGCTATGAAATGCACGAATGGCCGGTCGACGGCCTGGAAGCACGCGGCAACGGCCGCATCATCTGCTACGATCCGGCTCGCAACACCACGCGCACCGTGCTGCGCGGTCTGAAATTTCCCAACGGCATCTGCATCGCCAGCGATCGGCAATCGATCCTGTTCGCCGAGACGTTCGGGTGTTCGATCAAGCGCTACTGGTTCGACGGCCCGAAACAGGGACAGGTCGCAACCGTGATGGATAACCTGCCGGGCTTCCCCGACAACATCAACCTGGCCTCCGACGGCAACTACTGGCTGGCGCTGGTCGGCATGCGCTCGCCGGCGCTCGATCTGGCCTGGCGGATGCCGGGTTTCCGCAAGCGGATGGGCAAGCGCCTGCCGGTGGACGAATGGCTGTTCCCGAACATCAACACCGGCTGTGTGCTGAAGTTCAATGAACAGGGCGAGGTGCTGGAAACGTTCTGGGACCTGAAGTCGATCAACCATCCGATGATCACCTCGATGCGCGAGCATCGCGGCTATCTCTATCTCGGCGGCATCGCCAACAACCGGATCGGCCGCTACAAGCTCGCTGATGCAGATCCCGACTTCGTGCAGTACGACAAGCGATGGGGGCGCACGTGATCGCGGGGCTGCGAGACTTCGCCAATCGCGTGCTGGGCCGCGGCGATGCGGCGATCACGGTGCCGACATTCGACGGAGCCCTGAAGCCGAACCAGTTGCTCGAACGGGCCGAGGTCGTCGCTGAATTCGCGCAGGCGGAGGATCTGGCATCCGCCGGCGAGACGCTCTACGTCGCCGATGGACCGACGGTGCTGCGCCGTGATGGCGCGGACACACGCGAGGTGCGCGCGTTCGACCGCCCTGTGACCGCGCTGTGTGTACTGCCCGATGGTGCGCTCGCGGTCGCCCTGGACGGCCGCGGCATCCATGTCTTCGACCCGGCAACGGGCAACGACCGCAGGGCGGCTTATTCCGACCCGAACATGCGCGCCGTGAACGCGTTGGCGGCGGGGCCGGCCGGGACGCTGCTGGCGACCGACGGCTCGGCCGAGGAGTCGTATAGCGATTGGGCGCGCGATCTGATGAACCGCGGCCGCTCCGGGCGGCTGTTGTCGATCGATCTTCCCACCCGCACGGTCCGCGTGCTTGCCGGCGGCCTTCGTTTTGCGTTTGGGGCGGCGATGGCCGGCGACACCACGCTTGTCAGCGAAAGCTGGCGCCATCGTCTGGTCGCTGTCGCTGCGGACGGTTCGGTGCGACCGATGCTGGATCATCTTCCGGTGTATCCGTCCCGGTTGTCCCCGGCGTCGGGCGGCGGCTACTGGCTGACCGCCTTCATCGCCCGCACCCAGCTTGTCGAATTCGTACTGCGCGAAACCGCCTATCGGCGGCGCATGATGCTGGAGCTCGAACCGAGCGACTGGATCGTGCCGCGATTGCGCTCCGGCCAGTCGTTCCGCGAGCCGATGCAGGGCGCGCATCTCAAGACCATGGGCGTGATCAAGCCCTGGGCGCCGCCACGCTCGTACGGCCTGGTGATTCGGCTCAACGCCGCGTGCGTGCCGCTGTATTCGCTGCACAGCCGTGTCGACGGCCAGAACCACGGCGTTGTCGCCGCCGTCGAGGTGGCGGACGCGCTCTATGTGCTGGCGAAGGGGCCGGGGCGGTTGCTGCGCCTGCCGTTGGCTGCCATCAAGCAGGAGTTCGGCGCATGAGCGAGACCGCCGCTGATAACGTTGTCGAGTTCCGCAAGGCCACCAAGCTCTACGCCGGGGTGCCGGCGATCGAGGGGGTGGATTTCGAGCTGCGCCGCGGCGAGATTCATGCGCTGGTCGGCGAGAACGGCGCCGGCAAATCGACCCTGACCAAGGCGATGTCCGGCGTCGTCACGCTGACTTCGGGATCGATGTTCGTCAATGGTGTCGAGGTGGCGCCGAAGACGCCGCTGGAGGCGCGGCACCTCGGCATCGCCATGGTGTTCCAGGAAAACAGCCTGGTGCCGACCATGACGGTGGCGCAGAATCTGTTTCTCGGCCAGGAGAAGTTCTACAACCGTCTGCGCGGCATCTACATCGCCGCGCAGCAGTTCCTGCAATCGCTCAATTTCGATGTGACGCCGACCACGACCGTCGGCCTGCTCGGCGCCGCCAAGAAGCAGATGGTTGAAATCGCCCGCGCCGTGCTGCACCAGGCGCAGGTCATCGTGTTCGACGAGCCGACCGCGACACTCACGCCCGAGGAGAAGAATTATTTCTTCGACCTGGTGCGGGATCTGAAAAAGCGCGGCGTCTCCATTGTGTTCATTTCCCATGCGCTGGAGGAAGCGCTGCTGCTGGCCGATCGCATCACGGTGCTGCGCGACGGCAAGCATGTGGTCACCGACGATGCGGCGAATTTCGACCGCGCCCGCATTGTGCAGGCGATGGTCGGCCGCGATCTGTCGAACACCCTGTACGGCACGCGCAAGACGCAGGTGCGTCCGGCCGGCGAGCGCGTGCTCACGGTGCAGAACCTGAAAATGGCGCCGATGGTGAAGAACAATTCGCTGTCGGTGTTCGCAGGCCAGATCACCGGCGTGTTCGGCCTGGTCGGGGCCGGCCGGACCGAAACCTTCAAGATCGTCGCCGGCGTCCTCAAGCGCGACTTCTTCCACGGCGGCGAAATCCTGCTGCGCGGCACGCCGGTGCGTTATCGCGTGCCGGCGCCGGCGGTGCGCGCTGGGATCGCCTATGTCACCGAGGATCGCAAGGTCGAGGGGTTCTTCGAGACCATGTCGATCGCCCGCAACATCTATCTCGGCCTGCTGGCCAAGTTTCCCGGCGGCCGGTTTCTGCTGTCGGGGAAGGAAGCGCAGCAGACCGGGGCCGACTGGTCGTCGCGGCTCAATGTGCGCGCGATCGATACCAAGGCCAAGGTGGTCGAGCTTTCGGGCGGCAACCAGCAGAAGGTGGTGATCGCCAAATCGCTGGCACAGGATCCGAGCCTGATCATTTTCGACGAGCCGACCCGTGGCGTCGACGTCGGCGCCATCGTGGAAATCCATGACCTGATCAACCGCCTCGCGGACGAAGGCAAGGCCGTGGTCGTGATTTCTTCGTACTTGCCGGAAATCCTGGCGCTGTCCGATCGCATCCTGGTGAGCCGGCAGGGCAAGGTGGTCGAGGAGTTTTCCGCGCTCGAGGCGACGGAAGAGAAGATCATGTATGCGGCGATTCATTAGCGGGGCTTGGCGCTGCATGACCCGGCCGGCGAGCGGGGCCCGCCCCCACGTCTCGCTGTGGATCAGGCTGCGGTACTTTCAAGTCAGCGCCCGCGTGGAAAATTTATCCAGCAATTTCAGTAGGATATAGCGCGGCGTCGGCGCCGGCAACTTTTGGCGTTGCGGCTGGCGTCGTTTGTCGTCTAAAACGGAGCCCGGACGCCGCTTGAGCAACCAACCGTCAACGGTTCTTGGTCAAGATGAGGCATTCCAGGGAATGAGCATGACGATTTGCGGCGCATCGCAGGGGTTGAACGGGACAGCGGCAGTTGCCGCCGGCCGGCCCGTGGCTGCGCTCCGCTCCAACCTCATTCTTGGCGGGCTTCTGCTTCTTAGCAGCCCCTGAGGCCGGCTGGGCTTTTGCGCCTGGGCCTTCAGGGGATCGACCAACGAAAAACCCCGAAATTGCCCTCCCGATCCAGCGCAGAAGACTGAGAAAGCCAGCCCGATGACCACCTCCACGCAATCCGACCAGAATCGCGCCGACAAAGACCGCGTCGTTATCTTCGACACCACCTTGCGCGACGGCGAGCAGTGCCCCGGCGCCACCATGACATTCGAGGAAAAGCTGAACATCGCGGCGCTGCTCGACACCATGGGCGTCGATGTCATCGAGGCCGGTTTCCCGATCGCATCGGACGGTGACTTCGAGGCGGTCAACGAGATCGCCAAGCGCACCAAGAATGCGGTGGTCTGCGGCCTGTCGCGCGCCGGCCAGAAGGACATCGACCGCTGCGCCGAGGCGATCAAGCCGGCGGCGCGCGGCCGCATCCACACCTTCCTGTCCACCTCGCCCGTGCACATGAAGTACAAGCTGCAGCTGGAGCCGCAGGCGGTCTACGAACTGGTCATTTCATCGGTGACGCGCGCGCGCAACCACACCGACAATGTCGAGTGGTCGTCGGAAGACGGCACCCGCACCGAGTTCGATTTCCTGTGCCGCTGCGTCGAGGCCGCGATCAAGGCCGGCGCCACCACCATCAACATCCCCGACACCGTCGGCTACAGCGTGCCGGAAGAGTATTTCGACCTGTTCAAGCGGGTGCGCGAGAACGTGCCGAATTCCGACCAGGCGGTGTTCTCGGTGCATTGCCACAACGATCTGGGCATGGCGGTTGCGAACTCCATGGCCGGCGTGCGCGCGGGCGCCCGGCAGATCGAATGCACCATCAACGGCATCGGTGAGCGCGCCGGCAACGCCGCGCTGGAAGAAGTCGTGATGGCGATGCGGGTGCGCAACGACAAGTTGCCGTACTGGACCAACATCGACTCGACCATGCTGACCAACGCCTCGAAGGTGGTGTCGGCGGCGACCTCGTTCCCGGTGCAGTACAACAAGGCCATCGTCGGCCGCAACGCGTTCGCGCACGAGAGCGGCATCCACCAGGACGGCATGCTCAAGAACGCGCAGACATACGAGATCATGCTGCCGGAAACGGTCGGCGTGAAGCAGACTTCGCTGGTGATGGGCAAGCACTCCGGCCGCCACGCCTTCATCCATCGGCTGGAAGAGATGGGACACAAGCTGAGCGGCAACCAGCTGGAAGACGCGTTCGTGCGCTTCAAGGCGCTGGCCGACCGCAAGAAGCACATCTACGACGAGGACATCGAGGCGTTGGTCGACGAGAACATGGTTCACGCCAACGACCGCATCAAGCTGATGTCGCTGACGGTGATCGCCGGCACCCACGGGCCGCAGCGCGCCACCATGAAGCTCGATGTCGACGGCCAGACCAAGATCGAGGAAGCCGAGGGCAACGGTCCCGTCGACGCGGTCTTCAACTGCATCAAGTCGCTGGTGCCGCATGAAGCGAAGCTGGAGCTCTACCAGGTGCATGCGGTGACCGAAGGCACCGATGCGCAGGCTGAAGTCTCGGTGCGGTTGTCGCAGGACAGCCGTTCGGTGACGGCGCGTGCGTCGGATCCCGATACCTTGGTGGCCTCCGCCAACGCCTATCTCGGCGCGCTCAACAAGATCGTGATGAAGCAGCATCGCGACAAGCCGATCGGCATGCCGGCGGCTGCGGTTGGACACTGATTGAGAAGGTGATGATTTTCGGCTCCCTCCCCCCTTGTGGGGGAGGGCTGGGGAGGGGGGTCCTCTGCATTCTGCCATCGTGATGTAACGGCATTCGATCTGTCGCGCTGCGGAATGTCGCCACCCCCCTCCCTAACCCTCCCCCACAAGGGGGGAGGGAACGAGTCTTTGCC
>JBGMOD010000154.1:0-1147 GCA_041424235.1 Hyphomicrobiales bacterium
GCCGCCACCAACAAGCGCATCGCCCGTGCGATCGGCTACCCGGTCATCATCAAGGCGGCGGGCGGTGGCGGTGGCCGCGGCATGCGCGTGGTGCACACCGAGGCGGCGCTGGTCAACGCGATCCAGATGACCAAGGCGGAAGCCGCTGCGGCTTTCAACAATCCGGCCGTGTACATGGAGAAGTTTCTCCAGAACCCGCGCCACATCGAGATCCAGATCCTCGCGGACAAGCACAAGAACGCCGTCTACCTGGGCGAGCGCGACTGCTCCATGCAGCGCCGCCACCAGAAGGTGATCGAGGAATCGCCGGCCCCCGGCATTCCGCGCAAGCTGATCGAGAAGATCGGCGAGCGTTGCGCTGCGGCCTGCAAGAAGATCGGCTACCGCGGTGCCGGCACCTTCGAGTTTCTCTATGAGAACGGCGAGTTCTACTTCATCGAGATGAACACGCGCGTGCAGGTCGAGCACCCGGTGACCGAGTTCACCACCGGCATCGACATCGTGAAGACGCAGATCATGGTGGCGGCCGGCGAAAAGCTGCCGTTCACTCAGCGCCAGATCGAGATGCGCGGCCACGCCATCGAGTGCCGCATCAACGCCGAAGACGCCTGGAAGTTCACGCCGTCGCCGGGCCGCATCACGATGTGGCACCCGCCGGGCGGTCCTGGCGTTCGCGTCGACTCGCATGCGTACACCAACTACTTCGTGCCCCCGAACTACGACTCGATGATCGGCAAGATCATCGTGTACGGCGACACGCGTGAGCAGGCCATGGCGCGCATGCGCACGGCGCTGAACGAAACCGTGATCGAAGGCATCCAGACCAACATCCCGCTGCACCGCGAGCTGATGGTCGACGCCAAGTTCATGAGCGGCGGCACCAACATCCACTACCTCGAAGAGTGGCTCGCAGCGCACAAGCGCTGAGTCCATGCGCGAAAACGCCCTGTATGTTTGAACTCCGCCTGATGGCGCCGGAAGACCGGGTCGAATGGCTCGGCGATGCGCTCGACGCACTCGATGCGCTGAGCGTGTCGGTCGAAGACGCCGACGCGCAGACCGATGCCGAGCAGGCCCTGTTCGGCGAGCCCGGCATGCCGCCGCCCAAGGAGGGCTGGCAGCGTTCGCGCGTGATCGCGCTGTTCCC
>JBGMOD010000155.1:0-6305 GCA_041424235.1 Hyphomicrobiales bacterium
CCCCTCCCTAACCCTCCCCCACAAGGGGGGAGGGTTAGGGAGGGGGGTAGCGGCAAACCCGCAGCAGCAGAGATCGGATGTCGTTACATCACGACGTCAGAATGCTGGATACCCCCCTCCCCAGCCCTCCCCCACAAGGGGGAGGGAGCCGAAAATCATCACCTCGGCGTCAAGCCGCACTGATCGCGATGTGTGAATCCGACAGGCGCCAGCGGGGCGAGGTGAACCGTGGGCGCGGCGGCTCATGCAACCAGACTTTCTCTTTTAATCCACACAGGTTCACATCATGCCCGCGATGACCGAGATGCCGCCGCTGCAGTTCGCTGACACCAATGGCATCCGAATGGGGTACTACGACGCTGGGCCGAAGAGCGATCCTATCCCCATGATCCTCTGCCATGGCTGGCCGGAGATCGCATTTTCCTGGCGGCATCAGATTAAAGCGCTGAGCGAGGCCGGTATCCGCGTGATCGCACCGGACCAGCGCGGCTATGGCGCAACGGATCGTCCGGCCGAGGTGGAGGCCTATGATCTCGAACACCTCACCGGTGACCTTGTGGGCCTGCTGGATCATCTGAAGATCGACAAGGCGATCTTCGTCGGCCACGACTGGGGTGGCTTCGTTGTCTGGCAGATGCCGCTGCGGCATCCTGCGCGCGTGGCCGGGGTGGTCGGCGTCAACACACCGCATCTGCCGCGCGCGCCGGCGGACCCGATCGAACTGTTTCGCAAGCGGTTTGGCGATCAGATGTACATCGTCCAGTTCCAGGACCCCGCGCGCGAGCCGGACAGGATCTTCGGCAGCAAGGTGGAGGCCGCATTCGATTTTTTCATGCGCAAGCCGCCGCCGTCGCGCACCGCGTCGACCGCGGAAGCGCCGACCGCCGGTGTCGGCGCGTCGAGCAAGGTCAATCTGGCCTTCCCGCAGATGGTCGCCGGCTACGACGGCGCGAAGGATCCGCGGACCAAGATTCTGGCCCCGGAGGAGATGAAGGTGTTCGTCGATACCTTCACCAAAAGCGGTTTCACCGGCGGGATCAACTGGTATCGCAACATGAGCCGGAACTGGGAGCGCACGGCCGGTCTCGATCATACGGTTCGTGTGCCGTCCCTGATGATCATGGCGGAGAACGATGCGGTGCTGCCGCCATCCGCCTGTGACGGCATGGAAAAGCTTATTCCCGATCTGGAAAAATACCTCGTGCGCAACAGCGGGCACTGGACCCAGCAGGAGCAGCCCGAGGAGGTCAGCGCCAAGCTGATCGAGTGGCGCCGCCGGCTCTTTGCTTAACCGAACGCCCGCTCGATTATATTTGACGGCGGGCGCGCGACGCAGAACAATGCCTGAAAACCCCCGGGTACAACCGGGATTGGATGAAGGGGGAGGCATATGAGCGCAATCTGGCTTTCGAGTTATCCCGCGGGCGTGCCCGGAACAATCGACACCAGCGGTTATCCGTCGCTGGTGGCGCTGTTCGAGGAGAGTTTCCAGAAGTACCGGGATCGCGATGCCTATGCGTGCCTGGGCAAGCGCCATACCTATGGCCAGATCGATCGGTTCTCGCGGGACCTCGCGGCTTGGCTGCAGGGCTGCGGGCTGAAGCAGGGCGACCGGGTCGCCATCATGATGCCGAACCTGCCGCAGTATCCGGTGGCCGCCGCCGCCGTGCTCCGGGGTGGCTTTATCGCCGTGAACGTCAACCCGCTGTACACGCCGCGCGAGCTCGAGCACCAGCTCAAGGATTCCGGTGCACAGGCCATCATCATCCTGGAGAATTTCGCAACCACGCTGGCGGACGTGATCGCGCGGACCCCGATCAAGCACGTGGTGGTGGCCAAGACCGGTGATCTGTTCGGGTTTCCCAAACGCAGCCTGGTCAACTATGTCGCCGGCAAGAATACGCCGACGTACTCGCTGCCGGGTTCGATCTGGTTTCGCCGGGCGCTGGCGGAAGGCGCGCGCATGCCGTTCGTCAAGCCGACGGTCGGCCGGGACGATGTCGCTGTCCTGCAATACACCGGCGGCACCACCGGCCTGTCAAAGGGCGCGACGCTTACCCATGGCGCGCTGCTGTCGGCGGTGCTGGCGTCGGAAGCCTGGGTGCAGCCGGCGCTGAAGCGCCGCAAGATGACGGGGCAGGCGACATTCGTCTGCGCGCTGCCGCTCTATCACGTGTTCGCCTTCATCTCGTGCGCGCTCCTGGCGATGCGGATCGGCGGCCTCAATGTGCTGGTTCCCAACCCGCGCGACATGGCCGGCATGATCAAGGATCTCGCGAAGTACAAGATTCACTTTTTTCCGGCCGTCAACACGCTGTTCAACGGCCTCGCCAACCATGCGGACATCGACAAGCTGAACTTCTCCGAGCTGATGGTGTCCAATGGCGGCGGCACCGCCGTGCAGGAGGCGGTGGCGCGGCAATGGCTCAAAGCCACGGGTTGTCCGATCGTGGAAGGGTATGGGCTCTCCGAGACCTGCTCGGGTGTGACCTGCAATCCCACGGATTCCGATGCCTTCACCGGCACCATCGGGCTGCCGTTGCCGAATGTCGAGATCAAGATCCTCGACGACGAGGGCAAGGAGCTTGCGGTCGGCGAAGCCGGCGAAATCGCCATCCGCGCGCCGCAGGTGATGGCCGGCTACTGGGGGCGCCCGGATGAGACCGCCAGCGTGATGACGGCGGACGGGTTCTTCAAGTCCGGCGATATCGGCATCATGGACCAGCGCGGCTACATCAAGATCGTCGACCGGAAGAAGGACATGATCCTGGTGTCCGGCTTCAACGTCTATCCCAACGAGGTCGAGGCGGTCGCCTTTGAGCACCCCGGTGTGCTGGAATGCGCGGCGATCGGCGTGCCGGATGCAAAGTCCGGCGAAGCCGTCATGCTGTTCGTGGTGCGCAAGGATCCCAACCTGAAAAGCGACGAGGTGGTGTCGTTCTGCAAGGCCCAGCTTGCCGGATACAAGATGCCACGCGTGGTCGAATTCCGCGATGCCTTGCCGAAGACCAATGTTGGCAAGATCCTGCGGCGCGAGCTCCGCGACGAAGTGATGCGGGCCAAGGCGGCGGCCAAGGTTGCATCCTGATCGCCACCGCCTGGTGAATTGATTTATAGAATTGGCCCCTCGATGGGCAGGAGAGACAAGAGAATGGCGTCCCAGAACAAGCTCGGTCCGATCCCGCATCCGCCGAAGAAGCCGGTGGTCGGCAACATGCTGTCGGTCGATGCGACCGCGCCGGTGCAGGATCTCGTCAGGCTGTCCAAGGAGCTCGGGCCGATCTTCTGGCTCGACATGATGGGCACGCCGATGGTGATCGTCTCGGGCGCGGCGCTGGTCGACGAACTCAGTGACGAGAAACGTTTCGACAAGGCGGTGCGCGGCCCGCTGCGCCGCATCCGGGCGATCGCCGGCGATGGCCTTTTCACAGCCGATACCAAGGAGCCGAACTGGAGCAAGGCGCACAACATCCTGATGACGCCATTCGGCAACCGGGCGATGCAGTCGTACCATCCGATGATGGTCGATATTGCCGAGCAGCTGGCCAAGAAATGGGAGCGGCTGAACGCCGACGAGGAGATCGACGTCGTTCACGACATGACCGCGCTGACGCTGGACACCATCGGCCTGTGCGGCTTCGACTACCGCTTCAATTCGTTCTACCGCCGGGATTATCACCCCTATGTCGCGGCGCTGGTGCGGTCGCTGGAGACGGTGATGGCGATCCGCGGCATTCCGCTCGAAGGGCTGCTGCTGCGCGGGCGCAAGAGCCAGATGGGCGACGACATCGCCTTCATGAACGGCATGGTCGACGAGATCGTCGCGGAGCGACGCAAGAATGCGGAGGCGGCGGCCGGCAAGAAGGACATGCTGGCCTCGATGGTCAGCGGCGTCGATCGCTCGACCGGCGAGCATCTCGACGACGTCAACATCCGCTACCAGATCAACACCTTCCTGATCGCCGGCCACGAGACCACCAGCGGCATGCTGTCCTGTGCCATCTACGCGATGCTGAAGCATCCGGAGGTGCTGCGCAAAGCCTATGAGGAAGTCGACCGGGTGCTCGGGCCCGACATCAACATCAAGCCGACCTATCAGCAGGTCACCCAGCTCACCTACATCACCCAAATCCTGAAGGAGGCGCTGCGGCTGTGGCCGCCGGCGCCGGCGTTCGGGCTGATGCCGCTGCAGGACGAAACCATCGGCGGCCAGTACCGCCTCAAGAAGGGCACGTTCGTCACCGTGCTGGCGCTCGCCCTGCACCGCGATCCGTCGGTGTGGGGGCCGACCCCGGATGCCTTCGACCCCGAGAATTTCAGCCGCGAGGCGGAGGCGAAACGTCCGGTCAATGCCTGGAAGCCGTTCGGCAACGGCCAGCGCGCCTGCATCGGCCGCGGCTTCGCCATGCATGAAGCCGCGCTCTGCCTCGGCATGATCCTGCAGCGCTTCAAGCTGGTCGACCACACCGGTTACCAGATGCTGCTCAAGGAAACCCTGACCATCAAGCCCGACGGCTTCAAGATCAAGGTGCGGCCGCGCACGGACGAAGATCGCACGCATACGAGCGTTCCCCGGGCCGCAGGCCCTGCGTCGACGCCATCCGCGCCGGTTGCAACCGTGCGGCCGCGCCCCGGCCACAACACGCCGCTTGCGGTGCTCTACGGCTCCAATCTCGGCACCGCGGAGGACATCGCGCACCGCATCGCCGACCTCGCCGAGGTCAACGGCTTCGCCACCACACTGGCGCCGCTCGACGACATGGTCGGCAAGCTGCCGGACAGCGGCGGGGTGATCATCGTCTGCGCGTCCTACAACGGGGCGCCGCCGGACAATGCGACGCAGTTCATCAAGTGGCTCGGCAGCGACCTGCCGAAGGATGCCTTTGCGAAAGTGCGCTATGCGGTGTTTGGCTGCGGCAACAGCGACTGGCTTGCGACCTATCAGTCGATCCCGCGGCTGATCGACGAGCAGCTGGCCGCCCATGGCGCGACCAGCGCCTGCGCCCGCGGCGAGGGCGATGCGCGCGACGACCTCGACGGCCAGTTCGAGACCTGGTTCAAGCAGCTGCGCGCGCTGGCGGTAAAGGAGTTCGGTGTCGATACCGGCTTCCAGCGCGAGGCCAATGATGCGCCGCTGTATCAGGTGGAGCCGGTCGCGACCTCCATCCCCAACACCATCGCGGGCCTCGGTGGCGCGGCGCCGATCAAGATCGCGGTCAATGAAGAGCTGCAGAGTGGCAGCGGCGGCCGTTCGACGCGGCATATCGAGGTGGAACTGCCCGGCACCATGACCTACAGGGTTGGCGACCATCTCAGCGTGGTGCCGCGCAACGATCCCGAACTCGTGGATCGTGTCGCACGACGCTTCGGCTTCCTGTCGACCGACCAGATCCGGCTCGGCGTCGCCGAGGGACGCCGCGCGCAGTTGCCGGTGGGCCAGCCGGTGTCGGTCGGCCGGCTGCTCGCGGAGTTCGTCGAGCTGCAGCAGGTGGCGACCCGCAAGCAGATCCAGATCATGTCCGAGCACACCCGCTGCCCGGTGACAAAGCCCAAGCTCGAGGCCTTTGCCGGCGACGATGCCGCGTCGAACGAGCGATACCGCGCCGAGGTGCTGGCCAAGCGCAAGTCGGTGTTCAATTTGCTGGAGGAATATCCGGCCTGCGAGCTGCCGTTCAACACCTACCTCGAAATGCTGTCGCTGCTGTCGCCGCGCTACTATTCGATTTCATCTTCGCCGCAGGCGGCCGGCGGCTCTCGCTGCAGCATCACCACCGCGGTGGTCGAGGCGCCGGCAATCTCCGGGATCGGCACCTACAAGGGAATCTGCTCGAATTATCTCGCCGGCCGCCGGGTCGGCGAGACCATCCATGCCACAATCAAGGAAACCAAGGCCGGCTTCCGTCTTCCCGATGATTCGTCCGTGCCGGTGATCATGGTCGGCCCCGGCACTGGCCTTGCCCCGTTCCGCGGCTTCCTGCAGGAGCGCGCCGCGCGCAAGGTGCAGGGACAAACGCTTGGGCCCGCCATGTTGTTTTTCGGCTGCCGCCATCCCGAGCAGGATTTCCTCTATGAGAAGGAATTGCAGCAGTTCGCCGCCGACGGTGTTTGCGAGCTGCATGTCGGGTTTTCGCGCGGCGACGGCCCCAAGACCTACGTGCAGCATCTCATCGCCGCGCAAAAAGATCGGGTCTGGAGCCTGATCGGGCAGGGCGCGATCATTTATGTCTGCGGCGACGGCGGCAAGATGGAGCCGGACGTCAAGGCGGCGCTGACCGCGATCCATCGCGAGCGCAAGGGCGCGAGCG
>JBGMOD010000156.1:0-57812 GCA_041424235.1 Hyphomicrobiales bacterium
TCACGCCGCGCGCGTCGAGCAGGTTGAACACATGGCTCGCCTTGATGCACTGGTCGTAGGCCGGCAATGCCATCAGGTGACGCTCTTTCTTCGAATCCTGCCAGCCGGCTTCGAGATACTTGCGGCAGGCGCCCTCCGCCATCTTGAACTGCTCGAACAGCATGGCGACGTCGGAGTGCTCGAAATTGTGCCGGGAGTACTCCCGCTCGGCTTGCAGGAACACGTCGCCATAGGTCACCTTGTCGGCGCCGTCGCGGCCGTTGAAATTGAGATCGTAGACGCGGTCGACGCCCTGCACATACATCGCCAGCCGCTCGAGGCCGTAGGTGAGTTCGCCCGCCACCGGCGCGCATTCGACGCCCGCGACCTGCTGGAAGTAAGTGAACTGCGACACCTCCATGCCGTCGCACCAGCACTCCCAGCCGAGCCCCCACGCGCCAAGCGTCGGGCTCTCCCAATCGTCCTCGACAAAACGGATGTCGTGCAGGCCGGAATCGACCCCGATGGCCTCCAGCGACTTCAGATACAGGTCCTGGATGTCCGGCGGTGACGGCTTCAGGATCACCTGGAACTGGTAATAGTGCTGCAGCCGGTTCGGATTCTCGCCATAACGGCCGTCCTTCGGCCGCCGCGAGGGCTGCACATAGGCCGCGTTCCAATGCCTGGGACCCAGCGCCCGCAGCGTGGTCGCCGGATGGAACGTCCCCGCTCCCACCTCCATGTCGTAGGGCTGCAGGATGACGCAGCCGTAATCTGCCCAAAACCGTTGCAGGGTCAGGATTAAGCCCTGAAACGAGCGTTCAGGCCGCATGTGTTGAGGCAGAGATTCCATGATCGTCTTAAGGGTTGGGTCACCGTGAATGAGCGCGCGGGACCGTATCGGTGGGGATAACGGGAATCAAGGCGGCGGAACCAGAAACCATTACCGCCGTCCGGCGTAATACAGCCGGGAGCTGGGATATTCCCTTACATCGCGCCTCAAAGTCATTCGCTGACAACGCGACCTCTCGGCCACGAGAGCTCAGGAGACGATATGCTGTTTGCCACTGCGACGACGATTCTCGTCGTGTGCGCGACCCTGATCGCGGCCATTCCGTTTCTGCACGCCGAGCGCCAGCAGCGCCAGCGCACCCGCGCCATGCAGGAAAAGCAGATGAAGCGCGCAAGGGTCTCTTAATGCTGAGTCGTGGGGTCCTTCATCGGCCAAGCCCCTGAAAGCACAGGGATCATCAAGCCCTCTTAACCGTAATCACAACAGCCGGTCGCATGGTCGGGCTTTGTTAGGAACCTTGTTCCAGGCTGTGCCCACGCCGAACAAAAAGTCACCGGTTTCCGCGAATGGTTTTGAACCGGCCGCGGTCAGGCGGTGACGAACGAACAACAATCGAGCGCAACAGCAGGGGCTTCAAATGATGATTTTCAACATGGTCGCCGCGGTGGTGATGACGGTGTCGCTGATCACCGTCATGAACGCCAAGATCCGCGGCCATCGCGTCCGCGCCACCATTCGCACGTCGCAGACCCACCACGGCATCCAGCGCTAACGCGCCTCTCCCGATTTCACGATCTCCAGGCTTCCGTGACCAGGATTGCGCGCCGGTTTGCAGGTGGTGCCCCACCTTCACCGGCGCGAAGTCGTTTAAGCAGGTCGCTTGAGGCAGATCGCCTGAAGCAAGTCGGTTGCGCTTGTCGTTTGGCGCCGCCCAAGATCTCCGGGGCGGCGCAGACAACCTTATTCGGGCCAATAGGCGCCGGTCACCGGATCGCGGCGCAACCGCGGAATCGACTGCATCGGCGACTGCGCGCGGGCTTCGGCCATGCGCGCAGTGCGCACCCGTTCCAGCTCGTCGTTGATCCGGCGGGCTTCCCGCAGGCCCCAACGCACCAGCGCAGTTCCACCAAGGGCACCAACAAGCACCAGAATCAGCGGCGGCATGGCTCAATCCTCGTTTGAGGCCTGAACTGTCCTGAATCCGCGTGTCGCGATTGTGGCGAATACGCGGACAGCTTGCCGCAGGGGGTTATATTAAAGTTTAGAATCCGAAGCGCGCCCAGACCGCCCGCGCCTCCAGCGCCGAAATCAGCTCCGCCGGCAGCTGGCTCGCGGCTTCCAGCAAGGAGCCGGTACCGGCCGACCGCCGCCCCAGCAGCCCGGCGAGCGGCCCGCTCGCCGGCGCAATCACCGGGGTCAACACCTTGTCGCCGAAGCGGGCCCGCAATGTCGTGCGCAAGTCGCCGATCGAATCGACAAGTCCGAGCTCGACCGCACGATTGCCGGCCCAGTATTCACCGGTGAACAGATAATCATCGGCGCCCTTGAGCCGGCCACCGCGGGCTCCCTTGACCAGATCAATGAACACGCTGTGGATCTCGCGCTGGATCGCCTTCAGCCGCGCGACGTCCTCGGGATTTTCGGGAAGGAATGGATCCAGCGTCGCCTTGTGCTCGCCGGCGGTGTAGAGTCGGCGTTCGACGCCGATCTTCTTGATCAGCCCCTCGAAGCCGAACGAGCCGCCGACCACGCCGATCGATCCGACAATCGAGGAGGGATCGACGAAGATCTCGTCACCGGCGCAGGCGATCATGTAGCCGCCGGACGCCGCGACGTCCTCGACGAACACCAGCACCGGAAGCTTCTTCTCCGCAGCCAGTTGACGGATGCGCAGGAAGATCTGGCGCGACTGCACCGGCGAGCCGCCGGGGGAGTTCACCACCAGCGCCACCGCCTTGGCGTTCTTGGTGCCGAAGGCGCGCTCCAGGGTGCGCGCAACGCCAGCCAGGGACAAGCCAGGCCGCAGCGGTGTCACGGCACCAATCACGCCGCTGAGACGCACCACCGGGACCACCGGCGTATCACCGCGCATCCGCGCAGGCAGCAGCCGGCGGCTGCGCTGAATGAGATGCCGGGCAAAACCGGCAACGCCGGGCTCCGGGTGATGCTGAGAGGGGTCGATATGGCTCATGTCACGTCCTGTCCTTGTTCAGATCATCCCGGCAGGCGTGAAAGCCGATATGCCGCAGCGTCAAAGCGGTGTGTCTATCCCGCATCAGCTAGCAGATAGTCGCACCTGCCCTTCTTGTCACCACCCGGGCATCTCTCTACCCTGCCTGCGGGGAACGAGACGTCGGCGCATTTTCGCCGGAGATTTGTTGGTACGGCGCATTTTCGCCGGGGGGTTGGTCAAGTGATATTCCGGGGTGTCTTGCCGGCGCAGCGCCGGGCAAGTTGTGTAGCGTTCGTACTGAGTGGCGTGGCTTTTGCGCTCACGCTTGGATTCGCTCCTTCAACAGCTTTCGCCGCATGCACGCCCACGCCGGTCAATAGTGGCGACACGGTGACCTGCAGCGGCACAGACACCGATGGCGTCGGCAGCGGCGCCGAGAACCATGTCAATGTCACGGTGAACTCCGGCGCCACGATCGCGCCGGCGCTGGCCTCATTCGGCATCGGCCTGACCTATCGTAACGTCATCACCAACAATGGCAGCGTGACCGGCCCTAACGGCGGCATCAGCGTCACCAACCGCAACACCATCGTCAACAACGGCACCATCGGAGATGCGGCCGCCTTCGTCGGCATCACGATGGGCAATCGCAACGCGGTCACCAATAACGGCACCATCACCAGCGGCGGGCTCGGAATCTTCGGTCAGGATCGCAACACGATCGTCAACAACGGGACCATCGAGGCTGGCGACGGGTTTGCTGGCATTCTGCTCAACAGTAGCGGCACGGTGACCAACAACGGTTCGATCAACGTTGGGATCGGTAGCGCCGGCATCGCACTTGGTGATCGCGGAAACGTCGTGAACAACGGCCAGATCATTGCCGGCGATACCGGGGTCGGTATTGCGCTTGCCACGCTTAACGGCGGCAGCATCGTCAACAACAATAAGATTCAGGCTGGCAACGACGGCATTGGCCTGCTTCTCCAGGGCACAGCGACCGTCCTCAACAACAGCACCATCAGTGTCGGCAACAGCACCGGCGGAGGCTTCCCTCCCGTTGCTGCCGTGGCGGCGTCTGGGGACATGGCGATCACCAACAATGGCTTGATCACGGCCGGTGACAACGCCGCCGGCGTCTTCCTCCAGGGCAGCGGCAGCCTGATCAACAACGGCACGATCCAGGCGGGCGCGCTCGGTTCGAGCGTTGTTGCCGGAGGATTTCTGGGTCCCCTCACCATCACCAACAACGGCAAGCTGGACGGCACGATCAGTGTCGCCGGCAACATTCCGGACACGGCGCTGATCAACAACGGCACGATCACCATCACCAATCCGAACACGCCGCTCGACAAGCTGACGGATCCGACCCTGCCGCCGTTGACCTGGCATTTCATCGACAGCACGTTTATCCAGACCGCCAACGGCACGCTGGAGTTGCGCGTCAACCGCGACGGCCTCAGCGACGGCCTCGGCTCGGCCGATCCGCATCTCGGCGGCACCCTGCGCGCGGTGCTGCAGCCGGGTCTCTACGACAAGGTCACGACCTACTACAGCGTGGTCTACAATTGCGGCTGCACCGGCGGCGACCTCAACGGCACGACCTTCGACAAGGTGGTGACGTCCTCGTCCTCGCCGTTCTTCTCGATTGCCGCCGACTACGTCAACAATCCGCTGATCGGCAGCGGCATCAACGCCGTCAACCTGGTGCTGACGCGACTGCCGTTCGGCGCGGTCCCGGGCGAGACTCTGAACCAGCGCGCGGTCGGCAACGCACTCGAACAGGGCTATTCGACCACACTGACCGGCAACGCCGCGACCATCTACACCAACCTGCTGTTTGCCAATTCGGTCGGCGTGCTCGACCAGCTCTCGGGCGAAGGCACCATCGCCACCCAGAGTACGTCGTTCCTGGCCAGCACGCTGTTCGTGAACGCCATGATGGGGGCTGCCTCCGCGGGCTTCGGTGCGCCCGGCACAAGCCCCGGCCCGCTCGGCTATGCCGCTCCGCGACGCGAGCATCCGGCGTTCAAAGCCTTCACCAAAGCGCCCGATATCGACGATCCGGCGCGCTGGCGATTTTCGGTCGGCGGTTTCGGCGGCAGCCTCACCACCCGCGGCGACGCGGCAATCGGCAGCGCCAATCAAGTGCAGAGCGGCGGCGCCGGTGTCGCCAGCCTGAGCTACCTCGCCGATTCAACGTTGCTGTTTGGCGCCGCGATCAGCGGCGGCCGGTTCTCGTTTTCCTCGGCGCCGCGCGCCACATCCGGCGACATCGACGCGAGCCAGGCCGGCCTGTTCGTGCGGAAAGACTGGAACACGTTCCGGATCACCGCCGCGCTCAATGGTGCGACGTTCGACAACACCACCTCGCGCTTCATTTCCGGCATCGGCCCCTCCGAACTGGCACGCGCCAGTTTCACCAGCAACCTGGTGGGCGGCCGCGTCGAAATCGCGCGTCCCTATGAATTCGTGGGCCTGAACGTGACGCCATTCGCGGCGATCCAGCCCGCGACGCTCTGGCAACGCGCGCGGACCGAAACCAGCGTGGTGTTCGGGACCAATACGCCCGGCATGCTCGGCCTGTCGTATGCGCCGGTGACGGTAACATCGCTGCCGACATTCCTCGGTGTTCAGCTCGACACCAGCTTCGATCTGGGCGGCGGGCGGATCCTGACCCCGGTGGCGCGCATGGCCTGGGTGCATGAGTTCCGGCCGGACCGCAGCCAGGACGCGACATTCCCATCGATACCCGGACCGAACTTCACGGTGTTCGGGCCGCGTGCCGCATCGGACGCGGCCCAGCTCGATGCCGGCCTCCAGCTCGCGCTGAACAGCTCGGCGGTGCTGCAGGCCAATTTTTCCAGCGAGCTGTCCGGTTCCAGCAGCCGCTATTCGGGCTCCGGCACGCTGCGCGTGGCCTGGTAGCCCTGCGGCCAAACGTTTCCACAAATATAATCGCTGCATCAACGGTTTGTTAACCGTGGGAACGCTTCCTGAGGAGGAAGCGTTGAGCGTGCAGTTCGCAAATCGATACCGCGTTTGTGATCGGATCTCCGCCCAACTTGATTGGAGCCGCAATGGTGCGGCGACCTAGGGTGCAACGATGAAAATCTATCTTCTGCTGATGTTGATGGGCACGTTGCTGACCGCGATCAGGCTGACATCGCTGCCGGAGTCACGATCAAAGACGCAACCTCGGTCGTCAGCCCCGACGATCGGTTGATGACCGATCGCTCAACCGCAACGATTGCTCCCCGCGCAGCACGGCCTGCACCGGGGCAGGTGTTTTTCCGAATTCATCATTGAGGACAAGAGCCGGGCACAGGATCAATGGCGCCCTCCCGCCTTTGACAGCGCTGATGATGATTCTGATCGCCGGCGACGCCGCGTCCGGATGCACAGCCAGCACCGCCAGACTCCCGAACCCCTTTTCCAAGGCCGCCAGCACCTCGGCCAGCGCTTCCGCACGCCAGATCAGCGTCAGCGAACCACCGGGTTTGAGAATGCGGCGCGCAGCGTGCACCCACGCCTCAAGCGTATCGGCCTTGGCCTGGTGCGCCAGGCTGCGCCCGACATCAGGCGAGGCCCGATGGCGCATCGCGTCGTTGAACGGTGGATTCATCAGCACGACATCACAACTGTCTGGCGGCAACCCGACGGCAGCGAAATCGGTTGCGCCCGACGTGACGTCCAGCACCGCGACCTCGGCCGCCAAATGATTGGCTGTGACATTCTGCCGGGCCAGCTCGGCCAACGCCGGATCGATTTCAACCAATACGGGAACGACGCTGCCGACCCGACAGGCCACCGCAAGCCCCGCCGCCCCGACTCCCGCGCCCAGATCGGCGACCCGGTCGCCGGGCCGGGCGACGGTGGCAGCCGCCAGCAAAATCGCATCATGACCGGCACGGTGACCGCGTTTGGGCTGGCGCAGCCGGAGCCGGCCCCCAAGAAACGCGTCCTCGGTTATGGCATCGGCCTCATTCATCGGGCCTCAATTCATGACCCAGCCCGGCCTCGGACAACAGCCGGCGGGCGGCCACAAAATCGTCATCTCCCACCAGCAGCCGCCGCGGCAGCACCCCCAGCGACCCCTCAATAATGCTCATGTTCTGGTCCAGCACCAGATGCCCGATATGGGCCCCGTCCAGCAGGGCCTCGACGGCTGAAACCAGCACGATATCGTTGGTCCGCAGCAACTCCCGCACGGCGATCGGCGCTCCTATATGACACTGAGGGGCCTTGCGATTTGACGCCCTCGCCGCTATGCGGCAGGTTCCACTCTGGCATTTGAAACAAGATTTTTGGAGATCTTGCGTGGCGGTGATTGTTCCCTTCGAGTCCCCCTCGACGGCGTCGATAGACGAGTTGGTGGCCCTTGTCGCGTCCGACATGACGCGCGTCAACAGCACCATCCTGTCGCGGACCGGCTCGGAAGTCACCATGATCCCCGAGGTGGCCAACCACCTGATCTCCTCCGGCGGCAAGCGGCTGCGCCCGATGCTGACGCTGGCGATGGCGCAGCTCGCCGGCTACACCGGCGACGGCCACATCAAGCTCGCCGCCGCGGTCGAGTTCATGCACACCGCAACGCTGCTGCATGACGACGTGGTGGACGAGAGCGAGTTGCGCCGCGGCAAGCTCTCCGCGCGCATGGTGTGGGGCAACGAGGCCAGCGTGCTGGTGGGCGACTTCCTGCTGGGGCAGGCGTTCCGCATGATGGTCGAGGTCGGCTCGCTGCGCGCGCTCGATATTCTGTCCGCGGCGGCTGCAACCATCGCCGAGGGCGAAGTGGCGCAGCTTGCCGCCGCGAAGAACACCGCCACCACCGAGGACGAATATCTCGCCGTGATCCGCGGCAAGACCGCGGAATTGTTCGCGGCCGCCTGCGAGGTCGGCCCCGTCATCGCCAACCGGCCCAAGGCCGAACAGACCGCCTGCCGCTCGGTCGGCATGAATCTCGGCATCGCCTTCCAGCTGGTCGACGACGTGCTGGATTATGGCGGCAAGGCCGCCAAGCTCGGCAAGAACGTCGGCGACGATTTCCGCGAGGGCAAGATCACCCTGCCGGTGGTGCTCGCGTTCCGCCGCGGCAACGACGTCGAGCGCGCGTTCTGGATCCGCACGCTGGAGCGCGGCGAGATCGAGGAAGCCGATCTCGACCAGGCCATCGGGCTGATGTCGAAGCACCGCGCGCTGGAAGACACCCTCAATCGCGCCCATCACTACGGCGCCATGGCCGTCGACGCGCTGGCGCTGTTTCCGACCTCACCGATGAAGACGGCGCTGGAGCAGGTGGTGGCGTTCTGCCTGGCGCGCTCGCACTGAGGTGTTTCATTGCCGGGTCGGAATACCAAGCCTGAGCTGCGAAAAGATTTGGATCTCCTGCTGGCGGACCTATGCGCGGAGTGGGGCTTTTGCAATCGGCTCACCGCCGCAGACCTGATCGCGAGCGGAACCTCGCTCACCGCAACCAAGTTTGCGCACGCGGTTCTTCAAGCCGAAAAGATGCCCCCCGAATATGAGGCGACCTGGACGCGACAAATTCGAGAACGATTTATTGCGCGGTTTGGCTCATCTGTTTCGCCAGAAAGCTACGCCCTGAACGCGACCGATTGAGTGTCACCTGAGGATATCTTTTCACGGCGCGCCGGGGGCAAAGAGTCATGCTGAAGACGCTGGCCATCTCGAACTACCGTTCGATCCGCAATCTCGCCATTCCGCTCAGCCAGCTCAACGTCGTCACCGGGCCAAACGGCAGCGGCAAGTCGAGCCTCTATCGCGGACTGCGGCTGCTCGCCGATACCGCGCGGGGCGAACTGGTCGGTTCGCTGGCGCGCGAGGGCGGCGTGCAATCGACGTTCTGGGCGGGACCGGAAAAAATCTCCCGGGAGATGCGCTCCGGCAAATATGCGGTTCAGGGCACCGTCCGAAAGAACCCGGCACAGCTGCGTCTGGGGTATGGCGCCGACGATCTCAGTTATTCGATCGACGTCGGCTATCCGTCGGGCGGCGCGGCCTTCTCGCTCGATCCCGAGATCAAGCGCGAATGCATCTGGGCCGGCCCGGTATTCCGCCGCGGCACGCTGCTGGTCGATCGGCGCGGGCCTGCGCTGCTAGCGGCCAATGACGAAGGCAACTGGGACAAGGTTCCCGGCATCACGCTGTCGAACTTTGAGAGCATGATGCACGCATTCGCCGACCCTCGCACCGCGCCGGAAATGATCACGGTTCGCGAACGCATCCGGGCCTGGCGGTTCTACGATCACTTCAGGACCGACCGGCAGTCGCCGTGCCGGATGCCGCAGGTCGGAACCTACACGCCGGTGCTGTCCGACGACGGCGCCGATCTCGCGGCTGCACTGCAGACCATTCGCGAACTCGGCAGCCGACGAGAGCTCGATGACGCCATCGACGACGCATTTCCCGGCTCCGAGCTCGAGATCCGCAACAATGACGGCTGGTTCGAGGTAGCGATGCGTCAACAGGGACTGCTGCGTCCGCTGAAACCTGCAGAGCTTTCAGATGGCACGCTGCGTTATCTGCTGCTGATCGCCGCCCTGCTCACACCACGGCCGCCGGAACTGCTGGTGCTCAACGAACCGGAGACCAGCCTGCATCCCGACCTGATTCCGGCCCTCGCCCGCTTGATCGCAGCCGCCGCAGCCCGCTCGCAGGTGATCGTGGTGTCGCACAGCGCCAAGCTGGTCAACCTGCTGTTGAAGAACGACGACGCCACCTCGCTGGAACTCGACAAGGATTTCGGTGAGACCAGGCTCGCGCAAGGGGACCTGCTGCAGCTGGCACGGTGGGAATGGCCGCCGCGCTCATGATCGGGCGTATCCGCTGAATCTACCGCCAGTCGGCGATCGTCCGCGCATCGATCTCCACCAGACGAATGCCCAGCGCCCTGCGGCGCCGTTCGACCTCATCCTCGGACAAGTGCCCGGTGACAATACGATCGTGCAGGGCAAAGCGATCGTACAGAAACGGCTTGCCCGCCCAGCGGCATACAGTGACGACCGAACAGGCGACCGGACCCGGCATCGCGGCCACCCGCGCCGTTTCCGACGCGACGACATCCGCGCGCTGCACCAAATCAGCACGGAACTCCGGACTGGCAATGAGCAGATAGGGTGCGGTGCGGCCCGACAGCAGCAGCCGCAGGATCAGGACGGCAACGACCGCAAGCTGGCTGCGTTCGATCCCGAACCGGCGCACCGCGGGGATATCGGCGAGATTGTCGAATGCCAGCCCGAGGCCGATCGCGGTTGCCGTCGCGAGCTCGAACTGCGCGTTGTCGCCGACCCCCGCCGTAAGCTTTTCCAGGAACTGGAACACGAAGGCGATGCCTACGAACAGCATGCAGAATCCGCTCGCCGCACTCTGCCGCTGATGCCACGCCCAGATGCCGAACACGACCAGCGCAGGCGCGATCCATTGCAGCCGTCCGAGATTGAGCACGGCCGACGCGAGTCTGTACTCGCGGGCCGTGAACAGATTCTGGACGAAAACCTCGCCATAAACGACACGACACAGCACAAGGCCAAGCGTGGCAGCGATGATGCCAACGACGGCGGCACGCGCGGCAACGCGCAGGTTGACGAGACCGAGCCAGCAGATCGCCGTCACCGGAATCACGAACAGGTTGTGCTTGGTGAATCCAGCCACGACCATCAGCAGGATGGCGGGCTCGGCTGATCGTCCCGCGGACTGGCGACGCAACAACCAGACCAACGCCCAGGCCATCAGCGCAAGCGCCGCCAGGTTCGGATCGTTCATGCCGACGTAGTTGTCGAAGAAACGGGCGAACGTTGCGCAGAACCAGAGCGCCGCAAGCCACGCTGCGGTCCTCGATCCGCCGAACCGCCGCACAATGCAGGCCGCCGCCCAGGCTGTGAACACAACAGCGATCAGCGACAGCGCCCGTCCGACATAGAGCGGATCGAATCCGAGCTTCGAGATGGCACTGACGAGATAGAACGACAACGGCGGGTAGTTGTTCAGCACCAGTGCGTCCGCCCCCGGATAGAGACTGCGGCCGGCGATGATGTCGTCGACGTGATAGGCGTTCCAAGGTTCGTTGCTGTCGATCTCCAGCGGCAGAAACATGCGCCGGATCGGCCAAGCGGCGTACACCGCGGCGAGCACCGCGAGAACGAGGATGGCCACGCCGGTCGCGCAGGATATGCGCTCATCTCGCGCCGGGCACCGGGACTGCTGTGTCAGCCTCTCGTGATGCATCCTGGCCGCCAGGATTGATTGCTAGCTGAGGATACTGGCCTCGACCCACCAGTCCGGATGCTGGCCGCTGACGGCATCAGCCGCCCGGACCGCCTCCGCATGACTGCGGAAGATCGCAAAACATGTCGCGCCCGAGCCGGACATGCGCGCGAACCGCACGCCGTCCGCGGCCCGCAGCGCTGCCAGCACATCGGCGATGACCGGCTGAATCCGGATCGCCGGGGCCTCGAGATCGTTGGTGCCGCCGGCGAGCGCGTCCAGCCACGTCTCGATCGGCGCATCGGGCGCAGGCCAGGTGATGGCTTCGAGCACGTCGGACAGGCCGGTGTGCAGTTGGCCGGGCTTGAGCCCGAGCGCCGCGAAGACATCCTTGGTGGCCACCGGCACCCGCGGATTGACCAGCACGCACGGCAGCGGCGGCAGATTGAGGGGCGTCAGGTTTTCGCCCACACCGGTCATGATGCAGGCGCGCGAGCCGACGCAGACCGGAATATCGGCGCCGGTGGCCCTTGCCACGTCCATCAGGCGCTTATCGTCGAAGGCGATGTTGTTGCTGGCCGCGAGCAGCCGAAGCGCCGCGGCGGCGTCCGCCGAGCCCCCTCCGATGCCGGCCGCAGCCGGCAAGTGCTTGTCCAGGGTGAAATGCCCGGAGCGCAGACCCTGGATCTTCTCGCCCAATGCGCGGGCCGCGCGGAACACCAGGTTGTCGCTGACGTCACCGCATTCGGCCGCACGCGGGCCAGTGACGGTCAGCTCAGCAGACGGCCCGGGCTCGAGGGTGAGCCGGTCCGACGCGCCGGCGAACGCCACCACGCTTTCCAACTCGTGATAGCCGTCGGGCCGCCGCCCCAGCACCCGGAGCGTCAGATTGACCTTTGCACGCGCGGTCTCGAGCAGCGCAGCCATGGCAAGCGGTTCCCCGTCCCAACCAAAAAGAAATCCTCGGTTCTGGTCGACCAGAACCGAGGACGCTTTAGAGCATTTCCCGGCAAAGTGGAACCGGTCTCCCGAATAGCTGCCGGCCGCGAGCGGCCGGCAAGAGGCACTGCTAGCCGCCCCTGTCGCTCTTCTTGTCCTTGTCGGCGGACGCCGCCGCCGGCGACGGCTCATCCGGCAGGCCGTCTTTGATTTTGGCCTCGATCTTCGGCAGATCGTCCGGATCGGGCTTCAGGTCGCGAGCATGGGCCCACTGGAACTGGGCTTCCAGCTTGCGGCCGATCCGCCAGTAGGCATCGCCGAGATGGTCGTTGATGGTCGGGTCTTCCGGCTTCAGGTCCACGGCCCGCTCGAGGTTCTTCACCGCGTCCTCGTAATTGCCGATGCGGTAATAGGCCCAGCCCAGCGAGTCGACGATGTAGCCGTCATCGGGGCGCTGCTCGACCGCGCGACGGATCATCTTCATCGCCTCGTCGAGATTGATGCCCTGGTCGATCCAGGAGTAGCCGAGATAGTTCAGCACGTGCGCCTGGTCCGGCTGCATCTCCAGCGCCTTCTTCAGGTCGACTTCCGCCTTGGGCCACTGCTTGGACCGCTCCTCGCAGATGCCGCGGAAATAGAACAGCACCCAGTTCGGCTTGTCCGCGCTGGCATCGATGCCCTGCGAATAGGTGGTGGCGCAGTCGTCGAACTTCTTGCGCGAGCGCTCGATGTTGCCGAGCGCCATGATGGCCTCGACATCCTTCGGATCCTGGGCAGTGGTCTCCTTCAGGATCTTGATGGCCTCGTCGCTGCGGTCGGCGGCGTCGAGATCGGTGGCGAGCTGGATCTGGGCGTTGCGCTTCAGCGGCGAGTTGGCCGGCACCCGCTCATACACCTTGATGGCCATCTGAGGCTTCTTCACCGACTCGTAGAGATCGGCGAGCGACAGCAGCGCCAGCGCATGCTTCGGCTCGAGGTAAAGCGCGAGCTGCAGATAGACCAGCGCCAGATCCTCACCGCCGCGGCGGGTCAGCGAAGCGCCGATGCCGTAGAGCGCCTCGGCCGCGCCGGCCTGCGGCGTCTCGGCGAGCGGCGGCAGCTTCTTGCCGGCCTTGGTCTCCTTGAGACCGTCGATCACCAGCGGATGGCGTGCGAGCTTCTTGTCGAAGTTCTCATACACAGTCGCCGCAGCGGCAGGATCCTTGCTGCGCGACAGCCAGTGCGCATAGGCTTCCGCGACACGCAGGGCGGAATCATCCAGCTTGTAGGCGCGCTCCAGCCGGACGCCGGCGTCCTTCTGCTTGTTGGCGAGATCCAGGATCATTCCGGTGTGGAAGTCCTTGAACAGCGGATACCATTCCGGGCCCTGCAGCTTGTCGATGCTGGCGATCGCGGCCTGGGTGTTGCCCGCGCCGTATTGCGCCCAGCCCGACAGCAGCGCCGCGACCAGATCGGTGATCGGCCCGCGGACCGACTGATTGATGTTCTGCTGGGCCGCGGCATAGTGCTTCAGCTTCAATTCCCGCACGCCGACCACGAGACGGGCGACACGGTTGTTCTTGTCGATGACCAGGATGCGGTCGGCGAGCTTGACCGCCTCCTCGATATCGCCTTCGGCGAGCGAGGAAATGAAGGCGCGGTCGAGCAGTTCGTTGTTCTTCGGATCGGACCGCAGCGCGGAGCGATAGAACGCCGCAGCGGAGGCCGCATCGCGTTCGACGCTGGCATGGCGGGCGGCCAGATAGCTGCCGGCGGTGGTCATGGACGACAGGTCGCGGCTGGTCGGAAATGCCGGCGTCTTCGCAGCCTCGAGCTTGGAGGTTTCGGTCGGCTTGTCGGGCGTCTGCGCGTAGGCTGCAGGAACCGCAAGCAAGGCTGCGGCAACGGCAGCAATCGCCAGCCGGTTGAAACGAATGGACATCATCACAGCTCGCTCGGCTCCAAAGGTTTTAGGACTTTGTTTCAAGAGTTTGATCAGCGGTTCAGTCGACGTGTCGGGTAATCGGGACGTATCTGGCAACGCTGTTTCCGGACAAACTCGGCGCTCTCCCCGGGTCCGGGGGCGCGATATCAGACAATGGCCCGTTTGCCCCGTAATCGCAAGGATATGACGCTTCGATTGGCCTCGGCAGTATGGCGGGATCGTGGCCGATCTTGCCCCTGCCTTCCTGAATCCGGCTGCCATTTTGCCACGTGGTCCCCTGTCAGGGACGAAGCCAATTCAAATCGAGCCCCCAAAACATGTGATTCTTGTGGGGTTTCGGTTTCCGGCGGCCGTCACGGTTCGGCGCCATCGGACCGTGACGGAGAAATGTCTGAACACCACACGAGCACGTGATCGGGGCTACATGGCCTGATAGTTCGGGCCGCCGCCGCCTTCCGGCGGAACCCAGGTGATGTTGCCGTTGGGGTCCTTGGCGTCGCAGGTTTTACAGTGGACGCAGTTCTGGGCGTTGATGACGAATCGGGGGGCACTGCCCTCCTCCACCCACTCATAGACCCCCGCGGGGCAATAGCGGTTCGATGGCCCCGCGAACACGTCGTGCTCGGAGCTCTTCTGCAGGGCCATGTCCGCCACCTTCAGGTGGATCGGCTGATCCTCCTCGTGGTTGGTGTTGGACAGGAACACCGACGAGAGCTTGTCGAAGGTGAGCTTGCCGTCGGCCTTAGGCGGCGCGATCGGCGCATGGGTCTTGGCGGGATCGAGCGCCGCGCGGTCGAGCTTCTCGTGGCCCAGGGTGCCGAACAGCGAAAAGCCGAACAGCGTGTTGGTCCACATGTCAAAGGCACCGAGGCCGACGCCGATGATGGTGCCGAACTTCGACCACAGCGGCTTGATGTTGCGGACCTTGTGCAGGTCCTTGCCCACCGGCGAACTGCGCCAGGCGTTCTCGTATTCGGACAGCTCGTCATTGGCGCGGCCGGCGGCGAGCGCGGCGGCGACATGTTCGGCGGCCAGCAGGCCGGTGCCCATCGCATTGTGGACGCCCTTGATGCGGGGCACATTGACGAAGCCCGCCGCGCAGCCGATCAGCGCGCCGCCGGCGAACGACAACCGCGGCACCGACTGGTAGCCGCCCTCGGTGATGGCGCGCGCGCCATAGGCGATGCGCTTGCCGCCCTCGAACACGTCCCGCACCTGCGGATGGGTCTTGAAGCGCTGGAATTCGTCGAACGGCGACAGGTACGGGTCCTTGTAATTGAGATGAACCACAAAGCCGACCGCGACCAGATCGTCGTCATAGTGATAGAGGAACGAACCGCCGCCGGTGGAATTGCCGAGCGGCCAGCCGAACGAATGCTGGATCAGGCCCTTCTTGTGTTTCGCCGGATCGATCTGCCAGACTTCCTTGAGGCCGATGCCGAACTTCGGCGGCTCGCTCTTGGCGTCGAGTGCGAACTTCGCAATCAGCTGCTTGGAGAGCGAGCCGCGCGCGCCCTCCGCAAACAGCGTGTACTTGCCGAGCAGTTCCATGCCGCGGGTGAACGAGGCCTTGGGCTGGCCGTCGCGGCCAATGCCCATGTCGCCGGTGGCGATGCCGCGCACTTCGCCGTGCTCGCCGTAGATCACTTCGGTCGCGGCGAAGCCCGGATAGATCTCGACGCCGAGCGCTTCGGCCTTGGTCGCCAGCCAGCGGCAGACATTGCCGAGCGAACCGATGTAGCAGTGATGATTGTCCATCAGCGGCGGCATCGCGAAATTCGGCAGGCGAATCTTCAGGCTCGACGTCATCCAGTAGAAATGATCGTCCTTGACCTGGGTCTTCAGCGGACACTCCGGATCGTCACGCCAGTCCGGCACAAGCTTGTCGAGGCCGGCCGGATCGATCACCGCACCGGAGAGAATATGCGCGCCGACTTCAGAGCCTTTTTCCACCACCACGATGGTGAGGTCGGCATTGAGCTGCTTGAGCCGGATCGCGGCGGAGAGGCCCGACGGCCCGGCTCCGACGATCACGACGTCGAACTCCATGGAATCGCGTGGCGGCAGCGGCTCGGTGCTCATGTGCTTGGTCTCAAATAGCTGAATAAGAATGTTTCTAACCCTGTTGTTTCCGATTTTTCGGCGGAGGACAACCCCGGCGGTGCGGCGGGTTCGCACTGCGGAACAAGCAACCGCATGTATGCCAGAGAGCGGGATTTCACGGCCGGCCATTCCAGTCTAAATAGGACAAGCTGTCCTATTGTCCCCAACAGGCACTCGCCTCCAAGCATGACCTTCAACGCCTCATGATCACCCCCGAACGCGCGCCGACCGTGCACGAACTGCTCGCCTTCTATCTGGAGGCCGGGGTGGACTGCGCGTTGTCGGATGCGCCGGTCGATCGGCTGTCGGAGGAGGCTGCGATCGACGAGCGCCCGGCCGCCCCGGCGGCGGCACGACCCGCGCTGCGCACCAGCGCCGCGACTGCGCCTGCGGCCCCCGTTCAATACACCGCTGCGAGCCGCGCCGACGCGGCACCCGCGCCCGACGTCGCCATCAGTTCCGCGCGCGACGCGGCCCGCACTGCGGGAAGCCTCGAGGAGTTGCGTAAGCTGCTCGATGCGTTTGACGGCTGCGCGCTGAAATTCACTGCGACCAAACTGGTGTTCGCCGACGGCCAGGCGGGCGCGCGCATCATGTTCGTCGGCGAGGCGCCGGGACGCGACGAGGACATCGAGGGGCTGCCGTTCGTCGGACGCTCGGGCAAGCTGCTCGACCTGATGATCGGCGCCATCGGGCTGAAGCGCAGCGAGGTCTACATCGCCAATGTCATCCCCTGGCGGCCGCCGGGCAACCGCACGCCGACGCCGCAGGAGACGCAGATCTGCCTGCCGTTCATCCAGCGGCAGATCGAACTGGTCGATCCCGATATCCTGGTCACCATGGGCAACCCGTCGACCCAGACCCTGCTCAAGACCCGCGAAGGCATCATGAGAACCCGCGGCAAGTGGATCGGCTACGACACCGGCAGCCGCAAGATCCGCGCCATGCCGACGTTCCATCCGGCCTATCTGCTGCGCTCGCCCTCCTACAAGCGGCTGGCCTGGCAGGATTTTCGTTCGATCCGGACCGCGCTGGCAGAGACGGCGCCGACATAGCTGCCATCAGCAGATGTCGATAGAATTCATCTCCATTTCCGGCCATAAACGAAGGTAATTCACTCCTTTTGCCGGGAATCCAAGAAAATATGACTGCAACCCTCGTCGACGACTCAGTCAACGACTCCCGTGTACGCGGCAACGTGCTGCGGCTGGCGGTCGCGCAGGCACTGACCGGCGCCAACGCGGCGGTGATTTTCGCAACCGGCTCCATCATCGGCGCGACACTGGCGCCCAGCGCGGAATTCGCGACCCTGCCGATCTCGATCTATGTGGTCGGCATCGCCTGCGGCACGCTGCCGACCGGCGCGATCTCCCGCGCCTTCGGCCGGCGCGCCGCCTTCGTGGCCGGCACCGCCTGCGGCTCGCTTTGCGGAGCGCTGGCGGCTGTCGCCATTTTGCAGGGATCGTTCGCACTGTTCTGCGCTGCCACCTTCCTCGGTGGCCTCTATGCCGCGGTGGCGATGTCCTACCGCTTCGCCGCCGCCGACGGCGCCAGCGTCGCCTATCGTCCGAAGGCGATCTCGTGGGTGATGGCGGGCGGCGTGTTCGCCGGCGTGCTGGGCCCGCAGCTCGTGCAGTGGACCATGAACATCTGGCCACCGTATCTGTTCGCAGCGAGCTTCGTCGCGCAGGCGATCATCGCGCTGATCGCGATGGCGATCCTGTTCGGCGTGGACGCGCCGCGGCCACCGGCCACCGACCGCACCGCCGGCCGGCCGCTCCTGGAGATCGCGCGCCAGCCGCGCTTCATCGCCGCCGCGCTCTGCGGCATGGTGGCCTACACCATCATGAATTTCATGATGACGTCGGCGCCGCTGGCGATGAAGTTCTGCGGCCTTTCGCTCAGCGATTCGAACTTCGGCATCCAGTGGCACGTGGTGGCCATGTACGGCCCGAGCTTCTTCACCGGCGCGCTGATCACCCGTTTCGGCGCGGCGCGCGTGGTGGCCGTCGGCCTTGCACTGGAAGCGGTGGCGGCCTGTATCGGGCTGTCGGGGATTTCGGCGATGCACTTCTGGGCCGCGCTGATCGTGGTCGGGCTGGGTTGGAATTTCGGCTTTGTCGGCGCCTCGGCGCTGGTGGTGGAGACCCACCGGCCGCAGGAATGCAACAAGGTGCAGGCCTTCAACGATTTCCTGGTGTTCGGGATGATGGCGATCGGCTCGTTCTCGTCGGGTCACCTGCTCGCGAGCTACGGCTGGTCCACCGTCAACATGGTGATCTTTCCGCCGATCGCGCTGGCGCTGATCGTGCTCGGAGGAACCGCGTTCGCGCGGCGCCGCGTCCAGGCCATCTAGCGCGCACACACCGAAGCAGCCTCGCTCAAGGCGACGCAGGCCGCACGATGCCCCAGCCGATCCGCAGCAAGGGCTGCCGGCCGGTCACCATCCGCTCGAACGCGCGCGGCACTTCGGGAGCCAGCCCCGGAAAACGCCTGGCGATATCGGCCGGCGGCGTGCCGGCGGTATCGGCCGCGCGCCACACCACGATGCCCCCGGTCTTGTTGAATTTCTCCAATGTCAGCCAGGGTGTCCGCTCCGGGATGGCATCGAAGAACACATGGGGGTGTCGCGCGGATGCGAATCCGATCAGCGACGACAGTTGCGGATCGCCGGCCACCGCCTGCAGCGGCTGTCCGGTGCGGCGCTCGAAACTCTCGCTGAAGAAACGCCCCATGGCATTGGCCGGCAACGACGTCTGCACCTCGCCGGCAGTGGTCCAGGGCTGCAGCAGGGTCATCCCCAGCACGGCTGCCGCGGGCGCGATGATCAGCGCGGCCCAGATCGTGCGCAGCAATTCCTGGCGACGCACCGGAATCAGATCGTCGCTGAGCACGATCACGGCAAGCCCAGTCATCAGGCTGACGGTGCCGATGCCGCCGACGATCTGCTCGAAACCGAACAGCGCGGTTGCCAGCGTGGCGATCAATGCCGGCATGACCGCAAAGAACAGCACGAAGCGGCGCGCGAACGGCGCAACCGGCGGCCGGAAGATCACCGGCGCCGTGTCAGAATCACCCGCCAGCCGGGCGGAGTTGAAGATCACCAGCAGCGCGATGCCGGACATGGTCAGGACGACAAGCCCCAGCAGCTCGCCCCAGCGGATGGCGCGTGGGCCGAGCCCCTGCAGCGGCGGCAGTTGCGGCAATTGCAGTGCATGGCTGCGAAACAGCCACATCAGATAAGGCAGCACCAGCACCGCCACCACCGCGACCGCGAACCACGGATCGACCGAGGCCAGCGCGCGGCGGCCCCGCACTGTCGCCAGCATGAAGCCGAACAGCAGCACCAGCAGCAGAACGGCGGCATGGCTGGTGAGCAGCAGCAACCCCGATTCGATCGACAGCGCGAACCAGGCATTGCGGCGGCCCTGCCCGACCACCCGGAAGGCATGCAGCAGCACCAGCGCCCACAATGGACGCGCCAGCACCGTGGGTCCGAATTCGACACCGGGAAAACTGAACGCGGTGATCGCCGCCGTGAGCATGACCGCAAGCACGGCCTGCTGCCGGCCGACGATGGCGCCCCCGAGTTCGAACAGCGCCCACATGGTGACGACGAAGCAGAGCTGCGCCAGCAGATAGACACCGAGCACATGATTGCCGGCGCAGCGATAGGCGATGTCGGCGAGCCAGAATGCCAGCGGCGGCCCGATGTCGGTGCCGACCTGATACTCCCGGCCGAACGCCAGCAGGGTGGCGATGTCGCCGGGCGGGCTGCGATAGAGCAGCAACGGCAGCACGACCCACAAGGCCGCCTGCGCCAGAATCACCGCCCAGAAAATCAGCTTCGGCCGGGCGCGGACCAGTTCGACGATCAGGGAGGTGAAGCGCATGACGGGGTCGAAGCCGGTGGCCGGGTTGGGGCGGGACCTTGTGATAAGGTGCTACGGCCGATCAGGCAATGTCCCGCGCTCAGGCGGGAACGGCGACCGAACTCATCACCAGCGGCAGCGATGCCTGGTCGGGATCGGCAACCTCGTCCACAGCCTCGACCACACCGTTGGGCACCGGCTCGCCAAAGTGCTTCTGCCAGGCCGCAGCCACCGGGGCAAACAACCGGCGGTGATGCACGGTCGGCCCGAGCCGATCCAGCGCGTCGAGATGAACCGGCACCCCGTAGCCCATGTGCTGCTCGAAACCGTAGCCGGGATAGTCCTGCGCCAGCCTGCACATCAGCCGGTCGCGCGACACTTTCGCCACGATCGAAGCCGCAGCAATCGACACCACCAGTCCGTCGCCGCCGATCACCGCATCGCAGCCGCAGGGCACATCGATGCGGTCGCGGCCATCAACGAACACATGCCGCGGCGCCTGCGGCAGCGCATGCACCGCGCGCGCCAGCGCCCACAACGACGCCCGCAGGATGTTGTCACGCTCGATCCGCGACGGCGGCGCCACGGCGACGGCAAAAGAGGCGGTGGCGCAGATCTGCTCGAACAGTTCCTCGCGCCGCTCGCGCGTCAGCCGCTTGGAATCATCGAGCCCCTTGGGAATGCGATCCGGATCAAGAATGACGGCCGCCGCCACCACAGGGCCGGCCAGCGGCCCGCGCCCGGCCTCGTCGCATCCCGCCACCGGCCAGACGCCGCTCCTGAGCAGGGCCTTTTCGCGGCGGAAGCTCGGCGGCGCCACGGCCAGCACGCCCTTCGCCGGCTTGGCGCCGGCCTGCGACTTGCTCTTCGCCGATTTGCCGGCTGATGACTTGGCTGTCTTACCTCGAATCATGCCGGCGATGCTGCGACCACATGTCCGCCCGCGCAACCCGGAAATCCATGAAATGCCCGCAATTCATCGCTGTTCCCTTCATGTGCCGGTCGCGTTGCAATGCTAGCTGCGGGGAACCGGCACTCATTGACGATGATACGGCGAGTCGACGACGTCGCCGCACGAACAGGGATCGAGATGATGAACGGGACGAATGCATGGGGACTTCTGGGGCTTTGCATCGTGGCCGAGGTCGCCGCCACGACGCTGCTGACCAAGTCCGAGGGGTTCAACCGCCCGCTCTACGGCATGATCGCGATCGTCATGTTCTGCGCATGCTTCTGGGCGCTGTCGCACGTGCTGACGAGGATTCCCGTCGGCGTCGCCTACGCGATCTGGTCCGGCACTGGCGTGATGCTGATCTCCATGACCGGCTGGCTGTTCCTGCGGCAACCGCTCACCACCATGCAGATCCTTTTCATCGCACTGATCGTTGTCGGCGCCGCGGGACTCAATCTCTCGACCAAGGGCGTTTAAGGCCGAGGCCTCAATCCGGCAGATGCACCCGGCGATCGTCGCCGACGTCGATGCCCGGCGCGACCACGACTTCCCAGGGATGGCCGTCGGGATCGGCGAAATATCCGGAATATCCGCCGTAGTCGGTGCGATGCGCCGGCTTCAGCAGGCTGGCGCCATGCCCGATGGCGAACGCCAGGGTCGCATCGACCTCCTGCTCGCTTCGGCAATTCCACGCAAGCGTCGCGCCGCGAAACGCCGGCGGACGCGGATAGGCCGCCAGCGTAGCATCCAGTGCCAGCTTGTCCCACGAATAGAGTGCGAGTACCGAGCCGCCGGTCTCGAAGAAGGCAACCTCATCGCCAGTTGCCTTGAAACGGCGCGTGAAGCCGAGCGCGCGATAGAACTCGGAACTCTTGGCAACATCGTCGACGCCGAGCGTCAGCACCGTGAAGCGGGCTTCCGGAGCGGAGATCCGTTCCGACATGGCTTTCTCCTTATTGCTTTAATCGAACAAACCGAGTTGCTGGCCACCGCGTTTCGGCCGCACGAAGTGATCCGTGGTCAGCTTGGCGCGACGCTTGTTCATGCCGACCTTGGCGCAGGCGATCTCGAAGCGGCGGCCGATCATCCAGGCCATCGGGCCGGTGCCCTTCATCCGCGTACCCCACTGCGAATCGTAGTCGCGTCCGTCGCGCATGTCGCGGATCAGCGTAAAGATGTGGCGATAGCGATCCGGATAGTTGGCCATCAGCCACTCCCGGAACAGATCACGCACTTCGAGCGGCAGGCGCAGCAGCACGTAGCTCGCCTCCTTGACGCCGGCATGCGCCGCTGCATCGATGATGCGCTCGATTTCGGAATCGTTGAGCGCGGGAATGATCGGCGCCACCATCACCGTGGTCGGCACGCCGGCCTCTGAAAGGGTGCGCAACGCTTCCAGGCGCCTCGACGGCGTGGCCGCGCGCGGCTCCATGGTGCGCGCGAGTTTCGGATCCATGGTCGTCACCGACAATGCGACCTTGACCAGATTGCGCTTCGCCATCCGCGACAGGATGTCGATGTCGCGCATCACCAGCGCCGACTTGGTGACGATGCCGACAGGATGGCCGGCGCGCTCCAGCACCTCCAGGATGCCGCGCATGATCTTGTATTCGCGTTCGATCGGCTGATAGGGATCGGTGTTGGTGCCGATCGCGATCATCCGCGGTTCGTAGTCCTGTGCCGCCAGTTCCTTTTCCAGCAAGGCAGGCGCATCCGGCTTGGCGAACAGTTTGGATTCGAAATCGAGCCCGGGAGACAGCCCCATGTAGGCGTGGGTCGGCCGGGCGAAGCAATAAACGCAGCCGTGCTCGCAGCCGCGATACGGATTGATCGAGCGATCGAACCCGATGTCGGGAGACTCATTGCGGGTGATGACCTTGCGTGCGGTATCGATTGTCACCGTGGTCTTGAACGGCGGCAGATCCTCGAAACTCTGCCAGCCATCGTCGAATGCCACCCGCGCCTCGGCCTCGAAGCGGCCGCTGGCATTGGACTGCGCGCCACGCCCCCGCCGGCGCTCCTTGTCGACCAGGGTGCTGCCCGGTTCGCCGAACGGCGCAACCGCCCCCACCGGCGGCGCGGAGGGCACCGCGGCCAGCGGGGGCGTCTTCGAGGCAGGCGTTTTCGACCGGGAAGCTGGACTCATGAAATGAATGTAGGAGGCAAGCACGAACAAAACAAGAACAAAAGATTCGATTTTCCGATTGAGCAAAATCGGGCTGTGGAAGTCATCGCAGACGGACGCCACGGCCGGCGCATGGCTACTAATTGATCAACCTGGAAGGCCCCCGGACGGCTGATTTCATGACAGCAAGATGATAAGGCTGCCGCCCGATGAGTTCGATCTCTCAGAGTTGTGACACCTGATGCTGAGTGTGATTATTCCGACCAACGGCGGTGAGCAGCCGGTTGTGGCCACGCTTGCAGCGCTGGTTCCTGGTGCCGCGGCTGGCGTGATCCGCGAGGTGCTGCTGGTCGACAATGCCGGCACCGACGCCATCGAGCGGGTCGCCGATGTCGCCGGCTGCAATTTCCTCCCCGTCAAGGGCTCGCGGGCCGAAGCGCTGGCCGCGGGAGCCCGCCAAGCCAAATCCGAATGGCTGATGTTCCTGCATCCAGGCGCCGTGCTCGACAATGGCTGGATCGACGAGACCTCGCAGTTCATCCAGATGGTTGCCGCCAGCGGCCGGCTGCGCGCCGGCGTTTTCCGTTACGCCCGCTCGCCCTACACCGAGACACCGCTGCGCGATGGGATGAAGCGATTTGCGCGGCTGGTGCTGTCGCGGCCGCAGGTCGATCAGGGGCTGCTGATTTCGCGCACCCATTACGATCGCCTCGGCGGCTATTCGCCGACCGCGCGGCGGTCGGAAGCCAAATTCCTCGCCCACCTCGGCCGCTCCGGCCGCGCCTTGCTGCGGACCCGGATCTTCGTTCCGGCCCGCTGAAACCGGCTCACGGTTCTCGTGCGGTGACCAAGGTGGGAGCAAGACCTGCCGGCTTCGCGCTGCGCAGCGTCGCAATGCAGAAGCCGCCGAGGATCAGCAGCGCGCCGACCAGATGAAACGGTCTCACCGGCTCACCCAGCAACACAAAGGCGAGTGTCGCCGTGAACAGAGCGACCAGATGGAATGATGCACCAGTGATGCTCGGCCCGAGCGTCTGCACGCAGCGATTCCAGAGGATGAAGGCCAACAGGGAGGCGAAGATCCCGATATAAAGCACGGCACCCATCGCGGCCGGATCGAATGGAATCCGCGCGCCGCCTGCGAGCTCGTAACACCAGAACGGCAGCAGCACGAGCAACCCCGACACCATGGTCGCCGCGAGAAAGACCAGCGGATCGAGCTGCGACGGCTTGCGACGCACCAGCACCGAATAGAGCGCGTAATTCGCCACCGCCAGCACCACCAGCGGCTCACCGGCGGTGAGCCCGAGATGAGCGAGCGCCCCGAGGTCGCCGCGGGTGACGATCCACACCACGCCGACGAAGGACAGCAGGATGCCGATGAGCGTGACTGGCCTGACCTTTTCCACACCGAGCGCAAACGCAGCCAGCGGCACCATCAGCGGAAGCATCGAGTTCAAAAACGCAACGCTTGCCGCCGGCACCGTCTGCAGCGCCAGGTAGCCAAGCGCGTTGTAGCCGGCGACGCCGAACGCGCCGCATGCAAAGATCAAGAACCAATGCCGGCGCAGCAGGGCCCTTTGCCGCCAGGCTTGAACCGCAACAAAAGGCAGCAGCCCCGCCAGCGCGACCAGCCAGCGCCCCACCGCCAGCGACACCGGCGGGAAATCATTCGCGAGCGCCCGTCCCAGCACGAGATTGCCGGCCCAGAACAACGGCGGCAGTGGCAGCAGCAGCAGTGGTCGCGCCCACAGGCGTTGAAGAAACGTCATGCAGCCAACCCTTCAAACAGCGCCGTCGAGACCCAGGCGCAGGCGCCGGTTGTGCCGTCCCTTGTTCTCGATCTTCAGAATCCGGAGTGGACGCGAGGCGCCGGTGGAAGCGAGGTGCGTGCCGCCGCAGGCTTGCCGGTCCAGCCCGACGATATCGACAATACGAACCATCCCGTCCGGCGCCGGCGGCGGCGCAACCGAGCGCGACCGGATCAAGCCCGGCTCGTTGCGGGCCTGCTCCTCGGCGACATAGGTCTGGCGAACTGGAAGGTCCTGGCGGATGGCATCATTGATGGCCGGCTCCAGTGCGCGAAGCCTGTCGTTGTCGGCGTCCTTCAGGTCGAAATCGATCCGTGCAGTGCCATCGTCGTTCATCTGCACGCCGGTCACCAGGGCGCCATCAAAGCCCTGGTAGACTAGCGCGTTGACGATATGCAGATCGGTGTGGAGTTCCCGCATCAACTGGCGGAAGGCACCGTCGACGCGGGCTTCCACCGCGCCCGCCGGCAAGACCACCGGTTCGGCCAGAAGGTGCCAGATCCGGTCGCCCTCGGCTTCGAACCCCGCGACGGCGATCTCGCCGCCGGACCAGTTCAGCATGCCGCGATCGGGAAGCTGGCCACCACCGCCCGGATAAAATGGCGTTTCGCCGAGCAGGACCCGCCCCGGCCGCGCGTCCACCACCTGGGTTTCGTGAACGAACACCTCCGGGTGTTCCAAACAAAAGTGCTTCGCCATTGCGACCTTCCCGATCCATTTGAAATCCAAGCAGTTTTCGGACTGATTGGATTGTCCTTGGGGAAGGCTAGCGCATCGGCGGCGCCGGCTATTGGCGGAAATTGCCGACCCGCGATGGCTCAGATTTGAGCGGCGCGCACCCACATCAGGGGGGTGACGCCGTAGACGCGCTTGAAATGCTTGGTCAGCGCGCTTTGGTCGTAAAATCCGCAGCTCAGAGCTGCCTCCGCGATGGGCATGCCGGATTCCAGGGCCGAGGTCGCAGCGTTGAGGCGCACCTGGGTCAGAAAGGCATGGGGCGTCAGCCCCGTCATCCGCTTGAACAGGCCGATCAACTGGAAGGGCGTCAGATCGACCTGCCGCCCCATTTCAGGCAGCGTCAGATCCCGGTCGTAGTGCGCACGCATCATATCCTGCACGACGGCGATCCGGGCGCGATCATGGGCCGCGCCAGGCAGCGTTATCTTGCTGGCCCCATGCCGGCGAAACAGCTCGGCAAAGCTGTCGACCAGGAGCTCATGCTGCAACAACGTGTCGCCGTGCTGATCCAGCGCACGATGAAGCGCCAGGAACGAATCGATCAGCTCACGGTCGCGGAATGTATTCTCCACGAAATAAGGCGTTTGCTGCAGACCGAGCGACTGCTTGACCGCATCGACCGCGGGAGCGGTCACATACAGTCCGCGATAGCGCCAGCGATCGCTCCGCCCCATCGTCCCGGAATGGGGTTCGTCGGGATTGAAGACCAGCAACACCGACGACTTTGCCTCTTCCGTCCGGCCGCGACTCTTGAATTGCGAGCCGCCGACTTCGGTCACGGCAATGACGAAGGCGTCGTGGCTGTGAGGCGGGTACGCGTGCGTGGTGAAATCCGCAGCAAGGCAGCTCAGCCCCGGCAGTTGAGGATCGCGCCAGAAACGCGCGCTGTTACGAGTGTCGACACGTGCCAATCGGTATCTCCCGCGGGCCGGCCATCATATCAAACCTGGGGGCCGGCGCCATCGGGCTGTGCGGCGCCCGACGGTTACGACGTCTCTCCCGGAGATACCGCTGTGATCAGCTCTTCGCCTTGCCGCGCTTCAGATGTTCATCCAGCCGTGGCATGATCTCGACGAAATTGCAGGGCCGCGTGCGGTAGTCGAGCTGCGCCGCCAGAATGCCGTCCCAGCCGTCGCGGCAGGCGCCGGGCGATCCCGGCAGGCAGAAGACGAAGGTCGCGCCGGCAACGCCCGCTGTGGCGCGGCTCTGGATGGTCGAGGCGCCGATCTTGGCGTGGCTGAGCATGTGAAACGCGATCGAGAATCCGTCCATGCGCTTCTCGAACAAAGGCTCGATCGCTTCCGGCGTCACATCCCGGCCGGTGAAACCGGTGCCGCCGGTGGTGATGATGGCGTCAACGCCGCTGTCGGCGATCCAGGCTTTGACCTGAGCCCGGATCGCATCGATGTCATCGGTGACGATGGCGCGCGCGGCGAGATGATGGCCCGCCGCCGTCAACCGGTCCAGCAACGTCGCGCCGGACTTGTCGTCGTCCAGCGAACGCGTATCCGAAATCGTCAGCACCGCGATATTCAGCGGTACGAACGATTTGGTGTCGTCGGTCGGCGCCATGTGATTAAGACCTCATCCACGTGGTAGCCTGTAGCCGGATGAGCGCAGCGACATCCGGGAGCTCGTCGTTGGGATAATCCCGGGTATCGCTACGCTTACCCGGGCTACACGCCCAATCAGTTCGATTCTTCGCGAACGGACGCTACAGGTTGCCGGCGCCAAACGTATTGCAGGCCTGCACGGTGCCCTGCTGATAACCGGTCATGAACCAGCGCTTGCGCTGTTCGGCCGAGCCGTGGGTGAACGAATCCGGCACCACGCGGCCGGTGGCCTGGCGCTGCAGGGTGTCATCGCCGATCGCGGACGCGGTGGTCAGCGCCGCGTCGATATCGCCAGCCTCGAGGAAGTTGGGACGCTTCTTCTGCTCACGATTAACCCAGACGCCCGACAGACAGTCCGCCTGCAGCTCCACCTTGACCTGAAGTGCATTGGCTTCGGCCTTGCTGCCGGCCTGCTGCTGCAGGCGGGTCACGCGCGGCAGGATGCCGAGCAGGTTCTGGATGTGGTGCCCGGCTTCGTGGGCGATGATGTAGGCCGCGGTGAATTTGCACGCGCTGCCCGAACAGCCATGGAAACGGGTCTCGACCTCGCGGAAGAATCCGGTATCGAGGAAGATCTGCTTGTCGGGCGGGCAATAGAACGGTCCCATCGCCGACTGCGCCATGCCGCAGCGCCCGCCATTGGTGGCATTGCGGAACAGCACGATGCGCGGACCACTGTAGCTCTGGCCGCTGGCCTGGAAAATCTCGCTCCAGCGATCGTCGATTTCGCCGAGCACGCCGGAGATCATGCTGCCCATCTCGTCCTTCGGCGCACCGGACTTCGCCGAGCTCGATCGACGATCGGTCTGATAGCTCGGCGCCTGGCTGCCGCCGCCGGTCAGGATTTCCGCACCGCCGATCAGGACGCGCGGGTCGATCCCGACGGCCCAGCCGATCAAGCCGAGCACAATCACGGTTCCAATGCCGAGACCGCCGCCGCCGCCCATCGGAAAGCCGAAGCCGCCGCCTCCACCCATGCCGCCACCGCTGTCGTCACGACGGTCGTCGATGTTGTCGCTGCGACGGAAGTCATCGTAGCGCATGGAGCATCTCCTTCACTGATGATTGTCTTGCGGCAATCTGCCACGAGACACTGCGGCGGCGCCGCAAAAATTTCCAACCGCTTAACAGATAGCGTGCCCGGCAAAAATTGCCTAGTGCCTGTTGGTCTCCCATTCCCATTATGAACGTACGCTGACCGGACGAATGCCGGCGCCAAATCCGTGATTCGCACCCGGATTTCGGCGCAAAACACATCAACGGACTCGCCGCTACAAAAAAGATCCGCTCGCGCACGTTACACACGCAAGAACATGAACGCAGTTAAGTCGATTTTTACCTTGGAGCGCCATGGTGAACGTAGTCGGTTTGTTGGTCCCGCGTCGCCGGCTGCGTCGCCTGAGTCGAGTTTTGAGTCATGGGTGTGTCGCGTCGCGGGGCGTCTGTAAGGGCGCCCCGCACTCATTTTGAAAGTTCGCCGTCGTCCCGCATCATCGTGGGCGATTGCGTCGCTGAAATGTCGAAGCTGCCGGCTGGTTCGGTGGATCTGGTGTTCGCAGATCCACCCTACAACCTGCAGCTCAAGGGCGATCTCAAGCGCCCGGACGAATCCCACGTTGACGCCGTCAACGATGACTGGGACAAGTTCTCCTCCTTCAGCGCCTACGATGATTTCACCCGCGCGTGGCTGCTCGCTGCCCGCCGGATCATGAAACCGTCGGCCACGCTGTGGGTGATCGGCTCCTATCACAACATCTTCCGCGTCGGCGCGATCATGCAGGACCTGGGCTTCTGGGTGCTGAACGACATCGTGTGGCGCAAGTCCAACCCGATGCCCAACTTCCGCGGACGCCGTTTCACCAACGCGCACGAGACCATGATCTGGGCCGCGCGCGACGAGAATGCCAAGGGCTACACCTTCAACTACGAAGCCCTGAAGGCCGCCAACGAAGACGTGCAGGCGCGCTCCGACTGGCTGATCCCGCTGTGCACCGGCGAGGAACGCCTCAAGGGCGCCGACGGCAAGAAGGTTCATCCCACACAAAAGCCCGAGGGCCTGCTGGCCCGCGTGCTGCTGTCATCGTCGAAACCCGGCGACCTGGTGATCGATCCGTTCAACGGCACCGGCACCACCGGCGCGGTCGCCAAGCGCCTCGGCCGCAGCTACATCGGCTTCGAGCGCGACCGCACCTATGCGGCGGCTGCCGAACAGCGCATCGCCGCCATCGAGCCGCTGCCGGAAGCAACGCTGGCGCCGTTCATGACCGCGCGCGACGCGCCGCGGGTGGCGTTCTCCGAACTGATCGAGCGCGGCATGATCTCGCCGGGCACGAAACTGGTCGATGCCAAGAAAAAGCACGGCGCACTGGTGCGCGCCGACGGCGCCATCCTGTTCCGCGACAAGGTCGGCTCGATCCATCGCATGGGCGCGCTGGCGCAAGGCGCGCAGGCCTGCAACGGCTGGACCTTCTGGCATGTCGAAACCAAGAAGGGCCTGCGTCTGATCGACGAGTTGCGCGCCGAGATCCGCAGCGAGATGAAGGTCGGCTGAGTCGCGACCCCGCGTTCTTGAACGATACCCAAATGCCCGCGTCCACCGCGGGCATTTGCATTTTGACGTCGCGACAGCGGCAGTTCGCGCGACGCGCTACGCGGTCGCCAACGCGGTCCTCTTGCGCCGCTCCGCGCGGACCCACATCAGCGTCATGGCGGCGGCAATCACGACCATCGGCAGAACGACGATGTTGAGATCGGCCCAGCCATAACTCTCGAGCAGCGGTCCCGCGGCCAGCGAGGCCACAGCCGTCACAGCGTAACGGATCATCTCGGCCGTTCCCTGCACGCGCGCCCGCTCGGCCGGCCGGTAGGACTGCGCCAGCAGTGTCGTCCCGCCCACGAACATGAAATTCCATCCGACGCCGAGGCAGAACAGCGCCACATAGAACGCGACCAGCGTCACCGAAGCGACCGCGATCACGCAGCACACGGCGCTGAGCACCATTCCCGCGAACAGGATCGATGGCAGGCCGCATTTGCGAATCAGGTAGCCCGCGACCAGCGACGGCGCATACATCCCGACCAGATGCCACTGAATGATGTTGGCGCCGTCATCGATGCTGTGGTTGCACGCGACGGCGGCGAGCGGCGCGGCCGTCATCACCAGCATCATCACCGCACCGCCGACCACGTTGTTGGCGATCGCGGCCAGCGAGATCGGCTGCAGCATGACCTGAGCCAGGGGACGCGCGGGCAGATCGGCCGCGACGGCATCGGCATGCGCCGGCTCGGCATCGCGATACCCCACCAAAAGGATGACGGCGGAAAGAAGTCCCAGGCCGAAAACCATCAGGTATGCGCCGGCAAACAGCACGGGAAAGAGATTCTTGCTCCAGGCCGCCAGCGCCGGCCCGAGAACCGCGGCAATGACGCTGCCGGCCATGACGGTCGAGATCGCACGGGCCTTGAGATCGATCCCGACGGCATCGGCCGCCGCCAGCCGATAGTATTGCGCAAAGGCCTGGAAGACGCCGACCGCGGCGGTGCCCAGGCAGAAGGCCCAGAAATCGGCATGAAAGATCGACCACACCGACAACAGGCCGCCGGCCGCGCATGTCAGCGCCCCCAGGACGAAGCCCCACTTCCGTCCGATCCGTTGCATCAACAGCGACGCAAACAGCGTCACGATCGCGCCGGCCACCGTGATCAGCGCGAACGGCAGCGTGGCCAGCGACTTGTCGGGTGCGAGTTGATAGCCCGTCAGGCCGGTGAGCGTCAGATCGATCGACAAGGCCGCCGTGAACAATCCCTGGCAGATGGCGAGCACGAGAGCATTGCGGGAGCTGGATGTCATTGGATTAGGACCTGGCTTGGATTCAGGCTCCGAAACTCGCCGATTTCGGCCATGTCCGAAATGACAAAGATCCCTTATTTTCTGTCATCGTCCCACAAGGGCAGGACAGGCATAAAAAAAACCTGGCGCCCAAACATGGTGCCAGGTTTTCCGATCTCGAAGCGCGGGCAGCGGACCGATCGCTGCTTCGAGGACCTGTTTGCTATGATTTGGCCTGTGCGGACGCCGCCAGATGCGTGCCGACGGACGCGAGAACCATCTCGTAGGCCCGGTTGATGATGTCGTCCAGCGAACTGGTCTTGGCGAACATCAGCTTCGCCTCGGCCATGAATTCATCACGGCTCGGCATGTGCGGCAGATGCCATGTCGACAGCACCTGGGTGGTCCGGTCTCGGGCGCGCGCCAGCGCGTCCTGCAGCGCCGTCAAATCGGGGCCATGCAACGCCGACGCAATGGCCGCAGCAAGCCGCTCCGAATTGAAGCGCGCCGCCAGATCTTCCGCCGCACGATTGATGACGCGCGACCCCAGCCGCTGCTCGTTGCGCAGCACCTGCTCGGGCGGGGTCTTCAAATCCCAGACCACGCCAACCCAGGAGAGCGCCCGCAGGATGTAATAGGTCGGGTCGATCTCCCACCACTTGAAGCCCTGACGGACGCTGCTCTGGTAGGCATGGTGATTATTGTGCCAGCCCTCACCCATGGTGAAGATCGCCAGGAACCAGTTGTTGCGGGAATCGTCGCCGGTCACGTACCGCTTCCTGCCATGCACATGCGCCAGCGAATTGATGCAGAACGTGGCGTGGTAAACCAGCACCGTGCTCCAGAAGAAGCCGACCACGAGGCCGGACCAGCCGCCGATCACAAAACAAAGCGTGCCCAGCACGATGCCCGGCACCTGCTCCAGACGATGCAGCCACATCAGTTCGGGAAAGCGCGCAAAATCCGCAACCTTCACCAGATCGGTGGCGTCATGCCTTGGGGAAAAAATCCAACCGACATGGCTGTAGAAGAAGCCCTTGCGCCGCGGCGAATGAACATCGTGCTCGGTATCGGAAAACAGGTGGTGATGCCGGTGCTTGGCGGCCCACCACAGCACGCTCTTTTGGGTGGTGCTCTGGGCGAGGAACGCCAGGATGAACTGGAACACCCGGCCGGTCGAATAGGCCCGATGTGAGAAATAACGGTGATACCCGGCCCCGATCGCAAAAATACGCAGCCAGTACAGCGCGATGCAAATGGTCAGGGCTTGCCAGGTGATGCCGGTCCAGATCGCCGCGAAACACACAAGATGGACCAGGACAAAGGGAATAGCGGACGGATACACAATATCGTCATGTTCGTCGTCAGCAGGGGTATCGAAGGGCGTATTGGGCATTCTGCTCGATTTTCTACCGGGTTGGACTGAATTGGCTGATAGGTGATGCGCCCGCCGACGCATGCAAGGCCTATAGCACAAATCCCGGCTGGACATGAGGGGCAGATTTTCAACGCCCGTCCCGGTCCATGACAAAAAGCCGCAGGCCGATAGGCCCCTTTTACCCCGCGCGCCCCTTGTGGCAGCGCGGGGGACCCGTGGCAATCACCCCATCGCGGCAATGGCCACCGTGCGATCCGTCAACGCCTTCGCAATCAGCTCGGTGTCGGAATATTCGACGACGTCGACGATCTTGCTGCCGGCGAAGCGAAACACCAGGCAGTACTCGTTGTTGTAGGGCGTTCCGGCTCTCGTCACGTTGTGGCCACGCGCCTCGACTGCGGCCACATCGCCGTCGACGATGAAGCGCTGAGCGACGGTCTTCGACCGTTCCGCGAGCAGGTTTCGCAGCGGCATCAGCAGGTCGCGAAGCACCGCGTCTTTGCCTGTGTAGGTTCCTGACCAGGAATTGCTGCCGATGATCGACCATGTCACGTCATCGGCCAGCCCATCGAGGAACAGAGTGCTGTCGCGGTTCGCCAGCCCAGCGAACATGTCCTTAAGCAGTTTCCTGTTGTCGGCTGAACTCATCTTGCTCTCCGTGTTGAACGATTGGAACGACTGACTCGCGTGGCCGCGGGAAACCGGCGGCCGACATTCGGCCCGCGCGGCAGGCGCACTGCGTTGGCGAATGACGCCCGCAGTCTGGCGCTCGATGCGCTATTCTTCCAATCGATGCTTCATATGATATATATTCGTCACATGAATTTGGCTTCGCTCGACCTCAACCTGCTGGTGGCGCTCGACGCGCTGCTGCTGGAAGGCAATGTCGGCCGCGCCGCAATGCGGATCGGGCTGTCGCAGCCGGCGGCCAGCCATGCGCTGCGGCGGCTGCGCGAGGTGCTGCACGATCCCCTGCTGGTGCGGGTCGGCGCCCGCATGGAATTGACACCGCGGGCGCAGGCGTTGCGCGCGCCGCTGGCGCAGGCGCTCGATCAGGTGCGCGGCCTGTTCGCCACCGAGGATTTCGACGCCGCGCACAGCGAACGCCGCTTCCGCCTGATGATGCCGGATATCGCGGTGGAGCTCTTGCTGCCGGCGCTGATCGCGAAGCTCGATACGCTGGCGCCGCGGGTGCGGCTCGACGTGGCGCCGTGGCGCGGCCCGGCGATCATGACCGCGGAGTTCGCCCGCACCATCGACCTCGTCATCTGCATCGGTGACGCCTTCAAGGGATTCCATCGTCAGCGGCTTTACACCGACTCCGATGCGCTGGCGGTGCGTCGCGGCCATCCGGCCGGTGCACGGCTCAAGCGCCTCGACGTCTTTCGCGGAGCGCGGCATGTCGCCGTGGTCGGGCGCGGCCAGCGCGAGGACCTGATCGACGAATGGCTGCGCGACAAGGGCGAGGAACGCCAGATCGCACTGGTCGTTCCCAGCTATATCGAGGCGCTGCACATCACCGCGCGCAGCGATCTCGTGGCCTTCGTGCCGCGCCGGCTGATCGCGGCGCTGGCCGGGCAACTATCGCTGGTCACCGTAACACCGCCGCTCGATCCGGGAATGGACGAGCAATTCATGTTCTATCCGACCCGCGCCCAGGTCGATCCCGGCTCGATCTGGCTGCGCAAGCTGGTCAGTGACATCGGTCGGACGATGGAAAACGGCAAGCGGAAAACCAGCTGAGCAGACCCGGTCGCGTTATGTCTCGAACGCCGGATCGATCGGCACGCGATAGCCGTTCACCAGGCGGTTGGTCTCGTTGGCCATGCCGACCACCGCCATCAGCTCGCCGAACTGCTCCGGCGTCATCCCGGCCTTGGTGGCCGCCGCGCCATGACTGGCGATGCAGTAACCGCAGCCGTTGGTCACGCTGACCGCGAGATAGACCATCTCCTTGACCAGCGGATCGAGCGCGCCGGGCGCCATCACGTCCTTCAAACTTTCCCAGGTCCGCCGTAGCGTCTTTGGATCGTTGGCGAGATACTTCCAGAAATTGTTGACGTCCTTGACCTTGCGCGAGGTCTTGATGTCGTCGAACACCGCGCGCACCTCCGGCGAGGCGTCGTCATATTCGATCGGCTGCGGCTTGCTCATGATCGGTCTCCAGATTGCGACGCGACCATAAGGGATGATCGCTGTTGCGGATAGCTGCAGCGTTATCGCCGGGAAGGACGACGCGCGATCCCGTTCCGTGCTGCGCTGCGCCAGATTTTCACCGTTGCCCGCTCTCGCCGGCCGTGCCATGAGGCCTGCGTATCGGGGGATTCATCATGACGGTTCTTATTGCGGGCGGCGGCATCGGCGGGCTGACGCTGGCGCTCAGCCTGCATCAGATCGGCGTTCCAGCCAAAATCTTCGAAAGCGTGCCGGAGCTGCGGCCGCTCGGTGTCGGCATCAATGTGCTGCCGCATGCGGTGCGTGAACTGATCGAGCTGGGACTGCTGGACAAGCTCGACGTCTATGGCGTGCGCACCAAGGAGCTGGCGTACTTTTCCAAGCGCGGCAAGCCGATCTGGTCCGAGCCACGCGGCATCGAGGCCGGCTACAACTGGCCGCAGTTCTCGATCCATCGCGGCATCCTGCAGCAGATCCTGCTCGATGCAGTGGTCGACCGGTTGGGACCGGAGAGCCTGCTGACCAGCCACCACCTGAAGGATTTCACGGAGACGTCGGGCGGCGTGCAGGCGCGCTTCATCGACCGCGCCACCGGGCAGGATGCCGGCACCCACGAGGGGGCGCTGCTGATCGCAGCCGACGGAATCCATTCGGCGGTGCGCGAAAAGCTCTATCCGCAGGAGGGCGCGCCGTTGTGGAACGGCCGCATCCTGTGGCGCGGCATCACCGAGAGCGACGCGTTCCTGTCCGGCCGCACCATGATCATGGCCGGCCATGAGGTGCTGAAATTCGTCTGCTATTCGATTTCCAGGGAACCGAACGCCAGGGGCAAATTCCAGATCAACTGGGTGGCCGAGCGGCTGCTCGATCCGAGCTATCAGTGGCGGCGTGAGGACTACAATCGCGCGGCGCGGCTCGACGAATTCCTGCCGTGGTTCGAAGACTGGCGTTTCGACTGGCTCGACGTGCCCGGCCTGATCCGCAACTGTCCGCACGCCTACGAGTATCCGCTGGTCGACCGCGATCCGGTCGATCGCTGGACCTTCGGCCGCGTCACCCTGATGGGCGACGCCGCGCATCCGATGTATCCGATCGGCTCCAACGGCGCATCGCAGGCGATCCTGGACGCGCGGGTGATCACCCGCGAAATCCTGGCCCATGGCGAAACCACGCAGGCGCTTGAGGCCTACGAGGCCGAGCGCCGGCCCGCGACCACGGAACTGGTGAAACTCAACCGCCGCAACGGCCCCGAGCAGGTGATGCAACTGGTCGAGGAGCGCGCGCCGAACGGCTATGACGTGGTCACCGACGTGCTGTCGCGGCAGGAGCTGGAAGACGTCGCCAACAACTACAAGCGCGTGGCGGGATTCCAGGTCGAGGCGCTCAACGCCAAGCCGCCGATCGTGCCGCGCCCCGGCGGGTGAAAGTGTCGCGCGCAGGCTGACGCGCGACACTCCGTGGCCGGATCAGAAGCTGCGCAGGATCTGGACCGCGCCGTTGAACAGATTCTGGTCCTTCATCTGGTAGGTGGTCGCGACATCGGTGCCTGGCACCACCCCCGCTCCCGTGGTCAGCGTTCCGCTCTGATTTTGATGCAGCCGGCTGTAGAGGAATTCGGCTGACAATGTCAGATTCTGAACCGGCGTCCAGGCCGTTCGGGTGCCGATCTGCGTCATGCTGATGTCGAAATTGCCCGCGCCGGTGCCGTTGAAAGACCCGGCGGTCGCCACACCCGCACCGGTCAGGAACAGACCATTGTTGGCCATCGCGGTCAGAAGCGCATTGCCCGCGCTGCCATAACTGATGCTGGAGAACGATCCGAACACCGACGTGCGCCAGGCCGGGGTCCAGTAGTGCTCGTAGTAGGCACTGACATCCCAGGCCGTCGACAGGTTGATGCCGGTGCCGTTCGCCGCGGACGTTCCGCCATACACACCGTCAAGCACATAACCAAAGCCCATGCTGCCGCCGGTCCCGCTTCCACTGCCGATCTTGGCGAACCGGCCGGCACCGACCGTATCGACGGTGCCGCCCCAGGTGTATTTGGCCGCGCCGCGGCTGAAGGTCGCCTCAACCTTGAGGCTGTCGCCCACGCCGGTCGGCAGGTTCTTCAGTTCGAAAGCGCCGGTGAGCGCGTAGCCCCAGGTCGAGTTGGGATGGCCGGTGCTGGAATCCGCGGTGGTGTAATACGATCCGTGCACCTCGTGGGCCGCGGCACCTATGTGCAGCGATCCCCAGGCCTGGTCGAGCCGCAAATTGGCGACGATATCGGGGACATGGTCGCCTCCGGACATGTTGCCGGCGAAGGTGTTGGCCGTGGTGCCGTAACCGCTGGTTGCTCCGCCGAACGGTCCGAGAATACCCGTCGAGGTATTGATCACACCAGCGGTTCGATAGGGTTGCGCATCCTCCAGTGAGAGGGTCCCCGACACGCCGTTGCCGAACTGCGCGGTGTAGGCGAGCTGCGTGATACCGGTCGCGGTGTTCGACCCGGCGAGCAAACCCGACCCGATATGCGGTTTGGCCAGCGCCCACTGCGGGTCGAACTGCGACACTGCCTTGCCGAAGGTAAATCCGGCGAACTGAATGAACAGGTAATCGTTTTCGATGAAACCGCCCGCGATATTCTCGCGTCCTTGCGCCCAGTCGAAATGAATGTTGGCATAGGTGCGGACAACGCCGTACTCGGTCGCGGTCCGTGTATCGACGAACAGATTGAGGCGCGTCTTGGTCGCGAAGTAGCTCCGGCCGTAGACATTCGCGCCACCCGCGCCGCCCTGATAGAATGGGACATCGTAGTTGCTGGCGGCGTTGAACGCCGTGTCCAGCCGCATCGCGCCGCCGATGCGGATGCAGGTATCCGTGCCCGGAATGTAGTAGAAACCGGCGCCGTAGAGCGAGCAGATCTTGACGTATTCGACCGCCTTCGCCTTGACCGGCAGGTCGGCGGCGTGCGCCGCAGTCAGTGCGGCCCAACCGGCCGCCGAACCAAGCACAAAACCCTTGGCCATCTTCATGTGATCCTCCAAATGTTATTGGAAATATTCTTCCATCCAAAGAGACATCGCGTGTCGTGCAAGCGACCTCCCGCCCCCGGGGGATCCAGCTCAGCGAGCACGAATTCACCTCCGAAAGCCGGAGGCGACGTCACGTGCATGAAGAGTCAAAGCGCCCCCGCCGTTGCGAATCCAAACTGGACGATTGCGCGAAGGAAATGCGGAGAAACTCGGTACGCAGCGAACGAGAGGCGCAGCAATCCGCAGGCTGTGGTCTTTGAGCTTCAGATGCGTACGTGATGTACGGTTCGCGCGCGCCGACCACTCACCGCCCGTGTTGCACTCAACCTCGAACGTGTGACAACGCTCTAGGACAACCGCGTCTCGCTGGGAGCCAGCCGATCGCCATCGCGCGCATGAGCGACGTGATGTGACCGGCCAATGCCATAGGCATGGGACACGATGCGATAACAACCGCACGCCCTGTCTCTCAGGACCGGTCGCTCCAGGACATGGATGACCCCTCGCGACTTGTGGATCAGACCCTCCTCCTCAAATCGGATGAGCGCCTCGGTCAGGCCCGCCCGACGCAACTTGAGGATGACGGAGAGATGATCGTGGGTCACGGGCAGCACGTCGCCGTCGAGCGCATCACACGCAATGGACAGCCAGCACGCAAGGCGCGGCTCCAATTCGTGACAGGCGGCACAAAGCGCCGTCTGCGACCCGTGAACCATGAGTGCCTGAACATATTTGAGAAGGCGATCGCGCACCGATGGGCGCTCGACCATCAGGCGATGCAGGTCACCTGCGGCAATTCTCAGCGCCCTTCCCGCCACCAGTACCGACGAGTGGTGGATGGGCGCCTCCGCGCCCAGCGCAACCAGCGCCCCGACCGCGCCGTGACAGCCGACCATCGCGGTCTCGATCACGTTCCCCGCCGTCGACGTTCGCAACGAGACCAGTCCGGTTTCGATGAAGTAGACATGCTCGATCGGCGCCCTCGGCTCCTGCAGGACGGCGCGCTCCTTCAAGGTCACGGGTTGAAGATGCGGCCGGAGAGAATACAGGTCCGCCAAAGCAAGACCGTTCAGGATCCTGTTTCTGACGGCACTCGCTCCGTGGACATCCGGCATCATCCGCGCATCACCCGTTCAGCAACAGCACTCAGGCCGCAGCGGCAACATCCGCTTCGATGCCCAGCACCCGCGCGGCGTTGCTGGAGACCATCTTGCGGATCTCGTCATCGCTGTAGCCGAGATCCATGCACAGCTTGATGCCACGGCGGAATCCCTCGAGCGGACTGAACACGCCGACCTGGCCGAGGTCCGAGCACAGGATGGTCTGATCCACACCGGCTGCGTCGATCTGATGCCGCAGGTCCTCGTCGGTTCGCGTCTTGAACTTGCAGCCCTCCAGGAACATGCAGAGGGAGTGCTCGACAAAGGCCCCCATCGCGGCAATGCCCTTGACGTCGTTCAGGCTGGCATCGACGATATCTTCGGGATGGGTAAAGACCAGCCGCTTGATGCCCCGCTTCCTGGCTTCGTCGAACACGACCCAGGTCTCGCTCACATGCAGATGCCCGCTCGCCAGCACCATGTCGTTCTTGGCGATGACATCGAGCACCTCCTTGACGTCGTCCCGCACCGCCTTGTTGCCGTCGAGGACCGGCACAGCCGATGCCGGGCGCATCTTCTGGGTCGAGGCCGGATGCGACCACTGCGCGGTCTTTTCCCAGCGCAGATGATTCTCCGCCGCCAATGTCGGCATCCAGACGATCTTGCCGCCCATCGCGGCGGCATGTTCGACCGCATAGGGATTCATGCCGCCAACCACATTGTTGAGTACGATCGCCGAATAGACTTTGGTTTTCAGATCAGGAAAATTCCTGGCGATGAGCTGCGCGGTCGCGACTCCGGCATAGTCGTGATCCTTGGTGACAACAGCGGCAAAACCCGCGGCCGAGGCTTGTTTCGCGAGTTCCAGATGATCCAGCGCACGCGGCGCGATCGACGGGCCGCTGTGAACATGCGGATCAATCGCACCCTTCAGCAGATTGTCGATGCGGGATTCGATCGCCGGGTTCGTGTCAGTTGCGTTAGTCATGTCATCCTCGATTGCTGGGTTTTGTTGTTGGCGGCTCACGCCGCGGGTCACGCTTTCGCCCAGGCGCTGGCGCCGACGTCGGCCAGCGCCTGCAGCGGATCAATCGCCGTCGTATCCCCACACCGCTGTACCGCGGCGAGCACGCGCACGCTCCATGCTGCGAGATACGCCGCACGCTCGTCATCGCCGACCCGCGGCGCCGCATAGGCGACGAAAGGGTCCTCGACCTCATATCCCATGTACTGCAGGGTCAGTTTCTCGACCGAACGCAGCACACCGCTGATCTCGCCATAGACGCCGTCGGGCGCGAACCGGGCAGGCGTGCCGCCGGTCGTCACCGACATCAGCGCGCGCCGCCCCCGGAACAGGCCGGTGTCGAAACGACGGCCATCGACATAGGCGAACCCATAGGCCAGCACGCGGTCGAACCATCCCTTCAGGATGGCGGGTGGCGCGCCCCACCACAGCGGAAACTGCAGAATGAGAAGATCAGCCGCCGCCAGGCGGTCCTGCTCGCGCCGGATGTCGTCGGAAAATCCATTGTGGCGGGCGGCATGGTCCTGTTCGCTCTGGTAGTGGAAGCGCGCCGCGTCCGCGACCGTGGTGAAGTCGTGCCGTCCGGCCACCGGATTGAAGCCCGACGCGTGCAGATCCGACACCGAAACCCCGTGCCCCGCGGCGCGCAGCGTGGCCGCCGCCTGCCGCGTCAGCGCCGCGTTGAAGGACGTCGGTTCGGGATGGGCATGAACGATCAGGACCTGCATGGCACCCGTCCCTAGCCGTCGGCCGGCATCGGATAGTCGTCGGCATTCAGCACCCAGCCGGGCTTTTTCGAAAAGTCGACGCGCGGCGGGCAGAAAATGTCGATCAGCTGATTGATGCCCGGCATCATCCCGCGCGAGGTATGGATGGCCGGCGGCGGAATCACCATCGCCGACGGCGAGCCACAATACTCATGCTGGTCGTCGCGCCAGTTGTTGAGGTTTGTCGTCCAGGGCCAGCGCAGATGGTGGGTGAAGGCGCCCTCGATCGCCAGCGAGATCTGTTCGAAATCGTCGTGATGATGCGGCGACAGCTTGGTGATGTCGCGCGGCCCCGTCTGCGGCGGCAGGAAGTTCACCATGAAGGTCGAGCAGCGCCAGATCCGTCCAAAGCGGGCCGGATCTTCCGCGACATCGAGCGAATAGACGCGGACCTTTGCGCCGGTGCCGGCCATCGGCCAGGGCTGCAGCGGCGCCACGTTCGGATGAGGCTCCGCATAGGCGGCCGCATCGGCGCATTTCGCGGCGAGATCGCCGGACCGTGTGGTCAGCAGGCGGATCACCTGCCCGCCGCCCTTGATCCTGATGGTGCTGTCGCCGGCGGGAATGAAGGCCAGCGAATAGCCAGCCATCGTGGTCGTCACACCCAGTGCGGTGATCTCCGCACTGGTCGCGTGGTCCGGCAGCAGCAGCACATATTCATCGGGCTGATTGCGCCGCGCGAAGACGGCGCCGTCGCGCGCTTCGCTGTAGGCGACGATCGCATTCTGGCTTCGGAACAGCCAGGTCTTGCCGTTGGCGTCGTTCTCCTGCGGCTCGGTCTCATAGAACTTGCCGCAATCCGCGGCCGCGAATGCGCCGGCGGTGATCTTCGGCGCCGCGGCGGCCAAGGTCGAACGGGGGTCGGATGTGTCATACATGAGGGGTCTCCTTCGCGCTGCGATCAGCCGCTTCGTCTGAGATTTTTGAGGCCGGTGAAAAGACCACTGGGGAACAGCAGCAGCACCACGAGCAGCACCGTCAGCGCGGCCACGTTCTTGAAGCCCGCGCCGAACAGAACGATCGCCAGGGCCTGCAGCACGCCGAGCAGCAAGCCGCCCGCTAGCGCGCCACCGGCGCTGCCAAACCCGCCGATGATGGCGGCGATGAAGCCGTTGACGCCGAACGGCGTTCCGACATTGTAGGCGGTGTATTGTGTCGGCGTGACCAGGATCCCGGCCACCGCGCCGAGCCCGGCGCTCAGGACGAACGAGAGCAGCAGCATGCGCTTGACCGGAATCCCCAGCAACGCCGCGGCTTCCCGATTCTGCGAGCAGGCCCGCAACGCGCGGCCCGTGCGCGTGTGAGTGAAGAACGCCCACAATCCCAGCACCATCAGCGCGCCGCACCCGAGCACCCAGAACAGCTGGTAGCCGATCGCAAGCTGTCCGATCTTCAGCGGACCACCCGCGGTGAACTCGTCGAATGTGCGTGGCTGATCGCCGAGTGTCAGGATGGTGATGCGCTCGATCAGGATCTGGGTCGCCAGCGTGGCCAGGATGACGGCGAACATCGATGCACCGCGGTTGAGCATCGGCCGGATGATGACCACGTCGATCAGCATGCCGACGGCGCCAACGATCGGAATCGTCAGTACGGCCGACAGCCACAGCGGCAGGCCGAGCCGGGACATCAGGGTGTGGCAGACCATGCCGCCGAGCATGAAGAATACACCCTGCGCGAAATTCACGATGCCGCTGGCGTTGTAGATGACGCAGAAGCCGATCCCGATCAGCCCATAGATCAGGCCGAGACCGACGCCGTTCACCAGCGTCTGGAGGAATTGCACGAGATCAACCATCGACCAGCTCCGTGCCGCCGAGATAGGCGGCGATGACATCAGGATGGGCGCGGATCTCGTCCGGCGTGCCTTCCGCGATCTTGCGTCCGAAATCGAGCACCACGATGCGCTGGGCGAGGCGCATGACCAGCGACATGTCGTGCTCGATGAGGATGACGGTGACGCCGCGCGCGTTGATACGCTGGATGACGTGCGCCAGCGCCTCGGTCTCCTCGGTGTTCAGTCCCGCGGCGGGCTCGTCGAGCAGCAGCAATCGCGGCTCCGCGGCCAGAGCCCGCGCAACCTCGAGCAGCCGCTGCTCGCCGTAAGGCAACTGATCGGCCAGCACGTCGGCGCGGCGGGCAAGGCCGACGAAATCCAGGATCTCGCGGGTGCGTCGTGCCAGATCCTGCTCCTGCCGCCGCGTCCAGCCGGCCCGCAGCAGGCCGGCAACGATCCCGCCCTTGCTGACCCGGTGAAATCCGACCATGACGTTTTCGGCAACCGTCATATCCTTGAACAACTGTACGAGCTGATAGGTGCGGATCAGGCCCCGCCCTGCGATATCGGCCTGAGGCAGCCGCGCGATGCTTTGTCCATCGAACTGGACATCGCCTGAGGTCGGCGGGAAGGTGCCGGAAATCATGTTGAACAGCGTGGTCTTCCCCGCACCATTGGGGCCGATGACCGCGAACAGGGCGCCGTCCTCGACATCGAAACTGATGTCATCGTTGGCGAGCAGGCCGCCGAACGTCTTGGTGAGTCCACGGACGGACAACAAGGCCATAGTCAGGCCTCCCGCCGCTGAAACAGCCGGCGCAGCAAACCCGACAGCCCGGAAGGTGCATAGATCAGGATGCCGAGCAGCAGGACCAGGTAGACCACATCCTGCAGCTCCTTGAAGCTGCGCAGCAGCTCGGGCAGCAGCGAGACGATCACCGCGCCGATGATCGGACCAGCGACCGTGCCGATTCCGCCGAGATAGAGCATGGTGAAACTCTGCACCACCATGGTGGTGCCAAACACCTCCGGACTGATGAAGCCGACAAAATGCGCGAACAGCGAGCCAGCGGCCGAGCCATAGAGCGCGGCCACGACAAAGGCCATCAGCTTGTAGCGCGCGACCTGGATCCCGAGCGCCGTCGCGGCCTGCTCGCTGCCGGCAATGGCGCGCAGGGCGCGGCCGAAACGCGAGTCGCGCAGGCGATAGGACGCGAACACGCCGACGGCAAGCAACACCAGGATGACGGCAAGCTGCTGCTTCTCGGTCGCCGCCTCGAACGGCCCGAACCGCAGCGGCGGGATTCCGGAATATCCCATGTAGCCTTGCGTGAGGCTGGCCCACTCCACCGAGATCTCATAGGTGATGAGCCCGAGCGCAAAGGTCGCCATCGCCAGGTAGTGGCCACGCAGTCGTAGCGTCGGATAACCGACCACCAGCGCCACGACACCGGAGAACATCATCGTCAGAACGAGAGCCAGCGCCGGCTCCATGTTGTAGTCGGCGCAGAGGATCGCGCTGCCGTAACCGCCGAGCGCCGCGAAGGCATTCTGCCCGAACGAGGCTTGCCCGGTGAATCCCATGAAGACGTTCAGGCCCGTGCAGAAGATGCCGTAGATCGCGGCGAATCCGACCACGGTGACGACATAACCGCTCGCGGAAAATGCGTAGGCGATGAGCGCCGCGCCAAACAGCGCGGGCACGATCATCGGCCACGGCAGGCGAACCGGCCTAGTGGAGGTAATAGCTGGCGAGGTCATGATGCGATCGGATCTCGTTGGCTGGAAGTTCGGCGACGACGCGCCCGAGCGACAGGATGTAGACGCGCCTGGCCAGTTTCAGTGCCAGCGGCGCCTTCTGCTCCACCAGCAGGATGCCGAGGCCCTGCCGGTTCAGTTCGCCCAGCGTCTCGATGATTTCGCTGGCCACCCGCGGTGCAAGCCCGAGCGATGGTTCATCGAGCATCAGGAGTTTCGGTGCGGCCATCAGCGCGCGTCCGACCGCCAGCATCTGCTGCTCGCCGCCGGACAACGATGATGAAATCTGGCTCAACCGCTCCTTGAGCCGCGGAAACAGGCGAAACACCCGTTCCAGCCGCTCATCAAGCAGCGCCGCGTTGTTGCCGACCTGATAGCCGCCCAGCATCAGGTTTTCCCGCACCGTCATCTGGCCGAACAGGCCGCGCCCCTCCTGCACCATGATGATGCCGAGCTCCGACAGCTTGTGCGTCGGAAGCGCGCTGACGTCGCGGCCCTGGAACACGATCCTCCCAGTTCCGGCCGTGAGGCGGGTCACCGCGCGCAGCAGCGTCGACTTGCCGGCGCCGTTCGGCCCGAGAACGGTCACCAGTTCTCCCTCGCAGACCGTCAGGGTGGTCGGCTTGAGCGCATGAACATGCCCGTATCGCGCCGACAGGTCATGGACAGCGAGAAGCGGCGGCGCCGTCATGGCCTCAGGTTCCGTGGTCGTGCTCATTTCGCGGCGACGAACTTGCCGTCGCGCACCTGCGCAACGATCAGTGGGTTGCTGGTGATGCCGACATGCTGCCCGGCGGAGAAGTTGTAGGTCGCGATCGCGCCCTGATAGCCGGATACGCTCTCGATCGCCTCGCGCATCGCCGGGCCTTCCAGCGACTTGGCTTTCTCGGCGGCCTTTGCCGTCACCATCAACGAATCCCAGGCGCGACCGCCGGCATTGGCGTCGCGATCGCCGTATTTCGCCCGCCAGCGCGTCAGAAACTCCATCATGGCATCGTGCGCGGGCCCTGCCGGCACGGCATCGGGAACCTGCACGCTCGGCGCGACAAAGAGGAAGCGCTCGCCGAGCACGCCGGCGGCCTGCGCGAACGGCGCTCCGTCGTCGATGCTGGCGAGCAGCAGCATCTTGTCGAGGCCGAGCTGCTTGATGTTCTTGGCGGCCGTCACCGTCGAACCGCCCTGGCCCATCTTGACGATCGCGCCCGCGCCGGCGGCGTTGATGCGGCCGATCTGGACACTGAGATCGGCGTCATCCTGCTTGTAGGTTTCGACCGCGACGATTTCCACGCCGTATTCGGCCGCGACGGCGGGGGCGAGATTCTTCATCAGCGTCGCATAGGGTGTCGGATCGAAGATGATGCCGATCTTGCGGATCTGGGTTTTTTCCTTGAGGTACTGCAGACGCGCCTCGATCTCGAAGCGCGGCGGCGGCAGGAAGCTGAAGGCCCATTTCTGTTCTTCCGGCCGCTGCGGCAGGATCGAACACAGCACCATCGGGATCTGCGCGCGAACGACCGCTCCCGCGGCTGCGAAATTTCCGGCGGAAACGCATCCCGAATTGAAGATCTGCACATGGTCGTTGGACATCATCTTGCGATATCCGACCACCGCCTCCTGCGGCTCCGACCGGTTGTCCTCGAACGTCAGTTCGATCTTGCGCCCGGCCAGCCCGCCCTTGCCGTTGAGATAATCAGCGGCAAGTTCCAGGCCGTCGCGCCAGCCGCGGTCGGTCGTGGCGGCATATCCGGTGAGTCCGACCGACGAGCCGATCTTGTAAGCATCCTGCGCGCCCGCAGGGGCTGCCAGACTGGCAACCGTCAACATCGCTGCCGCGAGCAGCTCCAGGCGGTACTTCATACGCGTCATCCCCCTCGACCATTTTCTTATGTTTCGATAGACGAAACATCGTTCTATTTATGGTGTTGGAAGGCGACCGCGCTGTCAAGCCCCCTCAGTCGAGCACGTACCCCAGCGCCGTCGAGGTGAGCCGCGCCGCCGCCACGGTCCGCTCAACCTGGTCTTGCGTCGGGTCGGCTGTGATGAACTGCACGGAATCGACGATCGCGACCGCGCCGAGCAACCGCCCCGATGCGTCGAACACCGGTGCGGCCAGCGCATTGAGCCCGATCACAGCCTCATTGGGGGCAATGGCCCAGCCCTGCCGGCGCACGCGTTCGATTTCCTTGCGCAGCGCCGCCGGCGCGACGATGGTGCTTGGCGTGCTCCGCTCGAGCCGGGTGTTGAAAACCGTCGCGCGAAGTGCATCGTCTCCGAACGCAAGCGCGATCTTGCCTTGCGCCGAGTTGTGAAAGCCGAGCAGCGACCCCTGCCTCACCCCGATTTCGATGGCGGATTTCCCTGAAACCGTGGACAGAATGCGAGCGCCCTCCGGCTCGAACTGCGAGATCACCGAGAAGTGGCCGAGGCGGTCGCGAAGTTCGCGGAGCGCGCGGTATCCCGCAGTGACGAGATCGAGTCCCTCGCCGACGGCGTTGCCCAACGCGATCAGGCGCGCACCGATCTCATAACGCTCGGTGTCGCCGGATTGCACGATGTAGCCCTGCTGCACCAATGTCTGCAGATGCCGCCAGATCCGGCTCTTGGTGGTGCCCAGCGCCGTGGCCAGCGTGGTCACCCCCATCGGCCGCCGCTCCTCCGCAAGGCGTTCCAGAATATGCAGGGCGAGAACGACGGCTTGAACGCCCTCGCCTCCGGGCCCCTTGACGCGTGGCATGGCGACACCCCCTCGGCAGCTTGTCGACATCGGCCGTGGCTTGACACGGCTCCGCAGCGACATCACGTTATCGCGTATAACAATAAATAGTAACGTCTACCGAAACAACGTATGAGGAAAACCACCGATGTCAAGCGCGCCCGATCGCCCGTCGCCAGACCTGTTTCGCAGCCGCTTCGCGGCGCATGAGCTGCTGGTGGGATCCTTCGTCAAGACGCCGTCGGTCCATGCCACCGAGATCTTCGGCGACATGGGCTACGACTTCGTCGTGGTCGACGAAGAACATGCGCCGTTCGACCGCGGCAGCACCGAACTCGTGCTGATGGCGGCCCGCCTCGCCGGCACGGCCGCGATCGTTCGCGTCTCCGATCAATCGCGCCTGCTGGCGGTGCTGGACGACGGCGCCACCGGTGTGCTGGTGCCTCACGTGTCCTCCGCCGCCAGGGCGCAGGAGATCGCGATGGCCTGCCGCTATCGCGGGGGCAAGCGAGGCTTCTCGAACTCGCCCCGCGCGGGCCGCTACGGCGCGCGCCCGCTGTGGGCCCATGTCGATGCCCAGGATGCCTCGGTTTGCGTCATCGCCATGATCGAGGACCCCGAAGCGCTGGACGAGATCGATGCGATTGTCGCCACCGAGGGCCTGCACGGCTTTTTCATCGGGCGCGGCGATCTCACCGTCGCCTATGGCGCGCCTGGCCCTGACGCGCCGGTGATTCGCGCGGCCGTCGAGCGGATCTGCGCGGCGGCCCGTGCCGCCGGCAAACCCGTCTGCGTCATGGTGGCCAGCGCATCCGAGGCCGAAGGCTTCCAGAAACTCGGCGCCTCCGCCTTCATTGTCGCATCGGATCAGGCCTTCATGCGGCAGGCCGCCACCAAGGCGCTCCAGGGCTTCGATGGCCTTCGCGAGGCCGGCGACCTTCGCAAGACCATGGCGCCGGCGTGAGTGGCGCGAGCGTTTCGGCAGTTCACAGCACGGTCGTGTAGATTGTCATCGCCCCGATGACGATGGTGACCGTGCCGACAATGGCTTGAAACCAGCGATTGGCCCACGTCAGCCACCTCGCCGACACCGCAAGCGGCACCGCAATCACCGTCGACAACGCGCCCATGCCCAGCATCGATCCCAGTCCGAACAACAGGACGTAGATGATCCCATAGACCGGATTGCCGACCTGCGAGACGGCGAGCACAAGAAGCGCCGCCGAGCCCGCCATGCCGTGCATCAATCCCACCAGCAGGGATCGCCATCGGAAACCGTGCTCATGGGCATGGGCGCTGAGCCGGTGCGGCCCCGGCTCGGCCGCGTGACTGTGAAGATGGATGTGCTGTGTGCCATCACCATGATCATGATGATGGAAATGCACCCCGTCACTCCAGAGCCGCCACAGCACGTGTGCGCCAAGCCCCACCAGCATGACGCCCACGGCCGCTTCGAGCGGCCGCGCCACATGTTCCGGGATCGCATGACCCAAAACTATTGCCGCTCCGGCAAACAGGAACAGCGTGAGGGTGTGCCCAAGCCCCCAGGTCAGGCCATGCTTGACGATGTCGCCGACATTGCCGCGGCGGGCGGCGATGCTGGACACCGCCGCGATGTGGTCGGCTTCCAGCGCATGCTGCATGCCGAGCAGAAAGCCGAGTCCCAGAATTCCGAACATCCCTCCTCCAAAGTCTTCGCACCCGATCAAAACTGCCCGGCCACCGTCAGCCGGACAGCCAGCGGTTCAACCGGATGCAATACGCGGTCCATGACGCCGTTCGCACACACCGCGGCCGGTGCCAGCGGAGGACCTGCAGCCGGAAAACAAGCTGCGAACAGCGAATCGGACTTGAGCAGCGAACCATAGGCATAGGTGATCTGGTCGGACTTGCTGTCCAGCAGATTGAAGGCATCGAGCTGGATCCGCCATCCGTTGTCGAACCGGTAGCCCAGTTGCCCGTTCAGCAGCCCAGTGGCCGGCGACACGAAGGCCCTGTCTTCGGTGAGCGGCCGCGGCCCGAAATAGCGATAGCGCAGAGCGCCGAACCAGCCGGTCTTCTCGCCGAGCCGGATGCCGGCCGAAGCGATCATGTTCGGCGCGCCGGGAATATAGTTGCCGGGTGCGTTGCCGATCTGCGCCGCTGGGTAACCCGCCAGCGACGCGTACAACGCCGCCTGCTCCGGATCGTCGCCGCGAAAGCGCGCATGGGTGACCGCGAGATCGCTCTGCAGGCTCAGCCAGGACAGCGGACGATAATCGTTGGTCCATTCGATGCCGTAACGCCGGCTGGGACGGCTGGCTTCGGTGTCGCCGGCATCGCCGGAGAACAGGATCTCGGAGGCGGAATCGAGCAGGAACAGACTGACCGAGCTGTCGAGCTGCGGGATGAGTTTCGTGCGCAGACCGATCTCGGCGCCCCTGGTCTTGACCAGGAAGGGCGACGCCTGCAGTGGCGATCCATCGAGCGGGGATTCATGGATCGTCACGCCTCTGGCGTCATTGCTGTGAAAACCCTCCCCGGCATTGACGAAGAATTCGGTCTTCGCGAACGGTCCCAGCACCATGCCCACCTTGGGGCTGCCCATGAATGCATTGGCGTTGCCGGAATTGGCGGAGGTGAAAAAGGAGTTCACCGACGTCTCATAGACGTCACCGCGCCAGCCGATCGTGGTCCGCAGCCAGTCGGCCCAGTGCACGGTGTTCTGCGCGAAGACGCCGACACTGCCTTCCTTCACAGCGTCGCTGCGGATCGGGGAGAGGAATTGGCGCTGCACCGTGTTGGTCAGGTCGAGCCGGATATTGTCATAGCGGCTCTGGATGCCGATTTCGGTCTCCACCGGCAGCCCGGCGAACTGGCCCTTGAAGGTGTGCGATGCGTTGATGCCGCCGAGGATACGATCGTCGTGCTGGTGGAATTGATCGCCATTGACCGGATCGCCGATAAAATAAGTGAAATTGTTCCAGAGATTGAGCGAGCTCTTGATCACATAGAAACTGACTTTCGAGGCGCCGTTATCATCGGTCTCGGCCCAGCGACCCGACAGCGAAAAGCGATCCGAGTTACCGCCGTCGGTCGGATCGAATGCGCCGTACAATCCAATCTCGCCGGAGGTGATGGCGCGCAGCGGAATCTGGTCGGTCGAATTCCAGCGATTGGAATACGCCATGCCGGTGAGCGAGAAACCGTTGTCCGCGGTGCCCTCTGAATAACGCACCACACCGTTCAACTTTTTCAGCTTGTCGGGGTTGTCCCAGGGGCCATCGTAGGTGTTGACCTCACCCGCGATCAGCAGTGTCCCCTCCCCCAGCTTGGTGGAGGTGGCGCCGAAAATCCGGCGATAGCCGAAACTGCCGACCGTGATCGAGGCCATCATCGTTTTGACGCTATCGAGCAGACCGACATGGACGGCGCCGACCGATGAAAAATCGCCTTCATCGGCGAAATACGGCCCCTTGCGGATGTTGACCGAACCAATCAGCTCCGGGATCAGGAAATTCAGATCCGCGTACCCCTGGCCGTGGGCGTGGGAACGCATGTTGATCGGCATGTCGTCGACAAAGATCGCCAGATCCGTGCCATGATCCAGATTGAAGCCACGCAGGAAATACTGGTTGGCTTTGCCATCGCCACTGTGCTGGGTGATGATCAGGCCGGGAACGACCTCCAGCGCTTCAGCCGGCCGCGAGAACGGTCGCGCGTTGACGTCCGCGCCGGTGACACTCTTTTCGCTGGACGCGCCGACCGGCGCCTGTGCGACAGCCTGCGAATTCGCACCCGCGCCGGGGGCCGCGACCACCGGTCGTGGGGCACGTTGCCTTAAACCGCTCATGCCGCCCCGTGGCTTGCGGCTGGTTACGTGACGATGAGGTGACGTCACCTCGACCGCGGGAAGCCGTGTCGCAGCCTGGGCGGCGGCCTGCCCTGCGGTGCCGATCTCACCGACCAGGAAAGCCAGCAGAGCGCATGCGGACGACGACATGCAAGGATGTGATGTAACGCGGACATTGTCGTGGCTTGATCTACGGATCGAAACAGGCTCAGTTGGCAACATACGCATCGCAACCATTCCACGCGGCGACTTGCACAATGCGCGCGCGAAAGTCCTGTGCCACGACAGGGTCGGGACCAGCGGACTCGGAGACGCAAATTGATGTAAGCAGGCTTGCTATGTAAGCGACGTGCCATAGCCGCGCCCCACGCGCCATTGGCATGCCGATCAGACGACAAACTGACGCGCAAAACTGACATGCCGAGTATGATGATGTCAATCAATTATCATACTGCTGCATGAGCAAGAGGACCGACCGATGCAACGCATCACCATTACGCTGGACGACGACCTGATGGACGAGCTCGACAAGATGATCGCGGAGCGCGGCTACCAGAACCGGTCCGAGGCGATCCGCGATTTCACCCGCGCCGGCATGCAGCAGGCCGCGCAGACCATGGGAAAAACCGGAGAGTGCGTCGCCGCTTTGGTCTATGTCTACGACCATGCCGCGCGCGACCTGTCGCGGCGCCTGGTCGAGAACTATCACGGGCACCACGACCTCTCGCTGGCAACGCTGCATGTGCATCTGGACGGCGACAACTGCATGGAGGTCACAGCGCTGAAGGGCACCGGCGCCGAAGTCCAGCACTTCGCCGATCACATCATCGCCGAACGCGGCGTCAAGTATGGACGGGTCGTGATGATCCCGACCGAGGGCGGCAAGACCAAAGCCGGCGCACGCAAGGGCGGCCACCGGCACGGATAAGCGCAAGCGCCGAAGCCTCCTCGACCGGAAATCGCGACGGCATGTGACCTGAGTTCAGGTCACTCCGGCTTCAAATTCCGGTCCTCTACGACTTTCTTGTAGACCTCGTACTCGGTCTTGATCTGTTCGGCGAACTCCGCCGGCGAATTACCGACGATTTCGGAACCGGTCTCTTCAATGCGCTTGCGGACATCGACGTCCTGCAGCGTCTTGCTGATCACATCATGCAATTTTTTCACGATGTCGTCGGACAATCCTTTCGGCCCGACGATACCGTAGAAGGCGACGCGATTGACGACGGGCAAACCAACCTCCGCAAAGGTCGGCACGTTCGGCAGCGAGGCCACTCGTTTCGGCGCCGAGACAACGATCGGGATCAGCATGCCGTTGCCGAAGAAGGGCTGCGAGGACGGAAGATTGTCGGACATCATCGAGACCTGGCCGGCCACCGCATCGTTGAGGGCGGGTCCGGCGCCGCGATAAGGCACGTGGCGAATCTTGGTGCCGGTCATGTCCAGGAACAGCTCGGTCTGCAGATGCATGATCGAGCCGACGCCGGGCGTCGCATAGGTGTACTTGCCGGGATTGGCTTTGATTTCGGCCAGGAAGCCGTCGTAGTCCTTGGCCGGAAACGAAGGATGGACCGAGATCACGTTCGGCGTCGCCGCGACGTTGATGATCGGCGTGAAATCGGTGAGAGGATTGTAGGGGGTCTTCGGCTGGATCGCCGGCGCGGTGGCAATGGTCGAGACGGTGGCAATGCCGAGGGAATAGCCGTCGGGTGCAGACTTCGCCGTATCGGTAGCGCCAATAACGCCGCCGCCGCCCCCCTTGTTCTCGACCACGATGCTCTGGCCCAGCAGTTGCGGCATCTTCTGCGAAAGAATGCGCGCGATGATGTCGGTGGTGCCACCGGCCGCGAACGGCACGACAATCTTGACGAACCTCTCAGGATAGCCGGCAGCACGCGCCGGCCATGCCAGCGCACTCGCGGCTGCGGCAAATCCGCACAGCAAAACGCGGCGGTCGATCGAGATGTCTTGGCCCATGGCAACGATCCTGTTCTGGCATCAAGGAGACAGCACCACGGGCAATGAGTTGAGGCCCGTGGAATATCAGCTTAGCGGCATGTCGCACCCCACCGCGAGGTGAAAGCGAAGCGCGCCACACTAGCTGAAGCACGCCTCCGAGAAAACCGCTGGCGGAGCGTTGTCCAAGGGCGGCTTCGGCCGACGACCGCGACCCTCGAGATGGATATGTCGGTAAGCGGCAGCACGTTCGCAACGCGCGCAAGCGGATTTTGAGCACCGTTGATTTCAGGTCACACGACGATTCACGTAGCTACTCGCCGCCGAGACCGAGGACATTCGGCATGCGCTTCTCCATGTTGAACTTGAGCAGCGCGGCGGTGCGGAAAATGCCGTGGGCGAACTTGCCGTAGGGCAGCGTCAGGAACAGCGCCATCACCGTGCCGAGATGGATGGCGAGCCACAGCGCCATCAGGCGGGTGTCGCGCAACAGCAGCAGTGCAAACCCTGTCGCGCTGACCAGCAGCAGCAGCGCGATGAACCCCCGGTCCATCGCGTTCTGGCTGGAATCCGCGCGTTGCACATCGCGCTTGAGATTCAGCCGGAGCAGCCCGACCGGACCCACGACAAGACCGATGCCGCCGAGCGAGCCCAGGATCACCGGCAGGCTGGTGAATGCATAGGGGGCGTGGAGGCCGAGCAGATAGTGATAGAGCGTCGCCACGCAGGTGGCCGCGAAGCACAGCAGAAAGCCGTAGAGCGTGAGCTGATGGAAGCGCCGCCGCCACAGCGTGAAGCGATCGTCGCCCTCATTGCAGCCCTCGCCGTGGCCACCGCCGAGGTAACGCAGCCGCGCGACATCCGCCATCGACTCAGCCGCCGACGCGCCGATCATGGCCATCGCGGGGGCCGCAGTGGCCTCCTTTGCCGGCGAGACCTCGCCCCAGAACCTGACAACACCGATGCCGAGCGCCAGGATGGCGAACAGGAAGACCACGCTGAACAGCGCCGCCAGGAAATTATGCGGGAAGATGGCGTAGAAATTCCCCGCCAGCGGCTCATGGATCAGCCGCCCGTTCATCGCCACCGCAAGCACGAGGAACAGCGCAAGGCCTCCTGCCAGCGCCAGCGCGACCGTCAGGCCGGCCCGTTCATAGAGGCGGCCGAGCGCCGATGGCCATGCATAGTCCTGATAGGTCCGCACCCGCACCTTGGCCATTGCCTGCGGAACGTTGACGGCGAACTCGTGCGGCGGCGCATATTGGCAGGCATAAAGACAGGACCCGCAATTGTGGCAGAGATTGGCGAGGTAGTGCGTATCGGCCTTGCCGAATTCAAGCCGGCGCGTCATCGCCGGGAAGACGGCGCAGAAGCCTTCGCAATAACGACACGCGTTGCAGATCTGCATGACGCGCGCGATCTCCTGCTCGCTGGCGGTCAACGCGTTTGCAAGGCTGACACCGCCTTCGCAATCGCCGGCGCCGAAGACAGGCGCGTCGGTTTCAATGAGCGGCGGCATAGGCCAGTTCCTCCTGGAAGGTGGGGTGCCGGAAGCCGGCGCTCTGCGCTGCTTGCACGCCGGCAATGCGACCGAAGGCGGTGCCGATGCTCATGCCGACGCCGGCGGTATAACCCTTGCCGAGTACATTGCCGGCCACCATCTCGCCGGCGGCAAACAGGTTGGCGCTCGGGACATCCTTGAAGCGCACCGCCGCCGTCGCATCGGTCTTCATGCCGAGATACGTGAAGGTGATGCCGGGTCGCAGCGGATAGGCATGGAACGGCGGCGTGTCGATGGTCCGCGCCCAATGGGTCTTGGCCGGCGCGATCCCTTCGGTGCGGCAATCGTCGAGCGTGGTGTGATCGAACGTGCCGGGACGGCACGCCGCATTGTAGGTCGTGAGCGTGTCGACGAAGGCCGTGGGATCGAGACCGATACGGACCGCGAGGTCTTCCAGTGTCTCGGCTTTGGTGCCGTCGAACACCGGCGGCATGAAGCGCCCGATCGCCTTGCGATCGATGATCGACCACGCAGTCTGGCCGGGCTGTTGCGCCACGAGACGCCCCCAAATCGCATAACGCTTCGGCCAGAAATCCTCGCCCTCGTCATAGAAGCGGCGCGCCTCGCGGTTCACAACGACGCCGAGCGAGACGCAGTCGATGCGAGTGCAGATGCCGCCGTCATAGAGCGGCGCGCGCGCATCGATGGCAACGCAATGCGCCTGGGTCGGATCGCCGATGGAGTCGGCGCCGGCATCGATCATGAATTTCAGCAGCACACCCTGATTGAAACGCGTGCCGCGGATCAGGAAGTTCTCCGCGGTCCATTCGCCGCGCGCGTTCTGCCCCCAAGGCCTCGCGCTGCCATTCCAGATTGGATTCAAAGCCGCCGCAGCCCAGCACGCAGCTCTTCGCGGCGATGCGCTCGCCCGCCTCAGTGATGGCGGCGACGAAGCGGCCGTCCCGAAGCTCCAGGCTTTTCACCGGAGTGCCGTAGCGAACGGTCACGCCGAGAGCCTCGGCGCTGCGGTAATATGCATTCACCAGCGCCTTGCCGCCGCCCATGAAGAAGGCATTGGTGCGCGCGACATGCAGGGCACCGGACAATGGCGGCTGAAAACGCACGCCATGCCGATGCATCCACGGCCGGCAGCGCGACGAATGCCGGATCACCAGCCGCGCCAGCGGCTCGTCGGTCAGGCCGCCGGTGACTTTCAGCAGGTCCTGCCAGAATTCCTCTTCGGGATAGGCCTCAACCAGCACGTCCTGCGGCGCGTCGTGCATGCAGCGCAGGTTGCGTACATGGATCGAATTGCCGCCACGCCACTCGCGCGGTGCCGCTTCCAGCAGCAGCACCGACGCTCCCGCCTCGCACGCCATCAAGGCCGCGCACAGGGCCGCATTGCCGCCGCCAATCACCAAAACGTCCGGTATCGAGGAGGACATCGTCATGACACCGGCTCCGCTGCGACCTGCCGGCCCAGCCCAAGGTTAATGCAAAGCCGAAGGTCATCCCCGGCCAAGGACAGGCATCTTCCATGACAGACGCGGTGTCGTTGCCGCAAGCGTATACCCCACCGATCGGCTGGCCGTCAGCAGCAAGGACGCAGGCCTGATCGTCGGTATCGATGGTTGCCGACATGCCTGGCCACGATGATTTCCCGCGCCCAGGGGCCTGCGTCTCGATCAGCGGATCGCCTTCGCGCTCTCCACCAGGCGGGCAACCGAGGTCGCTGCCGCAAGCGTCGCACCCGCCTCATCCATCAGCCGCGCTTCGAGGAAGGCGATCGACTTGCCGAGCTGCACCACCTGCCCCTCCCCGACGATCGGGCCCGGGCGCGCCGGCGCAAGATAGCTCACGTTCATGCTGATGGTTGCGGTGTAGAGCCCGCCTTGTGTCCTGACGAATGCCGCCGGCCCCATGGTGTCGTCGAGCATGGCGGAGAGGATGCCGCCCTGGATGAAGCCGGCCGGGTTGCAGAATTCGGGTTTGCCGTCGAAGCCGATCCGGACAAAGCCATCGTCCGGCCGCGCGTCCAGCAGGCGCCAGCCGAGCAGCCGGGAGCACGGCGGTAGGCGGAGACCATTGAGTGCCGTTTCGATCATGGACAAAATCCTCCGCGAGCTCCGCAAATCTGCGGCGATAGCAAGCCTGTGACGTTTGGGAGGCTTGCCTTACGCCAGTCCTCCTGACAGCGTGGTGTCAGGAGGAATTGCGATGCGACGCGCCGATCGCCTGATCGACCTGTTGGGCCGACTGAAGGCCAGATCGCTGGTCCGCGCCGACGATCTGGCGGAGGCGATGGAAACCTCGGTTCGCACCATCTACCGCGATATCGCGACCCTGCAGGCGCAGGGATTTCCGATCGAAGGCCAGGCCGGTGTCGGCTACATCCTGCGCGGCGATATCGACTTGCCGCCGCTGTCGTTCGACCATGACCAGCTCGACGCCATCACGCTTGGCCTGTCGTTCGCCGAACAGGTTGGCGATCCCGAACTCGCCGCCGCCGCAAAGAGCGCCCGCGCCAAGATCGACGCTGCATGGGCGAAACAACCGACGCCGCCGCCCTCGCAGCGCCGGCTGCGCGCCCGCCAATTGTTCGAGCAGCGCGCACCGCGGTGTGCCGCGCTGGTGCGCACCGCGATCCGGACCACCAAGCTGCTCAGTTTCAGCTACAACGACGCGCAGCGGCGGCGCACCGAGCGGCTGGTGCACCCGCTGGCGCTGACGACCTACGCCCACGGCTGGCTGCTGATCTCGTGGTGCCCCGACCGCAACGACTTCCGGGTGTTCCGGCTGGACCGGATGAAAAAGGTCTCGATCAGCGACCAGGGTTTTGCCGAGGAAGCGGGACGCGATCTCGCGACCTATCTCAGGCAGCGGCATTGATTGAACTGGCGGCCTTGTAGCCCGCATGAGTCAACGTATCAGCGCAAAGCGCGGCCCGATGACAGGCTCCGCGACATGCGGGGCCGGCAGCATCCCGGCTGCTAAAGAATGGCCTCGATACCTTTGCGCTTTATCACATTGAGAAGAGTAAGCGCCGCGCCAGTCGGCTGCTTTGCGCCGCGTTCCAGCTGCGAAACATAACCAACCGTGAGATTGAGATAATGGGCAAATACGGCCTGGCTCAGGTTTGCACGCATGCGCATTGCCCGGATTTGCGGTCCGGTAATCGGGACAACCTTGGGCTTATCCGCGGCGCCGAGATGGCGCAGGGTGATCTTCTCATGCGTGGCCTTGTCCATGAGCCCCGCCTTCCGCATATCGCCCGCCGTTTCCAGCAGCGCCTTCGAAAGCGGGCTAGTCTTTTTCTTTTTTGCCATTGTCGATCTCCTGAATAATACCTTCGGCAAGAGCCCTCTCCAGCGCCTTGCCATCCGCTTCGAGCCATACCCGCGCGATCTCCTGCGCAGTCACAAGCTCATCATCGTCGACATTCCCGCGGGCACTCTTGGCAAAGCCGAACAAGAATACCGAGCGGGTCTTCGCTTGGTAGGCAAGCAGCACCCGAAAGCCGCCCGACCGCCCTTGTCCTGGCCGGGCCACCCGCTGCTTGATGACACCACCGCCCAGATCCGCATCAACAAGGCCGCGCTCGGCCCGCTCAATCGCCTCACGCAAATCCGTATCCGAAATCCGTTCCCGACGCGCAAAGCGAGCGAACACCTTGGTCTTGAAAATACGCAATACCCTACCCTCGCCCCCTGAACTATAGTACTATGAACCATGATTTA
>JBGMOD010000157.1:0-57739 GCA_041424235.1 Hyphomicrobiales bacterium
AATGCCGACGTCAATGCGGTGGTGTCGGACAAGGACGTGCAGCAGCAGCTCGACAAGATCGGTTTCCGCGCCGTCGGCGGCAGCGTCGATCAGGCCGACCGTTACGTAAAGTCGGAAATCGTCAAATGGGGCGATGTAATCCGCAAGCTCGATCTGAAGCTCGATCAGTGAAGCTGTTGGTCAGACTGGTCTCGACACAGGGGAGGATAACCCCAGGGACATGGGCCGTTGCAGCGCGGTAGGTGGGCACTCCGCTGGTACTCCGCTCGGCGTCGACAAGGGCTTCGTGGCGTATAATTTATTGACGCCGCCCGCTGTCTTTTTCAGGCGCGCGTCGATAAGTTTTGAGGGAAGCATTTTGGAGTGCTGGAAGGAAAGGACAGAGTCGTGACCGAAACGTCACCGCCGTCATTTCGCGGGATTTGGAGCGACACAAAGAACGCGATAATCCGGCTGCCAGGTCTGTCGTTCATCGGTCTTCTGATCATTTTGAGTACAGAGGCCGTCACGGTTCTCGCCTTGTCGGATAGCTCGTTACCCCAGGAGCCCGTCAATCTGGCTTGTGATATCCTGCTCTTGCCGCTCGATATCGCCATCTACCGGCTGCTGATTCTCGGTGAAACCGGGTCTCGTTATCGCCTGGATCCGTTCGACGATCGCATCCAGCGATTGCTCATCTGGACAGTCAGCTGGTGGGTATTCATTGGTCTTCCTCCCTATGTTGTGCGTTTGATAACGCCATCCGATCAATGGAACACAATTGCGTTTGTCGGAACGTGGCTTGTGTGCATTCCATTTCTTTTGCGAATGATTGTTCTCTTTCCTGCAATCGCAGTGGATGCGAGCGGGGCGTCGCTGGGCAATGCCCTTGCCGACACGCGGGGGCAAATGTGGCTCATTCTCAAAGGATTTTTTTTCGTGTCGCTCCCTGCGGTCCTGGCAATCTGCGTCGGCGTGCTTGGGGAGTTGTTGCTTTGGCTCATAACTCACGACACGTCCACCAGCGACTGGTCCATCAGTTCATCCGACTGGCCTGCAGCTTTTCAGATCATTTTTTTCGGATTTCTTCACTTCTTAACCCAGGTAGCAGCTGCCGCGATGTTGTCGCGCTTGTTTGGCTGGATCGGTAGCAAGGTAAAAGGGCGTGACTTTCCAACTGCGCTTCCCCAGGGTGCATAACGAGATGCCAGGGTTGCTGGTCTGCGATAGGCGGTGAGGTCGTCAAGTGGAGCGCTTGGGTCCCACCGTCGTCCTGAACTCGCTCGGCGTCCGGCCGGTCCAGCGGCGAAAGGCATGCCTGAAGTTCGCGGCATCGGTGAATCCCAGGGCGAAGGCGACATCCTCGTTGGTCATAGCCGTCTCGCGCAGATACTTCATCGCCACCTGGGACCTCAGTTCGTCCAGCAGTGCGCGGAAGGAGGTGCCTTGATGACGCAGTTGGCGTCGCAGGGTTCGGGTGGTGGTCCCCAGCGTCGCGGCGGCTGCCTCGAGGGTCGGACGATGTGCGATGTTCTGCAGAAGAATCGCCCGGATCTTTCCGGCCGTACCCGTCCGCAACGCCAGATCGGATAGCAGGTCGTCGCACAGCGCCGCGACGGCGGCATAGGTCGTCCGGTTGCCGAGTGTCGGTTTCTCGTCGAGCCACTTGGCATCGAACGTCATCCGGTTGACGGTTTGCCCGAACAGCAGCGGGCAGCCGGTCAGTTCGTCCGTGACGCCAAAATCGTCGGCCGGCTCATAGGCAAGTGCGATTTCCCGGGGCATGAACGCGGGCCCCATGACGTCGCGATGCAGCGAGATGAAGATGCCGATCTGCAGTTCGACCAGGAAGCGGTAGAGCTGCCTGTCGATGGCCGCATGCACGATGGGTTCGAATGTCCACGTTGCCGTTGCGCCGTCCTCGGAGAAGGACATCCGCCCGAGGGGAGCAGCCAGCGCATGGTAGCTGGTGGCGAACGCCATCGTTTTGCGGAAGTCGGTGCTGCAGAGGATGGCGTAGCCGTACATGCCGTAGGCCGACACATGAATCGTCGTGCCGATCCGGTAGGGCAGATGCGGGTCGTTCGACAGGCGGATGGCGTTCTGGCAGGCGAGCAGCAACTGCTTCAGCGAGATCAGCGTTTTCGCCGAGTGCAGCGCGTCCGGCGGCACGTCGAGGTCCTGCAGAACCGCGCGGGGCGAAATTCCCTGGCCGGCCAGCAGGTCGACCACCGCCGCGAGTTTGGTCGGCTCGTAGATCTTTTCCGTGATCCCGGCCTCGCTCATGGTCGCCGCGTGGCCGGGCCAATCATGGCGTGGGGGACGTGCGACAAGTTGGCCGCCGGCATTGGCTCCGCAGAACTGCTGCGAACCGTCACATCGACGAAAGCCATGCATCCTCCCTGTCGCTCGCGGATGTTCCGATCCGGGCAACAGAAGGAAAACCAACCGGGATACATTGTAAAGGGAGTGAGCCGTCGTCCGGGCGCCGCGGTCCGCGCCTGTCCGGTTTGACTCCGATCGCGTCCGTTCCGCACCCGTGGTCGCGTCGGCCTCGTCATCTCCTGCTGCAGCGCGGAAACGTGGTCGCGAGAAGTGGGGTGCAAAATAAAATCACCAACATGGATTGCGGGGCTTTTACGGCTCGCCACACGCGCTCATACTTTGTCGCGACGTGCGAGCCGACCTCGTCCAAAGAATCGAAATCCATTCGGGAGGATGCAATGGCAACAGCGCAGACGGCGAGATCCCAGAAAACCGAATACGTGCCGCCTCCGGTGGAAGGCGATTTCTACCGGATTGCCGACGTCCTCGATGACAAGGAGCGCGCGCTTCTCAGGCGCGTGCGCGATTTCACCGAGACCGCGGTCGCGCCGATCATCGAGGACTATTGGGCGCGCGACGAATTTCCGTTCCAGGTCGTGCCGAAGATGGCCGAGCTCGGCATCGGTGGTGTGGGCTACGAAGGTTATGGCGCAGCCGGAGGCAGCTGGGTGCTCAACGGCTTTATCGCTATGGAGCTGGCGCGGATCGATGCGTCCGTCGCAACGTTCTGGGGGGTGCATACCGGCCTCTCGGCCGGGTCGATCTACCTGTGCGGCGACGAGGAGCAGAAGCAGCGCTGGCTGCCCGGCATGATGCGTTTCGAGAAGATCGGCTCGTTCGGCCTGACCGAACCTCTGGTCGGCTCCGCGACATCCGGCGGGATGACGACGACATGCCGTCGCGAGGGCGACGTCTGGGTGCTCAACGGTCAGAAGAAATGGATCGGCAATGCGACGTTCGCCGACATCAATGTGATCTGGGCGCGGGACGAGAGCTCGAACCAGGTCAAGGGCTTCGTGGTCGGGAAGGACAATCCCGGTTTCTCGGTCGAGAAGATCCGCACCAAGATGGCCTTGCGGGTGGTGCAGAACGGATTGATCACTCTGAAAGACTGCCGCGTGCCCGAGACGGACCGCCTGCAGAACGCCAACACCTTCAAGGACACCGCCAAGGTTCTCAGGATGACGCGCACCGGCGTCGCCTGGTTTGCGGTGGGCTGCCAGATGGGCGCCTACGAACACGCCTTGCGTTACGCGACGGAGCGCATCCAGTTCGGCAGGCCGATCGGCGGTTTCCAGCTGGTGCAGGACCTGCTGGTGCGCATGCTGGGCAACGTCACCTCGACCCAGACCATGATGTTGCGCCTGGGGCAGTTGCAGGACCAGGGCCAGATGCTGGACGAGCATGCCTCGCTGGCAAAAGCATTCTGTACGGTGAAGTGCCGTGAAACCGTCGGTTACGCCCGTGAATTGCTGGGCGGCAATGGCATCCTGCTGGAAAATCACATCGGCCGTTTCGTAGCCGATGCCGAAGCCATCTATTCCTACGAGGGAACGCGCGAAATGAACACGCTGATCGTTGGCAAGGCGATCACCGGGCTGAGCGCTTTCGTTTAGGTCTTTTGCGACTGCGGGGAGGACTTCGTTGCGGTTTGAAGCCCTTGGCAACGCCCAGAGGGGGACTAGAGTGATGATCGATCTCTTCCACCGCCCTGACGCGTCGGACCCGTTTGGTTTGTCCGAATCCGACCCGTTTGGCGGCCGGTTTTCACCTTCACAAGCGCCGGTTCCCGCGCGACGCTGAGAGGAGACGCTTCACGCTCGCAAAAGCCAAGTAGCAGCGCCGGCAAAAATGCCGACGATACGATCCGCCTCCAATGGCGGGCAAAACATAAGCGCCACGGGCGCGGGGAAACGGGAGGACGCCATGACCGGACGGCTCATCCAAGTCGCCAGCTCCGCCTATCAATATCCGTTGCTCATCAAGCAGATCTGGCACGCTCCCCTGGTCCAGGCGCCAGACCAGGACATCGTCTACCGCGACCTCAAACGTTACACCTATCGTGATCTCAGGGAGCGCGTCGGCAGGCTGGCCTCCAGCCTTGCCGGATTGGGCGTGCGCCCTGGCGATACCGTCGGCGTGCTGGACTGGGACAGCCACAGATTCCTGGAGGCGTTTTTCGCCATTCCGATGATGGGCGCGGTGCTGCAGACGGTGAATGTCCGCCTGTCGCCGGAGCAGATCGTCTACACCATCAACCACGCCGGTCCGTCGGTGCTGCTGGTCAATGACGAGTTCACCGGTCTGGTGGAGTCCATCAGGCCGCAACTGACCAAGGTGAAGACGCTTGTCGTGATGTCGGATCGGCCGTCGCCCGCGACCGGCAACCTGGATTTCGTCGGCGCGTATGAAGACCGCCTTGCCGCCGCGTCGCCCGATTATGATTTTCCCGACTTCGACGAAAACACCCTCGCCACGACATTCTACACCACCGGCACGACCGGCGCCCCGAAGGGGGTGTACTTCAGCCATCGGCAGCTGGTGCTGCATGCATTGGCCGAACTGGCGTTCCTCGGCATCGCAGGCAAGCAGGGGCGGTTCAGCCGCGATGACGTCTACATGCCGATCACGCCGATGTTTCATGTGCACGCCTGGGGCTTTCCCTGGGCGGCGACGCTCGCCGGCGTCAAGCAGGTGTACCCCGGCCGATATGATCCGGCCCTGCTGGTCAAGCTGATCAAGACCGAGGGCGTGACATATACCCATGGTGTCCCGACCATCCTGCAAATGCTGCTCACCGCGGCCGAAGCCGCCAAGACCGATCTTGCGGGATTGAAGATGGTGATCGGTGGCTCCGCGCTGCCGAAGGCGCTTGCCAAACAGGCGCTGGCCGCGGGCATCGACATCTGCGCCGGTTACGGCATGTCGGAGACCGGGCCACTGCTGTCGCTGGGGCAGGTCAGGACCAGGGATCTCAGTGGCGATCCGGACCAGGAGGTGGAGATCCGCACCAGGGCCGGATTGGCCGGTCCGCTGGTCGATCTGCGCATTGTCGACGCCGACATGAAGGATGTGCCCCATGACGGCAAGACCTCCGGTGAGATCGTGGTGCGCGCGCCGTGGCTGACGCAAGGTTATCTCGACAATCCCGCGGCGTCCGAACAGTTGTGGGCGGGCGGCTATCTGCACACCAACGACATCGCCGTCATGACATCAGATGGTTATGTCCAGATCACCGACCGCATCAAGGACGTGATCAAGACCGGCGGCGAGTGGGTGTCATCGCTTCAGCTCGAGGACCTGATATCGCAATGCGCGGGCGTCGCCGAAGCTGCCGTCATCGGCGTCAAGGATGAGCGCTGGGGCGAGCGGCCGCTGGCGCTGGTCATCAAGGATGCAAAAACCGGGGCGTCCCTGAGCGACGGCGACATCAAGGCGCACCTGAAGACGTTCGCCGAGGCCGGTGTGATTTCAAGATACGGCATCCCGGAGAAAATCCTGTTTGTCGAGCAGCTCGCGCGAACGAGTGTCGGCAAGATCAACAAGAAGGCGCTGCGGGAGCAATACGGCGACATGTGAAGCCTTGGTTGGACCCTGCAAAGGAAACATGGGGAGGAAGACATGACGGAGCTGACCCTGGCCGGGCTCGGTGAACACGTCGGCAAAGAACTCGGCGTGTCCGACTGGGTCACCATCGATCAATCGCGGATCGATACGTTCGCGGCCTGTACCGGCGACAACCAGTGGATCCATGTCGATGTCGAACGGGCGAAACGTGAGAGTCCTTTCCGCGGCCCGATCGCGCACGGCTACCTCACGCTGTCGATGGTTGCTCCGCTTGCCATGCAGATCGGCATCATCCCCAGGGATGCCGCCGCCGGCCTGAACTACGGCGTCGACAAGGTCCGCTTTCTTGCCCCGGTGCCGGCCGGCGCGCGGGTGCGGCTGCGCACCGTGCTGGTGGGCGTGGAGCCGCGGGATGGCGGGCAGGTCGTCATGAAAACGCAGAACACGCTGGAGATCGAGGGCTCCGAGAAGCCCGCGCTGATCGCCGAAACCCTCGCGCTGCTGATTCCGGGACAACGATCATGAGCACCAACGACCGCCCCGAAGGGCAACCCACCGAAGCGATGGCCGAACAGGCCTCCCGGCACACACTGGCGCTCAACCCGCTGGTCAGCCTGCGCGGCGAGGATCTGATGGACAGCGCCGGCATCCTGCTGAAGGCGATGGTGAACGAGCCGAAAGTCGCGACCGAGCAATGGTTGTCGTTGCTGAGCGAGCTCGGCGAAATCGCCGGCGGAAAATCCCAGCGGCAGCCCGCGGCCGGCGACAAACGTTTCACGGATCCGACCTGGGCCAACAGCGGCCTGCACAGCGGTCTTCTCAAGGCGTATCTCGCGTGGGGCAACGCGCTCAACACGTTCGTCGATCGGACCAGCCTGAGCGACGTCGACAAGGAGCGGGCGCATCTCATCACCACCATCTGGATCGATGCGCTGTCGCCGACCAACAGTCTGCTGGCCAATCCCGTTGCGGTGCGCAAGCTGATCGATACCGGCGGAAAAAGCGCGTGGCAGGGGTTCCAGCACTTTCTCGAGGATCTCACCAAACATGGCGGCATGCCGTCGCAGGTGGACCGGTCCGCCTTCAAGGTCGGCGAGGATGTGGCGGCGACCCCGGGTGCGGTGGTGTTCCGCAACGAGATCCTCGAACTGATCCAGTACACGCCGTCGACGCCGAACGTGTGGCGGCGGCCGCTGGTGATCACGCCGCCGCAGATCAACAAATATTACGCGATGGATCTCGCGCCGGACAAAAGCATGGTGCGGTTTCTGCTGGAGAGCGGAATCCAGACATTCTGCATCAGTTGGCGCAATCCGACCAAGACCCATCGCGAATGGGGGCTCGACACCTATGTCGCGGCGATCGACGAGGCGGTCGATGCGGTCCGGGACATCACCGGCTGCGACGACATCTCGATGATGGGGTCCTGCTCGGGCGGGATCACGTCGTCAGCCTATTTCTCCACCCTCGGCACGGCGAATGCGCACAAGATCAAGAATATGGTTCTTGCGGTGTGCATCCTGGATTTCGGCACCTTCGGCGAAAGCTCGATCAGTTCTCTGATCACCACGGAAACGATGGCGGCGGCCAAGGCGGCTTCGAAGCTGCGCGGCGTTCTGGATGGCCAGGACCTGGCGCGGATGTTCGCGTGGATGCGGCCGAACGACCTGATCTGGAACTACTGGGTGAACAACTACCTGCTCGGTAATCCGCCGCCGGCGTTCGACATCCTGTTCTGGAATGCGGACACCACGCGGCTGCCGGCGCGCCTGCACGCCGACTATATCGACCTCTATTCGAGCAACCCGTTCGTCAATCCGGGCAAGCTGACCTTGAACGACAAGGCGATCGACATGACCAAGGTCAAGGTCGACAGTTATGTCATCGCCGGCGTCACCGATCACATCACGCCATGGAAGTCCGTATATGAGACCGCGCGGATCATGGGCGACAACACGACATTCGTTCTCGCCAACAGCGGCCACCTGCAGAGCCTGGTCAATCCGCCCACCAACAAGAAAGCCTCGTATGCGATCGGGCCGGTCAATCCGGCCGGCCCGGACGCTTTCATGAGCAGTGCCGACAAACACCAGGGCAGCTGGTGGCTCAACTGGCGCGACTGGCTGCACGCGCGATCCGACCGCGAGGTCGAAGCGCCGACATCGCTCGGTAACGCTCGGTTTCCCGTCATCACCAAGGCGCCGGGGACCTATGTCTTTGAGCAGTGAGAATGGTGTTCTTCATGAGCGTGCTGCGGACGGCCGGGCCGCGCCCCGCGTGACGCCGGGCGCCGAGCCCAGCGAGTTCGACGTCCGGATGGTGCGGGTGGGGCACCAACCGCTCAGCGTCGCGGTGAAGCACGCGGCCGGCACCCGGCCGCCATTGCTGCTGTTCAACGGCATCGGCGCCAACTGGGAGCTGGCGAAGCCGTTCCTGGCGGCGCTGACGCAGACGACGGCGATCATCTTCGACATCCCCGGCATCGGTGGTTCGCCGCTGCCGTCGTTGCCTTATCGGCCCTCGACCATCGCAAATCTGGCGGCCGGCCTGATCGCCGAACTTGGATATCAGGAGGTCGATGTCGCCGGGGTGTCCTGGGGCGGCGGCATGGCGCAGCAGTTTGCGCACCTGCATCCGCAGCTGTGCCGGCGGCTGGTGCTGGCGGCGACGTCCCCGGGCGCGATCATGGTGCCCGGCAGCCCGCGCGTTCTCTGGCGGATGGCGACGCCGCGGCGTTACCTCGACAAGGACTATTTCAGCAAGATCGCCTCCGACATCTACGGCGGCCGGTTTCGAACCGATCCGTCCCTGATCGCCCATCATGCCGGTGCGATCTCAGGATCACGCGGGATCGGTTATCTTTATCAGCTGATGGCCATGGCGGCATGGACCAGTCTGCCCTGGCTGCATTCGCTGCGGCAGCCCACTCTTGTGCTCATGGGCAGCGACGATCCCCTGGTGCCGCTCGTCAACGGCCGAATTCTGGCGCACCTCATCCCCAACGCGCAGCTCAAGATCATTGATGACGGCCATCTGTTCTTCGTGACACGCCCCACGGAGACCGCCGAGTTGATCGAGGCGTTTCTCGCGCGTGAGCCGTCGAACGATACCAGTCCAGGTTTAAATCACGAAGAAAGCCCACGGAGGAAAACATGACCCAGGAGACAGAGTCCTACGTCAACATGTTCCGCAAGTTCGGGAACGACCTCGGCCTGCCAAAACTCGATGTGGACAAGCTGGTCGAAGGGCATCGCAAAAACCTCGAGGCCCTCGCGCAGAGCGCCAAGGTCGCAGCCGAAGGCGCCCGCTCGGTGGCGGAGAAGCAGCGTGAGGTTTTCGAAGCAGGCCTGCGTGAGGCGTCAGAACTGGCGCGCAGCTTCAAGCCGCTGGGAAACCCGCAGGAGAATCTCGCCAAACAGACCGAGTTCGCGAAAAAGGTGTTCGATATCGCGATGCAGGGGGCAAGGGACACCGCGGAATCGAGCCGGCAGTCGTCGGCGGATGCGCTCAAGATCATTCAGGATCGGATGAAGGAGAGCTGGGAGGAGTTCCGCGGCAGCTTGAATCGGAAGGCGTGATCCCGCGCCGGCGCCGACTGTGATGTCCTTGTCCGCCGCGAACGAGCTCCGGTCGATTCGTTTCGGAGTGTTGCGATGTCGAACCTCGACCGGTGACACCGAGCAGGGCGGCGGCTGTGCCGAGTCGCATGCCGCGTGCAATCGCGGCCGCGACAGTGCTTGCCGGTGATGCTGTCATGATGATTACGCCGCGATCAAACCATATCGTCCCAGGACCAAAAAAGGGACGATATCCGTGCCATTTGCGCGGTTTGTGCTGATCTGATTCGGTGCCGGACAGCCTTACGGATTATTAACGCCACAGCTTCCGCAAAGATGGTCAAATGCGATAGAGTGTCGCATGGGAAATCATCAGACATGTTTCCGGAAGTGCCTAAATTCGATGGCGGTTTTGAACGATCGCCTTCTCAGCAGAACCCGTCACTCAAACGGACGATTCCGGTTGTACATGTGCTGGTGCAATCCCTGCGGTGCGGTGAACGAATACCGCACCCCAGACGCAGGCGGTCGGCAATGACGAGATCTTCGGTGAGTTGATGGACCAGCCGGTGAAGCCTCAGGAGATTCGCACGCAGCCTGCGCGGCGCGGCCGCATGATGATCTGGATCGTACTGGCTTTGTTCGTGGTTGCGGGCGTGGTCTGGTGGACCCGGCAACGCAGCCAACCCGAACCGGCGGCAGCCGGCCGCAATGCCGGGACGATGTCGATTGTGCCCGAGGTCGTCGGCAAGGGCGACATCGGTGTCAACCTCAACGCGCTGGGCACCGTTACCTCGCTCGCCACAGTCACGGTGCGAACGCAGATCAGCGGCTACCTGCAGAAGATCGCTTTCAAGGAAGGCGACGAGGTCAAGAAGGGTGACCTGCTCGCCGAAATCGATCCACGCCCCTATGAGGCGGCGCTGGCCCAGGCCAAGGGCACGCTCGCGCGCGACGAGGCGCTGCTGAAGGGCGCGCAGGTCGACCTGACCCGCTATCAGGGCCTGGCGGCGCAGAACGCCGTATCGCATCAAACGCTCGATACCCAGGTGGCGCTGGTCGCCCAGGACCAGGGCACCGTGGAAGCCGACCGCGGCGCGGTCAAGACCGCCGAAGTGAACCTGCAGTATTGCCACATTGTTTCACCGCTGGATGGCCGCGTCGGTCTGCGTCAGGTCGATCAGGGCAATTATGTCACGCCGGGCGACGCCAACGGCCTGGTCGTGATCACGCAGTTGCATCCGATCAGCGTGCTGTTCACCTTGCCTGAAGACAACCTGCCGGCCGTCTCCAAGCGGCTGCAGAGCGGTGCGACGCTGCCCGTCGCCGCCTACGATCGCGGCGGCGGCACCAAGATCGCCGACGGTGTGCTGCAGACCTTCGACAGCCAGATCGATCCCACCACCGGCACGATCAAGCTGCGGGCGCAATTCGAGAACGATCCGCGGGTTCTCTACCCGAATCAGTTCGTGAACATCCGGCTGCTGGTCGACACCCACAAGGACGTCACCACGATGCCGACCGCCGGCATCCAGCGCGGCGTTCCCGGGACCTTCGTGTATCTCGTCAATGCGGACAGCACCGTGTCGGTGCGCAAGGTGGTGCTCGGCGTCACCGACGGCGAACGGGTCGAGGTCCGCTCCGGGCTGGAGCCGGGCGACCGCGTCGTGATCGACGGCGCCGACAAGCTGCGCGACGGCGCCAAGATCAATGTGCGCTCGGAAGCCGATGCCCACCCGGCGGCGAGCCCTAATCAGCAGCCAGCCGACAAATCGGGCGGCAAGAAGGGGCGCTCGGAGAACGGGCCGAAGCAATGAGTCCGTCCCAGCCGTTTATTCTGCGGCCGGTGGCAACCACGCTGCTGATGATCGCCATCATGCTGTCCGGCATGCTGGCCTTCAGGTTCCTGCCCGTCGCCGCTCTGCCCGAGGTGGACTATCCGACCATTCAGGTGCAGACGTTCTATCCCGGCGCCAGCCCGGACGTGATGACGTCGTCGGTGACCGCGCCGCTGGAGGTGCAGTTCGGCCAGATGCCGAACCTCAACCAGATGAGTTCGGTGAGCTCGTCCGGCGCATCGGTAATCACGCTGCAGTTTGGCCTAAGCATCTCCCTCGACGTTGCGGAGCAGGAGGTGCAGGCCGCGATCAATGCCGCCGGCAACCTGCTGCCGACCGATCTGCCGGCGCCGCCGATCTACGCCAAGGTGAACCCGGCCGATGCGCCGATCCTGACACTGGGGCTGACGTCGACCACGATACCGCTGACCCAGGTGGAGGATTTCGCCGACACGCGCCTGGCGCAAAAGATCTCGCAGCTGCCCGGCGTCGGACTCGTCAGCATCAGCGGCGGCCAGCGGCCCGCGTTTCGCATCCAGGCCGATATCCGCAAGCTCGCCGCCTATGGTCTCAACATCGACGACCTGCGCACCACGCTGGGCAACGCCAACATCAACACGCCGAAGGGCAATTTCGACGGGCCGATGCGGGCCTACACCATCAACGCCAATGACCAGATCCGGAAAGCGAGCGACTATAATTCGCTGGTTGTCGCCTACAAGAACGGCGCGCCGGTCCGGCTCAGCGATGTCGGCCAGGTTGTCGACGGCGCCCAGAACGACAAGCTCGGCGCCTGGATGAACCAGACGCCGGCGATCATCCTGAACATCCAGCGGCAGCCCGGTGCCAACGTCATTTCCGTGGTCGAGGGCATCAAGGCTTTGCTGCCGCAACTGCAGGCGTCGCTGCCTGCGGCGATCGACGTCACCGTTCTCACCGATCGCACCGTCACCATCCGCGCCTCGGTGCAGGATGTGGAATTCGAACTGACGCTTGCCATCATCCTGGTGGTGATGGTGATTTTCGTGTTCCTGCGCAATGCGCGGGCCACCCTGATCCCGAGCCTTTCGGTCCCGCTCTCGCTGGTCGGCACGCTCGGCGCCATGTATCTGTTCGGCTTCAGCCTGAACAATCTGTCCTTGATGGCGCTGACCGTGGCCACCGGCTTCGTGGTCGACGACGCCATTGTCGTGATCGAGAACATCTCCCGTTACCTTGAAGAGGGTGAGACGCCGCTGCAGGCGGCGCTGCACGGCTCCGAACAGATCGGCTTCACCATCATCTCGCTGACGGTGTCGCTGATCGCAGTGCTGATTCCGCTGCTGTTCATGGGCGACGTGGTCGGGCGGTTGTTCCGGGAATTCGCCATCACGCTGTCGGTCACGATCCTGATTTCCGCCGTGGTCTCGCTGACGCTGGTGCCGATGGCCTGCGCCAAGTTGCTGAAGCCCGCGACCGAGGAACGCGAGAACGCGTTCCAGCGCATGAGCCGCGAATTCTTCGACAATGTGATCGCCGGTTACGGCCGCATCCTCAACTGGATGCTCGATCGCCAGACCTTCGTCCTGCTGGTGGCGCTGGGCACGTTCGCGCTGACCGCCTGGCTCTATATCGTGATCCCGAAGGGGTTCTTCCCGCTGCAGGATACCGGCGTGATCCAGGCGATCTCGGAAGCGCCGCAGTCGGTGTCCTACGCTGCCATGGCCGAGCGGCAGCAGCAGCTCGCCAGCGTCATCCTCAAGGATCCTGACGTTCAGAGCCTGTCCTCGTTCATCGGCGTGGACGGCACCAACACCACGCCTAACAGCGGCCGGCTGCTGATCAACCTCAAGCCCTACGACAAGCGCAAGTCCAACATCTCCGCGGTGATGGATCGCCTGAAGGCCAGCGCGGCGGCACTGCCGGGTATCACGCTCTACATGCAGCCGGTTCAGGATCTCACCATCGAGGGGACCATCAGCCGGACCCAGTATCAGTTCATCCTGCAGGATGCGGATACGGCCCAGTTGACCGACTGGACACCCAAGCTCGTCGACAGGCTGAGCCAGCTTCCGCAGCTCGCCGATGTCACCAGTGACATTTCGGCCAGCGGCCTCTCTGTTTTCGTCGAGGTCGACCGCGACCAGGCGGCACGCTTCGGCATTACGCCGGCGACGATCGACAATGCGCTCTACGATTCCTACGGCCAGCGCATCGTCTCGACGATCTTCACCAATTCGAACCAGTATCGCGTCATCCTGGAGGCCGACCCGAGCCTGCAGACGTCGCTGCAGTCGCTGTCCTCGATCTACCTGCCGTCGTCCGTCGGCACCGCACTGGTGCCGCTGTCGGTGGTGGCCAAGATGCGCGAGGAGACCGCGCCGCTGCAGGTGTCGCATCTGGGGCAATTCCCCGCCGCGACGGTCTCCTTCAACCTGGCGCCGGGGGCGTCGCTGGGAGATGCGGTGACCGCGATCAAGCAGACGCAGCGGGAGATGGACCAGCCGCTCAGCGTGATCACCAGTTTCCAGGGCGCCGCGCTGGCCTTCCAGTCGTCGCTCTCCAACACGCTGTTCCTGATCCTCGCGGCGATCGTCACCGTCTATATCGTGTTGGGCGTGCTCTACGAGAGCTTCATCCACCCGCTGACCATTCTCTCGACCCTGCCGTCGGCGGGCATCGGCGCGCTGCTGGCGCTGATGGCGGCGGGCGACGACCTGACCATCGTGGCGATCATCGGCATCATCCTGCTGATCGGCATCGTCAAGAAAAACGCCATCATGATGATCGACTTCGCGCTCGAGGCCGAACGCAACGAGGGCAAGGCGCCGCGCGAAGCGATCTACCAGGCGTGCCTGCTGCGATTCCGGCCGATCCTGATGACCACCATGGCCGCCGTGCTCGGCGCCTTGCCACTGATGCTCGGCACCGGCGCGGGATCCGAACTGCGGCATCCGCTCGGCATCTCGATCGTCGGCGGCCTGCTGGTGAGCCAGTTGCTGACCCTGTTCACGACACCGGTGATCTACCTCTGGTTCGACCGGCTCGCGGTGCGCTTTGCCGGGGCGCCGGATGATCTCGGCCGGGTGGGCGAGGGGGGCTGAGGCCATGAGCCTGTCGACGCCCTTCATCCGCCGGCCCGTCGCCACCACGCTGCTGACCTTTGGTCTTGCGGCCGCGGGTGCCATCGCGTTCTTCAAGCTGCCGGTTTCGCCGTTGCCGGAGGTGGATTTTCCGACGATTTCCGTGCAGGCGACCTTGCCTGGCGCCAGTCCGGAAGATGTGGCCACCACGGTCGCGAGCCCGCTGGAGCGGCATCTCGGCCAGATCGCCGACGTCTCCGAGATGACGTCGTCGAGCAATGTCGGCTCCACCCGCATCAATCTGCAGTTCAGCCTCAACCGCGATATCAACGGCGCGGCGCGCGACGTGCAGGCGGCGATCAATGCGGCGCGCGCCGACCTGCCGGCGAGCCTGCGCTCCAATCCCACCTATCGGAAGGTCAATCCGGCCGACGCGCCGATCATGATTCTGACCCTGACATCGGACACGCTGTCGCGCGCCGACCTGTATGACGCCGCCTCGACCGTGCTGGCGCAGAAGCTGTCCCAGGTGGAAGGCATCGGCGAGGTCACCGTCGGTGGCGGCTCGCTGCCGGCGGTGCGGGTCGAGCTGATCCCCCAGGCGCTGTACAAATACGGCATTGGTCTGGAGGACGTCCGCGCCGCGCTCGCCAGCGCCAACGCGCACAGTCCGAAAGGCGGCATCGATGTCGGGCCGCAACGCTATCAGATCTACTCCAACGACCAGGCCAACAAGGCGGCGGATTACAAATCGCTGATTATCGCCTACCGCAACGGTGCGCCGGTGCGCCTGATGGATGTCGGCGAGGTGACGGATTCCGTCGAGAACCTGCGCAATCTCGGCCTTGCCAACGGCAAGCCCTCGATCCTGGTGATCCTGACCCGGCAGCCCGGGGCCAACATCATCGGCATCGTTGATCGCGTCAAGGCGCTGATGCCGCAGTTGCGGGCATCGGTGTCACCCGCCATCGACCTGAATCTGGCGATCGACCGCTCGACCACGATCCGCACGTCGCTGCGCGATGTCGAACGCACCTTGATCATCGCGATCATGCTGGTGACCTTCGTGGTGTTCGCGTTCCTGCGCAACGGGCGGGCGACCTTTATTCCGGTCGTGGCGGTGTCGGTCTCGCTGGTCGCGACGTTCGCCGCCATGTACCTGATCGGCTACAGCCTCGACAATCTGTCGCTGATGGCGCTGACGGTCGCGACGGGATTCGTCGTCGATGACGCGATCGTGGTGCTGGAAAACATCACGCGCCATATGGAAGCCGGCATGCCGCGCCTGGAGGCGGCGCTGCTGGGGGCCAGGGAGGTCGGCTTCACGGTTCTGTCGATGAGCGTGTCGCTGATCGCGGTGTTCATTCCGATCCTGCTGATGGGCGGTATCGTCGGCCGCCTGTTCCGTGAATTCGCCATGACCATCTCGATTGCAATCATGATCTCCCTGGTGGTGTCGCTGGCCACCACGCCGATGATGTGCGCCGTTCTGCTGCGCGCGGACCACAATCGGCCGCACGGACGGCTCTATCGGTGGAGCGAACGGTTCTTCAACAGCATGCAGGACGGCTACCACCGAACCCTGACCTACGCGCTGAGGCATCCCCGCTCGATCATGCTAATTCTGGTCGCGGTGCTGGGGCTCAACTTCTATCTGTACAACATCATTCCGAAGGGATTCTTTCCGCAGCAGGATACCGGATTGATGACCGGCCAGATCCAGGCCGACCAGAGCATCTCGTTCCAGCTGATGCAGCAGAAGCTCACGCAGTTCATCACCATCGTCAAGAACGATCCGGCGGTGAATACCGCTGTCGGTTTTACCGGTGGCGGCCAGACCAATTCGGGGTTCATGTTCGTATCGCTGAAGCCGCTCAGTGAACGCAAGCTGTCGGTCGATCAGGTCATCGTCCGGCTGCGGCGCTCGCTCGCCGCTGTGCCGGGAGCGACGCTGTTCCTGCAGGCGGTCCAGGACATTCGCGTCGGTGGGCGGGCGAGCAATGCCCAGTATCAATACACGCTGCAGGGCTCGACATTCGAGGAACTGAACGAATGGAGCCCGAAGATCGCCGCGGCGCTTCAGGGTGTCCCGGTTCTCTCCGACGTCAACAGCGACCAGCAGAACAAGGGGCTTGAATCCAACCTCGTGATCGATCGCGACACCGCGTCCCGGCTCGGGATCACCGTCAGCCAGATCGACAACACGCTGTATGACGCATTCGGGCAGCGCCAGGTCTCGACCATCTACGTGGCGCGCAACCAGTACCATGTGATCATGGAGGTCGCGCCGCGGTACTGGCAAAATCCCGAGACGCTGAAGGACGTCTATGTCAGCACCTCGGGCGGGACGGTCGGCGGGTCGCAAGCCACCAACGCGGTGGCGGGCACGTTCGTCGCCGCGGGACAGACCACGTCCGTCAACTCCGTTGCCGCGGATGCGGCGCGCAATCTCGCGACCAATTCGATCGGCGCCACCGGGCGCGGCGCATCATCGACAGGCGCGGCGGTCAGCACCGGCCAGGAGACGATGATTCCATTGGCGAACGTCGCGCATTTCGGACAGGGATCAACGCCGCTGGCGGTCAACCACCAGGGTCTTCTGGTCGCGAACACGATTTCGTTCAACTTGCCGCCCGGCGTCTCGCTGAGCACCGCGGTGTCGGCGATCGAGGCCACGATGAACCGGATCGGCGTGCCGGCGAGCATCCACGGCTCGTTCCAGGGCACCGCAAAGGTGTACCAGGAGTCGCTCAACAATCAGCCCTTTCTCGTTCTGGCCGCCCTGGTCACGATCTACATCGTGCTCGGCGTCCTCTACGAGAGCTACGTTCACCCCCTGACGATCCTCTCGACACTGCCGTCCGCCGGTGTCGGTGCGCTGCTGGCGCTGATGCTGTTCCATACCGAATTCAGCATCATGGCGCTGATCGGCGTCATCCTGCTGATCGGCATCGTGAAAAAGAATGCGATCATGATGATCGATTTCGCACTCGACGCCGAACGCACCCGCGGGCTGTCCTCGATCGACGCCATCCGCGAGGCATGCCTGTTGCGGTTCCGGCCGATCATGATGACCACCATGGCCGCCTTGCTCGGCGCCGTGCCACTGGCGATCGGCATGGGCGAGGGCAGCGAATTGCGGCGGCCGCTGGGGATCGCGATTGTCGGCGGCCTGATCCTGAGCCAGATCCTGACTCTTTATACAACACCGGTGATTTATCTGTATGTGGACCGGTTTCGGCTCTGGTCTCAGCGCGTCCGAGGGGGCAGCATCAGGCCGTCCGCGGGTGGCTCCGCGCTGCAGCCAGGCGAGTGAAGGCAGGGGACTTGGCTTGACGGGGTATGGGATGCGTCGTGTTGCGTTGAAGTCGATATCGTTTGCCGGGTGGGGGCGTAGCATGGTCCGTACGACGTCAGCGCTGGTGGCGCTGGTGTTCGGCACGGGATTGTCGGGCTGCATCCTGAACAGCGAGCGCCCCGATCTCAATCTCGAAATTCCGGCCAATTACCGTGAGGCCAGCAAGCGCGCGCCTGACGCTGCCGTGCCGGCGCTGGACTGGTGGCGGGGCTTTCGTTCCAGCGAACTGACCTCGCTGATGGAAGATGCGCAGATCTACAATCTCGACATCGCCGTCGCCTATGCCCAGATCATCCAGGCCGACGCACAGGTCGGAGTCTCCGGAGCGGCGCTGTTGCCCACGGTCAGTGGAACGGCCACTGCGGAGCGGCTTCGGCAAGCGGCCGGCAGTGGCCTCGGTTCGGTCACGACGTCCCAGTACAACCTCGGCCTCACAGCGAGCTACATGCTCGATTTCTGGGGCAAGAACCGTGCGACGCTGTATTCGTCCGAGGAGAGCGCCACCGCGGCCCGCTACAACCGTGATGTCGTGACACTCACGGCGATCGTCACCGTCGCCAACACTTATTTCCAGATCCTGGCGGCGCAGGATCAGTTGCGCGTGGCGCGCCGGAACCTGGCCGCCGCCGAACGTATTCTGGCTCTGATCAAGCAGCAGTTCAACGGCGGCACCGCATCGCAGCTCGATCTGTCGCAGCAGGAGGCGCTGGTTTCGACCCAGCGCGCCGCGATCCCGCCGATCGAGGTGACACTGCACCAGAATATTGCCGCGCTTGCGGTGCTGGTCGCGCGACCGCCGGCGAATTTCAAGGTCAATGGCGGGACGACCACGCAGATCGCCGTACCGCGGGTAACGCCCGGCCTGCCGTCGGAATTGCTCTATCAGCGGCCGGATATCCGTCAGGCCGAAGCAACGCTTGCGTCCTCCAACTTCAGTGTTGAATCGGCTCGCGCCGCGTTCTTCCCGCAAATCCAGCTCACCGGCAGCACCGGTGTCCAGAGCGCGGCGCTCGCCGCGCTGTTCGGGCCCGGCGCGTGGTACTACACACTTGCCGCAGGTCTGACCCAGCCGATTTTCGACGGCTTCCTGCTCGAGAGCCAGTTGAAGCAGGCCAAGGGCGTGCAGCTGCAGAATCTGCAGGCCTATCGCAAGGCCGTGCTGTCCGCCTTCGCCGATGTCGAGAAGGCCCTGGTCGCGCTGCAGCAGGACACGCTGCAGGAGAAGCTGCAGAACGACGTCGTCACCAACTCGCGCAAGGCGTTCGACGTCGCGGAGACCCAGCTGCGTGGTGGCACCGTCAATCTCATTACCGTGCTGCAGACCCAGCAGACATTGTTCACGGCGGAGAACACCCTGGTGCAGGTGCGTCTGGCGAAGCTGCAGGCTGCCTCCAGCCTGTTCCAGGCGTTGGGCGGCGGCTGGTTGCCGGACAAGACGCTGGCCGCGCTGCAGCCGCAATAACGCGTTGAGTTGATTGCAACGCTGCAAGACGGCGAAAGAAAAGAGGGCCGAAGCCCTCTTTTCCCCTATTCACCAGTGGTGCCAGTGCCGCCAGCGCCAGCCGTGGCGCCAACCCCAATAGGGGCGGGCGTAGTAGCCATAGGCGTAGTTCGGCCGCCACCAGCAACGTCCCCAGCCGTTGCAGACATAGGCCGCTTTCTCGATGTTGGACGCCTGGACCGGCGTGCCGATCGGCATGGCCGACGCGGCTCCAGTCGAAAGTGCAACACCGCTGACAGCGGCGAGACCGACAAGTGCGGAAGTCAGTTTCATCATCATCACCTCCTAACATCTGTTGGAGATGACCAGTGCGCCGCGGGTTCGCACCTTACTCAAGTTTAAGGCCGATGAACGCGCGTTCACGCGGGCATACGCAATGAACGCATGTTGTTGCAGGGCGTGCGAAACGATGTGTGAAGCCGCAACGGTTGTCGATGAGGGCAGCTGATGCTCGCGTGTGCCAGCCGGATACTACCTCGATCTTTTTGACCGCAACGATTGGGGAGGGCCTGAGTTTCAACGGTTCCATGAATCGCGGTGACATTGGCGCGGTGGCGGGATGCGCGCTTTCGATGGATCGGTTCGGGATCATGTGCATGGCCCGGCTTCAAAAGACACTGGACGTTACGGCCGGATTGCCATTCACTGGCGATCAGAAAAACAAACGGCGCGGTGGGGAACCGCACGCGTCCGCCAGGGAGAATGGAACATGAGCGTGACGGCTGTGTCGTCGGACGTCGGATCCGTCTCGAGCCTCACCGACCGCGCGCCCTTGCTGCGCTGGATGATCTTCACCGGACTTTGCGCGTTCGCCGCGGCCCTGTTGTGGCACTACGGCCTGATCCGCCTGATGATCGCGTCCGATCGCACCTATCTCTCGGCCATCATCGGTGTGCTCTATGTGGTGACATCGCTGCATTGCCTGTGGCGGACCATCGTCATCGCGCGCGAGGCGGATGCCGGGCGGGGCGTGGCGCGGGTGCTGGCCGAATCCGGCGCTGCCGTGCCGGCGACCGCCGGTCCGCTGGGGGGCGCCGCATTGCCGCCAGGCCTTGTTGCCGATCACATTCACAATCTCGTGCTGAAGGCGGAAACGCAGGGCGCAGGGCGGATCGACCAGACATTGCTGCTGCGATCCCTGGCGGATCGGCTGCGCGGGTCCAATGGCTTCGGCGCCTTTGCGAGCGACACCTTGATGAAGCTGGGACTGCTGGGCACGATCATCGGCTTCATCATTATGCTGGCGCCGATCGCGGGCATCGATGCGTCGGATCGTGGGCTGCTGAAGTCGTCGATGGGCCTGATGACCGACGGCATGGCGATCGCGATGTACACCACGCTGGCCGGGCTGGTCGGCTCGATCCTGCTCAAGATCCAATATTACATGCTTGATGCGGCGACGGCACGGGTGTTCTCCCAGGCGGTCACCTTGACCGAAACCCGCGTCGTTCCGGCGCTGGAACGCCGCCATGATCGATGACTTCGGGCTCTATCCGCGCGAGGAACCGTTCGATCCCTTCAGTGTGATGCTGTTCAAGGCGTTGCAGGTGATCGCCTTCCTGTTTTTCCTGGCACTGCTGGCGATCGCACCCGACGCCAAGGACGGCAAGATCGACTCCAAGGCCGAGTTCATCATCACCATGGACTGGCCCGACAACCATCCCGACGATCTCGACCTGTTCGTGCAGGACCCGGCCGGCAATATCGCCTGGTACCGTCGGCGCGAGGCCGGGTTCCTGGTGCTGGACCGCGACGATCGCGGCGGCGCCAACGATTTCATCGTGGTCAACGGCAAGAAGATTCCGTCGCCGATCCGCGAGGAGATCGTCACCGTGCGCGGCATCGTTGCCGGAGAATACACCATCAATGTCAGTCATTTTCAGGCGCTGACCCATGATCCGGTCGCGGCCACGGTCAAGGTGCAGAAGCTCAACCCGACCGCGCAGGTGATCTACGACAACACTGTCACCGTCGATCACACCGGCGACGAGAAAACCGCGGTGCGTTTCACGCTCGATGCGGAGGGCAAGGTGGTCGATGTCAACAACCGGCACAAGTCGCTGATGGAGACCTTCCGCAATGTGCACAGCAACGGTGCGGATCGCGATCCGAAAACCGGTTATGTGAAGAAGCTATGAACAGTTTCGAATCCGTCATTCTGGCTCTTGCGGCGGCCTATGCGCTGATCGGCGCGCTGCTGCTGGCGCTGCTGGTCTATGCCCGCTTGCCGTGGTCGGCGAAAGCGGTCGCGGTGGTGCTGACAAGCTGTTTCTACATGGTCAGCTTTTTCGGCGCGCGCGGGTTGCTCGGCTGGTCGTCGCGCGATCCGTTGCCGCCACGATTCAAGCTGCTGCAGGCGCGCATTGTCGAGCCGCATTCACTGGAAGGCGAACCCGGCGCGATTCATCTGTGGGTCGAAGCGCTTGACGACGACAATCGGCCGAGCGGCGTGCCGCGTGCCTATCGCTTGCCTTACAATGCCAAGCTCGCGGAGAAGACCGAGAAAGCCATCGCCGCCAGCGCCGATGGCAGGCCGCAGGGCGGGCGGACCGCCGATTTCGGCGACGGTGAGGGGGGAGTGGCCGAAGAGGCGGTTCGCCTGGTGACGCCATCCACGATCACGACCACGGGCGGCGGTGATCCCTCCAGCGGTGGTCCGGTTGATCCCACCCTCAAGAACGGTGAAAACCAGAGCATCAGCTTCGCGCCGCTGGCGCCGCCGCGGATGCCGAAGAAGGACGATCCCTAGGACGTCTCACGCGCCGTTATTCAAAAATTGAAGGGACGGCGACGCGCGCTATAGTGAGCGAACACAGACAGAGCGCCGCGGTATCATGCCAAAAACGATCAAAGGCCCGGGATTGTTCATCAGCCAGTTCATCGGAGCGCAGGCTCCGTTCGATACGCTCGGCGGCCTTGCACAATGGGCGGCTGGACTGGGCTTCAAGGCACTGCAGATTCCGGTGGTGGACGCGCGCCTGACCGACCTGGCAACGCTGTCCGAGCCCGAGATCATCGCAGCGATCCGGGCGATCGTGGCCCGCACGGGTCTCGCGATCAGCGAGATTTCCGCGCACCGCGCCGGGCAGCTTCTGGCCGTTCATCCGGCTTATGACGAGGTGATGGATGCGCTGGCGTCGCCGGCGGTGCGTGGCAATCCGCAGGCGCGCCAGAGCGAGGCGGAGCGGGACCTGCACCGCGCCATCGCGCGGGCTCACGCGCTGGGGGTGCCGCGGGTTGCGACGTTCTCGGGCGGCCTGGCGTGGCCGTTCTTTTATCCATATCCGCCGCACGCTCCGGGGCTGATCGCACGCGCCTTCGACGAACTGGCGCGGCGCTGGCGCCCGCTGCTCGACGAGGCGGACCGTGCCGGGGTTGACCTGTGTTTCGAGCTCCATCCCGGCCAGGACCTGCACGACGGGGCCACGTTCGAGCGGTTCCTGTCTCTTGTCGACCAGCACCCGCGCGCGAAGATCCTCTACGACCCCAGCCACATGCTGCTGCAGCACATGGATTATCTCGGCTTCATCGATCGGTATCACGACCGCATCGGTGCTTTCCACGTCAAGGACGCCGAATTCATCCCCAGCGCGGACCGTGGCGTCTATGGCGGGTATGCGGATTGGCTCGACCGCCCGGGCCGGTTTCGCAGTGTCGGTGACGGGCAGATCGACTTCGACGGCATCTTCGACCGGCTGACGCGTTATGGTTATGACGGCTGGGCGGTGCTCGAATGGGAGTGCTGCCTGAAGAATCCGATGGATGGTGCGGCTGAAGGAGCGCGCTTCATCGCCGACCACATCATCACCGTGGCCGAGCAGCCGTTTGACGCTTTCATGCGGCGGGAAGCGGCGCCGGAGGTCCTTGATCGCATCCTCGGCGTGACGAGGTCATGATGCATAATCCCGTTCTCGCCGCGCTTGGACGGCCGTTTCGCCTGGGGATCGCCGGCGGCGCATCGCCGTCGATGATCGGACCGGTGCACCGGATCGCGGCCGTGATGGACCGACGCTTTACGCTCGAGGCGGCGGTGCTGTCGTCGCGCCCGGAGCGGTCGCGGGCGGAAGGCCGCGCCATCGGGCTTGCCGCGGAGCGCTGTTACGACAGCGTCGAAGCCATGATCGCGGGGGAGCGGCAACGCGACGACGGCATCGAGGCGCTCGCGATCATCACCCCCAACGACAGCCATGCCCGTTATCTGCGGCTTGCGCTTGCGGCGGGTCTCGACGTCATGATCGAAAAGCCGTTGTGCAACGACCTGACAGAGGCCGAAGACCTCGCAAAAGTGGTCGGCGATTCCGGACGCGCGGTGGTGCTGACCCACACCTATTCGGGTTATCCCATGGTGCGGGACATGCGGGCGCGCATCCTGGCCGGCGAGATCGGCGCGGTCCGTCTGGTGCATGTGGAGTATCTGGCCGGCGGTCTTGCGACCGCGGTCGAACAGGCGCCCGACGCCGACCAGCGCTGGCGGTTGAAGCCGGACAGGAGCGGGCCGTCGCTGGTGCTCGGCGATATCGGCACCCACGCCCATCACCTGGTGTCGTTCGTCACCGGTCTGCCGTTCGAAGCCGTCTCCGCCGAGGTCGGCACGCTGCTGCCGGGGCGCGCCGTCCATGATCTCGCGCAGGTCCGGTTTCGCCTCGCCGGTGGCGTGCGCGGGCGGCTCGATGCCTGCAATGCCGCGGCCGGCATGTCGAACCACATTCTGCTGCGGGTCTATGGCGAGACCGGCCATATCGAGTGGCTGCACCGCAAGCATGGCCAGTTGGCCATCGCCGCGCTCGACGGCAGCGTTCGCATCGTCAGCCATGGGCAGCCGAACCTGACGCTGGACGCGCAGCAATCGTCGCGTCTGGGGCGTCCCGGTCATCCCGAAGGGCTGCAGGAGGCGGTGGCAAATCTGTATTGCGGGCTGGCCGACGTGATGTTGTCGCAGCGCGGCTGCAAGCCTTCGGGACTGCCGCCTCTCGCACCCTCGGTGGCGGACGGCGTGACCGGACTGTCGTTTGTCGCGGCCTGCCTGGAAAGTTCGGCGCACGATGGTGCCATCGTTGCCATGCCGTCGCGAACCTGAAAAACTGCCAGAAAAATCGGGAGGGAATGATGGCGACGATTCTGGTCACGGGATGCGACACCGGTCTGGGCGTCGAGTTTGCGCGGCAGTATGCCGCCGACGGACATCGCGTTTTCGCGACCTGTCTGGACCCCTCCCGTGCCGCGGAGACGGCCGCCATTCGCGGCCATATCGAGCTGGTCAAACTCGACGTCACCGATCATGCGGGGATCGAGGCGCTGGCGCATCGGCTTTCGGGTGAGGCGATCGACGTCTTCCTCAACAATGCCGGCATCGGCAACCCGCATCCGCCGTTCGGGAAGACCGATTACGCCCACTGGCGCAAGATCCTGGAGACCAATCTGATCGGTCCGATGAAGATGGCCGAAAGTTTTGTCGAGCATGTCGCCCGCAGTGAGCTGAAGAACATGGCGTTCGTCTCCAGCCGCATGGGATCGATCGCGCTCAACAATTCAGGCGGATCCTACGCCTACCGTTCCAGCAAGTCCGGTCTCAACATGATCGTGAAGACGCTGGCGATCGATCTGGCGCCGCGCGGCATCTGCGTGATGGCCCTGCATCCGGGCTGGGCCGCCACCGAGCCGGGCGGCCGGGTGCCGGTCGCCGAGAGCGTGGCGGGCATGCGCGGCGTCATCCAGCGGGCCGGGCGTCATCACACCGGCAGTTTCGTCACCTATCACGACCAGCCGCTGCCCTGGTGACGGCAGGTCGCGGTCGCAACGGTTGATCGCTTCAAAGCCTGTCCCAGTCCGGTGCGATGCCGATGCCGGGGGCGTCCGGAAGCCGGATCATGCCTGCGGTCAGCGGCAATGCATTGCCGATCATGGTGTCGCGGTGCGGGTTGGGATTGACGTCGACCTCCAGCAGGCCGGTGCCGCCGGCCGCTGCCAGCAGATGCGCCGACGCCATCAGCCCGATCGCGCTTCCCAGGAAATGCGGACAATACGTCAGCCCGGCATTGATGGCATGGCGCGCGACATGGAGACAGCCGGACACGCCGCCCCATTTCGCGACGTCGGGCTGTACGTACCCGAAGATCTTGCGCGCAATCACGGTGTCGAACTCGGGCAATGCGTTGAGATTTTCGCCGCCCGCGAGGGCGGTCGTTGTCGCCTTCGCCAGCGTCACCCATTCGTCGATCGGCCGGTCGGCGGCGATCGGCTCCTCGATCCAGACGACGTTGTGGTCGGCGCACAAGCGGATGCCGGCAAGGGCATTGTCGAAGCTCCATCCCTGATTGGCATCCGCCATCAGCAGGTCATCCGACGGTATTGCGGAACGAATGCCGCGGAGTGAGCGCCGGTCGGTCTCGTCCCCGAAACCAACCTTGAGCTTGAAGGCAGTGTGGCCGCGCCCGGCGGCGGCGCGTGCGGTATCTGCCGGCGTTTCCGGCCCGATGCCGCTGGCATAGGCGCGGATGTGGCTGTTGCCCGCACTGTTCAGGAATCGCCAGAGCGGTACGCCCGCTTGTCGCGCGGCGAGATCGTGGCAGGCGGCATCGAGCCCCGCGGCGACCTGGCCGACTGGGCCCCATTCGCCGGACTGGATGGCGAGGATGTGCAGGCGCGTCATCAGGCGGAAGAACAGGCCGTCGACGGGGAGATCGCCGCTCTCGATCAGCAGCGGTCCGATCACCTCATGGGCCAGCCGCGCACGATGTTCGGCCCCCACCGAGGGGAAGTTGCACCAGACCTCACCGAAACCCGCAGCGCCATCCGCGTCCGTCACCCGCAGGAACAACGCCGGCCGGTCGCGCATCATCCCGAACGAGGTGCGCACGGGAACGGCAATCGGCGTGCGAACGACCTTGGCCTCGACCCGGACAACCCGCACCCGTGCTGATCGATGCATGTCGCTGGTCACTGGTCCGGTCTCCGCCCGTCTTGAGCCGTCATCCGCCGTTCGTCAGCCGGAGCGGGGTCTTCAGCATGTAATCCTCCGCTGCGAAATGCAGCCGGATCGGCACGCGTGCGGACCGTCCCTGGCCGGGCTTCTCGGCGCTGACCTGGATATTGTGCGAGGGATTGCTGGCGAAGGCAAACGAGCCGTCAGGTCGGGTTTTCGTCGATGCCTTTTCCACGAAAGTGGTGAAGTTGAACACCCACAGCTTGACCTCGGCGCCTTCCACCGGCGCGCCGTTGGCGTCGAGAACGCGGCCGGCGACGATGCCGTGATCATGGGTGATGACCCAGAGATTCCAGCCCAAGGTGATCAGGACCAGCAGCGCGGGCACGATCACGAACCGGTTGAGCAGCAGCCGCTTCCAGCGCGGGCCGGTGACATCGTCGTCCGAGGCACTCATCCCTTGGTTGCTCCCGAGGTCAGGCCCTGGACGAACTCCTTCTGCGCCAGCAGGAACAGCAGGATGCCCGGGGCCAGCACCATGATGCAGAACGCGTACAGCGCGCCCGTGGTGTCTTCCTGGTAGGACATGAACCGCGCGAGGCCGAGCGGCAAGGTCTGCATGTCGGCGGAGCGGGTGGCGATCAGGGGCCACATGAAATTGTTCCACGACCAGATGAAGGACAGGATGACGTTGGTCGCCATCGCCGACTTCGCTAGCGGCATCATCACCTTCCAGATGATCTGCCATTCGGAGAGGCCGTCGATCTTGGCGGCGTCGATCAGCGAGCGCGGCACCGCGTCGAAGCTCGCTTTGAAGACGAAGATGCAGATGATGGTCGAGAACATCGGCAACGCCAGGCCGAGATAGGAATCCAGCAGGCCGAGCTTGCCGGTGATCAGGTAGGCCGGGATGATGGTGGCCTGGAACGGGATCATCATACACGACAGGAACAGCATCAGCACCAGGTTCTTGCCGCGGAAATCCTGCGTCAGCGCATAGCCTGCCATGGCGTTCAGCACCACATTGGCGGCGATCGTCATCACCGAGACGATCACGCTGTTGAGGAAGAAGCGCGCGAACGGGATCGCATACCAGACATCCACGTAATAGAACGGGTTGGGCTCGCGCGGAATGATGTTCGGCGGGTAGGTGAAGATGTTCTCGCCGGACACGGACGTCTTCAGCACCCAGTAGAACGGCACCAGCATGACGACGCTGACGGCGAGCAGGGCGAGATGGATCGGCCAGCGCGGATATCGTTTCATCAGTCACGCTCCACGGCGCCGGCATTGCCGCCGGAGAGGCGATTCGCCGTCCAGGTGACGGCGAGCAGCAGCAGGAAAAAGACCACGGTGACGGCCGCCGCATAATCGAATCGGGTCTGGTTGAAGCCGAGCTTGTAGATGTAGGTCACCAGAATCTCGGTGGCACGCCCGGGGCCGCCGCCGGTCATCACATAGACCAGGTCGAAGCTGGTCACCGAATTGAGCATGCCGATGACGAAACAGAGGAAGATCGACGGCTTCAGCAGCGGGAAGGTGATGCGCAGGAAGCGGTGGAATGCGTTGGCGCCGTCGATCTCGGCGGCTTCATAGAGATTGCCGGGGATGTGCTGCAAGCCGGTGAGGATGATGATCATGTAGAAGCCGAGCATCTGCCAGATGTTGGCGGCAATCACCGAGGGCAGCGCCCAGGTGAAGGAATTGAGGAAGGGGATCGGCTTGTCGACCAGGTGCAGCACTCTGGCGACATAGTTGATCAGCCCGACGCGTTCATCGAACATCCAGCGCCAGATGATGGCAACGGCCACGGTCATCAGCGGGTAGGAGAGGAAGATCACGGTGCGGTAGACTTCGCGCCCCCGGATGTCGGCATTGACCAGCAGCGCGAGCCCGAGCGCAATGGCGATGCCGATCGGCGCCGAGCCGATGATGCCGAGCGTGTTCCAGAGCGCCTGCCAGAATACCTCGTCCTCGAAAAACATCTCCTGGTAGTTGTCGAGGCCGATGAAGACCGGGGGCTTCAGCGGCGACCAGGCCTCGAACGACAGCAGCACGTTCCACAGCAGCGGCAGGATGCGATAGAGCAGGAAGATCAGCAGCGACGGCGCGAGGAAGCACCAGATCAGCACCGCCTTGCGTGTCGACGTCCGCACCAGGACACGGGAGCGCGTCGCGGTTTCGGAAATGGCCATGACCATGCGGTGCCCTCGATTCCCGGAAGACGTGTCCGCTGCGGTGCGGCGGACACGGATGAAGCCGCGACGGATCAGGAACGCCGCATCACGCGCGTCACCGCGCGCTCGGCGTCGGCCAGCGCCGTCTTGGCATCCTTGCGGCCGAGCACGGCATTCTGGATTTCCGGCCAGAACGCGTCCTTGATCTGGGCGTCGTTGGGCAGCGGCCAGTTGCCGGTCATCTTGTCGGTGTGCTCGAGCTGGGTCTGCAGCACGGCGTGGGCCAGCGGATCTTCGGCTGCGACCTTGGCGAGCCCGGCCTTGTCGGCTTCGATGTTGGCGGTCAGCACGCGGCGGATTTCCGACAGCCGCGTCGCCCACTTGGTGCTGGTCATGTGCTTGACCAACGCGAAAGCGAGATCGGGGTTCTTCGAGCTCTTGGAGATGGCGAAGCCGTGGTTGGTCGGTGTCGACCAGTCGCCGGGTGCCTGCACGGCGCCCAGCGTGTCGGGACTGATCCAGCGGCCCTGGCCCTTGACGAAGAAATACGAGGCGGAGTGCGCGTGCAGCATGCCGACATTGCCGCCGGCAAAGGCGCCGTTCGGTTCGACCCAGCGCCCGGTCCAGGCGATCTTGTTGATGGCGCCGGAATCGGTGGCTTTGGCGAGCCGGTCCAGCACGGCAATCGCCTGCGGTGTGTTGAAAGCCGGCTTCTTCAGGTCCGGCGTCAGCAGCTCGATGCCGTTCATTTTTAGCAACGGCCAGTACAGCCAGTCGAAGTTGAGCGTCAGGAAGCCGGTCTTCTCGCCCTTGGCCATCGCCTGCGAGAACGACAGGATTTCGTCGAACGAGGTCGGCGGCGCGGACAGGCCCGCCTCCTTGAACATGATCTTGTTGTAGTAGAGCAGCGTCTTGGAGACGTAGAACGGGATCATGTAGGTCTTTTTGTCGTAGACGTAGCTCGACATGTAGTCGGGATTGTAGAGCTTGATCAGGTCAGGCTCTTTTTGCAGGTAGGGCGTCAGATCGAGCAGGGCGCCGCCGGCGGCCCATTCCACCCAGAGCGCGCCCTGCAGGTCGATGATGTCGGGCGCGGTGCCCGCGACCAGCTGGGTTTGGTAGAAGGCCGGTAGATCCGGGCCTTTCTTGTCGAGCCATTCGATCTCGACGCCCGGATTGGTCTTCTGGAAATCGGCGAATTCATCTTTGAACAGCGCTTCCTGGTCGGCGATGTTCCAGGTCAGGATGCTGAGTTTCCTGTTCGACTGGGCGCGGAGATACGCCGGCATCGCCAGCGTTCCGGCCACGGCGGCGCCTGCCTTCAGAACGTGTCTGCGGTCCATATCATCCTCCCTCTTGTTGAGCCGAGCCGGTTCTGGCGACCGGTCTTTCATGCTGGTAGGACAAATGATAGCGGTTGCATAAACGCGGTCAAGAGAGGACGATTTTCATTAAATATCGCTGCAAAGCAGCATTTTCTTGGGATTGACAGCTTTATGAAAGCGATATCATTTGTGGCGTCCATCCGTGGTGCCCAGCCGTCATGACCAGCAGCAGCCCCCGACCACGCCGCCAGGCCGCCGATTTTCGCAGCGCGCGCTGGTTTTCCGCCGACACCATGCGCGCCTTCGCGCATCGGCAGCGGATGCAGCAGATGGGGATGCGCCGCGACGAGTTCATGGGACGGCCTGTCATCGCCATCATCAACACCTGGAGCGATCTCAGTCCCTGCCACGCGCACCTGCGCGAGCGTGCGGAGGCCATCAAGCGCGGCGTTGTCCGCGCCGGCGGGTTCCCGGTGGAACTGCCGGCGCTGTCACTCGGTGAAGTGATGGTCAAGCCGACCACCATGCTCTATCGCAATTTCCTGGCGATGGAGACGGAGGAGCTGCTGCGCCAGCATCCGGTGGATGGCGCCGTGCTGCTCGGCGGCTGCGACAAGACCACGCCCGGCATGGTGATGGGCGCCATCAGCATGAACCTGCCGATCATCTTCTGCCCCGCCGGCCCGATGCTCAACGGCCGGTATCGCGGCGCGCCGGTGGGGGCCGGCACCCATACCCGCAAGTACTGGGACGACTACCGCGCCGGCAAGGTGGACGAAGCGGAAATGGTGAATATCGAGGGTATCTCGACCCGTTCGCCCGGCACCTGCAATACCATGGGCACGGCATCGACCATGACCTCGATCGTGGATGCCCTGGGCCTGACGCTGCCGGGTGCATCCAGCATTCCGGCGATGGATTCCGCGCATCCGCGCATGGCCTCGGCCTGCGGCGAGCGGATCGTCGCGATGGTCTGGGAGGACCTCAAGCCGTCGGACATCCTGACTGAGGGGGCGCTGAACAATGCGCTGCATGTCGATGCGGCGCTGGGCGGCTCGACCAACGCCGCGGTCCATCTGGTCGCGATCGCGCGGCGCGCGGGCCTAACGATCACGCTCGAAAGCCTCGACCTGGCGGCGCGCCAGACGCCGGTGCTCGCCAACATTTTTCCCGCGGGCCGCTATTTGATGGAAGATCTGTTTTTCGCCGGCGGATTGCTCGGGCTGATGTCGCGCATCGCTGACCGGCTCGATGGTCAGGCCATCAACGTCACCGGCGGCTCCCTGGTGCAGGCGATGAGCCGCGCTCGGGTCGAGGACGACGACGTGATCCGGCCGCTGGACAATCCGGTCGCCAGGGTGCCGGCCATCGCCGTGTTGCGCGGCAATCTCGCCCCCGACGGCGCCGTCATCAAGCCGTCGGCGGCAAGCGAGGAACTGCTGGTTCATCGCGGTCGCGCGGTCGTGTTCGACAGCCATGCCGAACTGTCGGCCCGGATCGACGACCCCGATCTCGATATTGACGAGACCAGCGTGTTGGTGCTGCGCGGCGCCGGGCCTGTCGGCGCGCCGGGCATGCCGGAGTGGGGGGCTCTGCCGATCCCGAAAAAGCTGCTCGCCAGGGGTGTTCGTGATCTTGTGCGGATCTCCGATGCGCGCATGAGCGGAACGCACTACGGCACCTGCGTACTGCACGTGTCGCCGGAGTCCCACATCGGCGGACCACTGGCGCTGCTGCGGACCGGCGACGAGATCGCCCTCGACGTGCCCAACCGCCGTCTCGACATGCTGGTCGACGATGCCGAACTCGCCCGCCGCAAAGCCGCCTGGGTCAAGCCCGCGCCGCACTTCGCGCGCGGTTACGGCGTCATCTTCCAGCAGCATGTCACCCAGGCCGATCAGGGCTGCGATTTCGATTTCCTGCAGGCCGGCCCGGCGACGGCCGAGCCCGATATCTTCTGAGCTGAGCGTACGCATGGCCGACCAGCAATCCACCAAACGCGACCGGGCCGGCACCGCGCGCTCGCGCATGGCCGATGTGGCGCGTCTCGCCGGCGTCTCCACCTCGACCGTCTCGCGCGCCATCCGCCAGCCGGACATTGTGTCGCCGGCGGTGCGCGACCGGATCGAGGAGGCGATCGGGCGGCTGTCCTATCGTCCCAACCTGATGGCGGGCGCGCTGGCCAGTGCGCGCAGCATGACCATCGGCGTCATCATTCCCTCGCTGATCAATTCGTTCTTCGCCGCCACCGTGGAGGCGATGGAGGAGGAACTGGCCGGCAGCGGCTATCAGCTGATGCTCGGCAACAGCAATTATTCGGAGGACGTCGAGCAGCAACTGGTGGCGTCATTCCTGGCATGGTCGCCGGCGGCGATGGTGGTGACGGGGCGTCGCCATAGCCGCGACACGGTGCGCACGCTGATGGATTGCGGCATCCCGGTGATCGAGATGTGGGAGCTATCGGACCAGCCGATCGATACCATCGTCGGCTTTTCGCACCGCGCCGTGGGCCACCTGGTGGTGCGGCATTTTTCCGAACGCAAGGCGCGCCGGCTGGGCTTCATCGGCGCCTTCATGGACAAGGACTACCGCACCGCCGATCGCCGTGCCGGTTTCGTGGAGGCCGCCTTGCAGGCCGGCTACGAGGCGCCGGTGGTGATCGGAATCCCGGGCCGCGCCAGCGCGGTCGGCGGATCGCAGGGGCTGGCGGAGATGCTGTCGATCGATCCCGAGGTCGACGCGGTGTTCTGCAGCAACGACATCATCGCGCTCGGCGCCATGTTCGAGGCGCAGCGGCGGCAGATCGCCATTCCGGGGCAGCTGAAAATCTGCGGCTTCGGCGACCTGGAATTCTCTGCCGCCAGCGAGCCGTCATTGACGACGGTGCGGCCGCCGCGGCGCGAGATCGGCGTGCAGATCGCCCGCCTGCTGCGCGCGCGCCTGGACGGGGCGCCCGATCGCGGCGGCAGCCACGATCTCGGGTTCGATATCGTGGCGCGCGGCAGCACCTGACATGATGTGCGAGAGGAGAGCATCTTGACGCAGACCGACCCGAAAAACCTTCCACCGAACGCGTTTCGTGCTGCGCTGAAAGCCGGGCGCCCACTGCTCGGCATCTGGTCCATGCTCAACTCGGTCAACGCGACCGAGGCGCTGGGCTGGTCGGGTTTCGACTGGCTGCTGGTGGACGGCGAGCATGCGCCGGTGTCGCTGCATGACGCCATGGCGCATTCGCGCGCGATTGCATCGACGCCGACCGTGCCGATCGTTCGCGTGACATGGAACGACAGGATCCTGCTGAAGCGGCATCTCGATGCCGGCCTGTCGACGCTGATGATCCCCTACGTCCAGAGCGTCGAGGAGGCGCGCGCCGCGGTCGATGCCGCGCGCTATCCGCCGCAGGGGTCGCGCGGCATTGCCGCGATACATCGCGCCAGCCGCTACGGCCGCTTCACCGATTACGCAGCGCGCGCCAACGACGAGCTATTCCTGATCGTGCAGATCGAGACGATGGCGGCGCTCGAGCGCTGCGCCGATATTGCTGCGGTCGACGGCGTCGATGCGGTGTTCTTCGGTCCGGGTGATCTTGCGGCCAGCATGGGGCTGATCGGACAGGCCGCCCATCCCAAGGTGACCGCCGCCATTGAGGACGGCTTGAAGCGATGCCGCCCCACCGGAAAATTCGTCGGCGTACTGGCGCCGAACGATGAGATTTCGGAGCGGCATATCCGCTCCGGCTTCGATTTCATTTCCGTCGCCAATGACTGCGCGATCCTGTTCCGCAATGCCGATGCCACAGCCGCGCGCTTCCGGGCCGCGGCGGATACAGTAACGATACGTCGGTGAGGTTAGGGCATGGCGGCCGTTGAATTCAGGAAACTGGTCAAGCGCTACGGCACGCTGGAGGTGGTTCACGCCATCGACCTCGCGATCCGCGACGGCGAGTTCATCGTGCTGGTCGGACCCTCCGGCTGCGGCAAGTCGACCACGCTGCGCATGCTGGCCGGACTGGAAGACATCTCGGGCGGCGAAATCCTGATCGATACCCGCACCGTCAACGAGATCGCGCCGCGCGACCGCGACATCGCGATGGTGTTCCAGGACTATGCGTTGTATCCGCACATGTCGGTCTACGACAACATGGCGTTCTCGCTGCGCTACCGGAAGACCGCGCGCAAGGAGATCGACGCGCGGGTGCGGGACGCGGCCGAAATCCTCGGCCTGACGCCGTACCTGCAGCGCCGCCCGAAGCAGCTCTCCGGCGGCCAGCGCCAGCGGGTGGCGATGGGGCGCGCCATCGTGCGCAAGCCGCAGGTGTTCCTGTTCGACGAGCCGTTGTCGAACCTCGACGCCAAGCTGCGCGGCACCATGCGGCAGGAAATCAAGAAGCTGCATCAGCGCATCGGGGTGACGACCGTGTTCGTCACCCATGACCAGATCGAGGCGATGACCCTGGCCGATCGCGTGGTGGTGATGAACGGCGGCCACATCGAGCAGATCGGCACTCCGGACGAGGTCTATCATGCGCCTGCCAGCCTGTTCGTCGCCAGCTTCATCGGCGCTCCGACCATGAACCTCATTCCCGCAAAGCGCAGCGGCCCCCTGGAACTGCGGCTTGGGCAAAGTGGTCCGGCCATCCCGTCACCGATGCAGGCTGCCGGGGAGGCGGACGATCTGGTGTTCGGCCTGCGTCCCGAAGATGTTGACATCGCGCAGGGCGAGGCGCTGCCGGGTCACGAGGATGTTCCCGCGATGGTCGAAGTGATCGAGCCGCTGGGCGCGGATACGCTGGTGTTCACGACAATGTCCGGTCATGCGGTCGCCGCGCGCGTGCGGCCGGACGTTCGTCCGGCGCCGGGCACGCAGGTCATGCTGCGGTTCAATCTGGCGCGCGCCCATCTGTTCGACGCCGCGACCGGGAAGGCTGTCGGGCGTACCGCCCATTAATCCTTCACTGTGCGGACGGGTCTCGCCGGTAGAGCGTGTCCAGCCGATAATCTTTTCGTGGCCCGATCACCTTGTGACGGATCACGAACGTGCCGTCGTTGCGAAACTCATATCCGCTGGCGTAGTTGTCCGCGCCGCACAGATGGGAGGCATGGCCGACAAGACGATCGCCGGCCGGCTCCAGGGCGACAGTGTGAAAAAACCGGGGCGGGGTTTCGGCGAAAAACACCGCAAAACCGGTCGGCGTCGGCTGAAATTCATAGCGTCGCGTGGCCTCCAGCTCCCGGCCATCGGGCAGCCGCATCCGGCCGTGTTCTGCATAAGCAAGATGTCCAGCGTCCATGGCGGTGAAGGTCGCGCGTCCCGTCAGCAGCGGCCGATCGTCAACGGTGCGATCGAGCGTCCAGACGCCTTGCAGGCGCCGGACAACGTCTCCTGGATGACCCCAGATCTCCAATCCTGTCTCCCAATCCCTGGATCAGGGAGATACACCGCGGCAGCGGCGCAGCCAATGCCGGCGGGCTCAGGCACTGTTCCGGCGCAGCATGGCTAGCAGCGTGAAGGCGGCGCAGACCAGCGCTGCGAAAATCGGCAGGCCATGGCGGCTCCAGTCCATCGCCGCGCCGGCCGTCCCCGGGCCGAAAAAGGCGCCGGCGCCCCAGGCGATCGACATGATGGTGTAGACGGAGACGAGATCGCCCCCTTTGAAGCGGCTGCCGACCAGCGCCATCATCACGGTGTAGATGCCGACGAACACGCCGCCCCACAGGAACAGCAGTGGATAGGCCAGCAGCGGTGTGTCGATTACCAGCGGCCAGAGCAGGGCGCCGGCGGCTGAGAGGACGCCGAGGCCGATCACCAGCCGGCGCCGGTCCATCCGGTCTCCGAGCCAGCCGATCGGGAGCTGCATCAGGATCGCCCCCAGCAGCAGGACGGACAGCAGCAGGGTGGCGGACTGCTCCTGCCAGCCCACCCGCATGGCATAGAGAGGGAGGAACGACATGCCGGCGGTCTCCACCGCCGCATTGATCAGCGTGGCGCCGAGCGCGACGGGCGCGAGCGCGAGATAACGCAGCAGGTTGGGATGGGCCGGGCGTTCGAACGATGGCGTGCGCACCCAGGGCATGGCGATGGACAGCAACGCCAGGAGTGCGATTCCACCACCGACCAGGAACGGCGCGAGGCCATCGGTGCCGATCACGGTCAGGATCACCGGACCGAGCGCGAAACCCAGCGACAGCGCGGCGGTGTAGATCGCCATGGTCCGGGTGCGGGTGCGTTCGTCGCTGAGATGACTGAGCCAGGTCTCGGACATCACGAACAGCGTTTCCGATGCGGCGCCGAGCGCGATCCGCAGCGGAAACCACAGCCAGATCGAGGGCATCACCGGAAACAGGGCCAGCACCGCGGCGGCAACCAGCAGGGCGGCCGCGATCGGCAATTTCGGCCCGCTGCGCCAGGCGAGGCCGGGCAGCAGGGGCGCGATCGCGAGCACGCCCACGGCATGCATCGCCGCGTTGGCGCCGATGAAGCCTTCGCCGAAGCCGTCACGGCTCAGGCTCAGCGCCAGCAGCGGTGCGCTCAGCCCGTACGTCAGCCCGAAGATCATCGCCGTGGCGATCAGCGAGGCGATCGCGGGCCGATCAGACCGCGTCGGCTGGCCCTCCGCCACCAAAGCGCGCCGCCGCTCCTCGAAGCGGTGTTTCGCGTCCTTCAGCCGGCTGAGCCAGCGCTGATGCCGCCCGTCCAGGATGTGTTGCAGGGTCTGTGCATAGTCGAGAACGAGGCCCGGCGTCCATGTCATGGCCTCGGCCCGTGCGCGCCACAGCGCCAGCAGCCACATCGCGGGGTCGGTCAGCAGCAGGAACAGCGCCCGCCATGGGCGCTCCTGTCCGAGCGCCCCCTCGACCGCGGCGTCGAGCGACAGCGCCACGGTGGACGAACAGTTGCGGCGGGTGAGATTGTAGACCTCGGTCTGCCGATAAAGGGCGAGGAAGGCCTGCAGCGCCGCCGCGTTGTAGCGATGGAAGTTGACTTCGCGGTCGGGCCGGCGCCAGGCGGTACTTTCCTCCTCCAGCGAGGACTTGAATTTTCCGGGAATATCGTTCTCCGGCCCCGCGCGCAGCAGGCGTCCGAATTCGTCCGGCGAGCGGTCGATATCGTTGGCCGGGCAGAGGCTGACATAGGTGCCGGGCGGCAGCGACAGGGCGGCGTGGCCGGTCAGGATGACGCCGTTCTGATCGACCGCGGCGATGTAGCGATCGATCACCGGGCGCCGCTCCGGATCTACGGCCGAACCGAGCGGCGTCCAGATGTGCACGGTGAGGGGGCTGTCGTTGGTCCATTGCGCCGCCAGCGCCTGCGCGGCGCGCAGCGAGCCGCGTCCGTGCCAGTTCGGCCCGGCGAACAGCGGCAGATCCGTGACCGACGCGCCCGGCGGCAGCCGCCGCAACTGCAGCCCCAGTCGGCAAAGGCTGCCCGACGCGGCGATCAGGATGACGCCGAGGCAGAACGGCACGGTGTGCCGGTTCGGGATCGGCCATGGCGTCCAGATCAGGCCGGCCATGACCAGTTCGAGTGCAGCGACGACCACGGCCTGGCGCCATCGCTCCGAGCGGATCACGATCGCGGATCCCAGGCGAAACACGCCGTCGATCAGCAGCGCTCCGCCGATCACGATGGTGGCGACGATATTGTCGTCCCAGGGCACGTCGATGGTGATGAAGCCGAGGGCGAAGAAGCCGAGCGACTTCAGCACCGGAATGGTCGCGTTCGGGAAGCCGATCGCCGCCAGCGCCAGCAGCCGGATGACCCCCTCGATCACGAAGGCGATGCCGATGATGTCGATGATCACGATGATCGCGGTATCGAACAGGTGGGTGACGAAGACGAGGCCGAGCAGGCAACTGGCGACCGCCATGGCGATGAACGCCCACCAGTAGGTGCGCAGGGGCTGGGCCCCGAGAAGCAGAAGGATCAGGCGAATCATGGGGAGCGGCAATCCGTTGGCGAGACCTGTGGCCCGGCCCGGGCCTACCCCATTCGGCGAAACATTCGGTTAAGTCCGCGGGCTTTGCCCGGGGCGAAAGCTGGTCTTTTGCCTGTTACGACTTTGTGCCTTCCGGCTGGTCAAAGACGCACAGGCGCCAGTCCTTCGCTGCGCAATGGGAGGGCCAGTTGCCACCAAGCGCCATGAACAATCCAGCGACATCGGTCAGGCGGGTGGCTTCCGCCTGAACGCGCGTGATCAGAGCATTGAAATAGATCTGCTGCGCATTGAGCAGGGCCACCTGGTTGATCAACCCCTCGCTGAGTTGTTTCTGGAAGAGATCGAGGCTGTCCTTGGCGGCGACTTCGGCTTTGATGGCCGCCTGCACCGCGCGCGCGTCGCCCTGCAGGTTGCGCAGCGCGTCGGCGACATTCTGCAGGGCTGTGACGACGGCCTGCCGATAGAGTGCGTCCGCCTGATCCAGCGCAGCCTCGGCGGCTTTCTGCTTGTGGTATAACGTGAGGCCGTCGAAGATCGGCTGCGTAACGCTGGCCGCGACGACGTAAAAGCCGGTGCCCGGCGTCAGCAGTGCGGCAAAGTTGGACGCGCTCGCCCCGGGACTGCCCGTCACTGTGATGCTGGGTAGGCGGGCCGCGATCGCAACGCCGACCTGGGCGCTTGCCGAATGCATGAACGCTTCGGCGGCCCTCACATCCGGACGCTGCCGCACCAGCGTGCTGGGCAGGCTCACCGGCAAGTTCGCCGGCAGCGCGAGACGCCGGAGATCGAAAGTCTGCAGAACCTCGTCGGCCGAGAACTGGCCGGCCAGCGCAGTCAGCAGGTCGCGTTGCACCGCGAGCTGCTTGTCCAGCGGCGGCAGGGTTTGCTCGGCCTGAGCGAGAATCGCTTCCTGTGCCAGAACGTCGACCTGCGCCGCATAGCCATTGCTGAGCTGGGTCTTGAGAATATTGAGGATATCGCGCTCGATCTTGATGATGCGCTGGGTGGCGGCGATCTGGCCGCGCAGTGCTCCCTCCTGGATCGCGGCGGTGACGACGTTGGTCGTCAGCGCCAGATACGCTGCCTCGAGTTGGAACTGTTGCTGCTCGGTCTGGGCGTCGAGGCTCTCGACGCTGCGGATGTTCGAACCCCAGATGTCCGGTACGAATGAGATGTTCAGCTGCGCCGTGTGCAGGGTATACCGGGTTTGCGGCGTCTGCGACGAATCCAGCGGGCTGGAGGGAGAGTTTGTCGCATTGGAAAGCTGCTGATCGGACGGTGTGTAGTTCGCGCCGATCTGTGGCAAGAACAGGCCGCGCTGCGCCAGAGCGTTGAACTGCGCGACCTTGATTGCCGCCTCCGCCGCCTGCAGGCTTGGATTGTGATCGACCGACAGCCTGATCAGGTCGTTGAGCGGTCGTGATCGAAACGCGGCCCACCATCGTGTCGGGATATCGGCGCCGTTGGCGAAATGCTGTTGCTGGATCCGCGGAGCGCCGGAAGTTGTCGCCGAGGCGAGCTTTTCAGGGGTGTAGCGGTCGACATCCGGCACGGGCGGAGTCGAGAAGTTGGGACCAACGGCGCAGCCCGAGAGCAGCAACGCGGCAAACGAGACCCCTGCGGCCGCGCGATATTGACCTGATGGCATGACATTTCCCGGGGAGCGCCGGCACAGCAGCGGCGGACAAATCGTTTTCTCAGGCGTGAATGCTAGGAATGGTTTGCACCGCGGGAAACTGGGATTCGTGTCAGCTGCGACTGTGTTTTGTCACAGTGAACAGCGGCGCGTTCTCGGCGCATAAGTACGGGAAATTCGATGGCGGACGAATGCTCCGCCCAGTCCGTCGTACAGGTGAATCTATGGCAAATCACAGACCTAAAGCTGTGCCGGCGGCAATCGCGGCCGCGCTGCTTTGTTTCGCTGCCGGCGCTTATTCGGTCAATCATCTTCGCAGCTGGCTGCCGGGCATGCTGGCCAGCGCCGACGCGAATGCCCGGGTGAGCGATTCCGAAACGGTGAAAACTGGGTCCGTCGATGGTGTTCCGAGTGTGGAGCTCAACGACAAGCAAATGGCCACCGTTAACGTCGAGAAGGTTGGTGAACTCACCTTTCCATCGGAGAAGACCGCGGTCGGCAGCATCGATTTCAATGAGGATATGACGCTTCAGGTCTTCGCGCCGTATCAGGGGCGGATCATCGACGCCTTCGCCAAGGTCGGTGATGAGGTCACGAAAGGACAGGTCCTGTTCACCATCGACAGCCCGGATCTGCTGGCAGCCAGTTCGAACCTGATTACAACTTCGGGTGTTCTGGAACTGACCACCCGCGCGCTGGCGCGTCTCAGGGCGCTTTATGAGACCAAGGCCGTCGCGCAGAAGGATCTGGAGCAGGCGGTCTCGGACCAACAGAGCGCCGAGGGCGCCCAGCGGGCCGCACGAGATGCAGTGCGCATTTTCGGCAAGACGGAAGCGGAGATCGACCAGATCATCAGGGAACGCCGGGCGGATCCCAAGCTGGTGGTGAGGAGTCCGATCACCGGTCGCATCACCGCCCGAAACGCAGCTCCGGGTCTTTTCGTCCAGCCCGGAAACGCGCCGGCGCCGTATTCGGTGGCCGACGTCTCGACCATGTGGATGCTGGCAAATGTCGCCGAGAGCGACATTTCGGCCTTCCATTTGAACCAGGAGGTCAAGGTTTCGATGTTGGCCTATCCGGGAAAGCTGTTCGAGGGACGAATTTCCATGATCTCGTCCATGGTCGACCCGACGATGCATCGGATGATGGTTCGCTCGGAGATTGCGGATTCCGGACATGAACTGCGTTCCGGCATGTTCGCGACCTATGTGATCCGCACCGGAGATCCCGTGCAATCCCCTGCCGTTCCGCTCGCAGGCGTTGTGCGGGAAGGCGACGGTACGATGACGGTGTGGGTCACGCGTGACAGGCGGCGCTTCATGCAACGCACGGTCAAGATCGGCAAGGAGAAGGATGGCTCGCGCCAGATTCTGGACGGCTTGCGACCGGACGAACTGGTGGCGACCGACGGCGCTGTGTTTCTGAGCAACATGCTGGCGATTGGGCAAGCGGGTGGCTGAGTCGCAGGCCAGCGGATTCGCTGCAACTCGCCTGGCGATGACCAGGGCATTTCCGATGAACAGAGAAAGTGACAGGCTGTGCTGAAGGGAATTCTTGCGTTTGGCTTGACCCGTCGTCCTATCGTCTTGTTGGGGCTGCTTGTCTTCGTTGGTGCAGGCATCTTTGCGTTCACGAAGCTGAACATCGAAGCCTACCCGAATCCCGCGCCTGTGATCCTCGAAATCACGGCGCAGGCCCCGGGTTTGTCCGCCGAGGAGATGGAGAAGTATTACACCATTCCGATGGAGATCGGCCTGTACCCCACCCCTGGGGTCACCAGCATCCGCTCCACGTCGTTCTACGGCCTGTCTTTTGTCAGGGTCACGTTCAAATATGGCTTTGACTATTATTCCGCCTACACCCAGGCGGCCCTCAGCCTGCAACAGAACGTGACGCTGCCGCAAAACCAGGTTGCGCAGATCCAGCAGTCGAGCCTGACCGGCGAGATCTTTCGCTACCAGGTGGTCGGACCGCCGCATTTCGGGCTGACGAATCTGCGGACCGTACAGGATTGGGTCGTGCTGCGCCGCCTATTTGCGGTGCCGGGTGTGGTGCAGGTGAACTCCTGGGGCGGGACGACCAAGGAATACGAAGTCGAGGTTGATCTGCACAAACTCGACGCCTACAGCATCACGATCCCGCAAATCATCACTGCATTGGGAAATGCCAACATCAATGTCGGTGGCCGCGAGATCACGGTCGGCCAGCAATCGATCAACATCCGTGGCGTCGGGTTGATCGACAGCGGCGGCACCGACGACTTGACCCAGGGCTATCGGGTCGGCGACATCGAGAAGGTCGTGCTGGCGCAAGTCAACGGCACGCCGGTGACCGTGAAGGACGTTGCCAAGGTCTCGGTCGGATTCGTGCCGCGGCTCGGCATCGCTGGCAAGGATCACGATGACGATGTGGCGCTGTCGATCGTGGTGATGAACCGTACTTTGCACACCAACGACGTGCTGCCTGGTGTCAAGGCAGCCGTCGATAAAATGAATACCGACGGCACGTTGCCGCCCGGGGTAAAGCTCGTTCCTTATTACGACCGGGCCTCGCTGGTCGCGATCACCACCCATACGGTGTTGCACAACCTGCTGTTCGGCTGTCTGCTCGTGTTCCTGATCCAGTGGGTCTTTCTCGGCGACCTGCGCAGCGCGATCATTGTCGGCGTGAACATCCCGTTTGCGTTGTTCTTCAGCGTGATCATCCTCGTACTGATGGGAGAGGATGCCAATCTCCTGTCGGTCGGAGCCGTCGATTTCGGCATCATCGTGGATTCGGCCGTGATTCTGGTCGAAAACGTCTTCCGCAACTTCCAGTCGCCGCCTCAAGCCAGGCAAGCGATTCTGACGCAACTGGCCGATGAAGTGTGGGGGGCCGATCCGACCAGGGAACGGGTCGGGGCTCATAACCCGTGGAGCGACCGGCTGCGCCTGATTTTCCTCAGCGTTTTGCAGGTGGACAAAGCGGTGTTCTTTTCTGCGCTGATCACGGTTGCGGCTTTCGTTCCATTGTTCACCATGCAGGGCGTCGAGGGGCAGATCTTCAATCCGATGGCGCGGACCTACGGCTATGCCCTCGCAGGCGCGTTGATCGCGACCTTTACGATTACGCCGGCGCTGGCATCTTTGCTGCTGCCCGAACACGTCCATGAGACCGAAACGATCTTCGTCCGGGCTCTGCGCGCGGTCTATCTGCCGGTGCTTCGCTGGTCGCTGGCTCGTCGCAAGACCATGCTCGCGATCGGATTGGGGGTTCTGGCCGTCATTGGCCTGATGGGGACGCGGCTCGGCAGTGAATTCCTGCCGCATCTCGAAGAAGGCAATTTGTGGATTCGCGTAGCATTGCCGCCTTCGCTCGGCCTCGATGCGGGCACGCCCGCAACACGGAAGCTGCGCGAGGTCTTGCTCCGGCACCCGGAGGTCATCACGGCGGTCTCCCAGCACGGCCGGCCGGATAACGGCAGCGACGCGTCACCCTTCTCCAATGTCGAATTGTTCGTTCCGCTCAAGCCGTTCGACCAATGGCCGGCGGGTTTCACCAAGGAGAAGTTGACCGAGCAGTTGCAGAAGGAATTCGCCGATGCTGTGCCCGGCGCCACCTTCAACTTCTCGCAATACATCCAGGACAACGTCGAGGAGGCGCTCTCCGGCGTCAAAGGCGCTAACTCGGTCAAGATCATCGGGCCGAATCTGGCCGTGCAGGAGCGGATCGCCGAGCAGGTCAAACATGAAATGGAGCAGGTCAGGGGCGTGACCGATCTCGGGGTCTTTCACGTTCTCGGGCAGCCGAATCTCAACATCACGGTGAACCGTGACAAGGCGTCTCGTTATGGCCTCAACACCGGCGACGTCAACTCAACGATCCAGTCGGCGTTGGGCGGTGCGGTCGCAACGACCCAGTTGGAAGGCGATCGGCAGTTCGGCGTCAGGGTTCGGCTTCCCGAGCAGTATCGCAATTCCATCGAAGCGATACCCGATATCAAGGTTGCGGGCGGAACCGGCGGCAACGCCTATCTTCCGCTGCGGGAGCTTGCCGATATCTCGCTCGATACGGGGGCCTCGTACATCTACCACGAGAGCAGCTCGCGCTACATTCCGATCAAGTTCAGCGTGCGTGGCCGCGACCTCGGCAGCACGGTCGCAGAAGCCCAGCAGCGTATCGCGGAGAACGTCAAGCTGCCGACTGGATACCGCATCATCTGGGCCGGCGAGTTCGAGGACCTCGAGGCGGCCCAGGCAAGGCTGGCGGTGGTCGTTCCGATCAGCCTCTTGCTCATCCTCGTCCTGCTTTATGGTCTGTTTAATTCGCTGCGCGACAGTCTTCTGGCCCTGGCCGGGATTCCGTTCGCCATTGCTGGCGGTGTTGTGGCCCTTTATCTGACAGGATTGGACTTCAGTATCTCGGCTGCCATCGGGTTCGTATCGCTCTTCGGGGTGTCGGTCATGGACGGGATCTTGATGATTACCTATTACAATCAGGTCCGGGCCGAGGGCATGGCCACTGGCGACGCCATGTTCCATGCCGCGACCCAGCGGATGCGGCCGATGCTGATGACTGCGATGTCCGCATGCATCGGACTGTTGCCAGCGGCAATGTCGACGGGGATCGGGAGCCAGGTTCAGCGTCCTCTGGCGACGGTGGTGGTCGGCGGCATGCTGATAGGACCGATCATGCTGCTTGTTGTGGTTCCCGCCTTGCGGATGATGTTCCTTGGCGGCGAGGGGGATCATACGGTCGCGAACGAGATGGACTCGCGCAATCTCGCTCCGGCGGAGTAATGCGCGGGTGGATGTGTATGCAGGAGCAGAGCATGAAATTCGTTTGGTGTTTGGTCGCTGGCCTTGGACTTGGGGCTTCGGCGATGACGTCGGTCCATGCAGGACAAGCCAGTCACGATGCCCATGCGCCGGTTGCGGTGACCGTGCCGAAAGCCGCTCCAAGCACCGGATCCAAAGCGAGCGGGGATTCCAAGGCCACGATGTCGGTTGGCAAAGCTCCGACAGCGAGTTCGACTCCGGGAGCCGGTCGTGCATCCGGCGCGACGACGGTGGTGACTGGCTCAGGCATCAATGGCACCGGTCTCGCACACCCGGGATCGTCTACCACCGCTGTCGGCGGACCCGGAAAAAGTGCGACGGGGGTCCTGAACGGCAGCAACATGTCGCCGAAACATCGATGAGCAGTCGCTCAAGCGGGAAAATGGATTGTCGTGCAGTCACGGCGGAGCCGACAAACGTTGCGGTGCCTTCGGCTGTCATCCCGGCCATGGCTCGGTCGGGAACCGCCGGCCCGCAGGACCGGGAATACGGGGAAAAAGTCCGTGAAATCCTTCGGCTGGAACTTGAAATCGCAGCGGATTGCTCCATGCAGCGATGCGATCCGTCGGCTGCCAATATTCTCAAAATGCTTGCGGAGACCACCAGGCATGTCGATCTGGCCGTGCTGCTCGCCTATGCCAGGCTGCTGGATGATATCAGGGATCCTGCTGCGTTATCCGATGCATTGAGGGAGATCGGCGCTGGTTGGTGCCCGGACGACGCTGCGGACTACGTCAAAAAACTGGTTTCAGTTCATCAGGCTGGTCGTCTCGGATCGTAGGTGCCTGTCGGGTGAGTGCCGAAGTTCAGCCCCCGCGATGCATTTGCCGATGCGCTGATTCCGCCGGCTGAAAGCCTTTCGCCGGGGTGAGCCTGCGGCGTGCTTGGAATTCAGGGTTCGATCAACCGGCCTGTCACGGCCTTGATGGCGGCCTGGGTTCGTGTCGACACGCCGAGTTTGTCGCGCGCATTGTCGACATGAAAATCGACTGTTCGCTTGGTCAAGGCGAGAATGTCCGCAATCTCGGCCGATGTCTTTCCGCGCGCGACCCAGGTCAGGGTTTCGACCTCGCGCTCGTTGAGCTGCACGTCCCGCACCCACACATCGGTTCGTGCAACGTGGGCAAGACGGGCGCAGATGATCGCATCAAGCAGGTCGAAATCAATCGGCTTGGTGACGTAGTCGTCGGCGCCGAGACGTCGCCCCCTCAGTTCATTTTTTCGGTCAGCCAGCGCGGTAAGAAACACGAACGGCATGTTATTGAAACGAGGCGCTATTTTGGTGAGATGCTCCAAAACTTCGAAGCCGGACATCACCCGCATATTGATATCGCAGAGTACCAGATCGGGCATTGTCCTGAAGATCGCTGCAAATCCTTCGCCGCCGTCAAAAGCGACAGTGACATCGAACCCTCTTTCGGCCAGTTCCTCGACAATAAGTGCCGCGGTCTCCCGGTCGTCTTCGATGCAGAGAATTCTTTTCTTGGCATGTGTCATGTGAGATTCGAAACTCGCGTCCTCTGAGCCTGCACCGAACAGATTCCTTACACGAGCCTGACAGAAATTCGGGATGGGATCGAGATTCAGACTACAAATGTTTCAGGGGCGGATGCAAATGTGATAAATCACAGTGGCGCTCTCCGCAAAACACATGAAGAAGCGCGCTCACGATCTGCTCCATTTCGATCGCAGCCCTGGGGGAGCGACGATGCGCCCGCATTCTCTGAACTTCTTCCTCTCCCTGGTGTTTTTGTTTTTCTTCCTGCTGGTGGCGATCCTGGGGTTGTTCAGCATCCAGCGGCTGAGCGAGTTCAATCGATCGTCGGCCGATGTCCGCGATATCTGGTTGCCCAATACCCGCTACATCGGAGATCTGAACAACTTCACGTCCGATTTTCGCGCCGCCGAGGGGCGGCATCTGCTGTCGTCGTCGATCGAATCCGCGTCCAGCGCCAGGGAAATCGAGAGCATCGGGCAGGCGGTTGCGCAGGCGCAAAGTGGCTATGAACGCCTGCATCATTCCCCCGAGGCGGCCTATCTGTATGCGCAGTTCAGGCAAAACTGGAGTGCATACCGAATCGTCGTCGAGCGCGTTCTGAAGTTATATGCGGCGGGCCGAATGCCCGAAGCGGTCAATCTGTACCGGACGACCTCGCAATCAAGCTACAACGCGGCAAGCGATGCGCTCGACCGTCTGACCCATCTCAACGTCGCTAGTGCGGATACGGCGAGCAATCATGCGGATGCCGCTTACCGCAGCGCGCGTGGGCTGATCGGGCTGGCGATGGCGATCGCGGCGGTTCTTGTCATAGCGGCGCTGCTCTATGTTCAGCGGTTCATTTGTTCTCCGCTGCTCGATCTCGCCGATTGCATGCAGAAGCTCGCCGGCAGCGACGCGGATATCGAAATCAACGGTGTTCATCGCCCCGACGAGATCGGAGAAATGGCGCGTGCGTTGGTTGTCTTTCGCACCAATGCGATCGAGCTGATGCTCAGTCAGCGTTCGCTCTCGCAACAGGCGTCTATGCTGGAGGAAAAGCTTGCGCAGGAGCAGCGATTGACTCAACTCCAGCAGGATTTCGTGTCCATGGCCTCGCATGAATTCCGCACGCCGCTGACGGTTGTTGATGGACAGGCTCAGCGCCTCGCCAAGACCGGTGATCGAACGCCGGCCGGGGAGATTATCGAACGTGCGGGGAAAATTCGCCGGGCAGTTTTGCGAATGACGACAATGATGGAAAACTTCCTGAATTCCGCGCGTCTCATCGATGGTGAAGCGCAGCTCTATTTCCACCCGGCTGAGGTCGAGCTGCGCGCGATCCTGAGAGAGGTCTGTCAGTTGCACCGCGAGATCGCGCCGCAATCGAAGATCCTGCAGCGTTTGGGGGCGATCCCATTGCCTGTGATCGGGGACCAGAAGCTGCTGTTTCAAATGTTCGGAAACTTAATCTCCAACGCGCTCAAATACTCGCCCGACGGCAGTCTGATCGCTGTAGATGCTCATATTGAAGCGGAACAGGTCGTTGTCGTCGTACAAGACAACGGGATCGGCATTCCGGCCACGGACCTGGCGCATGTCTTCGGCCGCTACAATCGCGGTGCCAATGTGTCGGGCATCGTGGGCACCGGCATAGGCCTTTATCTGGTCAAGCTGGTGGTTGATATGCATGGAGGCCGTGTGACCGTCGAGAGCAGGGAGGGTGAGGGGGCTTGCTTCAAGGTGCAACTGCCAATGTCGCGTGTCGCCGGAAAGCCTGCCTCATCTCGTGCCGCTAGCTCGATGCCGCCAGGAACAGCCGTGGCGGCTGTTTGATCATTCATCTTCGCTTTTTGGCTGGATGGTCTTTCGAAAGTAGCGATCATAGTCCCGCCGGCTGACCAGCAGTCCCACCTTCAGGGCAGCCTCCGCGAAACGCTTGAATTGCCCCTTGGTTGCTCTCGTCGGCGGCCGCTTTTCCTGGTCGTCCGGTTCGGTCATGGTGTTGTCTCGTGATGCACCCGGCGCGCCGGCAATGAGCGCTCGAGCCGCGTCGGGCGTCAATATTCTCCATGCGGAATCGTTGGCGTAAACTGTGATGACTTCCAGGGGAAACTTGGATTCATCACAGTGCGATGTGACGAGTTCGGCGAGCGCGACGTGGTCAATGGGTCCGGTGTGAATTCGTTGAAACTGCGGGAGGGCGTTTCTCGCGGCAGAGAGCAGTCTGCGCACCACGACCGCGCATGACGATGTGCGTGTCATTGTCGCGCACCCGGGCCCGATGCGGAGGCACTTATAAAAAACTCTAGCATCCCAGGCTTACGTCGACCTTACAACGGGGTGATATTTATTTTCGCCGACGTGAACGCGGCCGGCTGGAAAATGATAGTGAAGTCGTGGTCAGCGTTCAATGCGAGGGCTTGGGGCGTCGTGCGCAAGCTTCCGCGCGGTTTCATACGTGTTTGGCTCGTGTTGTCGATGTGCTGGATGTTCGGCGTCGTCGTCGATTTCGGAATGGCGTTTGCTCATGTCAGTTTCTACGCCAACCCGATCGAGACATATGATGCGCCGATGGATAGGCTGCAGTTCGTTGAGCTGGCGATCGTTGCCGTCAGTCCGCCGCTGCTGTTGATTTGGTTGGGGTGGGCGCTCGGCGATTGAATGAAACAGCTGGCGGCACCCGTTGGCGTCTGATGATGCAGTTTCGTTCGGACGTTTCTTGGAAAAGATGTCTTGAGAGGCGACATGATAACTCGAGTTTGGGGCGTTGTGATTGGTGTGGGTTTGGCCATTGGGAGCGCTCACGCAGGTCCGGTGAAATCATCAATCGCGATCGAGCCGGCCGACGCAGGGCTGGTCCAGGTTCGTGTTGTCTGCGACCAGAACGGACAGTGCTGGAAAACCCGCTACATCGAACGCCGGGATAACGCCGATGGCGGGCACTATAATGGGTATTATCGCGCCGGCCCGAGCGTCGATGTTGGTTTCGTTCCCACCGCGAGTTCTGCGTGGTTGTGGAATTGGGTACCCAAGCCGGTGAATGCGTACTGAGTGTGAATGGGTGCCGGCGAGCGCATCTGTCACATCACGGGCGTTTCCTGATCCAGGCGAGAATGATGCATGATGGCCAAGGGATTGATCTCGTTTCGGAACGCAACGAGAGCTGTTGCCGTGCTTGGTGGCCTGGGGACCTGGCAGATTGCAACAGCTGCTGATATCGATTCGGCCGCCCCGCCGCAGCCGGCCAGTGTGGATGCATCCCAGGGCGTGCAGGCTGGGGACGGCGCAAGCCTGTTCGATCCTCGACGCATGGAAGTTCGGTTCGGTGGCTTCGCTCATGGCCTGGGGAGTGCGGAGAAGAATACCGCGGATGTCAGTCTTGAGGTCGTCTCGCCTCGCTTGATGCCCGACATCACCGGATGGTGGAGCTTTCTCATTCCGCGCGCCTATCTCGGTGGAATGCTCAATGTGGAAGGTCGGACAAGCTCCCTGCGAGGCGGCGCTCTCTGGACTATTCCGTTCACCGAACGATGGTTTGGGGAAATTTTCTTCGGCGGGGCCGTTCACGATGGTTCAATCAATGGAACGTCGGATCTGAATGCCTTGGGCTCGCGCGTCCTGTTCAATGTCGGAGGCTCGGTCGGCTACCGTTTCGACGCCCACTGGAGTGTGATGGCGACGTTTGACCATATGTCCAACGGCAAGTCCGTTTTTGATCTGCCGTTCGTTCACAATCAGGGCGTCAACAGTTACGGCGTTCGAACCGCCTTTGCATTCTAAAGCGGAACTTCGGGCGACGTCACTGTCCGACAACCAGTTCCGAGGCGATGTTCAGGAAGCCCGCAGCAGTTTCTCGTAACGCTTGATCAGCCGGTCGCGCTTCAGGCGCGAGAGCTTCTGGAGCCAGAACATGCCGTCGAGCTGATCAATCTCATGCTGGTGACAGACTGACAGCAGACCGTCGGCCTCTTCGGTCTGCCGGACCCCGTCGAGATCCTGGTAGCTCACCCGGACCCTTGCATGGCGCGCGACGTCGTCGGTGACGCCGGGCATGGAAACACTGCCTTCGGGGTGCATCATTGTCTCTGTCGATGCCCAGACGATTTCCGGATTGACGTAGGTTCGGACATCGCCGGCGGACAGTTCGAGCACGACCAGTCGCTTCAGCACGCCGATGTGCGGGGCCGTGATGCCGATGCCCGGCGCGGCCCGCATCGTGTCGAGGAGTTCGGCCGCGAGGCTGCGAAGATCCGCGCCGAAGGTCTCCACACGCGCGGCGACCATGCGCAGGCGAGGGTCGGGAAACCTGACAATTGGTCGTGTCATGACGCCTTCGTTCGCATCGGGTCGCGATCTCGTCGTTCGATCAGTTTGCCCTTGTCTTCAGCAGCAGGATATCGATATCGCGTTTGGGAACGTAGTTCTTGACCAGCATCTGAAAGGTCGTCGGGCCAATCTTCTTTACACCGTCGCCGCAGAATGACACCAGTGTCGTCGGATCGCCCTTGTCCACGACCAGCTTGAATTCGCCGATCGGCCCAGCCCAATTGCCGCCGGAGGTGATCACGTACGACAGATAGTGCTCGAAGGCCTGGAAGGTTTTGCCTTCATCGGCATAGGTTTTTTTGTAGAGCGCCTGAGCCGCCTTGGTGAAGGCCTCATCGGTGCAGTAGGTCTCGCGATACGCGGCTTTCTGGCTGGGCTCCTGATCGGGGCGGCCAATGGAGAGGCTGGAGAGACCACCGACGCCTGGCACATAGCTCTGTTGAACGACAATGTCCTTGCCGGCCGGAAAGACCTGCTTGCGCCAGAATTTCGAACGTAGCGTCCAGAGCGGGACTTGAACCGTGCGCCGGCCCTTGTCGTCATTGAAGTCCTGGGTCTCCACGATTCCCGCATCGGCAAGAGCCTTGAGATGCTCCTTGCCGAGCGCATTGATCGTGGTCTCCGTCGCGTCCACTGTCGGCATCATGGGGATATGTAGTGCGCGGAGCCTGCTGGTGATCTCCACCTCCGGCTTGTCACCCGACGTCAGGAAAGCCCGCTGCTCGACCTGCGAGGTCACGGCCTGGCCATCGACCTGGGTGGTGAACTTCAGAAAATTGTCGCTGGCGGGATCGGGAATATCGACCATCAGGTTGGGGTCGCCGGTGATGTCCGGCATGGGAAAGGCGATGATTGTCTCGAAGTCCTGGTCGGTCAGGTTGTGGAACCGATAGGAGATGTTCACGGCTTTCTCGGAGAGATACAGATCCTCCGACACGAGGGCCACCTTGTCCGTCTTCGTCAGCACAAGCCCGCCTGCCTTAAGGGCGGCGCTGCTGTCGTCGGCTCGGGCAGACAGGGGCAGGAGAGAGGCAACAACGAAGGCCAGGGGCAGCATGCGCATGGAAAACTCGGTCATCGGGTGGGGAGCTATATTGGGTGGGACGTCATGTTGGGTAAGAAGTCATGGCGTCGGGTACATCGGTCCGGCATCAACGCGACGCGGGTATTTCGCGAGGTGCCTAGGGTTCTTTTTTGCGATAGACCTTGCCGTCATAGGCGTATTCGTCTGCGGATTTCGATCCGGCAGTTTCGGCGCCGACGACGAGATTGTGGAATCCATTCTGGAGATCGCCGGTTACTTTCACTGAGTAGCCGCCCGCACTGAGGGCGACACCGGCGTGTCCATTGTCTGCGACGGAGACGATCCAGATCGGGCCAAGCGCGGCGCCCCAACCGCAGGCATCCGCGGTGGTGACGAAGTATGTCAGCAAGGTCTGGCTCACCGAAGGCAGGATTTGTTTGCCCTTCAGTTTGCAGGTGCTGGAATAATCCGGGTCGCGCTTCACCGCCGCTGCGATATCCGACAAGACCGGTGCGAGCTGGCTGTCCTCGATCGTCAGCTCAGCGCCGTTGGAGCCGCCGCCGGCCGCGGGTTTGGCTGGTGGCTCGCCGGCAGTTGCGGGAGCGGAGGCGACATCGAAAATTGCCTTGATCTCACGCGGCAGCGTACCGGACACCAGCACGAACTTACCGTTTTCGGACCGCCAGATAGTGTCTTGGCTCTGGCTCGCACCGGCGGCTTTCCGGGTGTAGGTGATCCGCACATGATCGGGTTGCAATTGGACTGTGTCGATCTTGGCGTCGACAGACACCACCTTGCTGTCGTCCTCCTCGGCGCCACCGTTGCCCCAGTCCATCGGGACGGTGCCGAGCGAGGCGATGCCGCCGTCCCGAAACACGTAGAACGAGGCGGTGCCATTGTTGTAGCCCTGCTGGGAAAATCCACCGCGGACGATCATTCCATCGTCGTTGCCGAAACGAACCTGGCTGATCTCGCCGGCATTTCCCCATCCCGAGTTGCCGTCGGTGAAATCCCGTTTGACTGTCACGAGCTTCAGAGCACCGTCGGCATTTCGGAGAAAATAGGCCGACAGATGCGCAATGTCGCTGGGGCCAGCCATGGCACCGTCGGTATGGGCGGTGATGAGCACGTCGGCACCGCTGAAGTGCAGGAGGCCGGCAAGGGAAAGGCAGGGCGGTGCGTCGACGCTGTCTGTGGCCTTGTCGGATTGATAGCGGGCTTCCTTGCCGAAGGCGGCAGCCGTCGCGTTGCGCAACGCGGCATCCTTCGCCACCGCGTCCCGGACACTGGCGCACAAGAGAGTTACCGGCTTGGCCTCCGCTGCGCGGCCCGGGAGAAGCGAAGCGCCGGCGAGAGCCAGCACGGCGGTCGCCAGCGGGACGAACTTGTGTTTGGTCGACGTTCTAATGGCATCACAGGCCAGAAACCGCGCTCTTGTGTTCACTGATTTTTCTCCGCAAGTCCCTGCTGTTTGCCGCACGCCGGCGTGCGGCGCGCCAGCACCTTGTCAGGTGATGGCTGTGTCAGGTAGCGGCTGTTTACTTGCCGAACGGATTTGATTTTCGGTCCCATTCCAGCGGGTTGCCGGCAGGCTTCGGAGCGGGGGCAGGTATGCTGCCGTTGTCGCCGCCATTGTCCTTGGGCTGGTAGCGGGGAGCAAAATGCGGCAGCAGCAGCCGCGCCCAGGAACGGGTGATCTTGGCCGATTCCGAGGGACAACGGGCCGCGCGCTCCTTGGGGAGCATGCCGCTGTTCACGATGCCGGCGAAGTGGTCGGGATCGCGACCATAGACGATGCAAAGCAGGTTGAAGTAGCGCTGGGCGTCGAGCGAGTGCTCATCGGAGAAGACCGACGCATCGTTGGTTGGTGTTCCCGCGCTGTTGATCTTGAACCAGGTTGCCGCCAGTTGCAGCACGCGGGCGATGTCGTTCTGGGTCTCGTCGTCTTCCACGTGCGACAGGAGCAGCACCGCAGCCAGCTGGTCGACCGAATCTTCCTCGCGCCCGACCGCGGGCAGATCCAGCATGTCGATCATCGCGTGGCCGGATTCATGAAGCAGGATGAAACGGAGGTTGTCCCTGACGAATTCAACCGTCAACGCCTTCGGATCCTTTGAGCCTTTGGCCAGCTCGGCGCCCATCTTGGTCAGGCTGTCGATCATTTCATAGCAAAGGATCACGCCCGATATTTTTTTGTTGTAGAAGGCGTTGACCGCGCCGCACTGCGCGGTGGCGTAGCGCAGCGTGCGCGGGATCACCACCATGCCGTCGAGACCGCTGATTTCCGGAATGTTGGTGAACAGGTGGGTATTCACGGCCCAATCATAGGCATAACGCAGGTCCGGATTGTCCGGCGGCAGGTACTGATAGACGAAGCGCAGGCCTTTGCCGTCGCTGGTCGTGAGAGAGCCGTCCTTCGGCGGCGGCAACGCATTGGGCAAGGTTTCGATCACGCCGTCTTTCGAATCCGACGTGTTGTCACCCTTGGCTTGCTGCTGGTTTCCTCCCGCCTGCGGGCCGTCTTTGCGCGTCGTGCCGCCATTGTCATCCTGGCCTTGTGATCCTTGCTGGGCGAGCTGGATCAGTGTCGGATAGCTCGGCTGGCCGCGGGCGCTGTCGTCACCGAACGGATAAAACCCGTTGGAGATCAGCACCGACATGCCTTGCATCATCTCATCGGTGTCGGCATGCCAGACCAGATCGTAGCCGCGAACATCGTCGCCGCGCTGCTCGAAGCGCGTGTAGAACTTGCCGCCTTGCCGATCGCCGGTCAGGATGAACATGTTCGGCCGCCGGAACTTGTAGGTGACCTTGTCGCTCGATCCGGTTGTCTGTTTGTCGAACAGCGCGTTGAGTGTCTCGGGCGAGGTATGGTCGAGATGAACCGTCATCAAGGAGACTTTGCCGTCGTTCGAATCCAGCGTCTCGCCACCAGACTGGTTGGACTCTCGTTTTGTCAGCACAGCGGCTGGATACGACATGCTGATGCCGGTCGACGTCTCCAGCGGCCGCCAGTCCAGCTTCTTGCGCAGCGCCAGCGCTGCGCCTCCCAGGCCTAGAGCGTCCGCCCCGGTGACCTGGCCGGTTGCGTCCCGGCCTCGCTTGCTCTGGAATGCCGCGATCGCGTTGCGTGTGCTCTTCCCGAATGTCCCATCGGCAAAGCCATTGTAGTAGCCGAGCAGGATCAGTCCTTCCTGCACCAGGCGCCTTTCCCAGATGTTCAGCGAGTCCTCGATCACCGCCGTTGAGGCCGTGCTGGCTGCGCCAGGTCCGGACTGCGCCGAAGCAGGGGCGGTAAGCCAAATCATGCCAAGAAGCAGACAGCCCATCGCGGCCACGCCGCGCATCGGCTTCCTCCGAAGTTCCGTCACCATGCAACGCCTTCCAACACTGCCATTCCGATTTCCGCACGCTGGGGTGGATTCGTCCCAGCGGTGCACGGCGAAACCATATCTTGGCCATGATCACCTTGGCAATTATCTGCTGCCCGCACTTGCCCTGAAACGAGAAGGAAACTGGTGGGAACGGCTCTTTACTCTTGATCGCCTGTCCGAAATTGCTGTTGTCGTTGAGACACAGCATGCCTCGGATGATGGGAACGTATGCTAGATTTGAGTTGACAGCGGCCTGCGTGCCGATTGGGCGGGCGCGATGAAATCTGCGGCGGCCTTTGCTGTTCGACGATCAACATTGCCCGTATCGTTCATTTTGATTTTCACCTGAAAAATCCAGGAAAACGGACTGATGAAGACATCTATCGTGCTCTGTGGCGCGGCCCTTGCTGTGTGGTTGTTGCCGATGCAGGCATTCGCGTCATGTGACAGCGCCGGTGCACTCCTGGGCAAGACTTATCCAAAGGCCGTAAGGAGCGGCGTTGGATTGCAGGTGAGGGGGGAGTACCTGCAGGTCATCAACCCGAGTTCGGTTGCCTGCAAGATCTGGCCGGCCAACCCCGCCGTTACGCTGATGGCTGTTCCCCTGATCGAGGCCAAGCCGGCGGACCCCGACGTTGCCCGCGGCGATGTCGAGATCATTGTCGCGGACACAGCGACTGGCAAGCCGGTGGCTCGCCTGCTGGAAAAAGGCATGGCGTATGCCGATGCGATCCGGTTCGCGGACGTCAGCATCGATACGGCGCGTTATGACATCAGGAACGGGATCCGTGCCTTCGGACTTCGAACCTCGCAGGAGGGCAGTTCGCGGGTCAATGGGTTTTCGGAGTCCGCTCTCTGGCTCTACGCCGTCGAAGGCGACCGTGTGGTTCGCGTGCTGGACGGCCTGATCGTCGAACGTACGACCGGCGAGAACGATGGCGATTGCGCGGGCACATCGAAGACCATCAGGCGCACGGTTTCGGTGGGCGGCGAAGGGCCGCGGGGCTATCGGGATCTCCTGGTCGACCAGGTGGTTACCGACGAAGCCACGAAGAAGGTGGGCACGGAGTGCAAGTCGACCGAGAAGCCCGGCAAGCATGAGCAACTGGTACTTCATTTCGGGGACAAACATTATGATCCGCCGCCTGGCCGTCGGGCCGACCCGAACGGCTCCGGCAATGATCTGTTCTCGCAGATCATGACGCCTGTATCCGATGCGCCCGCACCCCAGTCAACGAAGACGTCGTCTGCAGCCTCCGCGGCGCCGTCGTTCAATTGCGCGAAGGCTGCCTCCGATGTGGAGAAAGCCATTTGCGGCAACCGTGATCTTGCGAGGGCTGATGCTGCCATCGCACAGGCCTATCAAAAGCTCCGCGCAGGATTCGATGCGAAGACAGCCGACCTGTTGGCGCAGGACCAGAAATGGTTTCTGGTGTCCCGTAACGGGGTGTTCAGTTTCGGTGACAAAACCCCGGTGAAATCGTTGTTGGAGATCCTCGACCGCAGGGTGAAATTCCTCACCAGCGTTCGTCCCTCGCCTCCGGAAGGCGTGGCCGGCAACTGGCGCAATGTCACCGGCGAGGTGAAGATCGAAGCCACTCCAGACGGCCGTTTCCACGCGAGCCTTGACAACAACGAGCCGGTCATCGGCCGCTGGGTGTGCAGCATCGAAGGGACGGGCCAGGTCAGCAATGGTGTCCTGGAGATCGGGATGGAGGATGGCTCCAAAGTCAGGCTGAGCCGGGACGGGCAGATCCTCAACGTGGAGGCAATACACCCGCCCAACGCACCTGACTGGGTGCCAGATTATTGCGGTCACAACGGCACGGTGACCGGGGCTTATTTCTCGACGCCGGTTCAGAAGTAAGATACGGGCCTTCGCGCGTATGAGCTGCTCCGGGCGCCGAATCCAGCGGAACGCGTCTAAATGGGCCGGAAAATCCTCTTCGCACAGCAACATAGGACTGGAATTCACAGATTGCCGAGCTATGGTGGCGCCCGCGCGCACTCGTAGCTCAGCTGGATAGAGCATCGGATTTCGATTCCGAGGGTCGGGAGTTCGAATCTCTCCGAGTGCGCCAGCGCCTCACATCATGCGGAGGTATCCTGCGGCGATGGGCGACGCTGCGATGTCGGGAATTCCTCCCGGCCTTTATCAGGGGTCTATCCCAAAGAGCTGTTGGCGACGACGGAACGTCGAATTCGATCATTCAAACATCAGCTCACGCATCGCAAAATGTACGGCGCATCTCACTTGCTGCGTGCACATCTGTTGACGGGACTCCTTGCGCACGCCAACATTCCCTCAGGTCCATCAGAGGCCATTGGGAGGATCGTATGGAATGTGTTGCCGGTCGTGCCGTGTTCGCGCGTCGTCTTCTGAATACCTTTTCCGATGCGCTGCGGCCCGGTGGCGCGCGCGCGATGATCGCAGCGAGCGTTGCAGCATTCACTTTTTGCTCCGCCGCGGCTGCCCAGGAAACCAAAGGTTCACCCGAGCACATCAGGGCGGTGACGTCTGCGGTTGACGGCAATTCGATCCGCGCCAACACGACAACTTCGAAGGACTGGCCGACAGTCGGGCTCGACTACGGCGAGACGCGTTTCAGCAAGCTCAACCAGATCAACACCGACAACGTCAAAGAGCTGGGGTTGAAGTGGTCCTATAATCTCGAATCGTCCCGCGGTGTCGAGGCGACGCCGGTCGTGATCGATGGCATTATGTATGTCAGTGCGTCATGGAGCGTCGTTCACGCCATCGACGTGCGCACCGGCAAGAGGATCTGGACCTTCGACCCGCAGGTGCCGCGCGAGATCGGCTACAAGGGCTGCTGCGATGTCGTCAACCGCGGCGTGGCGCTCTACAAGGGCAAGGTGTTCGTCGGCTCCTATGATGGCCGGCTGATCGCGCTTGATGCCGTCACCGGCAAGAAGGTGTGGCAAACCGACACGATCATCGATCACACCCATTCCTACACCATCACAGGAGCCCCGCGCGTCGCCAACGGCAAGGTGATCATCGGCAATGGCGGTTCGGAATACGGCGTGCGCGGCTATGTGACGGCGTATGACTCAGACACCGGCAAGCAGGTGTGGCGCTGGTTCGTGGTGCCTGGCGACCCGAGCAAACCGTTCGAAGACGAATCCATGGCCGCGGCCGCCAAGACCTGGGATCCGTCGGGCAAATACTGGGTGAACGGCGGCGGTGGCGCATCGTGGGACAGCATCACCTACGATCCCGATCTGAACATGGTCTATATCGGCACCGGCAACGGCGCGCCCTGGAACCGCAATGTGCGCAGCCCCGGCGGCGGCGACAATCTGTATCTGGCGTCGCTGGTCGCATTGAATGCCGATACCGGAAAATTCCAGTGGCACTATCAGGAGACACCCGGCGACAACTGGGACTACACCTCCACCCAGCCGATGATCCTGGCCGACCTGAATATTGGCGGCAAGGCGCGCAAGGTCATCCTGCACGCGCCCAAGAACGGCTTCTTCTTCGTCATCGACCGCACCAACGGCCAGTTCATCT
>JBGMOD010000158.1:0-1131 GCA_041424235.1 Hyphomicrobiales bacterium
GAAATAGAAACAGAGAGATGTCTCATCTCTACATGTGGTCGACCGACTTGGGCAACGCATAGAAGGTCGGATGGCGATAGACCTTGTCTTCCGCCGGATCGAAGTACATGTCCTTCTCCCCCGGGTCGCTCGCCACGATCTGCTCGGAGCGCACCACCCAGATGCTGCTGCCTTCCTGGCGGCGCGTGTACACGTCGCGCGCCATCTGGATCGCCATCTTCGAATCGGCCGCGTGCAGGCTGCCGCAGTGCTTGTGGTCGAGGCCGGCCTTGCTGCGCACGAACACTTCCCACAGGGGCCACTCTTGCTTCACTTCGGTGCTCATGCTGCTTCCTTCATCGGTTGTTTGTTGGCGTGGGCGAGGGCGGCTTCGCGCACCCATTCGCCGTCGTCCCAGGCGTCGACGCGCGCTTGCAGGCGTTCGCGGTTGCAGGGACCGTCGCCGGCGATCACGCGCCAGAACTCGCTCCAGTCGATGACGCCGAAGTCGTGCGACTGGCGTTCTTCGTTCCACTTGAGGTCGGGGTCGGGCAGGGTCACGCCGAGGATCGCGGCCTGCTCGACGGTGGCGTCGATGAACTTCTGGCGCAGCTCGTCGTTGCTGAATCGCTTGATGCCCCAGCGCATCGACTGCGCGCTGTTGGGCGACTGGTCGTCGGGCGGGCCGAACATCATGATCGAGGGCCACCACCAGCGGTTGACCGCGTCCTGCACCATCGCCTTCTGCGCGTCGGTGCCGTGGGTCATCATCGTCAGCAGGGCTTCGTAGCCCTGGCGCTGGTGAAAGCTCTCCTCGCGGCAGATGCGGATCATGGCGCGCGCATACGGTGCGTACGAGCAGCGGCAGATCGGCACCTGGTTCATGATGGCCGCGCCGTCCACCAGCCAGCCGATGGTGCCCATGTCGGCCCAGGTCAGCGTGGGGTAGTTGAAGATCGAGCTGTACTTGGCCTTGCCGCTGTGCAGCGCGTCGAACATCTGGTCGCGCGAGGTGCCCAGCGTTTCGGCGGCGGCATACAGGTAGAGGCCGTGGCCGCCTTCGTCCTGCACCTTGGCCAGCAAGATGGCCTTGCGCTTGAGCGTGGGCGCGCGGCTGATCCAGTTGCCCTCGGGCAGCATGCCGACGATTTC
>JBGMOD010000159.1:0-57321 GCA_041424235.1 Hyphomicrobiales bacterium
GCTGGAAGGCAAAGGGCGTGTGAATGAGATAACAATCGATGTCGTCGACCTGCAGGCGGCGGCGGCTGGCGTCGAAGGCCGCCCTCACCCGCTCCGGACGATGATTGGTGTTCCACAGCTTGGTGGTCACGAACACCTCGTCGCGCCGGATCGCGCCCGCCTTGAACACCTCCTGCATGGCCTCGCCGACGGCATCTTCGTTGCGATAGCGCTCCGCGGCATCGAGATGGCGAAATCCTGTCTCCAGTGCCGCCTTGGTCGCTTGCCGGGTGGCGACGGGATCGGGGATCAAGGTGCCGAACCCGACCGCGGGGATCGCGCCGGAGCCGTGGTTGAGAGGAATCCGCATCTCGCGAAATTTGTCGGATGTTGTCATGGTCCTGCTCCTTGTTGTTTTGGTTGGTTGTTGTGAGATGGCCTCTGGATCTTCGATCAACGTCAGGCGTGTCAGCCAGCCGGGCGCGGCTTGCGCAGCAACAGCACAAGCGGGCTCACGATCAGCATGGCGAGCATCAGGATCTTGAACTGGCCGATGACGGCCACCACGGCGGCCTGCTGGGTCACCATCTCGTTGAGCCTGGCAAGTGCGGATACCGGGATGGTATCGGAGAGATGGGCGGCGGCGCGGGTCACCGTCAGGTTCTTGGCCAGTGCAAGGTGCATCGCCTGGGTGTTGTTGGTGAAAAAGATCTGCACCACCGCGATGCCGATGGTGGCGCCATACAGCCGCGCCAGGCCGAGCAATGCGCCGCCTTCCGGGCGCAGCTTCGGATCGAGCGTGCCAAACGCGGCCCTGGCCAGCGCCGCACTCAATAGACCGAGGCCTGCGCCTTGCAGCAGGCCTGTGCGCACCACCGGACGCCAGTCCATCCCGGAGGAATAACCCAGCATTGACCAGTTGGCATACACCACCAGCGCCATCCCGCCGATCATGAAGGGGCGGTAGTCCATACGCGCGGGGATGAAGCTCATCAGCACCGTCGTACCCACCAGGGTCAGGCCGCGCGGGATGGTCATGTAGCCGGTGGTATCGACGGGATAGCTGAGCAGCTCCTCCAGCATCGGCGAGGTCAAGGCGAGCGTGGGCAGCAGCACGAAACCAACGGCAAACGACACGATGGTCGAAAGCACGAGATTGCGGTCCCGAAACAGCGCGGTGCGGAGAAAATGCTCCCTGGTGGTCAGCACGTGCACGATGAAGAGATAGAATCCCAGCAGTGAGGCGATCGCCTCAACCCAGATTTCCGCCGAGGCGAACCAGTCCAGACGCTCACTGCGGTCGAGCAACATCTGCAGGCCGATCATGCCCAGCGAAAAGGTCGCGAGGCCGAAGAAGTCGAAGGCTTGAGCCCGCTCCGCCTTCTTCTCGGGGAGCGACAGGACCATCACCAGACCAATGAAAGCCACCATCGGCAGGCTAGCATAGAAGATCGAATGCCACCCCTGATATTCGCTGAGCAGCCCGCCGATGCCCGGCCCGCTGCTGATGCCGAGCAGGAAACACGCCGTCCATGTGAGGCTGGCCCGCGCATGACGCTGCGGTGACACCACATCGAGCAGGATCGCCAACGAGAGCGGACCAAGCGGACCGCTGGCCGCGCCCTGGATGATGCGCGCCAGCACGAACTGAAGCGACGTCGTCGCCAGCGTGTTCAGGACAAGCGCGGCCGCGAACACCGCGAGCGACACCAGATACACCGTCCTGCGGCCATAACGCCCCGCAAGCCAGTGGGTCATCGGCATGATCACGGCGCTCGCCACGATATAGGACGAGAAGATCCAGCCGACCTCGTCGTTGCCCATGGAGAGCGTGCCCTGGATATGCGGCAGGGCCGCATTGGGCAACGAGATGTTGACGGCCTGCATGTAGGTCGCCATCAGCGCCGCCGCGATCATGGCGCGGCCGCCAGAGGCCGCAGGGGGCGATGTGAGAAGGTTGCTCATTTGGCCTGCTCCTCCAGTGCCAGTTGGAACGGATGGCGCCAGCTGCGGCGATGGCCGGTATCGACCCGCGCCGTCACACTGATGCCGGAGAACAGCGGCCGCTTCGGATCGATCTCATCGAATTCGAGGCGCACCGGCAGGCGCTGCACCACCTTCACCCAGTTGCCGGTCGCGTTCTCCGGCGGCAACACCGCGAAATCCGATCCGGTGCCCGGGCTCATGCTGACGATGTGCGCCTTGAAGGTGCGATCGGGATAGGCGTCGACGTCGATGCTCGCCTCCTGGCCGGGGCGCATGTAGGTCAGCCCGGTCTCGCGGAAGTTCGCCTCGATCCACACCCGCCGGCTGGACTGCAGCGAGAACACGGGAGCACCGGCATTGACGAAACCGCCGATCTGCAAGTCGTCCACCTTGGTCACGATCCCGTCGTCGGGCGCCGTCACCGTCGCATAGGAGAGATCGAGCCGGGCCCGGTCGAGCTGCGCCTTGGCGGCGCGCACGGTCGGGTGGCTATCAATGGCGATATCCGGATCGCCGTTCAGCGCCACCACGGTGCTGGCGATCTGCTGCTCGATCGACACGATATGCTGTCGCGCGACCTTGAGGTTGGTCTCGGTCTGGTCATACACCGCACGCGGCGTGAAGTCGGACGCCACCAATGCCTTCTTGCGATCGAACTCGCGCTCGGCAAAACCGGCCGAATCCCTCGCCGACTGCAGCTCCGCCTGTTGCTGACGGTAGGTTGCCTTCAGCCCGTCGATCTGCAGGCGCGCGCTGCCGAGCCGTGCTTCGGCCTGATCCACCGCGATCTGATAAGGCTGCGGATCGATCCGGAACAGCACCTGGCCGCGCCGGACGCGCTGATTGTCCTCGACGGCGATTTCCACCGCCTGCCCGGCCACCCGGGCGTTGATGGTGACCTTCGCCGCGCGCACGAACGCATTGTCGGTCGACACATAAGGCTCTTCCGCGAGGTACGCGGCGAAACCGAACGCGGCAAGCACGATCGGCAGTCCCAGCATCAAAGGCCGCCGCAACCGCTCCTTCATTGTCCGTTGCTGCGGCGCGACCACGCGCTCGCCGGCTGCGGGACCATCAATCGCTCGCTCGAGCCGCGTCTCGCCGCCAAACCGGCGGATTTCAGGGGAGCCGTGACCGTCAGCCGGTTGCACCGCCCGGACGCTGACCAGTTGCAGCGCCGGCTTGCTCTGATTCAGCTCCATTGGGAAGCCAACCCACTGGGCGAATGACGAAAAATCAAATCGCATCGAACCCTCCATGCGCCTGTTGCATTTTGTAACGATTCATATAAATATCGTACCAGGGCGACGGAAGCAAGGTGGCTGCGCCTTTTATTTTGTAACGTTTCATATAAATATGACCGAGCACGCAACGAGCGGGAGTTGGCGAGATGCCACGCAAAAAAAGCGAAACGGGACCGGCGCCGCGCGGGCGGCCCCGGGCCTACGACACACAAACGGCGCTGAAGCAGGCCACGGAGACGTTCTGGCGAACCGGTTATGCCGGGACATCCCTCGACAGCATCGCGGCGGCGACCGGCATGAATCCGCCGAGCCTTTATGCCGCCTTCGGCAACAAGCACGCGCTCTATCTCGAGGCGTTGGCGCGTTACTGGGAGGACAGCCTCGCCGCGACGCGCGAGGCGCTCGCGCAGGATCGTCCGCTGCCGGACTCGCTGATGGCGGCCTATGACACGGCGTTATCGATCTATTTTTCCGGCAAGGGATCCGCGCGGGGCTGTTTTGTAGTCGGCACCGCTGTCACCGAATCCTTTGATGATCCAGCCATCCGCAGCAACGTGGCCGCGGGACTGCGCAGGATCGACGCCGATTTCGAGACACGGTTCCGCACGGCCCGGGAGACAGGCGAACTCGCAAGCGATGCCGATCCCGCGGCGCTCGCGGTTGTCGCCGCAGCCACCATGCACACCATCGCCATCCGCGCCCGTGCCGGCGCCAGCCGTGCCGAGCTGCGAGAGGTGGCGCGCAAGGCAGTGAGTGTGATTTGTGGAGGCGCGGGAAAGGCGAATTAGCCGGGCGGACGACACGGCCGACTATCCCGACCACTCCAGCAAGCTCATGCTGACATTGCTGCGTCGCGCGCTCACCGTAGGTTGGCACGGAGATCCCGCACGCCACGTCCCAGTCGCTCGCGCAACAGGGTTCGCAGCGTTGCGCCGTCGACGTAACCGACTTCAGCGGCGATGGCGTCGAGATCGAGGCCGCTGCCGTGCAACAGGGACTGCGCGCGCTCCACGCGCAGGTCCTGGAAATAGGACAACGGCGACTTGCCCAGCACCGCTTCACAGCGGCGCTGCAGAGTGCGGGCGCTGGTGGCGAGAGCGCTGGCGGCATCCTTCAGCGAGAAGCCGTCCTTGAGATGGTCGCGCGCCCATTTCTCGAAACGCAGGATCAACGGATCGGCCTGCGCCAGATGATTGGGAATGATGTAGGGTGCCTGCGAGGTGCGGATGTCGGCCAGCAGGTAACGCGAGACGACTGACGCGAGCTCCGGGCTCGCCTTGCGGATCAGCCACAGCGCAAGATCGAGATGCCCCATTGCGGCGCCGGCCGTGACGCCGACATCCGTCGGCACCAGCATGCGGGACTCGTCGAGCAAAACCCCGGGGTAGCGTTGCCGGAACAGCGGCGCGAGCCACCAGGTGGTGGTCGCTTCCCGCCCGTCGAGCAGCCCGGCTTCCGCCATGATGAAGGTGCCGATGCAGGACGCGCCGATGGACACGCCGCCCGCATGCCATGTCCGCAATTGCGCCGTGGCGAGACGGACATCCGAACGTGCGAGCGCCGGGATCAGCTCTGCAGGCATGGCGGTGCCGAGCGCGGGCACGATCACCCAGTCGGGCTTCATATCCGGCGTGATGGCGGCTACCGGGATCGGCATTCCCTGACCGGAACGCACGCGGCGGCGCACACCCACCACCGACACATCGAAACGCGGCGTGCCGCCCATCTCGCGGGCCGCGAAACGATGGGCGAGCCCGAACGCGTCGCGCATCACGGCGAGGCCGGTGTCGAACAATCCATCGAGCGCGAGGATGGTGATACGCATGGCGTAAATGACCTTAAAGATGGCAGTTACGACGCTACCGAAAGGGCGATGCGCGAGCTAGATATCGATCGCCGACTGATCAACCAGCAGCCCGCTCACCGCGCGATGGATATACCCATCTATCTGACAATACAAAATTTTCTTGAACATTCAACGCGGCAATCGGCGGCGTAAATGACACTAAAATTGTCATTTCTGCCTCTGCTGACGCTCAGGCCCGGCACGTAGTGTTGTCATCAAAATCTCGATCCCAGACAAGGAGAACACCATGAAGGTTCTGGCCATCGCGTCCATCAAGGCGCCGCTCACGCCGGAGCAGCGGCAGCAGATCATGCCGCAGGAGGTCCCCGCCACGCTGAAGCTCTATCTCAACGGCACCATCGAGCAGATGTGGTTTCGTGACCAGGCCGGCCCGGTCTTTCTCATGAACGCCGAGTCGGTCGCGCAGGCCAAGACGGCGATCGACGCACTGCCGCTGATGGTCGCCGATCTCGCGACCTACGAGTACATGCCACTCAGCCCGCTGATGCCGCTTGGCATGTTGATCCAGGGGAAGTGAACCACGGGTCGCCGTGAAACCCACTATCCTCGTCGCCGGCGTGACCGGGCAACCGGGAGTGCCGGCGATGGCTAGCGAGCGCCGCGCTCGTCCACGCGCGACGCCCGCTGCCCCCACAAACAGTGACGCACGTGAGGAGAGCACAATGACAACCAGACTTGCCGCCGGACTCGTTGCCGTGATGATTGGCCTGACGGGCGTCAATCCCGTGCGCGCGCAATCCGCACCTCCGCCGACGCCGACCACGCGAATCCTCGCCATCGGAACGCTCAATCCGGGGGTCGATCCCGCCGCCGCACGCGCGATCCTGCCGACCGAAGTGCGGGAGACCGTGAAACTCTATCTCGACGGCAAGATCGACCAATGGTTCTCACTGCAGGGGCGCCCCGGCGTGGTCTTCATCCTGAATGTCACCGATGCCGCCGCCGCCCACGAGATGCTCGAAAAGCTGCCGCTGGGACAGGCACATCTGATGAGCTTCGAATTGATGCCGCTCGGTCCCCTCAATCCGCTGCGCCAGTTGCAGGGAATGGCGACGGGATCGCCTTAGGCATCGAGAGAACTTCGTTGCGTCGTTGCAATGCGCGGCGCAACCGGGCGCGCGCTCGGCGGTCACGATAAATAGGAGATGCCGAGCCATTCCGCCGCGAGAGCCGGCTTGTCCAGACCTTCGATTTCGACGGTCACTTCGTTGCGCATCATGACTTCCTTCTCCGTCCGGGGGGTAATTTCCTTGAGGACAAATCGTGCGCGGATGCGGCTTCCGGACGGCACTGGCGACACAAACCGGACCTTGTCGAACCCATAATTGACCGCCATCACCCGGTTGGAGACATTCGGCAATGCGTCGTAAGCCATGGCGGGGAGCATGGACAAGGTGAGGAAGCCATGGGCAACAGTACCGCGGAACGGAGTCCCGGCCGCGGCGGCCGGATCGACATGGATGAATTGCCAGTCTTCCGTCACGTCGGCGAACGCATCGATGCGTACCTGGCCAACGTCGAACCAGCGTGACAATCCCACCTCCTGGCCGACCCGCTTTGCATAGTCCTGCAGAGAAACACTCGTCATCGCTTCATCCTCAACTTGTGCGGCCAAGACCGCTACGCTCAAAACTCGTTCCGCCGATCGGCTGATCCTTGCCTGGATCAGCCCGCGTAGCGCGGTGACGGGCGCCCGACCGTCACCAACGACTTCGAGAAGCTTGTCCGGGCATTCTCGAATTCGTCCCACGCTGCGATATCAGGAAGGGTCGGAAAGCAAACCAGCTCCTTCATGTCGAGGGCCTTCAGCGCGGCTGCGACCAGTTCGTCCGCAGAGATGAAGAGATGTTCCGAGAAAATGGACGAACAGACACCGGATGCCTCGAAAAATTCGGTGCGCACCGGCCCAGGCAAAACGGTCTGCACAACAATCCCGCTACCGGCGCACTCGAGTTGCAGCGAGCGGGAGAAATTCAGGACATAGGCTTTCGAGCCGCTGTAGGCCGCCGCAGTTGCGGACGGCGCCAACGCAATGACCGATGCGATGTTGATGAGGATGCCATGGCCGCGCCGCCGAAACCCAGCAAGGGCCGCGCATGACAGGCGCGTCAACGCCAGCACGTTGATCCGGACGAGATTTTCCAGGGCATCGACGCCGGCGCTGGCGGTGGAGCCGAGCGCCCCCAGGCCCGCATTGTTGACGAGAACATCGACGTCCTCGTTCTCCCTGAGCATCCGCTCCAGACCCAGCAGATCATCGGGATCGGACAGGTCGGCAACGTACGTGACGACCTGCCGTCCCTCCTGAGCGCGGATCTTGTGGGCAATGGCTTCGAGCCGATCCCCGCGTCGAGCGACAAGGATCAGATCGTAGCCGCGACTTGCCAGATGTTCGGCATAGGCCATGCCGATCCCGGATGACGCGCCCGTTACCAGTGCAAATCGCCTGATATCACTCATGAGCTCCCGCCGCAGACCGATCGCTATCCGCCGCCGCATCGCGTGACGGCGGACATGATCCACGTAAGAAAACTATCGCTCTGCCCGCTACAGCGAATTTGACGATCGACGCCTCATCGCTGAATAACGGCCGCGTATTGCACGCGCTCGGCCGCGCCGGCACGAAGCACCGGCCGTACGTGGCGGATAGGGGTTGGATGCGGCGCCGACCCAGGCGGGCCTCGCCGGCTCCTTACATATCGGATTTGCGTCGGGCCGGCCTGCGTGGCCGATGTTCGCCCGAGAGCCAGCTTCGCGATTTCGCAAACTCGCTCTCGAGGAACCGCCTGACATCCCTGGTCAGCTTTCTGAGGTCGCTTTCGCGCCGGCGAAGCAGCCAGACGTTCATGGAGGTGGATTCCTGCGGGAGCACACGAACGAGACCTTCGGCCAGTGCGAAGGGAACAGCGAGCAATGCCAGCCCAAGCCCTTCGACCGCGGCAGCAAAATGATTGGCAATCGGCATGACACGCAACACGCTGCGCACATCCGCCGCAGCGTGGAAATGCGTCATCAATTGCATCTGGCCGGCCCGCTCGCCACGAAGGCCGGCAAAATCCGCGGAGCTGCCGATGATGTCGTGATCCCGGAGTTCCGACAACTGCCGTGGCGCCGGGTGCGCGGCCAGATATCCCTCGGACGCGAATATCCCGAGCGGAACGCTGGCGACCCGCTTGCCGATCAGCTCATTTTCACCGGGGTCGCCCATCCGGATGACGAAATCGAGGTCGCTCGCAGCCACGCCTTGCTGATGAACCGTTGAAATGATCTCGAGATACACCCGGCTGTTGACGTCACGCAGCTTTCGCACGCGGGGCAAAAGCCAATGTTTCGTCAGCCCCTCCGTCGCGGATATCCGGACAACCGACGACCTCTGCCCGACGCGGGAGCGCAGATCACGCTGAAACGATTCGAACGCGGCCACCATATCGCCGGCCGAGCGTCGCAGATCTTCCCCTTCCTGGGTCAGCTTGACCCCGGACGACGCCCGAAAGAACAATGGCGCTCCGGTATATCGCTCGAGCTCTTTAAGACGCCGGCTCAATGTCGGCTGGCTCATCCCGAGGATCTGCGCGGCACGATTCACACTGCCTGTCCGCGCAACGACAAAGAATAACCGAAATAAGTCCCAATTTGCTTCCGCCACAATGTCTTCCACGGTAGTCGGACGATCGATTAAGTTTGTGATTGCTAGTTTACGCGCCTTTCATGCCCCCGCCAATACCGCTCGCGGAGTTCACGCTTCAGGATCTTTCCGCTGGGATTTCTCGGCAGCGTATCGATGAATTCCACCGACTTCGGAATCTTGTAGCCCGCGAGCCGCTCCCGCGCATAACCGAGGATATCGGCAACATTCGCAAGGCAGCCTTGTTTCAACACCACAAGCGCCTTCACCGCTTCGCCCCATCGCTCATCCGGAACGCCGATCACCGCGATGTCGGCAATATCCGGATGGCCATACAGCGCGTTTTCGATTTCCGCGGGATAGATATTCTCGCCGCCCGACACGATCATGTCCTTGACGCGGTCATGAATGTAGAGATAGCCGCTTTCATCGAGATAGCCGGCGTCGCCGGTATGGAGCCAACCTGCCTTGATGGTCCTGGCGGTATCCTTGGCGCGCTTCCAGTACCCCTTCATGTTCTTGATGGTGCGGCAGGTGATCTCTCCAACCCGTCGCGGCGGAAGTGGACTGCCGTCGGCGCCGACGATACGCAATTCCACCCCCGCGACCGAACGCCCGCACGATGTCATGACGTTGCTGGAGAGGTTCAAGTGATCCTCCGGCGAAAGCGCCGAGATCATCCCTGTCGTTTCGGTCAGACCGTAGATCTGAACGAACCCGGTGTGCCTGAACACGCGAACCGCCGATCTCAGGAGTTCGAGCGGGATCGGCGACGCGCCATAGACGATCCGCCTCAGCGACGAGAGGTCGGCGCGCTCGATCTGTTCGTCCGCCAACAGCGCAGAAATCATCGCCGGCACCAGAAAGGCCACAGTGGTGCGTTCGCGCTGGATCGTTTCGATGACATGAGCCGGCACGAATTCGCGGGCGACAATCGTTTTCAGGCCCACCAGCAGCCCCAGCATGCCGACCCCGCAACCGGCAATGTGAAACAATGGCATTGCCAGCAGCAAAACGTCGCTGGCCGCCCATGCCCCCCACACGTCGAGGGTATTGGGCATCCCGATCATGAAATTGTCGTTGGTGAGTTCGACGCCCTTGGGATGCCCGGTCGTTCCGCTGGTGTACAACTGAACACACACATCATCGCCCCGCGCCGCGAGCCGGGGATCGCGGCCGGCCTGCGCATCCCGCCATGCGGCGTAGCTGTCGTTGATGACGATGACATCGCGAACGGAAGTCAGTTGATTGCGGATCTTGCCGAGCGTTTCCAGAAACGAAGCGCCGATAAAAAGCACCTCCACCAAGGCATCCTGGAGCACAAACGCGATCTCCGGAGCTGCGAGCCGGGCATTGACCGGCACCAGCACGGCATTTGCCTTGGCCGCGCCGAACCAGATCTCGAAGAATCTGTCGCTGTTCCTGTCGAGAATGGCAACGCGTGCGGAAGGCCCGACACCGGCGGCTATCAACCCGTTTGCCACCTGGTTCGAGGCGAGATCGAGACCGGCATAAGTCGTCTCCCTGCCATCGAAGCTCAACGCCACCGCATCCGGAGCCAGATCCGCGTGATACCGTGAAATATCGGCCAGCAATTTGATCGGCGGGGCAGTCGACGTGCCCCCTCTCGTTTCGGACATGCAGCGCTCCCTGAGCGGAGCTCCGTTCGCGCGGGCTCCTTGGGATCCAGGTTTGACCGGCGGCGGCGGGTGGCGATAGTCATGATTTTGGAGAACCGTTATTCACCGAGGAATGGAGCGCGTCCGGGCGCGCGGGACGCGCTTATTCACATCCGTCGTCCGGTTCAACATAAACACCATGGCGGCCGCGGCGTCGGGAATGAAGACTACCGGCCTTTCACCACGAGAACAGGACGGACATGACCGCGTACCAGGCCCCGCTGACGGATATACAGTTTCTGCTCAACGATGTTTTCCAGATCGACCGCTTCAACAATCTGGCGGGCTTCGCCGATGCGTCACCGGACCTGCGCGAGGCCGTGCTGATCGAGGCCGCGAAGCTCAGTGAGAACGTGCTGCATCCCTTGAATGCGACCGGCGACAGTGAAGGCTGCATCCGTCACGATGACGGCCGTGTGACCGCACCAAGGGGATTTCGCGACGCCTTCCGGCGGTTGGGAGACGGCGGCTGGATCGGCCTGTCGGCTCCGACCGAGTACGGCGGCCAGGGATTGCCGGACACACTTTCACACGCGGTCGGGGAAATGTTCTCCTCCGCGAACATGGCCCTGGAAATGTATGCCGGCCTGACACGGGGCGCCGTCGCGGCATTGCTCGCGCATGGCAGTGACGAACAAAAACGACTGTTCATTCCCAGGATGCTGGCCGGCGAGTGGACCGGGACCATGAACCTGACCGAGCCGCATTGCGGCACCGATCTCGGGATGATGCGGACAAAGGCCGTGAAGCGGTCCGACGGCAGCTACAGCATCACCGGAACCAAGATCTTCATCTCCGGCGGCGAGCAAGATATCAGCGAGAACATCGTTCATCTCGTCCTCGCACGCGTCGAGGGCGCACCTGCGGGCATCAAGGGAATCTCGCTGTTCGTCGTTCCCAAGCGGCTCGTCAATCCGGACGGCTCGCTGGGCCGCGCCAATGGCGTCTCATGCGGTTCGATCGAGCACAAGATGGGCATCCGCGGCAGTTCGACATGCGTCCTGAACTATGAAGGTGCGCACGGCTGGCTGGTCGGTAAAGAGAACAAGGGCATGCAGGCGATGTTCGTCATGATGAACGATGCCCGGCTCGGCGTCGGGATGCAGGCCCTGTCGCAGTCGGAAGTCGCGTACCAGAACGCGGCAAGCTATGCCAGGGAGCGCCTTCAGGGACGCTCCCTGGCCGGCGCACGGGAGCCGGAGCAGCCGGCGGATCCGATCATCGTCCACCCTGACGTCAGGCGGACATTGTTGACCATCCGCGCCTTCAATGAAGCCGCCCGTGCGCTGGTTTTGTGGACCTCGCTGCAGAGCGACATCGCCCACCGCACGCAGGATGCGGGAGAGCGCGAGATGGCGGATGACCATATGGGACTGGTGACCCCGATGATCAAAGGCGTGCTGACCGACAAGGGATTTGCCAATGCGGTCTGCGCACAGCAGATGTTCGGCGGGCACGGCTACATCGTCGAGACCGGCATGGAGCAGTTTGTTCGCGATGCGCGCATCACCATGCTCTACGAGGGCGCGAACGGCATTCAGGCGCTGGATCTGGTGGCGCGAAAACTGCCTCGTGACGGCGGCCGCGCCATCAAGGCCTTTCTCGCCGAGGTCAACGGCTTTATCGAGGATCACGCCAGGACCAATGACCTCAAACCGTTTTTCGCGCCCCTCGAGCTTTCACTCTCGGATCTGGACCAGGCGACGTCCAGCCTGATGCAACAGGCCGCAACGGACCTGAACGAAGCGATCGCCGGATCGACCGACTACATGCACCTGTTCGGGTTGGTGGCACTGGGATACATGTGGGCTCGCATGGTCAAGACCGCCCGGGACAAGATTGCAGCGGGGGAACGGTCCGCCCACCTCGCGACCAAACTCCTGACCGGCCGCTTCTTCATGGACCGGATGCTACCGGAAACCTCGGTCCACCTCGCGCGCATTCGCGCGGGCGGCCGGGTGATCATGGATGTCCCGGCGGAGGCCTTCTGACCGCGCACGAGAAGAACATCCGGCCCGTCCAACGACGGGCCGGACAGGTACCGTCGCGCTCAGGACGCCGACAGGACGGCCGTCAACCCGCCATCGACGGCGAGAATCTGCCCCGTGATATGCTTGCCGGCATCGCTTGCGAACAAAAGCGCCGCACCCTTCAGATCGTCATCATCGCCGATCCGGCGCAGCGGCACGCCTGCGGACAATTTTTCGACGCCCAGCGCGGCGATCGTACCCTTGGTCATTTTCGACGGGAAGAATCCGGGTGCAAGCGCGTTGACCGTGATGCCGTAGCGGCCCCAGCCTCCCGCCAGGGCGCGCGTGAAGTTGACCACCGCGCCCTTGCTGGTGTTGTAGGCGATCGTCTGCATCTCGCCGGTGCTGCCGCGCAGGCCGGCGATCGATGCAAGATTGATGACGCGGCCGTATTTGTTGGGAATCATCGAGCGCTTTCCGATCTGCTGGCTCAGCAGAAACAAGGAGCGGATGTTGAGGTTCATCACCTTGTCCCAGGCCTCGACGGGATGATCTTCGGTAGGGGCTCCCCATGTCGCACCCGCATTGTTGACGAGAATGTCCACCCTGCCCAGCTTGGCGATCGCCTCGTCCGCCAGCCGCTTGATGTCATCGTCCCTGGAATTGTCGGCGGCAACCCAGTCCGCCTGGATACCGAGACCGGCAAGATGCGCCTGTGCCTGCTCGAGGTCGGCGGCCTTGCGCGACGATAAAACGATCCTGGCGCCCTGCTCGCCGAGCGCTTCCGCGATCTGCAGGCCGAGTCCGCGTGAGCCGCCGGTGACAAGCGCCGTCTTCCCGGTGAGATCGAAAGCCTTCTTTACGCTGCCCATATCTGGTCTTTCATGGCTGGTGGGTTGAACCGTGTTGACGTCGAGGAGCGCTCAGCGCCCACGAAACACCGCCGCGCGCCGCTCGATGAACGACTGGATTCCCTCTTTGGCATCCTCGCTGTTCAGAACCCGATCCCTGATCCTGGGGATGTAATCGATGGCGGCCTTCTCGCCGCTCTCGATGTATTTCAAGGCGGCCTCCTTGGTCACCCGAATGCCGATCGGCGCATTGCCGGCGATGAGCTGTGCAATTTCCATCGCCCGCGCAACCTGCCGACCAGGCGCCACAACTTCCTGAACGAAGCCGATCTTGTGGGCACGCTGCGCATCGAACTCGTCGCAGAGAAACAGATGATACATCGCATCGCCCCACCCCGCCCGGGTCAGATACCGGAAGTGCCCCCCGCCCAGCGGCGCGATGCCACGCTTGGATTCCATCTGGCAGAAACGGCTGTCGTCAGCGGCGACGACGATGTCGCCGGCGAGCATCATTTCGATGCCGATCGTGAAGACGATGCCCTGGACCGCGGTGACGACGGGTTTGCGACAGCGGCTCTTGAGCGCGAAGACATCGACATTGCCTTCCTTCAGGTCCCATTTTTCCGCCTTCGGACCAAAGAATTTCGGCATGTCGAGGCCGGCGGTGAAATCACTGCCTTCCGCGCAGACCACGCCGGCCCAGTAATCCTCCGTGCGATCCAGCAACGTCATCGCGTCGGACATCTGCGCCATCATCTGCGGACTGAAGGAGTTCTTCTTCGCCGCGTTGTCGATGACGATCTTCAGCACGTGTCCGTGCACTTCGGTCCTGATCTGCCCCACCGGAGCCTTGGTCTCACTCATCTGCGTTCTCCCGAATATCGCGAATTGCCGGACCCGGCCGCGCCTGTCCGCCGATCGGCCATTCGCGCGATGCCGCCTTTTTTGCGCGATGCAGTCCAGGCATCCGCGCACGGCCGGCGCTTTCCAGCCGGCCTCACCTGACAGCCGCGCTTCCACCCTCGCTACAAAAATTCTGGATCAGCGTTATTCACCTGCGAATTGGCATCCCGCTTTGCCGACCTGTAGGCTAAGGCGAACGATCCCGGGATTGTACAGGGGATGAATCACAGGCCGCCCGGCCCCATGCGGCCGGCCAGGGAGAATGGATCATGAGCTCAGCACGCTTCGAGAAGCAGGGGAATGTCGGCGTCGTCACCATCGACACCCCACCGATCAATCTGGCCGACAACGCGCTTTTTTCCGCTCTCGTGAAAGTGCTCGACGAGGTCGAGGCATCCGACGTACGCGCGCTTCTGGTGCAGGCCGAGGGCGATCACTTCGGCTGCGGCGTCAATGTGAAGACCACATTCGTGGGGGTCGATGCGAAGGGTGCGCGCCAGATGCTGGGCCGCGGAATCCCGATCGCCACACGCATGGAAGGCCTCGACATGCCGGTCGTTTGCGCCGTCCAGGGGCTTTGTCTAGCGGCGGCGCTTGAGATCGCGCTGCGGTGCGACGTGATCATTGCGGCCGACGATGCGCAGTTTGCGCAGGTCGAACAGCATATCGGCGCCACCACCTACCTGGGCGGCGCCTATCTGCTGGCCGAGCGCTGTGGCCCTGCGCGCGCCCGGGAGATCTGCTTCACCGGCGACTTCTACGACGCCGCGTCCTTCGAACGCTGGAACATCGTCAATAAGGTGGTCCCCCGGGCATCGCTGCGCACCGAGGCGATGGCGTGGGCGCAAAGGTTCGCGAACGGGCCAACCAAGGCTCACGCCGCCACCAAGCGGCTGGTTCGCGCTTTCCTCGATCATGGCGTGCGCGCCGCGGACGAACTGCTGATCGATCTCGGCACCCCGCTGTTCGATTCGGCGGACTTCAAGGCCGGCGTACAGGCCGTGGTGGAGCACGGTTCGAAAAACTTCCGTGGGAAGGTCACCTTTCGCGGTACTTAACAATACGGCACACTTGGTGCGTCACCACAACACGATCCCGCCGAAAGTAATCCAATGCCGATCGATAGCCCGCTGTTTCGTCCGTTCCAGCACAAATCCCTTGCGCTGCCCAATCGCGTCGTTATGGCACCGATGACCCGCTCGAAAAGCCCCGACGGGACCCCCGGCGAAGACGTCGCGGCCTACTACCGTCGCCGCGCGGAGGGTGGCGTCGGCTTGATCATCACCGAGGGCACAACCATCGATCGCGCCGGCGCATCAAACGACGCGAACATCCCGAACTTCTACACTCCGAAGAGTCTCGACGGCTGGCGGCGCGTGGTGGAGGCAGTTCATGCCGCCAACGCCATGATCGCCCCCCAGATCTGGCATCAGGGCATGGTCCGCAAGCCCGGCACCGGGCCCCGTCCGGACGGCAAATCCGATGGCCCTTCGGGACTTTCAGGCTCGGGCAAACAGGTCGCCGAGCCCATGACCGACAGCGACATCGCCGACACGATCGAGGCTTTCGCCAAAGCCGCCGAGGTGGCCAAGGCTATCGGCTTCGACGCGGTCGAATTGCACGGGGCTCACGGTTATCTGGTCGATCAATTTTTTTGGGAAAATTCCAATCGCCGCGACGACGCCTACGGCGGCGACCTGGTGAAGCGCACCCGCTTTGCCGCCGACATCATCGCCGCCATCCGGCAGCGCGTCGGCCCCGACTTCGTTATCATTCACCGCTTCTCGCAGTGGAAGCAGCAGGATTACGGCGCCAGACTGGCACGCACTCCCGGCGAACTCGCCAGATTTCTGCAGCCTCTGGTGGATGCCGGCGTGGACATATTCCATGGTTCGACGCGGCGGTTCTGGGAACCCGAGTTCGAGGGCTCCGAACTCAACCTCGCAGGCTGGAGCAAGAAGCTCACCGGCAAGCCATCGATCACGGTTGGATCGGTCGGCTTGAAGGGCGGCGATTTCATTCAGTCCTACAAAGGCCAAAGCGCTGATGTCGGCGAGCTCGACGGCCTCGAAGCTCGCCTCGCCCGCGATGAATTCGATCTGGTCGCCGTCGGTCGTGCGTTGATTACCGATCCGGAATGGACAGCCAAGGTGCGGGACAGGCGTTTCGCAGAACTCGCGCCTTTTTCCCCGGCTGCAATGGCTGCACTCTAGATTTACCCAACGGCGCATTCCGAGCCATGGGCCCCGCGCACAGCCGCTCGACGTGAGGAGTCCCCCCATTTATTGACACCGGATTGTCCTGGATGCGCGACCATCCAGCAGGCCGCAAAGGCAAGCCGAGCCGGCTGACGTCGTAGACTTTAACCGATTTTTAACGACAACCGGCCGAACCTCATATTTCCAGATATTTCCGAGACGCTCCAATCCGAACGTCTGATGCTGTGCTTCCTGCTCCTGAGGGCTCCATCATGAGTACGATTGCCGCAACGAACTCTTCTGCCGACAATGCCATCGTTTCCCTGCTCCGCTCCGGATCGATGGCCGGCACGGAAGCCTCCGGCCAAATCCAGACCCCGGCGAAGCCATCGCCCTCGGGCGATCCCGTCGACATCGTCGATCTCTCCGATCGTGCTCAGGCCGTTCTCGCGCGAGCGAAGGTCGACAAGGTCGCGGCTGACCGTCTCGCGGCGCAGGTGCAGGCCGCGAAGGGCAGCGACAAGCCGGGACAATCATCAACGGCCGGCGACGCATCGACGCCGTTACAGACAACACGTTATGCCCAGTGGGCCGCGACGCTGACGGCGCCCTCCACGGTGCGGGACGCTCCCGCGCCCTACGGCGACCCGACGACATCCGACGCCCAATTCATCAAGGACAACGCCATCAACGAGACCTTGCTGGGGCTCGCCGACACCTACGACAAACAAGGCTTCTCGCCGGACGTCGGGCAAGCCATCAGGACTGCGGTCGCCAATGGAACGTTCAAAATTCAGCAAGCGTCCGACGTTCCGGATCTGAATATGCACTCGGTCAATATCTATACGCCCAGCAGCATTGGCGGCCCCAGCCAGTGGGGCTCCGTGTCGCAAAGTCCAACGGGGACCACGAAACAGGCTCTCGACCAGGGCAAGGCCCTCGCGCTGTGGAGCGCGGACCGCGGCAATATCTACATCAGCTGGTAGTCGGCTGGCCGACCTTCAGCCATCGTGACGGTCACGATATGGCCTCGCCGGCTAGCCGCACAAAACAAACGATGGCCGTCAAGAACAGCGCGCCGCCTCACGTACGTGCAAGAACCCGCCTGTGCTCGACAAGCGACATCGCCCCAAGCACCAGAATGGCAACGGCGATCAGCGGAATGGCGGTGAGAATGATATCGCGCGCGGGCCAGTGGAACGACAGCATCACACCGCCGAGCGCCGGCCCGACGACGGAGCCGATCCGGCCACAGGCTGCGGACCATCCCACCCCTGTGGTTCGCAACACCGCGGGATAGAACGAGACGGCCAGCGCGCTCTGGCCGACACAGCCAGTGATGAGTCCCGCGCCGATCGCGCCGATCAGCGGTAGCAGCAGGGAAGACGACGACGCGATCTGACTCATGGTTGCAACCGACACGATCGCAACCAGCGAGGTGAGCATCAATGTGGGCTTGATGCCGAACCTGCCCATGACGCCGAGCACGACGAAACCACCGACGACTCCGCCAACACCATAGGCCGCGGCGCCGAGTGGAGCCTGGAGCGGCGAGAAGCCGAAATCGGCAAGCAGGACGGGGATCCAGGAGGACAGCGCATAGCTGACCAGGAAAATCAAGAACGCGAACAGCCACAGCAGATAGGTGATGACGCCGAGGCCATCGGCGAACAACGCATCGAGTGTCGCCCGCGAGCGCGGGCTATCGACCCCGGCCTGTATCATTGTCTGCGCGGGAGCCGACAGCACCCAAACGAACAGTGGCAGCACGAGCAGCGGTAGCAGGCCGCCGACGACGAAAATCGACTGCCATCCGAATTTGGCCATCAGCGGCCCGCCGATCAGGCCTCCGACGACACCTCCGGAGGACAACCCCAGTGTCACCAGCACCGCCGCGGTCGGCCTGAATCGCTCCGCAACGACATGTGTCGCGGCGGTCACGGCAATCGGCAGCGCGCCACCGAGGCCGATCGCGGCAATGAAACGCAGCACCGACAGCGAGCCGACGCCCTGCGCCAATGCCGAGAGCAGCGTCCCGGCCCCGAACAACACAACGCTGGAGATGCCGACGGTGCGCTGCCCGAAGCGCCCGGAAAGAGGGCCGCATGCGGTGTATCCGACGACGGCGCCAATGTTGGCGGCGACGAAGGCCGGCGTGAACATCGCCGGCGTCAACGCCCATGTCTTCGCCAGCATCGGCGCCGTGATGGAGACGGCACCGGCGTCCAGCCCGTCGAGCAGGACAACGAGAAAGCAGACAAAAAGCATTCCGGCGCGCGCGTAGGTCAAAGGCCGCTCTCCACTCAAACTTCGCAGTGCCAAAATGAAGGGGATTTGTTATACTCTGTCGAGACATATGCATGGGATCGTTCGTTCCAGTTTTGGAACGCCGCGCGGCAAAAACGGGAACGCATGGGAACGGTCGACGATCTGATCCTGCTGACGGAAATCATCGAAGCGGGAAGCCTCTCGGCGGCCAGTCGCAAAACCGGAATTCCGAAGTCGACCCTCAGCCGGCGGATGGACGATCTCGAGAAGGAGTTGGGCGTCCACCTGCTGAATCGCGGCTCGCGCAATTTTGCCGCTACCGAAATCGGGACGTCGGTGTTCGAGCGCGGACAGAAGATCAAGGACGAGCTCAGAATCATCAAGGCGTTGGCGGAAACCCGCACCCAGCGCCCTGCCGGGACGTTGCGCATCACCTGTCCCGTGGTCCTGACCGAACGCCTGATCGCCGACTTTGCGATCAATTTTTCCCGGACCTATCCTGACGTGCGTATCAGCCTCAACACCACGGGCGGATCGTTCGATCCGAAGATCGAGCATTACGATCTCGCGATTCAGCCTGCGCGCGAGGCGCTGACCAACTCCGAGCTCGTCCGGCAGAAGCTGGACGTCACATCGTACTGTCTTGTCGCCGCACCCGGCTTGATCCGCTCGTTGGGAAAGATATCTGCCCCAGCGGATCTGAACCATTGCGCCGGCATCGGCTGGGCCGCCGACGGCTTCAGCCCGAGCTGGCGGCTTGTGAACAAGAGCGGAAAGTCGGCGCAGATCAAGGTCGATCTAAAGTTCAATACCAACAACCTGAACGTGATCAGGCAGGCCGCGCTCGCCGGGCTCGGTCTGGCTCGCCTCCCCGTGAGCCTTTGCGAGGCCGAGTTGCGCGACCACCGGCTGGTGCTGCCGCTGCCGGCCTGGTCTCCTCCCACCATCACAATCTACATTCTCTACCCGTCCCGGCGCTCGCTCACCCTCGCCGCCAAACTGTTCGTGTCCGAGCTCGTCAAACATTTGCGTCAGAGGCCTCATGGGCCCCAAACAGGATACCATTTTAATCCCTGATCATCGCCAGACGTCGCGCAACGCGTTCACCCCACTACCTGACTTGTCATCTCACGCGTTGAACGCACGTCGCCAGCGCGCCCCGACGGGATCAACAACCGGCGCGATATAACGATCGAAACACATCACCACGCGGTTCTCGTCATAGATCGGCCAGTCCAGCAGCCCCGGCCCGGCCGGACGTCCGGTGCGCACGAATGCGCCCCAGTAGCCACGCATGGTTTTCCCGATGTGGTCAGTAGCGGCTGATTCCACACCCTGGAACATCGGCGCATTCCTCCAGGCATCGTGCTCGCCGAACAGGAACGGCAGTTCCAGACAGTGGTTCGAGCCGAACTCGGCCTTCGGCGATTGCCACTGGAACTGATACAAGTGGACCTGCTGTCCCGCCTTGCGCTGCAGGTCCGCGAGCTTCAGGGTCGGACCGATGAATTGGGAGTCCGTTCGGATATCGGACAACAGCAGGCCAGGATGGCGGCCACTGCCGCGCAAGGCTTGGTATTCACGCAGCACGTCATCCGCGCTCGCACCGAAGTCGGGCCGCACGATCGCCCTCAGATCCTCAAGCGTCAGTTGCTTGAGTGCCGGATCGATCAGGGAGAACACCGTGCACTCTTCGCGGGTATAGCCCGCGATCATCGCGCAATCGGATGCGTGCCCCTCCGTCACGGCCTCCAGCAATGATCTATGGATCAGCTCGCCATCGACACAAGGATAATACGGTGCCGAGGAAACCCCGGGCCCTCCCGAGAAGCGCCGGGCGACAACTGCATTGGCCGCGAGAATCCCGTCGACGGTCACCTCGCGCATGGCATCGATCCGCCCCGATGCCACCGCATCGATGAGGACTTGGCCACGCGCCTCCGCCCGCTCGGACGAATCGGGATCAAGTCCAAGCCGCGCGCTCTGCACGATCGCCCGCTGGAACAGCCCCCTCGCCTGTTTCATCACCGCAAGCGCCAGCACCGCGAAAGCGCCGGCCGACTGCCCGGCGATGGTGACGTTGCCGGGATCGCCGCCGAAGCCCGCGATGCAGCGCTGAATCCAGCGAAGGCTCGCCAGTTGATCGTGCAGGCCGAGATTGCCCTCGCTCAATCCCTTGATGCGGGCATATCCGAGCGGTCCCAGGCGGCTGTTAACGGCGACCACGATCACCCGCTCGGTTCTGCAGAAATGCAGGCCGGAATAGCAGGGCAGCGATCCCGCGCCGGTGGTGAACGCGCCCCCGTGAAACCACACCAGCACGGGCAGCACGTTGTCGGCGAGGCCGTTGTTTTCGAGATTCGGCGGAACCCAGATCGTCAGTCGCAGGCAATCCTCGCCCTGGGGTGCGGGAAACGGCCCCATCGCGTTTTCGAGCCGTGATGGCAGTTGCGGCGGGATCGGTCCGTCTTCTCCTGCATCGATGTCGCCGTGATCAAGCGGCATCTCCACCGGCTTGCGGAAACGGCGTTCGCCGACCGGCGGCTGCGCATAACGAATGCCGCGGAAGACACCGACCCCGGTTTCATAACGCCCGATGAAGCGTCCGAAAGGTGTGACCGCGCAGGGATTGTCACCCGACATCTGTATATTCCGCTTTTTCGTTTCTTGTTGATTGATGGAGCCTTCCACCTTCGCGTCGCGCGCCGTCCCTCGACAAGACGCCGAGGGACGTATCGCGCGAAAGGAAGAAGACCGTCAGAAGCTCCGCGCGATCTGCAGCGCGCCGTTGTAGAGATTCTGGTCTTTCATCTGGAAAGTGGTGCCCGCGGCGACACCGGGAATACCAGCGGCCGCCGTGTAGGTGCCGTTCAGATTCTGATTGATCCGGGTGTAGATGAACTCCGCCGACAACGTCAGATTCTGGACCGGCGTCCAGGCTGTCTTGGTGCCGAGCTGGGCGACCCCCAAGGCCCAGCTTCCGGTGTTCGTGCCGTTGAACGAGCCCGTCGGGACACCGGCCGCCGCAAGCAGCAGCCCCTTGTTCGACGCAGCGGTCATCAACGCGTCACCGGTCGAACCATAGCTGATGTAGCTGTAGGATCCGAACACCGAGGTGCGCCACGCCGGATTCCAGTAATGCTCATAGTAGGCACTGACATCCCACGCGTTGCTCTTGGCAATGCCGGTTCCTGCCGCGGACGAAAGACCGCCATACACGCCATCAAGCACATATCCCATCGCCATGGCGCCGCTTCCGATCTTGGCAAAACGACCGCCGCCGATGACATCGAATGTTCCACCGAACACATACTTGGCGGCCCCGTTGGCAAACGTCGCCTCGGCCTTGAAGCTATCGCCCGCTCCCGTCGGCAACTGCTTCAGCTCAAACGCCGCGGTCGCCGCAAAGCCCCATGTCGAGTCCGGATGACCGCTGCTGCTGTCGGTCGCAGTATAATAGGTGCCATGAACCTCGTGGGCTGCCGCGCCGGCATGCAGCGAGCCCCAGGCCTGGTCCAGACGCACGTTGGCGACGATGTCGGGGACGTGGTCGCCGGTCTGCACGTTGCCGAGGAAGGTGTTGGCGGTTGTGCCATATCCCACCGTCGGTCCACCGAATGGGCCAAGCCAGCCGGCGGACGTATTGATGACGCCGGCCGAGCGGTAGGGCTGCGCGTCCTCGAGCGACAGCGTTGCCGAGAACCCACCGCCGAATGTCGCCGTATAGGCCAATTGCGGAATGCCGGTCGCGTCGTAGGAGCCGGCAAGGAAGCCCGAGCTGATGATGCCCCTGTTCAACGTCCATTGCGGGTCGAACTGCGAGACAGCCTTGCCGAACGTGAAGCCAGCAAACTGGATGAACGCCCAGTCGACCGCCAGATAGCCACCCGCGATGTTGTCGCGCGCCGCCTGAAAATCGAACTGCAGGTTGGCGTAGGTCCGCACCACGCCATAGTCGGTGGCGGTGCGGGTGTCCATGAACAGGTTGAGGCGCTGGCGATCGCCAAAATAGTTCCGGTTATAGGCATTCGCACCGGCGACCGTTCCCTGCCAGTACGGAATATCGAAGGGGACGCCATTGATGGCCGTATCCAGCCGCATCACACCGCCGATGCGCATGCAGGTGTCGGTGCCCGGAATGTAGTAGAAGCCGGCCCCATACAACGAACAGACCTTCATGTACTCGACCGCTTTGGCTTTCACCGGCAAGTCCGCCGCCTGCGCCATGGTGAAGGCCCACAAACTTGCGGCCGAACCGCAAAGCATTCCCCTCATCGTCAGCAAGATGATCCCCCTCCAATTAAAGACACACGTCCACGTTGCGGAGAGTCGTTCGACCTCCACTTACGTGCCGACATTTATGCAGGTACCGGCGCCGGCCTCGGCGACGCCCTGATCTGTCTCAATCGTGCGCGACAATCACGCCATCACGATCGACAGTTGAACGACATCAAACTGAAATATCCCCCCGGACCTGTCGAGATCGGTCTGTGGAATTGCGGGTTTCAGTTTTGGAACGATGAGGCCGGGCGAACGCTCACGTGCGCAGGGTGATGACATCGCATGAATACTGCCCCGGCCGCATGCCGACGGCTATCCCACGTCGGAACCGATGACAGAAATGAAACCGAAAACCTCGTGCCTATGCGTGGACGGGATTTGAACCTGCGACCGCGCCACCCGAGCTCGTTTGATCTCGGCTGATCACGCCACGAACGCAGACCCGCCATTCTGCGCGATACTGGCAAGATACTTGGCCGGCGGCTTCCCCAGCGCCTTCTTGAACATGGTGATGAAGGCGGTGACGGAATCGTAGCCGAGATCGGCAGAGATCTGCTGCACGCTCGCGCCTGCGGCGAGCTCACGCAGGGCGACGATCAGGTGCAGTTGCTGGCGCCAGCGCCCGAAGGTGAGCCCCGTCTCCTTGACCACGAGACGCGCGAGGCTGCTCTCGCTGAGCGCGACGCGATCGGCCCATTCCGCAAGGGTGCTGCGGTCGGCGGGATCGTCCGCCAGCACTGTCGCGATCCGCTGCAGGCGCGGCTCAGACGAGATCGGTAGATGCAACTGCTGCACCGGCATGCGCGGCAGCTCGGTGAGCAGGAGCGTGGTCAGGAGGCCGCCGCGCGCGACCTCGTGCTCGATGCGATCGGACAGCTCGACGATCAGTTCGCGCAGCAGTGGCGAGATCGACAGCGTGCAGCAGCGATCAGGCAAATCGGCCGCGCCCGGCTCGATATATACGAAGAAGATCCGGGCATTGGCGGTCACGATATTGCTGTGCTCCATGCCGCCGGGCACCCACACCCCGCAATGCGGCGGCACCATCCACAGCCCGCTGGGAACACGACAGGTCACCCCGCCTGCCAGCGCAAACACGAGTTGCCCTTTGCGGTGCCGATGCTCGGGCACTTCCGAGCGCGTCCCGGTCACGTCGACGCCCACGGCGAGCACCGGCGCGCGAACATCATCCACGTCAAGATGGGGCCATGGCCACTGAAGCGGCTGTTTCATGAGTGACGACTTTTAGCGATCAGATGCAGTTATATCTAAATTCTTCGAATGCTGGAGTCGAGTAATTTCGCGCGCGCAGACGAACAAGTCAGAGGCATGCGACGACAATGAATGAGTTGAAACACAAGCTGGCTGTGCCAGGGCTTCTGGTGATCGGCATCATGCTGATCGCCGCGACGCTGCGCGCACCGATGCTGGGCGTGGCGCCGATGCTCGGCATGATCCGCGAGACAACCGGCCTCGGCGCCCCCACAGCGGGAATCCTGACGACGCTGCCCTTGCTGGCATTCGCGGCGATCTCACCCTTTGCCGCCGGTATCGCGCGTCGATACGGCATCGAACGCACCCTGTTCGGCGCGCTGCTCGTGATCGCGACCGGGATCGCGGTGCGCTCAAGTGGTCCCGTCTGGGCGCTATTCCTCGGCACCGCTGTGCTCGGCGCGGGCATTGCTATCGCGAATGTCCTGCTTCCAAGCCTGCTGAAGCGAAGTTTTCCCTCGGGGATAGCCGGGCTAACCGGGGCCTACTCCTTCACAGCCGGCGTGGCCGCCGCGCTCGCATCGGCCGCAGCGATCCCGCTCGCGCAGCTGCCCGGATCGAACTGGCGGCTCTCGCTCGCCTGCTTGTTGATTTTTCCGGCAGCGGCGCTGATGGCCTGGATTCCCCAGCTCCGGTTGCACTCCGCTCCGAAGGCAGAGCTCGCTCCACCGCCCGATGGCGGTCGCATCCTGCGTTCGCCGCTCGCCTGGCAGGTCACGGCCTTTCTTGGCCTGACCTCGCTGGTCTACTACATCGTTGTCGGATGGCTGCCCGCTATCCTGGTGGAGGCGGGCTACCCGGCGGCGACTGCGGGCTCGCTGCACGGCCTGTCGCAACTGGCGACGGCGCTCCCCGGCCTGATCCTCGGCCCGGCCGTCCGGCGCATGAAAGATCAGGGCGTGCTGGCCATCGGCGTCTCGCTCGCCACATGCCTGTCCCTGCTGGGTCTGTGGCAGCTTCCCGCGCTGGCGACGGTGTGGGTCGCGCTGTTCGGTTTCGGCGCCGGTGCCGCCTTCGTCCTCGGCCTGTCGTTTGTCAGCCTGCGCGCCGTGCACAGCCATCAGGCGGCGGCCCTGTCCGGCATGGCGCAGTGCCTGGGCTACTCGCTGGCGGCAGCGGGTCCACCGCTCGCCGGCCTCGCGCATGATGCGACCGGGAACTGGAATGTTGCACTCGGATTTTGCGCCGTCGCGACCCTGCTGATGGCGGGGTTCGGCAGCCTCGCCGGCCGGGCGACAATACTCCACGCGCGGACGCCGCACGGCCCCGCGCGCATCCCGGTCGCCGGCCCGGCGGAATAGATCCAGCCGCAGCGTGCGGTGACGTCTTCACTGTAACCGCACCATGGCGGAGGAGGATTGCGGGTGGGGATGCGCCCTCGCGGCCGCGCGACCACACCTCTTATCGCGAGATCGAGGCCGGATCGCCATCCCCGGCCGCGTCAAGCCGAGGGATGCGGCGCAATTGGCGGTCGAGCTCCCGGAAAACGTACTCGGTTGCCTTGTAGGGCGTTGCGATCCTGCGGTCCAAGCCGTCATTCAAGAGCACGTGCACACCGTCGCGCCCTGCCATTTGATGGCATTGCGCGCACGTCATGCGATTGAATGTCAAAGCCTCGGGATCATGACGCCGCGCATCGCGATACGTTCTGGGCGTGAGATCGTCGAGCACGCCCTGCAGGTCGGCTTTCTCACGCGCCTCCGACTTGTCGATGGCTGCGCGGAACAGCGTGGTATCGTACACGCTCGAATAGAAGCCGATATTGACGCCGTCCCTGACGATCGGCACCGCTTCAAGGACGCGGTCGGCGTTGTACGAACGGCTAAGCATGCCGAACACCCAGAGCCCCGTCAGCGACGAACTCCAGCTCGCGGTCTGGACCGGGCGAGACCCGATCGACTCCGCAATGAAGTCCGCGGTCGCCTTGCCGACGCCGAGTCCTCCGCGTTCACGCACTGCCGTCAAGGCATCGGCCTTCTGCAGGAAGTCGGCGACCGCGCGTCGACGCTCCGGCGCGGGGAGCAGCCTGTCGACGGCGTCGAATTCGAGATGGATGAACAGCTGCTCGTAGGGGCGCCCGGCGAAACGTGGGCTCATCAGCTGGTAAACCATGCGGACCTGCGGAATCTCCTGCAGCCCCTGGAAATGCACGTCGCTTTCCGGCTCGCCGGGACGAAGAACCACGGAGACCAGCTTGAAATGGCCAGGATCGGAGACGTCGCCGACGACGTCGCGGATCGGTTCGACCATTGTGCCCGACGTATAGAAGTTCTTCGGAGTGACCTGGTCTGTGATGTCGAGGGTGTCGCCGCCGGGCTCCGTCTTCGGATCGAAATCCCTGGTCGGCCTGCCCTTGAGGCAATCCAGAATCTTCGCAAATCCCTCGGCGCCCAACATCCTCGCCAAGGGAAGCCGATCCTCCAGAGCCGGTTCGGCCGCGAAAAACAGGTGCTTCGGTTGCGTCAGGAAGCGCAGGCCGCTCTGTTTGCGGGGCGTATCGATGCCGTGATCGGGGGCAAACCCGTCGGGATAGAACCACATCGAGTTCTCGCGCAGGCTGTAGCTCTGATCGTAGCTCGCCCAGTCGTCCTGCCGCGTCTTGAAGGTCTGCGTGATCAGCTTCAAGACGCCGACCTTGGCTTCGTATTTCGCCAGCAGGTCCGGCGGGATGTCGGCGAACGTCCGGAAAGTCTCCGCATATCCATAAATCGACTTGAAAGGATCGAAATTCTCGCTCAGCTCATGCGCGCTGTGTTTGCCGCATTGCGCATCCGGGCGAAGCTTGACGTAATAGTCGAAGCTGATGTCGATCAGGGTGTAGCCTTCAGCACGAAGAGCGCCGTACATGTCCGGGAACTCGTCGATGTGGCGGACCCAGTAGACGGACTGGATGCGGCAGCCTTCCGGCGTGTCCCCGGTGGAAAAATGATCGATATGCCGATTCTGTTCCGAGAACCCCGCTTTGATGAGTTGCGGCCAACTCTCCTGATAACCAACCTGGAAGACAGGGTAGATCGGATCGGCCGCCCCCAGACCGGTGTCGAAGAACAGGTAATTGAATTCCGGGCGCGTGCGACCGGAATTCTGCTCGAAATGGGTGAGGATGTCGTAAACCGAGCCCGGCCGGAGCGCCGCATGATTGCTTTCGGTGATGACCTCCTGCCATCGGTGCCGGACGATCGATAAGGGGTAACCGTCGGCAAATGCGAAAACGATGCAAATCAGGCAAACGAGCAAGCCGCCGGCGATTTTTTTCATTTTTACTTCTACGAACTTCGCGCCCTTTCAACAAGGCGAGGCCGTCGCTATCCGCCGTTTCTTTGGGCATCGCGCGACCGTCGACGGAACCGGTACCGCAGCGACAGCGCGATGGCCGTCGATCATCAGATTGCCGCCGTTCATCAAGATATCTCCGCCATCTCGCGCAAACGGAACCTGTATGAAGAAACGTGACTGGATCTACGTCGCCTTGCTGGCCTTCATCGCTTTTGGCTTCCTTGTCGACGCTGCGGTGTGGCCGCACGGCGCGCCAAACTCGCTGACCGCCAACGACCTGGTGCAACTGGTGGGCCTCATCCTGCTCGTGTCCTCCTGGCAGATTGCCGACGCACACGCCCTGGCCCGGCGCCGGAACGGCGCTGTGCAGTTGCTGACCGTATTTTTTATCCCTCTCGGTCAGATCATCTACATCTACCAAAGTCGCCCCTGGAAGCAGGCCACCGTCCTGTGTATCGGCTTTTTTGCCGGTGTTCTCGCCGCGGCCGCCATGGCAGCGTATCTCGGCATCTGGCTTGTCGAAACAGGCGTCTTTCCTCCCGGTTTCATCGCCAGTTAGATAGGCGGCTTCGGCGATCGATCGGGGGACCATCAGAATGACCGCGCATGACGCTTTCACCGAGCCGACGACTGCCTATTGGCAGGACTTGACGCCGGAGATCCCTGCCCGGTTCTCGGCCACGCCGCCCTATCGTTTCGGTTATCCCGTCCGTCTGCCTTGCGGCCGCTTCCTGGTTCTGCCGCTGCGCCGGCTGCCCGATGGCGATCGCGCCGTCGCCTCCCTGATCGCCAACCAGGCCGCGACCGGCGTTGTTGCGGCGCTGGCGGAGCACATGGCCACACAGGCGCGCACGCTCGAAGCCGAGATCATTGTCGGATTGCCGACCCTTGGCCTCGCCTTTGCGGCGCTGGTGGCCGAGCGGCTCGGGCATCGGCGTTATCTGCCGCTCGGGTATTCGCGCAAGTTCTGGTACGACGACACGCTGTCCGAGCCGGTCACCTCGATCACGAGCCCGGAAGCCGGCAAGCAGTTGCGGCTGGACCCCAACCTGTTGCCGCTGATCGAAGGCCGGCGGGTGGTGCTGGTCGACGACGCCATCTCGACCGGCACGACGGCCGTTGCCGCCGCACGCCTGATGCAGCGGGTCGGTGCCGACATGAGCGGCATGGTCGTCGCCATGAAGCAAACCAATCGCTGGGAGGCGCTAGCGGCTGCGCTCCCCGCACCGCTCGCGGTCCGCGCGGTCTACGGCTGCCCGCTGTTCCAGCGCGATGACGCCGGCTGGATCCCCCTCCCCGAGACACAGCCTACGATTCCCTGAAGCGTGCCGGCCGCAACAGTCGACACGTTTCCGAACGGTGGAATACTTCGAAGATGCTTCCGCATCTCCGCCGACTGGAAGACGCCGGCACGCCGGCGCCTTCCAGGTGATTCTACAGGAACGACGGCTTGTGCATTGATTTCGACTGATCGATACCGATGACGTCCGCCAGCCAATCGAAGATGTACTCCTGCCCGATGGTTGGATTGTCAATCTGGCAGTGCGCGGCCCCGGTCTCCTCCGCCGTGAACAGCTTCTTGGTGACATCGAGCCGATGCCGCTTGGCTTCAGCGTAGGCTTCATCGAACTGCTCGATGCCAAGAAAGTCGTGCTCCCCGAACACCAGCAGATACGGGCACTCGATCTTCCCGATCACGCCCGAGAGGCGGAAGTCTTTGAGAATCTGGAAAGCTTCGTCCAGCGAGTTGGTTCCCGTAATGAACTTGATGTGCTCGGCAAAAAGACCATCGGGCTCCAGTTCTCCTTCAGCCGACCGCCTCTGCTGCCAGCGTGGATAATCGAAGATGCCGCCGTCGGACACCACCGCCTTCAAGCGATGCTCGAAGCTCCCGGCGCGTGAACTGTAATAGCCGCCGAAGCTCGCACCATAGAGCACGATACGGTCCGCATCGACGTCGGATCGGCTCAGCAGGTAGTCGACGCACTTGCCGACCGGAACTTCGGTATCGCACCGCGTCGCGATCTTCTGCCGGCGCAGCGTGCCGCCCTGGCCGGGCAGATCGACAAGCAGCGCGGAAAACCCGCGCGGAAAGGCGTGCTTGGGAATCTCATGCAGCAGCTCGTCCTTGTATTCGTCCAGGCCGCCGAAACAGATCACCGTCGGCAGTTTGTCCTTGGTGTCGTAGGGACGCACATAGTAGGCGTCGAGGTGCTGACCATCAAGGTACGGCACCTTGACGATCTCGCCTTGCGGACACATCAGCGCGAGATACTTGTGCGAAGAGGCCTCGATCTTGTCGAACGTCTGGAGACGCCGCGGATCGTTGCGGCGCAGGAAGAATTCCGCCGATCTGTAATAGTTCGCGGCCCTGAGCCAGTTCACCTTCGCGGTGTGATAATGCCCTGCCGCCGACGCGGCCGTGGCCCGCTCCGAACTGGTGTCGCCGAGCGCGGTCCACTCGCGATGCCAGCTTTCCGTATCGCCGACGCTCATTTTGCTCGCGGCGAGGAAACATTCGCTGATCGTGCTGGCGCCCTCCTGGGAGGCGCAAAGCGTGCGCATGAACTGAAACGAAAAGTCGTGATTGCCGGGCCATTGCGTCCAGCCCCTGGGTTCGTAGCGGGACGGGGTGGTCTGGGTAGTCATGCTGCTTCTCCTTGGTCTTGCTGGATGACGTTAGTTGCGGATCGGAAACTTTGCGGGCAAGTGTTTTTGCTGAGATTGTTTGGCGGCGGAGTGGGCGAGCGAAAATCCGAGCTATTTGTCCATCGACACGCGCCTGCGTGCTTTCGGACGCAAGCCAACCGAAGACGGCCTGCTGCTGCGATCAGCAATCGCCGATGGCGAATGACGGCCGGTCGATTGCCCCGCCCGCAGCTCTTTCAGATCCTGAATCGAGCTCAAGAATGCGGTGGGAGCCGTTGCCGTCGACACGATGAGAAGCCGGGCGCGCTTGCCCTTTCGCACGGTGTAGGCATGCGGCTGCCGGCTGTCGAAAAACAGGCTGCCACCAGGCTGAACGACGACCGGCTTGCGCCCCTTCACGTGCAAATGCAGCTCGCCGTCGAGCACGTAGCAGAATTCGACACCGGGATGGCCGACAAGCCCGCCGACCTCCTTCGGGGCCGACGCCGTCACCTCCAGGATCAATGGCAGAAATGGCGATGGATGCTTGTCGCCATGCGGGAACGTGTAGGTGCCGGTCTGGACCGTGATGCCACCTGCGGATTCTGCCGAGGCGGCACTGAGGAAGGGGGCCGCGGCCGATTTGGAGATCGATTTGGAATCAAGCTTGGCCCGGGAGATCAGATCGCTCCACTCCATTTCGAAGAACTGCATGATTTTGAGCAGGACGGCGAAGGTGGGCGCCATCTTGCTGTTCTCGATCCGGGACAGCGTACCGGCGGTGATTCCTGTCGCCTTGGTGACCTCCGAAAGCGTGAGGTTCCTGTCCTCTCGCAATGTCCGCAGCGCGCTTCCGAACAAAGCGCCGGCGTCCTTGTCCTCATCGGCACGCGTCCAGCCCGCGCGGGCTGTTCGAGCCGCTCCCGCCCGCTTGCCTCTTGTCGTTGTCTTGCGTGCTTTTGGCATCTCTATCGGCCGTCTTTCGTGATGAGCTCGCAAAGGAGCCATCCACCCCTGCAGCCCCCCTGTTAATGGACTCTCAGCATGGCCGTCTTCTGTTCGTCAATAACAAGGTCTTCCGTGATCGCAACGCGGTAGACCTCGCGCGCCCGTTCACGAGACACCAGCTTTTCCCGGACATCCTCCAGGACCCTCTGCGGGTCCCGCAGGGCCGGATCGCCAAACCCGCCTCCCCCGCCCGCAACCGAGATCAGCACCTCATCAGCTTCCAGCCAGGTGTCGCAGTATTGGGGAAGCGGATGCGATTTGCCGTCACGCCGAAGCACGTGCTGCTGTGAACTGGCGGCCGGGAGGCCTCCGCGCGCACCTTTGGGATGGTTCACGTTGCCATCGGCAATGAAGATCGCCTGCATGCCGGCGCCCACCGGGCCATATTCGACGAGGATTCCCGGCGCGCCACGAAACGTTCCGGCACCTTCGCTATCGGAGATCAGTCGGCGCGTCCTGACCAGAATGGGCGTATAGACTTCGTCGAGCTCCACGCTGTCGATGAAACACATGCCGCCATTGCCGGCATGCAGCATGGTCAGCCAGGCGTCCTGCGAAGCCGATCCGGCACCTGCCGTATGGCCGAGAAACAGCTGGTTCACATAAGCCTGGCCGTCCCGCGGATCGCGCCCGGAGACAACCGCGGTCGAAGGCGGGCAGAAGCAGCCGATTTCACCCATTCCGATCTCCGGAGAGATCTCGGCCAGCGCCAGCTGTGTCGCATTCTGAATGCGGTCGGCCAGGTTCGTCGTGGATGCCGAGCAGCTGATCGGATGTTGAGGAATCCCGACCACACCGCCGTGCTTGAGAAGGACCTCGATGCACCGGAACGAGCCCGCGTTCTTGGGCACCGACGGGTCGACCGAGTTGAACACAGCAATCATGGCGGATGTCCGGGTGCAGGCCTCTGATACGTTCAGTCCGCAGGCCATTTGATCGGGATTGTCCAGCAGATCGACGCGGATCTTGCCCTCAGCGGGCCTGATGCTCACCTTGGAGGTGATGGTGATGCCATCAGGTGGCGTGCCGGGAATGGCGTCGTGGGTCGACGTCGCCACGGCCTGCCCTTCCGGCAGCTTCGAGATGGCCTCGACCATCCTGTTGTGGGAGTAGTCGAGCCACTGGCTTGCGAACGCGTCCAGTTGATCCCAGCCGAGTTCGCGCCCCATCGCAAGCAATTCACGTTCGCCGATGAAAGCGGCTCCAAGCATCGCCAGAAAATCACCGTACCACTGGTCCGGCACCCGAATGCGCATCCGGCACATGCGGACGAAATCCTGATTGACCTTGTAATCCTCCGCAACCTTGATTGCGGGAAAGATCAGGGCGCCCTCTTCATAAACGTCTCGCGCCGAGCCGTGGTAGGTCGTCGGCACCGAATTTCCGATATCGGCCTGATGCGCCTTCGCTATGACGGTAAAGCGATGAATGCCGTCATCGTCGATCACCGGCATCAACAGCGTATGGTCGGCCGGATGCGAGTTGCCGTGATAAGGTGAGTTGTGAAGGAAGACATCACCGCGCCTGAGGTTCGGGTGATACTCCTTCACACAGCGGCCCATGAGGTCCGGGCCCGACAGCACATGGATGGGCAAGCTCTCCTCGGCCGTGAGCAGCTCCGACTGGCCGGTCAGGATGCAGCAGGAGAAATCCTTGGCGCGATTCAACACGCCGGATCGTCCGGTTCTCAAAAGCGTGTTGCCCATCTTGCGGCAGACGCCCCCGAAGCGATTTGCAATGATCGACAGCCTGGCGCCGTCAAGATCAACCCTCGATGCAGGCTTCATGTTATCCTCAGGGCTTGATGAGAAGGCTGCCCGACTCTTCGAGCCAGTACGTCGCCTTCGGATCGACTACGATTGTGGTGAATGGTGTTTCGACGATCGCCGGCCCTTGCGCCACGCGGCCAGGCGACAAGCTCGCCATTGAGACGACGGGAGTGTCCACCACGCCGGTTTCGCGGAAGTAGGCGCGCCGGGACACGTTGACGCGGTCTTTTTTCGCTTCGGTTTTCAGTCGGCCAAGGGGGCGATCGCGTAACACAGCCGTCACCGCCGCGGTCCAGCACACGAATTCGACCGCCGAGGCCTCATCCCGAACCGCGAAGATCTCCTGATGATGCGTATGGAAATCCTCGACGAGATCCGCAAGGTCCTTTTCCGTGACAAACGTGTCGATGCGCACCGGGATTTCGATCTCCCACACCTGCCCCTGATAGCGAGCCTCAACGGCAAACTCGATACGGCCCGAGTCCGTGGGCCGGCCCGCCCGATCGAGGAAGGCGATGCACTGCTTGCGAAGAGATTCCAGAACGCTATTGACGCCCTGTGGATTCCACTCAGACGACCTGACGAAAAACATCGTGCGATATTCATCCCGCAGATCGGACATCAGAGCACCCGCCGCGCTGAGCGCAGCGCCAGTCTCCGGCATGATCAAAAGCGGCGACTGCAGGCGCCGAGCGATGAACACGGAGTTAAAGCCCGCGGCACCACCGCCGCCGATGAGGACCGCCTCTCGGGGATCGATGCCCTGGTTGATGGTGATCTCCTCAATGGCCTGCACCATGTTCTCCGTCACGACCTCGACGATCGACGAGGCCGCCTCCATCAGGCTCAATCCCAGCGGCTGGGCGATCTTCGCGGAGATGGCCTCCCGCGCCGCCTCGACGTCGAGCTTCATGCGTCCGCCAAGGAAATAGTCCGGGTCGAGATGCCCGAGAACAAGCGACGCGTCAGTCAAGGTCGGCTCATGACCGCCGGCGGCGTAACACACTGGGCCGGGGACCGAACCCGCGCTCCTCGGACCCACATGAAGCATCCCGCCACCATCGACACTCGCAATCGAGCCTCCACCGGCGCCGACGCTCTTGATGTCGATGGACGGGAAGCCCGTCATGTGGCCGCGGTAGGGATTTCCGATCCAGGTTTCCCGCGTCTTGGGGATCCTGCCGCGCCGAACCAGACTGACGTCGTAGGTGGTCCCACCCGTGTCGGCGACGATCGCAACCGGAAGCGTACTGTTCTGCTCTCCGTAGAAGCGGCCCGCAATGGGGGCCATCGAAGGCCCGGAATTGATGGCGTGAATGGGCTGTTTGGCGAGCTCTCGCGCGTCCATCATCCCGCCCTGCGATGTCAGCACCAGGGCCCGCCCCTTGAAACCGTTCTCGCTTAGCCGCGAGACTAGCCCGCCGAGATAGCGGGTCATCAGCGGCTTCAACGACGCGTCGATCGCGGCCGAAGAGGCGCGACGATATTCCCGCAGAGTTGGATTGATCTGGTGAGACAGGGTGTAGGGAATGTGCGGTAGAAACTTTTGGATGGCCTCACCGACCAGAAGCTCGTGCGATGGATTCGAGACCGACCACAACAGACACACCGCGATCGCTTCCACACCCGCGGCCGAGACGTCGCCGAGAAGGGCTTCAAGCGCGCGCTCGTCAAGCGGATGAACAACGTCTCCCTGGGAATTGATCCGCTCCGGAACCTCGAAGGTCAGCGCGCGTGGAATATAAGGAGCCGGGTAGCGAACCTGGAAGTTGAACGGCTCGGCTCTTCCCCCTTCCCTCAATGTCAGCACATCAGGATGTCCAGCCGTCGTCAGCAACGCCGTCCTGGCGACCCTGCCCGTGATGATGGCATTGATTGCGTGGGTGGTGCCGTGCACCAGCAGCTCGCAGCGACCGAGGAACACCTGCAGCGAAAGACCCATATCTGCCGCAGCGACCGCCGCAGCGTTGATGACGCCTTGTGTCGGATCACTGGGCACCGTCGACGCCTTGAACATCTTGATGACACCCTCATCGTCTTCGACGATGAGGTCGGTAAATGTTCCGCCGGTATCACACGCCAATCTCATTTCGCACCGTCAGCAGATCTCTGGAGGATGGGCGTCCCCGCCTCGTCACGTGCGGGAAACTCATTGCAGGCTATTCTGGTATTTCAGAAATAACAAGCCGTCCGTCACACAATTTTCACTGTTGCGGATCGGCAACTTTTCTGGTATTTCAGAATAATCAAATTCAGGGAGATGTGGAACCATGCGGCTTCAGGACAAAGTGGCGATCGTGACGGGATCAACACAGGGCATCGGTGAGGCCATCGCGCTTCGCTATGCAAAAGAGGGCGCCAAAGTCGCCGTCGTGGCATCGAAGGATATCGCCCGCGCGGAAGCCGTTGTTCGGAAAATGCAGGCCGAGGGCGGGATCGGCGCCGCATTCGTGGCCGACTGCTCCAGGGTCGGCGAGATCAAGGCACTGGTCGACGCGGTGCTGAAGAAATTCGGCACGATCGATATCCTCGTCAACAACGCGGGGATCATGCACACCGCTCCCATCGAGGAGACCACCGAGGACATGTGGGATGCTCAGATGGACCTGAATCTCAAGGGAGCGTTCTTCATGACCCAAGCCGCTCTGCCGGAGTTCAGACGGCGCGGGAAAGGCAAGATCATCAATATGTCTTCAATCTGGGGAATCGGCGCCGGACCGAACTGCCCGGCCTATTGCGCAGCAAAAGGAGGCGTCGTCAATTTGACGCGGGCCCTGGCCGTGGAGATCGGCCGCGAAAACATCAACGTCAACTCGCTTGCGCCCGGCAATATCGCCACGCCGCTCAATGCACACCTTCGGGGGCCGGACATGGCCGACTATATCGCCCACATGCGCGCGCTCACGCCGACAGGCCGCGACTTCCTTCAGCCGGAGGAACTCACCGGCACCGCCGTTTACCTCGCGAGCTCGGATTCCGACGCCGTCCACGGCGTGACAATAGCCGTCGATGCCGGCTGGGGAGCCTGGTAACACCAATCACTGTTGAGCGTCACCTTGCCGCAACAGTCGGCAAAGTGACGCTCTCATCCGAGAGTCCGGCGACGGCGGGTGACGGAAGCCGCGGCGCAATCACCTTGATCGCTTCATTCAGGTCCTTGCGAAGAGCGGCCGCGGCGCCCTCAGGGTCGCGCCGCTTCAGCGCCGCAATAATCCGGCCGTGATTGTTGACGACGTCGCTGACCTTGTAGGACTGCAGGTAGAGGTGCATGGACGGGCCGATCCTCACCCAGAGGTTCGCGATGACCTCAAGCAGCACCGCAGACCGCGCCAGCTTGTAGACACCGAAGTGGAAGAGATAATTGAGCTTGATGCTCTCCGTCATGCTGCGCGCGACAATATATTTAGCGTTCACGTTCTCCAGATAACGAACGTCATCCGGCGTCGCCGTCTTGGCCGCCAACGCAACCGCATAGGACTCGACCTCACAACGCAGATTGAGAATCTCGATATATGTCTCGCGCGTCAGTTCGTTGACGAAGTAGGCGCTCTTGCTTCGCCCTTCAACGACTCCATCGGCCTCCAGGCGCTTCAATGCATCTCGAACGGGCGTCGGACTGATCCCCAGTCCCTGTGCGATTGACCTGCCGGTGATCGCGGTGCCGGGCGCCAGGAGGCCTGCCATCAAGGCTTCCTTGATCAGTCCGTAGACCTGCCTCTCCACGGATTCCTTGCTGTCCGGATCGATCGCCCCGAGCGGAGGGGACTCGCTCTGTTTCCGCCCGCGCGTTTCCTTCGCCTTCTTCATTGTCCCCGCCGTCAAGGATGATGCAATCAGTGATTGATTCCTATCACAGGGTCCCCCATGTGCACAGGGCTCGCGCCTGCGGATATCCCCGGCGAAAAGCCCTGGAGGAAATCACAGCTTGCCGGCTACGCGCGTTTCCTGTGCGCAAGAACGACACCAATGGTGTCGACCAGAATGTCGGCGTGCTCCTTCTGAAACACCAGCGGAGGCCGGATCTTCAACACGTTGGCGCCAGGGCCCGTGGCGCTGATCAGCAGGCCGAGCCGCCGGCACTCGTTGACGACATACAGTGCGAGGTCTGCATCAGGCTCCTGCCCTCCACCCTCACGGATCAGTTCCACGCCGACAAACAGTCCCGCCCCGCGAATATCGCCGATCGCGGCGTGACTTGCCGCCAACTCGCGGAATCGCGCGCACAGGTAAGCCCCGACCTCGTGCGCATTCCGGATCAAATGCTCGTCTTCGATGACTTTCAATGTCGCAAGCGCCGCTGCACAGGACACCGGATTGCCGCCAAACGTATTGAAGTAGCGTCCGGTCCGGCTGAACTCCTCGACAATGTGCGGCTTCGCCACAACCCCCGCGATCGGATGGCCATTGCCCATCGGTTTGCCGAGCGTGGCGATATCGGGAACGATACCGTGCCGATCGAAGCCCCACATGCTTTCGCCGGTGCGCCCGAAACCCGCCTGGACTTCGTCCGCAATGAACAGGCCGCCGGCGGTCCTGACGGCGTCCACAGCTTCCCGAAGCAACCCCGGGGGATCCGACAACACGCCGTCGCTCGAGAAGATTGTATCGCAAACGAGCGCCGCAAGCCCGATACCTTGCGCGCGCAAATCGTCGATCGCCGCACGTACACCCGCGGCGAACTCCGCGCCGACATCGCCGGTCGGGCTGCGATAAAGATCGGGGGCCGGCACGGTCCGCACGAAAGGACCACGTTCCACGTCCGGCCCCAGCGACGGTGAAATCCGGGACACGGCATCGGTCACGCCATGATAGGCTAGGTTTGTCACGATGAAACCTTGCTGGCGTGTGAACGCCTTCGCCATCCGGATGGCCAGATCGTTGCTTTCGCTCCCGGTGCACGTGAACATGATGTTGGAAAGATCATCCGGAAACGTCGCGCGCAGCCGTTCGGCATAGTCGAGAATTGTCGTGTGCAGGTAGCGCGTGTGCGTGTTCAGCGTCGCCGCCTGGTCACAAATCGCCTCAACGACTCTTGGATGACAGTGCCCCACCGGCACAACATTGTTATAAGCATCGAGATAGCGACGTCCTTCGCGATCGAACAGCCAAACGCCTTCGCCGCGAATGAGATGGAGCGGTTCGGCGTAGAACAGGCGATAGGCCGGACCAAGAACGGCCTCTCTCCTCTCGATAAGCGTCTGCTCGGCGTGCGCCAGGCTGGTTCCGGTCCCCGGAACGTAGGAATTGACCATTCCCGCCGTGAATCCCTTCGTCATTTTGAACTCCGCTCACAAGCTTGCTTCAACACCTGACGAAATTCCGCTCGTCCAATGCCTTCGAACGACTCCAGTCCAGCCCATGCGCGCGCGCTGTTTCTCAGGATGTACAATCGATTCCGCGGCTGGCGTGCAGCCCGCCATGCGGTTATCGCCCCCACCATCACCTGCCGTGCGCGAACGAGATCGAAGATCACATCCAGCTCTTCGGGCATTAGCGGAAATCGCTCATGGTAAGCGGCCACGACGTCCGCGGCGATCTCAAACGGCGAATGCACCTCGTAATCCTGGTACGCAATCGCCGTCGAGACATCGTTGACCAAAGGCGCGCGAATGATATCGCCGAAATCGATGATGCCGGTGATCCGTATGGTCGACGATTCCTCCGCAACGAGAATGTTGTGCGGGTTGAAATCGTTATGAATGACTTGCGTTCGCAACGTCGGAATGCGCTGAACCGCATGCAGCTCGAAATCGTCGAGCGCTTTCTCCGCGATGGCGCGCCGGCGCTCATCCTGCACACAGGGGATCAGTCGGCGAACCCGCAAGGCATTCGAGACGTTCCAAAGCAAATCGTGATCGGCCGCCGGATGCTGAAAGCCGCGCAGACCGGCATCAAGCTCGCCGAGCGCCCGGCCGACGGCAGATCGCATCTGAGCACTGCCGGCCACCATGCCGAGAGGAACTCCAGGCAAATACGACATCAACCGAACCACGTGGAGATGATCCGCAAGCATCTCGAACGCATGATCCTGCCCTTCGCGCGTTTCGACGATTCGCGGCACGGGCAATGTCGGCGCGGACACCTCCAGGTGACGCAAGGCGCAGCTTTGCAGCTCGGTCACCTTCGGATCTTCGGCGGGATTCGTGATCTTCAGGAGGTAACACCCCTCCGCGGCATCGACACGAAAGTTCGCATCCCGCTCACTCGACAGCGGCTGTATGTTGCCTTCCAGCCCGTAACGGCGCTTCAGGATATCGCCTGCCTCGACCCACGTCGCGGCGGCCGGGGCGGAGTCGAGAAGAGCATCGAGATTGAAGGAATCGGACATTGCCATGACGCGTGTGGGGCTTCGTGGTTTGAGCAGGGAGCGTGTTTGAGCGAAAGATCCGTCGGCGGCATTTCCATCGCCGCACTTTCCGTCGATCATTTTTCTGATGTATCAGAAATAAAGAGCTGATACAATCGGTTCTGCGCAGCGGGACTTCACGAACTGATGAAGTCGTCGGCCACGAATCGGCTCACCTTAAGCTGCCGTTGAGTGCGCGTTGGAAACGCCGAGGTATTTCGAGATCAAATCGCTCCTCGATCGAAGCTCGGACGCGGAGGAAAGATGAACGATCTCACCGTTACTGATGACGGCCACGTCATCCACGACATCGAGAGCCATCGAGATATTCTGCTCGACGAGGACGATCGTCAGTCCCATTTCCTTGAGTGCGCGAACGATCCTGGCAATCTCGCGCACGATCAATGGGGCCAACCCTTCGGTGGGTTCATCCAGCAGCAGTACCTTGGGATTGCCCATCAGCGCCCTTGAAACCGCCAGCATCTGCTGTTCCCCACCGGACAACTTTCCGGCAAACTGCTTTCGCCGTTCCGCAAGTCTCGGAAACAATCGGTAGATCGCATCGACAGTCCAGGGACCGCCGCGGCTGCGCTCCGCCACCGCGAGGTTTTCGTACACGGTCAGCGATTTGAAGATACGCCGCCCCTGCGGCACGAGAGCCAATCCGAGCCGGCTGATCATCTCCGGCGTACCGCCGGCGATTTCCAGTTTATCGAGCTTGATGCTTCCGGCCGTCGGCTTCAGCAATCCCATGATCGTGCTGATGCAGGTGCTCTTGCCTGCCCCGTTGCGTCCGAGCAGCCCGAGCACACGGCCGCGCGGCACTGCAAAAGTGAGCCCTCTCAGGATATGCGACTGGCCATAATATGTGTGGATGCCATCGATCTTGAGGATGTCAGCTTCCAAGGTACACCTCCTGAGTCCTGGGATCGGCCAGGACGTCGTCTTTTGTCCCTTCAGCGATGACATTGCCGTAATGGAGCACCGTGATTCGCTCAGCCAGCGCCAGCGCGACGTCCATGTCATGCTCGATCATCACGACCGCGGTGTCGGAGGGAATTGAAGCAAGAAGCGCCTTCACGGTCTCCCGCTCTTCCGGCGAAAGACCAGCCAACGGCTCGTCCAGCAGGAGAATTCTCGGCTTCGATGCCAACGCGAGTGCGATTTCCACCCGTCTTTTCTCGCCATAGGAGCAGCTCGCCACCCGCCTCTCGGCGAGGTTGAGAAGGCCTATCTGCTGAAGCACTCCTCTCGCTTCGCTTCGCAGCGCATCAAGCGCCCTCTTTCCCGCGAACATATCCCATCGCAGCGGCAGATGCCCCAAAAGCGCGAGAGCCACGTTCTGCTCGAGCGTATCGCGATCGAACAGCGTGATGATCTGAAACGTCCGGCTCAACCCCAACCTCGAGCGCCCGCTCGACGACAGGGACGAGACGTCTTCACCATCAATCGAAATCGATCCGGAGCTCGGCTTCATCGCTCCGGCGACGACATTGAACAGAGTTGTTTTTCCTGCTCCGTTCGGTCCGAGAATCAAGCGCCGCTCGCCTCGCTCAACGGTGATCGACACGTCCGTCAGGACTTTCAGTGGACCGAATGACTTGGTGACCGACGAGATCTTCAAGGCAGGATTCGAAACGGCACCACTCATGCTGACTGCTCCACGGCGGGCCGGGTGGCGTCCTTGCGGCGGCCGATCCAGTTGATCGCGGCAACGCGCTCGGTCAGTCCATTCGGAGCAAACATCACCGTCGCGATGAAGCCGAGGCCCAGCAGTGCCGGCCATGCAACGACGTAACTGCTCAGCACACGTTCCACGACTACGACGATCGCAGCCCCCATCAAAGGACCGGAAAACGTTGCCACGCCTCCCAGAATGACCATGATCAGGGGCGCGATTTCCTGCTCGATCCCCAGGTTGAACGGGCTGACGAACCGCTGGAAATAAGCAAAGAGGATTCCCGCAACGGTGGCCCATAAGGCCGAATACAACAGAACGGCATATTTGATCAGCCAGACGTTATACCCCATCGCGTCCATGCGTCTGGGCTGATCGCGCACACCGCGCAGACAGTTGCCAAACGGAGAGTCGACAAAGCGTTTCATGAGCAGGATGGCTGCGACGGCAACCGCGAGAGACACATAGTAAAAAGCCGGCGCGGAGTTCAGGTCAATTCCATGGATGACCGGCCGTTGCAGTCCAGGTAAGCCAGCGTCCCCGCCCGTCATGTCGACCCAACGGAAAGCGATCCCCCACAGCAACTGCCCCATCGCCAGCGTCGTCATCATGAATGACAAACCGCTTGTTCGAAGGACCAGTGCCGATGCCACGAGAGCGAAGAGCATCGAGACCGCGAGAGCAATCAAGATGGCGGAGATGTCGGAATACCCGAACTTGACCACGGCGATCGAAACCACGTAGCCGCCGAGGCCGAAACACGCTGCGTGGCCCAACGAAAGCAGGCCGGCGTATCCAATCAGAAGATTATAGCTCGCTGCGAAAATGCAGAAGATCCAGATCTCCGAACACACATTCACGTAGAAGTTCGAAGGGGCGGCATAAGGCAGGACGATTGCCACCATCGCTCCGATCGCAAGAATCAAGCGCGTCATGTTTCCAACCTTCCGAACAATCCCTGCGGCCGGACAATGAGGACGACGGCCATCGGCAGGAAAAGCACGCCGTAGGAAAAGTCCGGGAAATAGGCCGGGCCGAAAGAATACAGCGCGCCGACAATGACGCTGCCGACAATGGCTCCGGCCAGGCTGCCGCTGCCTCCGATGATGACGACAACCAGTGCGAACAGCAGCATCGACGAATCGAGGCCTGGGTACAACGCAAGCACCGGCGTCGCCAGAACGCCCGCTGCGCCAACCAGAAACGATCCAAGGCAGAATACCGTTGTAAACAGGGCCGACACCGGTATTCCGACCGCTCGGGCCATCTCGCGATCATCCACTGCGGCTCTGATCATGGCACCGAGCCTGGTTCGATCGATCAGCACGTACAACGCGATTGCAACGACGGCGGCAAAACCAAAGACGAAGATGCGGTAGGTCGGAAAGATCATACCGAACTGGCGTATCGAGCCCTGCAATGAAGATGGAGCCGCAAGCTGGATGGGATCACCGCCCCAGATCAACAGGCAGACATTGGCGCCGACCAATGCCACGCCGATCGTCGCCAGGACCTCCGCGGTTTCGCGCCCCGCCATGCGGCGCAGGATGCCCCTCTCCAGCAGCGCGCCCAGAGCCGCGACGATTGCCCCGGCGACAAGAACGGCCACCGGGAACGGCAGACCGGCCCGAGCGACGGTGACACCGACATAACCGCCGAGCAGGAACAGCACGCCATGCGCCATGTTCGGAATTCGCATCAGCCCGAACACCAGCGTGTATCCGGATGACAGCAAGAACAGCAGGCCTGCGAAAGCGAGGCTGTTGAGGACCTGGATGGACCACATGACGCTTGTCCTGCCTATGCCCGCCCGAACGGCGGCAACGCGAGCTGCGTTCGTGGATCGAGCTTGTAGAACTGGTCCACGTCGCGGACTTCCGCGATCGCTTCATTCGCGAGGCGCCCATTCCTTCGAACCACGCGCCTGATGTACATGGTGAGGACCGCGTTGCCGTATTCGTCAAGCTTGACGCTTCCAAATGGACTGTCTGCGATCGCAACCTCGTGCAATGCCTTGGCGAGCGCGGCTTTATCCGCGGCGTTGCCACCCAGCTTGATGAGGGCCTGTTCCAGAACCAGACCCGCAAGCATGGAGCCGGTCGACAATGCACCTGGATCCGACTTGTATTTCTGCCGAAAGCCGACTTCGAGTTCCGATGCCCCCGGTGCATGCGATGTCGGGCTGTACCAGCCGCAGGAGATCGCACCAACGGCTTCATCGCCCATTCCATCGAGAAGGGTTTCATCGACCGAGCCGGGGGGACACAGAACGCCACGCCCGTCACCCAAACCATATTCCTTGAGTAGCTTGAAGCAGACGATCGTGTCGTTGCCGGGCAGGCAATTGAGGAAGGCATCCGCGCCCGGATCAAGCTGGCTGACGTAAGGTGCGAGATCGGTCGTTCCAAAAGGAGTCCAGATCCTCTGAATGACCTTGCCACCGCTGGCTTCCAGCATTTTCTGGAATCCACCCACGATCTCGTACCCGTAGTTCGAGTCCAGTCCTATGCAGGCGACCTTCTTGTATTTGAGGTTCTTGGCGCAGTAATCGCCAAGTGTGTATCCGATCTGGGAGGACGTCGCGATGCTGCGCACGATCCATGGGCTGCGCCTGCGTTGTGTGAGATCATCCGCACCCGACGAGGACAGCAGGATGGGTACCCCGGCCTGTTCGACAACTCCGGCGATGGCCAATGCCTCCGCGGAGGTATAGGGCCCGATGAGAACATCGACGCCGTACCTTTCGATCAGCTCCTCCGCCTTGGATTTGCATATTGGAGGCGCGCCGGCCGTATCCGCGGTGACCAGCTCGATTTTACGACCGGCCAGCTCCGAATTCCGCTCATCGAGGAAATAGCGAAGACCATTCTCCATGTGCTTGCCGCCGGCGGCAAGCGGACCCGACTTGACCATCAGCAGCCCGATCTTCAACGGCTCCTGCTTCAACGTACCCTGCGCGCCGCGCGCCGTGCTCGACGCAGCAATTGCCGCTGCTCCGGCCAGAAAAGATCTCCGATCGATCAACATGCTGCCCTCCCGTTTGACAACGCCCGCCACCCCCATGATGAGGCCCGCCGTTTCACAGCAATAAGTCCGGAGCGCTCACCGCTTCCGGCCAGGTTATGCAAATCGCGGGCTTGTCGACGCCCGTCATTATTCTGTCGCATCAGATATTATTTCTGGTGTCTCAGAATTTGTCAATTCGAATATTTCCGATCGGAAACTGCCGCCGTTGCACGGATGCAGGCCCTGCGAACGATACATCCACACGAGAGCTCATGATCCGATTGGATCGCTGCGCTTGCCCATGCGGGCGATGGTGGGCCGGGACGAGGCCGCCGTGTTGATCGGGAGGACGGCGTTGACGACTCGTCCCATGGTCATCCGACGGAGGTGGCGAAATGCACAATCGCTGGCGCCCTGCCCGTGCGGTCCGCGACCAAGTCAGAGGACATCAGCCCTGCGAGACGTCGGGCCGAAAGAAGAATATTCCGCCACGACAGATCGATATGAAACACTATCGTTGCTTGCGGCCGTCGATGCGGTGCTTCCGAAATTCTCTTTCACCATCGCAGCAATCGCACGAAATTTCGGCAGGTGCCGAACCGATGAATGTTCGCTTTTCAAAAAGCCATTTACGGCGTATCTGGCCCTCTCGATGCGGAGACACCCAGGACTCTCGATGCCCAAGATCGGCGAACTGGTACCGCTGTCCAAAATGTTGTCTGAGCGGTAGGCCAATTCCATGACCAGCACGTCCGAATTTCTTTGGTACATCCCCAACGACGTCAAATCCGGCCACCGCGGCGATGTGGCCGTCGAAAATCACAACAGCCTGGCGATGCTGACCGGTCAGGCGAAAGCCCTGGAACAGCACGGCTGGACCGGCGCGCTGATCGGCACCGGCTGGGGTCGGCCGGATACGTTCACCGCCGCGGCCGCGCTGGCCGCGCAAACCACAACCTTCGAACCGCTGATCGCGATCCGTCCGGGATACTGGCAACCGGCGCATTTCGCCTCCGCCGCCGCGACACTGGATCAACTGACCGACGGCCGCGTGCGCATCAATGTCGTGTCCGGCAAGGACAACCTGGCCGCCTACGGCGACAGCGAGGGCGACCAGGCGCATCGTTATGGCCGCACCAAGGAATTCATGCGCCTGGTCCGCAGGCTTTGGACCGAGGAGAATGTCACCTTCGCGGGCGAGCATTTTCGCGTCGCCGGCTCCACCGCGGAGCCGCGCATCCGGCCTCGCGAGGGCCGCCGGCATCCCAGGCTTTATTTCGGCGGCGCCTCGGAGCCGGCCGAGCGCGTTGCGGCCACCGAAGCCGATGTCCAGTTGTTCTGGGGCGAACCGCGCGATGGCGTTCGGGAGCGCATTGAAAGACTCAAGGCGTTGAGCCGGGACCTGGATCGGGATCTCCCACCGCTTGAGTTCGGGTTGCGGATCACGACGCTGGTTCGCGACACGACGGAGCAAGCCTGGTCCGACGCCGAGGCCAAGGTCGCGGAAATGGCCAGGACCAGCGGCGCCGGTTGGCAGGATCACCGCGAGGCCGTCGCGGTGGGCCAGCGGCGGTTGCTCGACCTACATACGCGCGGGGATGTGCTGGATGACAATCTCTATACCGCACCTGGCCGATTCGGCGGCGGTGGTGCCGGCACCACATGGCTGGTCGGCTCGGCCGCGGATGTCGCCCGCTCGCTGCGCAAATATCAGGCTCTCGGCATCACGCACTTTGTGCTGTCCGACACGCCCTATTTGTCCGAGATCAAGCGGCAAGGCGATTTGCTGCTCCCGTTGCTGCGCGACTGAAGCGGGTTGCCGCTGCAGCGAACACACGCGGCCCGGATCACGCAGAAGGCGCTTCGCCGACCGCACCGCGGACGCAGAGCAATCCTGTTGCGATTGCCGACCAGCGCCGGTGCCGTGGCGGAGCAAGCAGGCTGCGGAGCAATGCGGCGTGCCAATCCTGGTTGGGGGGACCCCCAACCATTTCATGCAACCCAGCGGCTGGCTCCTCAGCGCCCGCTGAGTTTTTTGCGTTCTTCCGGTGTCAGCATCTCCAGCTCGGCTGCGCTGAGCTGCCCATAGCCCGCGATCTGGACGGCGCTTCGATCGCTGTAGTCCGGCGGGTTGCGCGGCTCGTTGAAACCCTGCTGTCCATCGTTCCGGCGCCGATCGTCGTTGCGTGGCGCCTCCGACGGGTCACCTCCGCCATACCCAAGGACCTCGACGATGACGATGGACGGTTGACCACCGCTGGACTGGGTGGGCACGGTGGTCTGCTGAGTGGCGGCGGTTGCATTGGACGCCGTCGTCAGCGCTCCCACCGGTGGTCCCTGCACTGTTGGAATGCCCGTCGTTGTGCCCTGCACCTGGATGTTGGCCGCGTTGATGACTTGCAGCGCGGCGAGGTTGATATTGCCGGACACGCGGATGCCGGCCTCGCCCGCATCGATGGTGCCGAGTGGTGCGATCAGGTCGATGTTGCCCGGCGGCACTGCCGGGATCGGATTGAGGGTCGCGATGCCGGCGCCCGCGGAAGGCACGCTCGGCGACAGCGAAACGTTGCCGTAATTGTCATAGGTGCGCTTGGGCGGCGTGAAGATTGTCGTCGTCTTCGAGCCGCGACCCGCGTTGATGTCGCCGGTCGCCGACCACGCCAGGATGTTGCCGCCGAAGGTAGTCATGATACGGCTCTGGCCGAGTAGAATGCTGCCGAGCGAATACACATCGATGTTACCGGACCCTTGCGTGATCAAGCCCGCGCCGGCGCCCGGCGAAACACCTTCCACGCCGATGATGGTCTGGCCGCCGGGATTGAGGATCTGGATATCACCGCCGAACTGCGTCTGGATGCCTGCATCGGCGAGATACGTGTTGCCCGAGCCATCCTTCGCAAAGCCGCTGAACATCGTGATCTGGCCCGAATAGGCGATCGGCTTGCCCTGCGCATCCTGGTTCGGGAACAGCGCCGCGATCGCCTCGCGGCCTCGCAGATAACTGCCCAGCCGCGGGCTCGCAAGTGCACCGGTTTCCTCTCGCCCGCCGGCAGTGAGTTCTTCGAAATAGACCTGACGCACGAAAATGCCCTGCTGCTCGCTCGGCAATGCCAGGAAAAGCTTCAAGGCTTCGGCGCTCGTCCCCGTGAAACCGAACAGTTTGTGCAGCCAGTCAATAAGGTCTTGATTGTAGGTCCGCACCACCTTGCCGCTACCGGCGAGCGGTGTCCCGTCCGTCGGCAACTGGTTGGCCGGATCGAAATAGAGTCTGGCGAAGCCGGCATAGTCCGGCCCCGTCGGACCAACGCCCGCCAGCACCCAGATGCTGGCGCCGCCCGAGGTGTCCGCCGGATTGACCACGTTGCCGACGCTGACCAGCGATCCATAGTAACCCTGATAGAGATTGCGGCCGGCCTGCACGTCCAGCAGTCCGGTGCCAAGGATCGTCACCGACTGATAAATGATGTCGCGGCCAGCTTGGATCAGCGTAACACGACCGATGTCGCTGGAGATCGGGGTGTTGAAGAACACGTCAGGCACCGGACCGACACCGACGATATCGCGACCGGCGACGATCTCGAACGGCTTGGCCGCGATGTACCAGGTTGAGGACGACGGCAGGAACCCCGAAGATGCCTGGCGGGTCATCGTTCTGACTTGCCCGATCGTGAGGTCGACGATATCGGTGCCGGCAAAAACCAGAGCGGGTCGACCGTCGTCGGCATGCAGGTTCGTGAGCGGCGTGTCCGGCCCGAAGGCGATCGGGTTACTGCGGGACAGGCGATATGGCGCCGTCGGACTGGCATTCGAGACCTGCGAGTTCAACCAGAACGCAGGATTGGACGGCGTGGCGAGGAAACTCATGTCGGCGCCCGACATCGCCACCACCTGGCCCGCGCCATAGATCGAGCCCGCAGCCAGCAGCTCAAGCTGGCCGAACGGAGACGGCGCCAGTTCGATCGGCGCAATCGCCGAAACGCGGATGTCGCCGTTCGCGGCCGCGACGCTCAGCGTGCCGGGATAGAAGCCGGCGACACTTGTTGCGTTTCCTCCCTGCACCTGCGCGTCGCCGCCTGCGGAGTACAGGTTGATCACCGTCGCCGGTGTCCACAGGGTGAAGTTCGATTGTCCGCCGCTGGCGACCAGCGTGATCGTGCCATCCGCGTTGCGCAGCGTGTAGGAGGTGCCGTTCTTGTCGACCGAACTTCCCATGCCGGCGTCGCTGGCGCCGCCGAACACGAGGTCGCCGCGCGTGGTGATGCTGATGCTGCCGTCGCCCGGCGTGAAGATCGGCCCGGAGGTGCTGAGCGCGACCTTGTAGACGTTCGGATCGGCCGCCCGCGGGTCGTAGGAGGAGAACGAGCCGTTGTTCGGAGCAAGGCCGCCGACGGCGCCGGCGGTCACGGTGATGTTTCCACGCAGGTCGGTGATCGCGCCGAAATAGTCGGGCCACAGCGCCGCGTTGGACGGCATGATCGAGTTGAGCTTGCCGCCGATCTTCACAATGAGATCGCCGCCGCCGGTCTGGAACAGCGTGCCATCAGACAGCACCCGCCCGGTCGAGGCCACCGCAAGATCGAGCCCGGTCGACCCGCTGCCCGTCAGGCCCGCATTGCCGCCCGCTATCAGGGTCAGGTTGCCGCCGCCCAACGTGCCGATGCCCTGGAAACCGATGAGCTGCCTCCCGCTCCCATCCGAAGTCTTCGCGTAGGAGCCGAAGTTGATCCACCACGCGGTCGGGTCGGCCGAGAGACCGCCACCGCCCTGGCGTGCAAGCCAGTTGCCGGTGAGGTTGGAGTCCACGTAGCGGCTGGTGTTGTCGAACATCTGGATGTTGCCGGTGACATCCTGCTGCGCCATCAGCAGGACGTCTCCGCCATGTTCCGGATACCAGTTGTGCGTGGCACCATCGCTCGTGATGGCGATCAGATCATATGGATTTCTGCCGTCGGCCGTCAGGATCGGCGCCGACTGGGTGCCGGCGGTATAAACGCCATAAGGCGTGCTCTCGCTGAAGCTACCACCCGCGATCAGATCGAGACTTCCCGTGCCGCTGCGCAACACGCTGAAGAACTGGCCGGTCCCGAATGAACTGGATGAGTTGTAAAGCGGATCGCTGAGCGTGAGATTGCCTTGCCCGCCCAGCGCCTGCGTCGTCTGCAGCGTGCGCTGGTCGGCCGCGACGAGATCGGCGCCGGCCACCAGGCGGATGGAGGCGGAGAGCGAGCCGGCGGCCAGCATATTGGCCCGCGCCGATGTTGCGGCCGGGGCGGGACTGCCCGGGTCGGTCTGCAACGACAGGCCGGTCACGGCAGCTTCTTTGCCTTGGGGAATGTAGAGGCGCGTCAACGTCGTGCCGAAGGGGATAACGCTCCCCGACGCGTAGGTGGTGCCGTCAGGCCTCTGCGGCCGGAAGGGGAGCGGGAGCGCAGCACCGGTCGCCAAAGTCGGAACGGTCCAGCCTCCCGGCGCGGTGACAGCCACCGTGTTGCCGGCAACCAGGCGCCACAGCGCCGTGCCCTGGGCAGCAAAATGGACCGTATCCGTGGACAGAGAGGACGGCAGGAGGACGATATTGGTGGGCGCGATGCCGATGCCCTGCTTGAAACCGTCCGAGATGCTGCCCTTGACGGTCAGGTTGCCCGCGGCACGGATGACGAGGGCCAGCGGCTCGCCGGCGCCGTAGGTTGCGGACGCCTGATTACGATCGGCGCCGGAGCCATAGCGATAGCCGGCCAGATCGATGTCGCCGGAGGTCGACAGATCGCCGCTCGAGGTGATCTGGACGCCCGGCCGCAGGTGGAAGGCTTTACCGTAACTTGAGAGGCCCGCAAGACGCGCGGGCAACCCCGCAACCAGTCCCGCATTGCCGAGCGCCGCATTGATAAAGGCAGTGCTCGCGGTATCGTAGCCGTCGAGCGTCGCCTGCGTGACGGTGCTGCCGCCCGGCAGGTCGTAGGTCCAGAACGCGTTCAGTGCGATGCCGTAGGCGCCCTTGATGGTGAGCGAACCGGCGGCGTCGATGGCGATGTCGCCCGAGGTCTCGCCGGTGCGCTGCGCGTTCAGCACGATATCGCCATAGGCAATGCCGCCGGGCGTGGTGAGGTTCATGATCGCGCCCGGCGATAGCGTGAGCTTGCCTCCGGCGGCGGTCAGCTCGATGTGGCCGCGGTTCTTGGCCTCGATCGGCTGGCCGTAGCTGTCGACCTGCAGCACGTTGCCGTGGACATCGAGCACCGCACCTGATGCCAGCGTCAAGCCATTGTCGGCGGAGAGCCGGATGGTGCCGGGGGCCGCACCGGATGCATCGATGATGCCGGCAACCGTCAGGCTGCCATTGTCGACAGAGACCATGACGTTGCGCGCCTTGACCCCGCCGCCGATGACGAGATCGCCGGTCCTGAGGTCGAAGCTGCGGGCGTCGAAGAAGCCGCCCTGATTCAGGGTGGCGTTGAGCGCGACAAAATCGAGCGTGCCGGCGGTGACGCCGAAGTCGCCGCTGGTGAAGCCGGCGGTCGCAGCCCCATTGAGCGTGCCATCAAGCCGCACGGCACCGTTGCCGGCGGAGATGCTGACCGAGCCCGCATTGGCGTTGGTGGCGGAGACGTCGATCATCGCGCCGGCGGCCTGGGTCACGCTCCCCTGCGTGCTGTTGAAGATCGCCGTGCCGCCGAAGCCGTAGACCGTGGCCTTCTGGATCATCGACGGCTGGCCGGCGAGATCGATGCGGCTGCCGCCAGCAAGCGCGATGTCGTCGATGGCATTGACCACGAGCTTGCCGCTCGGCAGCAGGATGGTGCTGGCGATAGTGACGCCGCCGCCGCTGAGGTCGATCTCGGCGCCCGACACGGTGCTGTGTGCGGCGCTCGGCGCAGTGCCCGCAGGGGCGATCACATCGAGCGCGCCGCCGGCGGCATAAGCCATCACCGACTTCTGCACGCCGGTCAACAGCGAGGTCGCCAGCGTCAGGTTGCCACCCGTGCCGCTCTGACCGAAAACGGCCGCGGGATCGGCGCTCGGCGCCTGGTAGAGGAACAGCTTGCTGTTGCCGGCCGAGACGATCTGCGAGCGGCCGACGATGTCGACATTGCCGAAGCCGTAGATGACGCGGCTGCTGGACGAAGTGTCGAGCGAGGTGAAACGACCGAAGACGATCTGGTCGGCCACGAGAGCGAAGCTGCCGCTGCCCGTCCCCGGGCCGCCCGCGACGATCGCCGGTACCGTCGCGCCGGGGATGCCATTCCAGGTGATCTTGTTGGCGGCGATCACGCTGTGATCGTCGGCGGTGCCGTATCCGTAGATCGCTGGCGTGTTCAGCACGAGATCGACGCCGCTGCCGGTGGCATCGAGGCCGGTGCTGCCGAACAGGTTGATGGCACCGGCCGCACTGAGCGTGATCGTCTTCAGGGCCGGCGCGCCATGCAGCGGATCGCCGCTGACGAGGGTGTTGAACAACGCCTGGTCGAAACGCAGTCCCGTCGGCGCACCCGCCGCCGCGATCGTGCCGGGGTCGCCGATGTTGACGGTGCCGACGGCGAGCACGATGTTGCGCGATCCGAAATGTGCAGTGGGATCGATGCTGGAGGCGCCGTTGGTGGCAAACGCCAGTGTGCCTTCGGAATAGAGCTGCGATCCGGCGCCGATCGTGATCGATCCGGTGCTGATGTTCGATCCCAGGAAGTCCATCGTGCCATTGGAGAGTGCCAGCACCGTGTAACCATTGGCTGAATAGCTCATGCCGGTGGAGACGGAATCGAACGGCACCGCGCCCTGCCCGACCGTGCTCAGCGTGACGTCGTTGCCCACAGCAATGTCGTTGCCGACGAAGAACAGTTCGCCCGCTGTCAGGGTGACGCCGTCGCGGATGAAGAGGTTGTATCCGCCGGGACGGTAGGCCTGATCGAAGATCAGCCTGCCGTTGTTGACCACCACAGTGCCGTTGACCGTCAGGCGCGGCGCAACGATGGCGTTCAGGTCGGAAGCTCGCACCGAGACACCGGTGAAGCCGGCCGTGGGCGCATCGGCATAGATCTCGCCGACGTTCATCAGCGATACCTGGCCGGCATTGCCACCTTGCGCCCCCTGTAACAGGGCCGTGCCATTGAAGCTAAGTGCGGAGCCGCCTGCCGGGATGTTCGGTGTCTCGAACGTCAGCGCCAGCACCTTGCCATCGACCGGGAGCAGCGGGCGCACGCCACCGAACTGCGCTACGTTGGCGATCAGGAAATCGCTGTAGCTCTGCTCGTTGTACCGCGCATAGCCGCGCACCGACGGACCTGCGGTGATCAGCGCCGTCGTCGGCATGCTGCCCCTGATCGTGGTGTTGGCGATGCCGGTCGCAACCGACACGGCGTAGGTGCCGTTGCCGATCGCGGTCGGGCTGCCGATCGACGAGGTGCTGCCGGCCCCGAGCTCCACACGGTAGGCCCCGGGCAGCAGCGCGTAGTTGGACGGCAGCAGAGTATAGGTCCCGGCGGGCAGTCCGGGGACGCCGGCGGGGATGGTGACCTGCTGGCCGATCACCGGATCGCCCGCACCGTTCTCCGGCGCAATCGGCGCGTAGCTGGACGCATAGCCGGGCAGGACGGCGTAGACCTTGTTACCGGCCTTGCTGAGCGGCGTCGCCGGATTGGCGTTGACCAGCGGGGTGTTGAGGACATTGACCGAGCCGCCGCGGCCGGAGACGAAGCCGGCGCCGCTGAGCATGCCGCCGCCGGACATGTCCAGGATCGCCCCCTCAGCGACATAGATCGACTGCCCGTCCAGGATGATACCTGATCCGGCTAGACCACTGATGCGCACAGCCGTGCCGTTATAGGTGTAGGTGACGCCGTCGATGGTGCCGCCATAGGGAATAGTCAGCCCCGCCATCGAGACCGAGCTCAGGCTGCCGGGCAGCAGGTCGACCCGCGATGTCGCGGGATAATTCGTGCCGAAGCTCAAAGTCCCGAACGGGGCGCGGACGATGCCGCCCTGCTCGACAACCGGCGCCTGGAACGAGAGGCGGCCGAACACGGACATCGGCGCATCCGGAATGGTGTCGGTGGTGCGCCCGATGCTCAGTGTCGTGGTCGTGTCGGAAATCCTGCCACTGCCAGCGATCACGGCGGCTGAGGCGTTGGTTGCCGGATAGATTTGTGCGGCGAGAAGCGCGATATCACCGCTGCTCGCGAACTGCGTCGTCACCACGCCGGCCATTGCCAGGAAGCGGATGTCACCCTGGCTGACCAGCCGCGTCGTCTGGAAGCCCGGTGCGAGCATGTTGTTCCGCGCCTGCGCCGAGAACTGGACCAGGCCCTGGATGTCGATCTGGCTGGCGTCGGCTTCGAAGGTGGCAGTGGTCGGCATCACCGCCACGCCGGGATTTCCGATGCCGCCGCTGGTGAACCCATCCGGAATTGCGAGCTGCGGCTCGCGGAATAGGATGTAGGGCGCCGACAGCTTCACGCTGCCGCTCGTCGACGGCGTCGACGTGTCGATCGGCCCGAGCACCGGAGCGCCCGATGTGAAGGCCGCTGCCGTCAGGGTCAGGCTGCGGCCCATTGCCAGCGCCACGTTGCCGGAGAACTGGATGTAGTCGCCGGAGTTCAAAGTGAGGCTGTCGAACCCGCCGGCCTTGATCATGTCGACGCTGACCGTGGCCTGCCCGAATGCCAGCGATGCCGCATGGGTGCCCGGCGCGATGTCGCCCGGCAGCAGCGACGCCGGGCGTCCCTGCATCACGGTTATCGTGCTGGGGAGCACGGCATTCGGCGGAATCTTGTAGCCCCAGGTGTTCGGATCGAAGGGGAAGGAATTTATCGCAAAGATCGGCGTGGTGAGCGCGATCGACAGGCTGCCGCCCGAAGCCCCCGCACCACCGGACGCAGCGCGGACGTCGCCATCGAGGTAAAGCCCGCTCTGCGACGACAGCGAGATCGTGCCGCCGTTGCTGGCCAGCGTCAGCGGCCGGCTGACGGCCTGTGCACTGCCGCCGGCCGCAAGGTCGATCCCGATGCCTGCCCCATCGGCCGTAAGAACCGCGCCCGGACGGATGACCACGAACGCGCCGCCGCCATTGATGGTGATCGCGCCGCCATCGGTGGCCTGCCCATAGGCGTGGCCGGCGAAGTCGGACGCGCCGTAAGCCAGGCCAGATGCGTCGAGCCTGGCGTTGGCGCCGACCCACACCGACACGCCGCGGCCATTCCCGTCCACATCGAAATTGCGGGCGGCATCGATCGCGCTGCCATCCGCCTCATTGAGCAGCGTGATGCTGCCGTCGCGCGCGGTGAGGTTGCCGAGCACGGTGATCTGGCCGAAGGCATCGAGCGTGATATTCTGTCCCGGGTCGACGGTGATCGATGCGCCGTCGCCGAGCACGACGGCGCCTCCGTCGGTCAGGACGTTGGTCCCCGATCGGATCAGCGACCGCAGCGTCACGCTTGCGCCGCCGCGCTGGGTCAGCGTGGCGCTCGCCGGGTTCTCGATGAACAGCGGCGGCGTCCACACCGACATCGCCGAGGCCGGATCGCTGCCGGTGGGCGCCGCGTAGCTGTCCGCGGTGAACCGATAGACCGGCATAGTGGGCGCAAGCGCGGTGTTGGTCGCAACCAGAACACCCCGCCCGCCATTGATATCGTAATTGGAGAACCCGGCGGCGAAGAATGATGGATTAAGCGCCGGCGCAGGTGCGACCGCCACGGTCACCGGCAGCACCGTGCCGGCCGGAAGCGTGTAGCCGCTCGGATAGGTCACGGCCGTGGCCAGAACCGACCCCGGCGCATAGGTGACCTGATATGGATTGATCGGGAGGCCGTTCGGAAACACACCAACCGGAATGATGGTCCCCTTGGGAAGGTTGGTACCGTTGAAGAAGTTGATGATGGTGCCGGCGGGGAGGGTCTGCCCTTGCGAGTAGTAGTTCCCGTTGACGTCCTGCAGCATGATCCCCTGAGGCAGATTCACCCAGTCCGCGCCGGTCGGCCCGCGCGTCCAGGTGTCGCCACTCACCTTGATGTCGACGGGCGTGGGGACGCCGAAGGTGACCGTAGTGAACGTCAGCGTCAACGACGCAGGCAGCGGCTGCCCGGCCGGAACGGTCAGCGACTGCTTCAGTGTCACCGCAACCAGCGCCGGCGTTCCAGCCGCCAGCACGCCGCCCGCCAGCTCGGCATTGTCGCCGATCAGAATGTTGCCGGGCGAGGAGACCGTCAGCGCGCCGCCGCCGTTGACGCCATAGGCTCTGATGGTGCCATTCAGAACAAGAGTGCCGTCACCTGCCGCTCCGGCGCTCTGTTGTGCATGACCCGCAATGATCGTGACATTGCCACCCTTGCCGCCTTGCGTCTTGCCGCTCGCAAGGATCGCGCCCCCCGATGACACGTCGATCACGCTGCCCCCGGCCAGCGTCAAGTTCTGAGTCGAGTCGAATGTAACATTACCGCCATTGAGGAAGGCAAGTCCCGACATGCTGTTGGGATTCGTCAGCGCGTTCACCCACAAGCCGCTGACGTCGATGGTTGCCCCCGCCGCCAGCGTCAGTTGTGCGCCGCCATCCGGCGTCGTCAGGACGGTGGTGCCGGTCGCCGCCTTGAGAATGTTGCTGATGATGACGCTGCCGCCGTGGGCGGTGATGCCGGCATTGACGGCGACGGTGGGTGCAGTGAGGCTGACCTGCGCACCCGGCGCGAAGGTCAGCGGTGCATCGATAGCGATGCCGCCGCCGGTCGCCACCTTCAGTCCGCCGAGACCGAAACTGCTCAACGTCGGTGCGTCGAACCAGGCGGTGCCGACGCGATCCGTCGGCACCGCGTCCGACACACTCACGCCGGCCGTGACCGGCACGACCGCGCCGAAAATCACGTCGGTGGCATAGGCCCCGCTCAGGCCGTAGCTATTGTACTGGCCGAGCGACAGCATGCCGGCCAGCGGTGCGGTGTTTTGCGTCACCTTGTAACCATCGGTGACACCGGATGGGCGCGCCGCGATCTGGCGCTCGCCATCGATCACGTCGGCGAGGATGCTACCCCCGAAGATCGAGGTCGGCGTCGACAGGATGAGCTGCCCCGCATCGCGGCCCTGGGTGTAGCCATCCTGCCAGCGCACCGGGCCCCTGCCGAACGGACTGAGATAGACCTGGGTAAGATCGGCGATGACCTTGCCGCCCTGCTTGTGTTGGACCACGAATCCGTTCGCCACCGCCGAATAGGTCAGGTTGGCGGGCGCATTATTGATGTTGTAGATGCGTCCGTCGCTGCCGAGTACATAGGTCTGCGGCACATAGCCGCCCCGATATTGCACCGCGCCGCCGGAGATGTTGAATATCGAGCCCTGCTGCGCCACCACTTCAGGTGCCGACAGCGTGACGGTGCCGCCGACCGCGGTCCACTCGCCGATGGTGTGGCCGGTATTGTTGAGATAACCGGAGACTTCCAGCAGGCCGCCCGCCGTATAATAGCGATCGCTCGAATAACCGCCGGTGCCGGCCGGCACCAGGATCAGGCCGCGCGCGTCGATCCAGACGTTGGCGTTGAGTAGTGCGCCGCCGTCGCGGTTCTGCGGCGAGTCGCGCAGTTCGTTGCCCTGGACGTTGACCTTGATGCTGTTGCTGCTTGCCGCCAGCACCGTGCCGGTGGTGCCGGAAACGTCGATGGTAGATCCGCTCTCGGCAAACACCCGCTTGCCCGCACTGACCGCGACCTGCCCCCCCTGGGCCATGGTCAGCGAACCGGTCTGGAAATCGACCAAACCGCCGGTGACGATCTCCACCCGGGACTGGTCCTTGCGATCGACGAGCGTGGAGAGATTGTTGAACTGACCGACCGCGCGCGTATTGACGCCGGAGGCCGCGATCAGCCCATCGCGTTGCGAGTTCAGCGCGGTATCGGCGGAGGCGAGTTCCGGCAGGATCAGGCTGATGCCGTTGTCGGTCAATGTCACGCTGCCGGTGGCGTCGTTCGCCGCGTTCAACAGATGAATGGTACCGCGCTGGTTGACCGAGGTGGTCGACACCAGGACGCCGTCCTGGGTAATGGCGTGGCCCGCCAGCGTGATGTCGCCCTGCTGAGCGAAGATGATCCCTGTATTGCCGACCGTGCCGCTGGTGCTGCCGGCATGGAGCACCGGCGCCAGTTCGTTGCCGGCGGTGGTGGAATACTGGTTCGCGGTGGTACTGTAGCCAGGGCGCAAAATGAAATCGTCACCGGCCGCCAGCATCGCCTGCCCCTTCGGTGTGATGATGGCGCTTGCATTGTCCACTTCGGTGCCGAGCAGCGCTACGAAGCCGCCGCCGGTGGTCACCGAGGCCGGCGCATTCGTCGTGATCAGCGCACCGCTCTCGACAATGATCTTGCCGCCGGCCCCGGTGAAGCTCGGCAGGTAGCTGTTGCCGCTTTGCGCGCTGTAGATGCCGTTGGCGAGGAACTGGGCATCGGTGATGCCCGCGGTGGAGGCGATCAGCGAGCCGACATTGATCTGGCTGGCGCCGCCGAAGATGATGCCGTTCT